>JAEUNM010000136.1 GCA_016791105.1 Rhodocyclaceae bacterium | reverse complement strand
GGGCGTCCGACTCGTTGATCAACTTCCTGCGGACGCTCTGATTATGTAGACCTCCAAATCGGCGCCTTCTGCTCCAGGCTGGCCGTTGGCGCACGATCCCGGTCGCGGCTCAACATAATCGAGGCATCTACATAATCGGCCTTATGTGGAGCTCCACATAAGGCCGACCTGCTGCCATTCACCAACCAAACGACACGACCGCTCCGCCCCGGAACCAGCCGCCAATCATGTACAGACATCTAGGTCCGGTGTGGGTCGAAAGTGTGAGGCCGCGTATTCGGAAAGCAGCCATTCGCCAGGATTTTGGTTTGGATGGTAGGTTTCCCCGCCGGTTTCCAGAGCGATTCCACGTGGATCGCTGGGGAAGAACTGGCGGATCGCCAGGTATCGGCGCGGTGCAGCCGATTGCCAGTTTTGTAGGTGGTGCAACCCCGACGCCGCGATGTACTCCTATCGCCCGTCGAGTCGATCCAGGATGGCCAGCGCCTGCTGCGCATCGCCTTGTGCGGCAAGCGCGCGAAAGTGAGTCTCCGCGTCGAAGCTGGCAAGCGCCTGCGTGCTCAATTCTTCGATCAGTTTATTGACGCTCATGCCGCGCGCTCGCGCCAAGGACTTGAGCCGCTCCGCAGTGCTTTCGGGCAGTCGAATGGTCAGTGTGCTCATTTCAAATTCTCCAGGCATTGTGCCGGCGTAAGTACGCGCAGCGATTTCCACAACAGCTCGCCGCGCGCTACGTCGCGCCGGTTGTGTGTGACGATCGCGGCGGCGTTGCCCGCCACGGCCAGCTCGATCAAGTGGTTGTCGGCCTCGTCTGGCAAGTTGGGGCGCCAGCCGTAATACACCGATACCCAGCGACCCGCTTGCGCCAGCGCAGAAAGAACCTGGAGCCGCTCGGCGGCTGTCGTTTCATTCGCCCATACGTCGCGACCCAGCAGGTCCTGATACTCAAGCCACAAGGCATTGCCGAACAGAGGCCGGTAGTGTCCTTGCAGAATACGGCGCACAACCTCTCGCGCCGCGCCGCCTTCCGAGCGCAATGCCGCGACGAAAACATTGGTATCGAGGACAATGTCGATCATACTTGACAGCGTATGTGCCATCACGAAGCGTGTCAATGCGGCAGACAGTGGCGACGCGCAGTCTGCGCAAATCGCAGGGGAGCCGGGGTCGAGGGAAACCAGCGTGCATTCACCTTGGCGCGACACTTGCAGCCAGATCGACGCGCCTATTCCGGACCGTCGCCGTCCCGGTACCGCGCGCCGCTACACCCGCAGGAAGCGCCGACTCGGCGTCGGGCGGATCTGCACTCTCGACGCTCATTCGTCGGCCGTCCACACCCCGCAATCGAAGGTATTCCGCCACCGTGCTCGCGCGCCTGCGCGCAAGGTCGATATTCAAGGCCCGACGGCCCGAAGTATCCGTGCGGCCCGTGACCTGTATTCGAAGCGCGGGCCCAACGGGCAAGCGCGCCACCCACTGATCAAGTATCGCGGCATCGGCCGGCGAAATAAAGGCCTTTCCCGGCTCAAAAAATACTGCGGCCGGCGGGACGGCGGCCTGCGTAGCCACTGTGGCGGAAGGCAGTTCGGCAGCCGGTAGATTGACAGGCCCGCGCGCCGGCAAGTCGGGCAAAGCACGGGTTTTCCGGGTCGGCTGGGCGCAGGTGTCGCACCACGCGAAATGAAGCTGACCGGCGCGATCCTGCTGGGCGACACCCAAGTGTGGCCTCGCGCCGTCCGTGGGCATCGGTTCGGCAACCTGATGCATGCACCCGGCCAGCGCCAGGGTCGATAGCGCAAAGCACACGCCGGCCGTTCTGCGAACGCCCGTCACGTCGATGCTCCCGTATCGTCATCGAGCAAGCGCGACGGAAACGTGCACACCCGCCCCGGCCCGCGCGGGAGCGAACCGCCGTAAAGATCGCCCAAAGGATCGAGTTCCACGAGTTCCCAAACCGGCACCTGGCGGATCGCCGCGACGGTGCGCTCACCGCCCCATAAATCGTCGTCCGGTGCAGCCTCGTCGATCATGTTGAGGTGCACTTCGATCTCGCGCCACGCCCCGCGCGCAGCCAAAACCGTGCACACACCCCATTTCGCGTGCAGTACCTGTACGCCCTCCGGACAGCGCCGCGCGTGTGGATCAAGGTAAGAAACGGTTCCCATCGTTGCCCTCATCTGATGAATCGATTGACCGCGCTCTGGCCCCATCTGCCACAGAGCGGTATTGCATCCAGGCCGAACGCCCCGCAGAAGGCGCTGGCGCAAAGCCTAACGGACGAGCATGTCTGCTCGCAGCATGGCGGCCAGTTCCGCCAGGCCTGCAAATAACGACCGCGCCTCGCCGAAAAATCCTTTCGCGCGCGCGGGGCCGAAGTCCTCGACCTCACCGTCGAAAACCGATTCGAGCGTGCCGATCTGGTCGATCAGGCCAAGCGCCTGTGCGCTGTGGCCCGTCCACACCTTGCCGCTCGCCAGGTTTTCGCCCATGTCCGCCAGCCGCGCGCCGCGCCGCTCGCGCAGGCCGGAGGCGAACAGGCCGCCTATCTCGGATACGAGTGCCTGCGCCGCACGATCCGCCGCCGGCGTGGCCGGGACGAACGGATCGAGCATGGTTTTCAGTTCCCCCGACGCATAGACGCGCGGACTCGCGCGCACCCACTCTGCCGCCCGGTGCAAGTCCCAGGCGTTGATTTTTGCCCCGACCGAGCCGACCAGGCTGTATTCACCCGCGACAATCCGGTCGGCGTGGAGCGCGATCATGTAGGCCGCCGACGCGCACACGGACCCGGCGACCGCAACGGTGCGCTTGCCGGTTTTGCTGCGCAACTGGTCCAGCGCCACGTAGATTCGCTCCGCTTCCGCAGGCGCCCCGCCCGGGCTGTCGATCACCAGCGCAACCGTGTCCACGTGGCTAGCGAATGCCGCCCGCAGCGCCGGAATGACGCGCGCCGCGCTCGCCTCGGTACCGGGGCCAATTTCGCCCTCGATGCGCACTACCGCTACACGGGCCGGGTTGTGCCAGCCCGGCAAGCGGAATTGCGGAATGCGCTGCGCGATCGCCGATGCGGCACCGGCTGCGGCGATCAATACGAAAGCCACGACTCGCAGGCGGCGCCAGAACCGTTCCGAGCGGCGGTTGGCCAGATAATCGGCCAGCACCATGCGTGCCAGTTCGTCAGCAAGAACCCCTTGCGTATCGCGCAGGGACGCATCTGCCGCGGGTAAGCCGGCGGGCGCGAGGTTTGCGTCGCCCTTGCCCCAGAACTTCCAGGTCATCTCATCCTCCGCAAGCCATAGAAAGCCTCATTCCGTCTTGCCACAGGTCAGCGACAAACGACGACGCGCATCCGCGCCACCAGTCCGCGCGGCCCGCGCAACCAAAGCTCCACCGGCACCTGGGCCACGGATCGGCACCCGCGGCGACGCGCCGGCAGCAAGCGCCAGGCCGTGAGCCGCATGCGGTGAAAGCACAAGTCGGCGCGCCCGCGCGACATCGCATCGCATACGACCTGCCGGGCCAGTTGGGCAAGCATTCTTACCTCCGCATCGGCAAGCCCTTGCAATGCCGGTTCGCGCACCAGGTCCATCTGTTCAGCTCGCGCGGTCTTCCGGCTGCGCCGTGTCCACCTCGCGTTTCGGCCGGAAGCGCACCGATTCGATACGCCCGAGCGTGATACCGACTTCATCGGCCACCAGGTGCGTGCCGTAGCGCGGCTCGCCCGTGCCCTTGTGTTCCCACTGGTCACCGCGCATTTGCGCCACCACGACGACCCGGGCGCCCTTGCGCAGGTGTGCCATGCAATGGTCGATGAGGGCTTCGCGCCAGATTTCGACGTTCTGCCAGAACCCGCCCACCTGTTTCACGCCGCCGTTGCCGTCGGGCGCGTACTGGTCGAAAAACACCCGCAGTTCGCATACCCGGCGCGGTTCGCCGCCGATAATGATGTCCTTGGCGAGCGGCTCGGCGCCCAGATTGCCTGTTCCAATAAACTGATTCACGTTTGCTCTCCACAATGCTCGCAAACCTGCGTGGTACGGTCCGAGTCTTCTTACCTTTGTTATTCACAACCGGGTGTTTCACGCCTGCGGCGCCAGTTTTTCGGCCAGGCGCAAGCCCGCGTAAGTTGCACTGATGCGGGCATTCAGAAATTCCACCTGCACGGCCACGCCCGTGTAATAAGCACGCACCGGCGCAGGCTCGCGGGCCAGCAAGCACGCCACGTCAGGACACTTCACCTCCCCCGCCGGCCCGCGCCAGCGAAGAAACGGCGCGCCGGTCGCGCGGTGTGCCACGACCAGCCACAGCGGCCGATAGGCGCGTCGGCGGGAGTTGGCCACGAGCACTCCCATGGCCGCCTCCAGATGGCGCTGCTCGCCGCACAGTTGTCTGTGCCACGCGGCGGCCGTCGCCGGCCCCACGCCGGACACGGAAACAGCATTGGGCTCGGCCCGCCTCACGCGCGTCCCTTACCCTTAAAACGTTTACGTGCATCGGCCCGTGCATCGCACCTCGGCGCGCCACCGCGCCGGTACGCGGGGCCGCGCGCGGCCGGACAGGACGGCACTGCCGCAGGTTCAGGCGGGCTCACAGCAGCCCCTGCTCCAGCCGTGCGGATTCTTCCGCGCCGGGTTCGATGGCCAGATCGAGCGCTTCCAGCAGCGCCTGTTCCTGCGCCGTAACCTGCTGTGCGCGCGAGTGCGCCGGCCGGCGCGTACCGGCCAGCACGTCCTGCGGAATTTCCCCGAATATCTGCATTGCGGCAGCAATCCGCTTGCGCGCGGCGTCGTCGCCGGTCGGCAGAAAATCGGCGCGCGAAAGCGGCTTGAGGTGCTCGTAGACCAGCGCCCGTTCGATGCGCAGAATGTCGTGGAATACGCGCCGCACCTGACGCGTCGCGCGCACCAGCGTCTCCCGCCCCCCTTTGTCGTCCCACACGGCCTTGCGTACCAGCGTGAGCACATGCCGCACGAAGTAGTCGTATTCGACCGTCAGTTCCGCGATCAGAAAGCCGTACGGCGAGCCGAATTCCAGGCCGACATACTTGGGCTCGTTGGATCGCAACAGCGAATAGTCCAGGCCGCGGTTACGCTGCGCGTCGAGCAAATCCACACACTGTTTCGTCTGCGCCTTGAGGCTCGCCAGCGCTGCCGCAAGGCTTTCGGAGGTGACGAGCAACTGCCAGTCGGCGTACGGGTTGTTCTGACCGCTCAGGCCGAACACCGCGCGCAGGCAGGCTGCCGCACGTTTGCCGCCGACGATGGCGGCCTGATTCAGTTCCTGGCTGGCAGCGCGCCCGACGAACAGCCGGTAGGCCTGGCGCGTGTGCAGCAGCATGCGGTCGTGCCCCTCGTTGACCAGACGGCCAAGCCGGCGCATGTCCGCCGCCTCGGAAAACGGCACGACGGCATCCGCCCCCATGCGCGACAGGTGCCGCTCGACGTTCTGCGCGGCGCGCTTCTCCTGGTCCAGCAATACCAGCAGATCCGGATACTGGGGGTGCAGAGACAATTCCTCACCCAGTTCGAAACGCCGGCAAATGTCCGCAAGCCGTTCGCGCTCGCGTGCGAGGCGCTCGGGCGGCCACTCACCCGGCGCCGATGCGGCTAGCGAATCAATCAATTTCATGTCCATAAGTCCCCCAATTGCGCATGCGCCGGCCCGCTCGGGCCGGGCGCGTAAAGTGCAAACCTGAATACGGTGTTGAGCGAAGTCCGGCTCTTCCGGCCGGAATCATTCGCGGCTGAACGTCGCCGCGTGAAGGTTTCTGGATGCGGGACTGACGCAAATTCGATACGGCCGCAGCGGAACGGCGGGCGCTGCCGCCTGCCGAGGTCAGTCCTGGTCGGCTCCGGGACTGCGTCAGGGAATAACAGGCGGCACCAGGCCCGGCGGCGACTGGAGCGCCCTGGCTGTTCCAGGCTGTAAGCCACGAGCGCGCTTCGGCTTCGGCGCTACAAATGTTCACCGCGTCAACAAAGTTCACCGCACGAACGCTGACCACCCCGACCTGCGCCACGGCAAACCGCAGCACGGTCGGCTGGCGCAAGAGGAATTCGGCCACGGCCAGCGCGCTCACTGCAGCTTTTCCGGGGCTTCCAGGACCAGCGCATCGTCCAGCTCCGGCAGGCCCGGCGGCTCGGGGCGTGCGCGCAGGGCGGCGATGCGTTCGTGCAGCGGAGCCTGATGGACGAAGTAACAGCGGCGGCCGGTGTTCGGATGGGCTTGAACATCCAGCAGGCCGGCCTTCTGCAAGCGCTTCACGTTGCCGGCGATGGCGCCGAGGGACAAATTTCCGCCCAGCTCGTCGATCAGGTCGCGCATGGTGATCTGTACCCATCCCTCGTCCGCGCCCAACTCCAGCAACACCCATAGCAGCATCGCCGCACCGATGCGCCGGCCGAGGGCGTAGTAAATCTCAAGGAAGCGCCGCGGCGTGACGAGCCACGGCGCCGGTGGTTCCGGCTGGGTCGCCTCACGCGGGTTTAGCGCGGCCTCCATGGCATTGAATACTTCGATGTAGCGCTCTTTCCAGATTGCGGCCTGTCGACCCGTAAATCCCATCGCGAGCATGGCGAACCCATCGCGGGTAATGCGGTAGGCCGGCCGCGTCTCGCCTTTTTCATCTTGATATTCAACGGGCGCAAAATTGCGCCCGTGAAATCCCTTGGAACAGTCCAGATTCCGAATCGCCTTCAGAACATCCTTGTGCAGCTTCCCGAAATGTTCGGCAATTGCGATCGAGGTAGTCGTAACAGCCCCACTAACGATCGAAACACGTGGTTTCAACGCAGTTTCCATGTGCGTGCGTCTCCAAAAACCATTCAAATAGTGTCCGACGGAAGGCGTGGCGTGACCGACAGAAGCAGCGCTTGGAAAAGCTCCCACACTGATCCCGCCAGGTAGAACAGCCAGCCGAATTTGTTCACCGCGTCAACAAAGTTCACCGCACGAACGCTGGCCACACCCACCTGCGCCAGGGCAAACCGCGGCCCGGTCGGCTGGCGCAAGAGGAATTCGGCCACGGCCAGCGCGCTCACTGAAGCTTTTCCGGGGCTTCAAGGACCAGCACATCGTCCAGGTCCGGCAGGCCCGGCGGCTCGGGGCGGGCGCGCAGGGCGGCGATGCGTTCGTACAGCGGAGCCTGATGGACGAAGTAACAGCGGCGGCCGGTGTTCGGATGGGCCTGAACATCCAGCAGCCCGGCCTTCTGCAAGCGCTTGACGTTGCCGGCGATGGCGCCGAGGGACAAATTTCCGCCCAGCTCGTCGATCAGGTCGCGCATGGTGATCTGTACCCACCCCTCGTCCGCGCCCAACTCCAGCAGCACCCATAGCAACATCGCCGCACCGATGCGCCGGCCAAGGGCGTAGTAAATCTCCAGGAAGCGCCGCGGCGTGACGAGCCACGGCGCCGGTGGTTCCGGCCGGGTCGCCTCACGCGGGTTTAGCGCGGCCTCCATCGCGTCGAAAGCTTCGATGTACGCAAGCTTCCATCGCAGCGCACGCTGGCCGGTGAACCCCATCGCAAGCAGGGAGAAGCCTTTTCGGGTGATTCGGTAGGCCGACTCTTCGCGGGTACCTCCGTTCGGTTGCTTGACGCTTACCGATGTCGGCTCAAAATTGCGCTTACACCAAGCTTCCGGCAAATCCGAAGCAAGGTTGCGAATCGCCTTGAGGACATCCTTGTGCAGCTTCCCGAAATGCTCCGCAATAGCGATCGAGGTGGTCGTAACAGACCGGCCGACAACCGAAACACGTGGTTTCAACGCAGTTTCCATATCCATGCGTCTCCAGAAGCGATTAAAAAAATGTCCGACGCAGGCCGTGGCGCGACGGCCGCATGCACCGATCGAGCAAGCTTCCACATGCCCCGCCTGATCCCGCCGGGTCCGGCGGCCGGCCGAATTTGTTCACCGCGTCAACAAAGTTCACGCCGCGAACGCTGCTTCCCCGGCCGGTAGCGGCCCGCCCTCCCCGGCGCACTGCGCTTTGCGCGCGACGGCGATCTGCCCGGACGTTCACCGAGTGTCCTCCAGCGCTTGCGCGTCCTTCGCTCGACTTCGGGCGACGGCGTCCTGAGGGCACAAGGCGCTCGGCTTGATGCGGTAGCTGCGCCGGGGGGGATAGGAATCAAAGCGGCTTTCGAGCAAGCCAGCCTGCTCCAGCCGCTTGATGTTTGCCGATACCGCACCCAGCGATAAATTTCCCTGCAACAGCCGGACCAGATCGCGCAGGGTCAGGCTGACCCAATCGCGCTCTGCACCCGCTTCCACAAGCCCCCACAGCAGCAAGGTCGCGGCAAATTGCCGCCCCGTGGCCGCATACAGGGTCAGGAAGTGGCGCAAGGCTGGCGTGGGTGTGGTGCTCATTGCGCATCTCCTGCGGCCGTTCGGCGACTGCAAAACCGCAGCAGTTCCGCGCGCACTTCGGGCGGGATGGACCGGCGCGGCGTTTGCTCGGACGCCACCGGGTCGCTGCGCGCCGCAGCCAGACGTCGCGCGTTCTCCGCCGCGCGGGCGCGTGCGTTGGCGACGGTATCGGCGTAATCGCAGATCAGATGCCCCGACACGGCGGCATTTTTCAGCACGCGCAGGTAGGCCACCGGGTTCGAAACCGGTACGGCAGCGCGGTTTGCCATGCGCCCGGCCAGTTCGTCCAGGATGCGTTGCGGCTGCGGCGCCTGCCGCAAGATGGGCACCATGCGTTTGCGCAGAAGTTCGGACAGCCCTGGCGGGTAAATCCATGCCGGGTCGCCCGGATCGTTCGGGTCATGGCGCGCCGGAAAACCGAGCGCCTCGAGCAGTTCGAACACGTCGGGCCGGTCTTCGGCCGAGCGCTGCGCGGGTAATGGCCTGGGTTGGTCTGCAGACGCTTTGCCCACCCCTCCTGCAGCGTCGGCGGGTAACCCGCCGGGCGGGGGGTCAGGGGGGGTAGTTGTAATCGTAGACGCTGTAATTACATCCTTATATAGACATGTTGCCGATTCCGGCAAACTGTCTGGCAGCAATACCGAAAACTTATTTTTCGTTTTATCGCAATCCAGATTTTGCGATTGATTTGTCGTGGTTTTTATTTTCTCAGGCGTTTTCGATCGGGTATGCCCCGGCAAACGTGCGGCCTGCGCCGCGGGCGCCGCCGCTGGCGGTGCGGGCGGCGCCTTACCGGCAAGCGCGGCTTCCACGGCTGCCATATTGAGGCGGATTCCGACGGCCGGCACCACGCGCCCATACTGGCGCGTAAAGCGGGCGCACTCTTCCGTATACCCCAGGGTACGCAGGCGGGCGCGCGCGGTCTGCAGTTCGCGGCGCGTCAGGCAGGTACGCTCGAGCAGGGTGGCCTGCGGCACGGATATCCAGCTCACGTGCTCGCGCATGCGCACGCTGGTCTCGCGGCGTTCGACCAGGAAGCTCAGCAGGAGCGCACTTTGGGTATCGCCCGTGGCTTGCACCAGCGTGCGTCGGAACGACACCACGTCGCCGGTCAGGTCACGTACCCACGCCGCCCGCTCGCGCACCGCGGCGAGCGTCAATCCATCTGCCGGCAATTCGCGCTGCGTAAGCTGTGCGAGGCGCGCACCCAGTACGCTCAGATTTACGCGGTACCAGCAGGTGGCCGGAAATCCCTGCACACGCTGTTCCAGCAGCCCGTCCCTGGCGAGCAGGGCTCGTGCGCTGCGTATTTCGTGCCGGCTCAGGCCGGTTTCAGAAGACCACTCGGCAGCAGTCTTGTAAAACCAGCCTTGACGCTCGACGATGCAATCGCCGGTGCGTGTCCAGTACATGGCCTGGCTCAGGAACAGGCCGGCTTTCGCATCGCCGACCAGGCGCGTCACATTGGTATGGAAGGCGATGCGGCGGCGTTCAAGTACGCCGCCGTTAGCCATAAATTCGGCAAGATTCACGCGTCGATCTCGCCCGGGTTGGCACGCAACAGCGTGACCTGCGGCCGCCGCACGCGCCATTCCTGCAGCAGGCCGATCTGGCGCAGATGCAGGCGTGCACGGTCCGCATCCCAGCGCGACAGACAGATTGCCGCTTCCAGGTAGTCGTGATCCAGTGCGAACCAGCCTTCCGCCCAGGGGTTTTCCTGCGCCGCGACGATGCTTTCCGCGCTTACGAACGCGAGCATTAGCCCGGCGTTGACGCCGCCGGCCCGCGCCGTATGGGCATGCCAGACGGTGATGCCGCCGGCCGGCGCTTCGACGCCGGCATCGGGTTCGCCCGCATCGAGCACCGATCGCCGCACATCTGGCGCGCGCAAAACGCGTAACTCGATCGCTTGACCGGCGCATCGTGCGGCGATGAATCCGCGCTCGACGAGCGCGCGTAGCGCGCATTCGGTTTCCCAACCGGTCAAGCCAACGGCGCTGGTCACGCGGGCTTGGTCCAGATCGAACCAAGGTTCGCCGTGTCCGTATTCATAGCGGCCGGAACACGCGTCCAGCGTCTGCCACAGCAACGCGGCGGCCACGCTGCCGGTGCTTTCGATCAGCGCGCGCGACACGTCGTTGGCGCCATCCGGTACGCCGGGCATCCCGTCAATCGGCCAGTGTGCCGGCGGCACCCCGGGCAACCCGGCGCGCGCGGGCCTAGAAGTAGGCGGCAAGCGCGTTGTAGAGGGTGGCGAGCGGTAGCGGGTTGGGCGCATCGGCGGCTCCTTGAAACTCCTGGTGCAATCGGATGAAGCGGTCGCGTTCCGACATTTCGGGTGGAAGTGCCCGGTAGCGCGCCAACAGACGCAGGGCGCACGGCTCGGGCAGCACCGGCGGCCGGCCGGACGGTGCGACCAGCAAGCGCTGGCGGCGGAATTCATTGACGGCGCGCTTGCTCAGTTTGAAATGGCGCCAGAACATGTTGATGCTTGCGCCGTGCCGGAAGTAATACATCAGCGCCCGCTGATCGGCTTCGCTGCGTCGCGAACGCACCAGGGCGCGCGCGAATTCGTCAGGGTCGATCTGAAACGACACGTGCAGCGCCGGCTCGCTCGCCAGTGCCGCAACGTCCAGATCGGTCATCTGGGACAGTTCGTCCAGGTCTTTGGGCGGCAGCCCACACTTCATGGCCTCCGTAAGTTCGCCCCGTTTGACCAGTTGAATCAGGTGCAGCAATAACTCGCGCCGAATTTCGGTGTTCTCGACCAACATCTGAAGCCTCCCCAAAGGCAGTTGAAGTGCGCGGCCCGGTTGGCCGCGCAATACAGCGGCTTGCACCGCGCGAATGACGGATCGCTCGTCATGGCTGGCTCAGCCGGCGTGGCGCGCATCGCGGCCACGCAGCAGCGAAGCCTGGGTCAGGAGCCGCGCGCGATCTGCGCGGGCTGCCCAGGCTTGTTGAGCGTTGATGAAAAATTGCAGGGCCGGCGCGCCGTGCGGACTGGCGATGAGTCCGGACCAGATGTCGCAGGCATTGGCCTCGACGCCTACGCTCTCGCGCAGCAGTTCCAGCAGATCCTCACCATCGAATTCGTCCGCGGTGGCGAGGATGCGGCCCCAGCCGCTGGTCGCGGGTACCGTGCTACGCCACTCGGGCAGTAACTGGCCGGATACCGCCGCGAGCATCCACCACACGCACTGGGCGTGCTGGCCGCGCGGTCTGCCGTCGAATTCCACCCAGTAGCCAAGAGGCATGGCCGGACAGGGAATCACCGACAGTCCGGCCGTCCGCGCGAGCGCCGTGGCGGCCGTACAGCTTTCCGTGCTCAGGGCGATGTTGGAGATCGTCGGTTCACTGGCCGCTGCGCCGGCCGGAAGTGCCTGCGTGTCTGGCTCCAGGGCGGGATCGGCCGGCGTGGCCAGGGCGGGCGCCGCCGCGGGTGGAGGCAGGAAAACGCTGGACATCGCCGCGGCAGGTTGCGCGGCGGCCGGCTGTTCAGTGCCGGCACGCACGCTTTGTCCGGGCCGCGCATCGCCGCCCGTTTCCGCCGACACGGCTGCCGGCGGCGCAGGCACAGGTTTTACCGCACGCAGCAGATCGTCCGGCGCGATGGTCGGGTTGTCCGCGACCAGGCGCAACATTTTGTCCAGGGCTGCGGTGGGGTAGCCGGTTTCCGCCGAAATGGCCGCGCGACAGGCGGACACCAGTGCGTCGGCGGGCACCGGCGGGCGGTGTTCCTTGTCCGCGCAATCGGCCAGCGCCTGTTCGTAGCGGATGCGGAATTCATCCAGCGCCGGCACGATCAGATCCGACCAGGCGCGCTCGTCGCTGATGCCGAGGCGTTTGGACAAACCCAGCAGCGAATTGATGCCGGGCTGGAGGACGCGCGTATCGTTGAGCGTCAGGGCAGCGGCGGCCTGGCCGAGCACGCCCAGCCGCGTGGCGGCGAACAGCGCGGCAGACAGCGTGGACATGTGCACCTTCAGTCCGCGTTTGCCAAGTTCCGCCTCGAACGCACGCAGCGTGAGCGGTTTGCCGCCCAGTTCGGCGTCGAGCTGGAGCTTTGCCCGCGCCACGCCGGAGGCCAGATCCCAGAAGGTGAGCGCACTACGCTGTACGTTCTCGCCGAGGTGCGCAATGAGCACCTGGGCCTCGCCTTTCCAGGGCGCGTACACGCCCAGAATCCAGCGGAAGCATTCTTCGCGGGTTTCGTCGTACAGTTCCTGCACTGCGCGATAGCGCGTGCCGGCGCCTTCGGCGAGGGTGTAAATCTGTTCGCCGGGGCGGCGCGTCACGGCCAATACCAGCGTGCGGCGCGTTTCCGCAAGCCAGGCCTTGATGGCGTGGAATTCGTCGTTTTCGCGCTGCCTGGGATTGTGTTCGTAAGGTTTTACTTCATTGAGGGCGAGCCGAACCATGGCGCCAGGGTCATCTTCCTGGCCGGGGCGCAGGCCACGCGCGTTGTTCGGCACCGGCTGACTTTCGTCGAACAGGGCTTCGTAAGTCGCGAGCGTCTGCTGTTCGCGCTGAGTCAGTCTTTGGCCATTGCCGCGCTTGCGCTTCAAGGCTTCGACGTAGTCGGCCGCCGGCGCGGGCCGCAGGCCGGGCGATTGCAGGGCGAGGGATTCGGTGGCCATGGCCGCTACCCTCCTGCCCGGACGATGGCAGGGCCGGATGCCGCGGGCACTTCGGCATCCGCCGGCAGGCTTGCCGGTCGCACCTGGTTGTGGGCCAGGTCGGGCAGCAGTTCGTAGGCCAGCGCCAGCATGGTTTCGTAGGCGCATGGGCCGGCCCCCTTGCGCCGGAAGTCGGTCATGTGCACCGGAAGTTTTTTGGTAACTGCCTCCTTGTAGGCAACCGCGTAGGGAACGACGGTCTGCAGCAGGTCCACGCGTCCGGAAAAGCGGGAGAAGTTCTCGCGCACAAAGCCTGCGATGGTGCGCGAATCGGTGGTGCGCTCCTGCCGGCAGATGAAGGCTTTCATCTGGCCCAACGCCATGTCCGCGGTTTCCAGGTTGCGGTAGAACTCCAGCGTTCCCTCGAGGAATTCGCGCGTCGACAGCGTATCCGGCGCGATCGGGCTCAGCAGGATGTCGGCGGCAAGCGCTGCGGCATCCTGCAGCGGGCCCTTGGCGCCCTGGGTGTCGACGATCACGTAGTCGTAGTTCTCGGTGACCTCGACCGAGCGTAAGGCCACCGCCATGCGCCGCCCGCGGTCCAGTCGCGTCGACAGCCAGTGCTGCACCTCTCCGTCCGGAGCGTCGGAGCAGATCATGTCGAGCGTGTCGATGCCGGGAATTTCGACCTTGGATATGTTTTCCTCGGTCACGAACCCGCGCCGCAACACCGCCGTCAGCGATAGTTCTGCGCGCTTCCGGATGCGGAAAAACCGCGACAGGGTGGGCTGGACGTCAGCGTCGACCAGCAGCACGCGGAAGCCCATGTCGGCCAGCAGGCCGCCCAGGTTCGCGCAGGTCGTGGTTTTGCACACGCCGCCCTTGGTCGCCACCACCGCGATCTTGATCACGATTGCCTCGACGCTGGTTTTTGGCGGGCGTCGTACTGGTTCGCCGTCGGCCACCCCGTCCAGTGTTGCGCCGCAGCCACATCCGGCTGGCTTCGCGCCCCGTCTGTGGCGCGTGAAAGGGCGCTGCGGCACTGACCCAGTGCCGCAGGATTTCCATTTTTGCGTCGGTTCACGTGTCGCTCCTTGCGACACGGGTACATTCTCATCCTCGGTTTTGCTGCGCCGCAACAGCCAACCCAGTGCTTCTTTGAGGGTCGGAATCCTGCGTTTTCCCTCCGCCGGTTCCTTAAGGCCGAATTAAGTTTCTCTGCCCTATGCTTGGGGCCACGTGGATACAAGGGCGTGTTGCCCGAACTGCAAGGAGAACTTCATGAACAGTCGAATTTTCAGTCGTGCTGCCGTGGCCACGGCGCTCATCGCGGTGCTGGGGACGGGGGCCGGGCTATTTGAAACCGGCTTGATCCGCCATGCGCAGGCGGTGCCGCCCGCCGTCGCACCGGCCCCGGCGGCAGCCAGTCCGGCCGCGCCGGCCATGCGCGTGATGCCGGATTTCGCTTCCATCGTCGAACGGGTCGGTCCGGCGGTGGTGAATATTTCCGTGGTGGGCTCGACCAAATCCACTGCTTCGCCGTTCGGCAATCTGGATCCGAACGATCCGTTCTTCGAATTTTTCCGCCGCTTCCGGGTGCCGGGTGGGCCGCCGGAAGGTCAGCCTGCGCGCGGTTTGGGGTCGGGTTTCATCGTCAGCCCGGATGGCGTGGTGCTCACCAATGCGCACGTCGTGGCGGACGCCAGCGAAGTGGTGGTGAAACTGACCGACCGGCGCGAGTTCAAGGCCAAAATTGTCGGCATAGATAAGGCGACCGACGTCGCGGTGCTCAAGATCGACGCCAAAAACCTGCCTACCGTGAGCCTGGGTGATCCGGCGCGCACACGCGTGGGGGAATGGGTGCTGGCCATAGGTTCGCCTTTCGGCTTTGAAAATTCGGTCACCGCGGGCATCGTGTCGGCCAAGTCGCGCTCGCTGCCGGACGACAATTACGTGCCTTTCATCCAGACCGACGTGGCCGTCAATCCGGGCAATTCGGGTGGCCCGCTCATCAATCTGAATGGCGAAGTGGTGGGCATCAATTCGCAAATTTTCAGCCGCAGCGGCGGTTATCAAGGTTTGTCCTTCGCCATTCCGATAGACGTGGCGCAGAAAGTGCAGAGCCAGTTGCTGGCGCACGGCAAGGTGACGCGCGGCTGGATGGGGGTGGGCATACAGCGTCTGGATCAGGCCCTGGCGGAATCTTTCGGCCTCAAGAATGCCAACGGCGCTTTGGTGAGCAGCGTGGAAAAAGGCAGCCCGGCCGCGCGTGCGGGGCTGGAACCGGGCGACGTAATCCTCAAGTTCAACGGCCAGGACATCGGCCGCGAACGCGAATTGCCGCCGCTGGTGGCGGACGTGAAGCCGGGTACTTCGGTGCCGCTGGAAGTATGGCGCAAGCGTCAGACGCGGCAAATGAGCATTACTTTGGGGGAATTGCCGAGCGCCAAACTCGCCGGTGCGGATGATGCGCAAAGCGGCGAACGCGGCCGCCTGGGGCTTGCCGTGCGGCCGCTTACGCCGGACGAACGCCGCGATAGCGATTTGAGCGGTGGTCTCGTGGTGCAGCAGGTCACCGGACCGGCGGCGCGGGCCGGCATACAGCCCGGTGACCTGATTCTGCAATTCAACGGCGAGCAGATTTCCAGCGTGGAACAGTTGCGCAGCCTGGTCGCAAAAGCTGGCAAGCGCGCTGCGATTCTTATCCAGCGCAATGACGCAAAAATTTTCGTGCCGATAGAACTGGGCTAAGCCACCTCAGCCCACGCTGCGCCACCCTTGCCGGGTGGCGCAGTTTTTTGCGTCAGCGCACCACTTCCCATTTGCCGGCCGGAGTGCGCACCACCAGCATGCGTTGCGGGTAAAGCGCAGCCAGCGTAAAGCCGGCGCACATTTGTACCTTGCTGTCCTTGATGCGCTCGAACGAGCGCGGGTCGGTCGGGCCGAACAATTGGCCGGTTTTGGCCTGCACCACCACTTCCGGGTTGCCGGTGACGACGATATCCACCTGGTCGGCCGCAGCCACCTTGATGCGCACACCGGCGGCATAGGCTTTATCCAGGCATTTGAGCTTTTTCACCTCGTCCACGCGCAGGTTTTCCACGCCGGCCAACTGGCTGTACACAGCGGAAAAATCCGGTTTGAAACTGGCCGCGCGCTCACTCACCATTTGCATCAGAGTCTGGCGATCGGCGTCGCTCAGTTGCGTGACGGGCGGGTATTTGTGCCAGGGCCGCTCGGTGGCGAAGTCCGCCATGAATTCGCGCTCCAGCACCACGCGCCCTTTGGCCGGCTTGTCCTCCTTGCCCTGGTCCGCCATATTGGTTTCGGAGCCGCGCCCGGGGCCGTTTTCAGTGCGCGTCACCTGGTCGGTGACGGATGACCAGCGCAAATGTGCGCGATAGGCAAGTTTCGGATCAGTCGGCTCGAATTCTATGCGCAGCCGGTTTTTGCCCTTGCGCAAGGCGCCGCCCAGCCCGCTGCCGGTAATCCACACCGCCGGGGAAATCTGCCTGTCGTCGAACATGACCAATATGCTTTGCTTCTGGATTTCCTGTTCGGCAAACGGCAGGTTGTTCACGTATATCGTGGCTTTACCGGGCACAGATTCAAGCTGGTCGGACTTGGCGGCATCGCCCGTATAAGGCGTGAAATTGAATTCCACGTTCAGAACTGCGGCCGCGGCGGGCAGGCAAGAGGCGATGCAGATCGCATGGAGCAGCAGCGCGATGATGCGCAGCAAGGGGCGTGGCATGTGGATTCCTTTCCGGCGGGTTGAACGGCTGAAAGCGGGTCGACAGCCTAACGCAAGATGCGCGCTCGGGCGCGAAACGCTGCGCGCGCGGCGTGGCATTGTGCGCGCTGCCGTATTGCGGCCGGCGACCTCAGGGCGCGCTGCACAGGCGCGGCGCCGGCTCGCCGGCTCGCCCGCACGGGGTAGGTTCGGCCGGCAGGGGGTGGGGCGAGCCTTGTTCGTCGATCTGGGCCGCCAGCGTGTCCCAGTGCGCCACGCCGCGCCGGTTCAGCGTCAGGCGCAGCAGCCAGCCGCGCCGTCCGGGCGCATCGCGAAAACCGTCGAACACGAAATTGCCCAGGCTGTAAATGATGGGCCGGCCGCGGTAATGTTCCGCGCCCTGGGTGACGTGCGGGTGCCCGCCCACCACGGCGGCGGCACCGGCGTCTATCATGCGGCGCGCCAGTTCGCGCTGGCGCGCGCTGGGTTCGGGCTCGCGTTCCCAGCCCCAGTGCATGAAAGTGATGACCACGTCGGCGCCGGCCCGGCGCGCATCGCGTATGTCCTGCACTACCTGACTATCTTCGCTCCAGGCCACGCCGGGATGGCGCGCGCCGGCTTCGAAACTGCGCGGTTTGTATTCGTCATAGCCCAGCACGGCCACGCGCAGGCCGTTCCTGGCGATCCACAAGGGCGCATGCGCGGCGCGCAAATCGGCTCCACCGCCAAAGCTCGCGATGCCGGCCGCGTTCAGGTGTTGCAGGGTTTCGACGAAGGCATCCTTGCCATAGTCGCCGCTGTGATTGTTGGCCACCGCCAGCGCGTCGAAGCGCCCGCGCAGTGTTTCCAGTACGCGCGGGTCGGCGCGGAAGGTATAGATTTTGTTTTCGATGGCGGTGCCGCTGCGCGCGATGGGGCACTCCAGGTTACCGATGCGATAGTCCGCGCCTTGCAGCACCGCCGCAAAATGCGCGAGCGGGTCGCCGCCGGCAGCGATCAGTTGCCCGACGCCTTCGTCCAGCATGATGTCGCCGGCAAATGCCAGTGTGAGCGTTTGTGCACGCAGCGGCATGCAACAGGTGGCGGCAATGAGCAGCAAGGCGAACTTCATGGCCGCTTGCGCCGTGCCTGCTTATTGGCGCCCAGTTCGCACCAGTATTGCAGTTCGCCTTCCAGCTCTGGCTCATAGACGAATTGCAGTCCGCTGAAACCATATGGGCCTTGCGCGCGCGTGGCGGCCGGGTAGGGCCAGGTTGCCTGCTGCAGGATGCGCGGTGCGGCGGCGGCCGTGGCATAGACATAGGTTTTGACGCTCGCCAGATCGGCCGGCGCGCTCTGGAATACCACGCGCATTGCGAAATACGAGCCGATAGGCTCGGCTTCCACACCGTAGGGATTGGATACCGGTGCGGCCACGATGCGGCCTGCGTCGCCGCCATACACATAATGGCAGATCGCCACGACAGGCTGTTGCCCTGCCTGGGCCGCACAGGCCGTTGCGCAAAGCAGGGCCGCCAGCAGCCGTGGCGCCAGACGCGCGCAATATTCATGCGTCACGGTGGCGCGCTTGCTGCCGACAGATATGCCGAAATTGGCCAAAAGGAGTTACCGCGTAAGGCTTGCCGGCATTGTAAGCGCCTTGGCGCGTAATTCGCCTGGCGTGGATTCGGCGCACTGGCAGCAGGTCAGACGCATCGATGCGCCAGCTTTTCCGGCAGCGCGGGGCAACCTTGGTTGAGGGCAATCGGCTCAGGCTGCGGCGAGCATTTTCTTATCGTTGGCGGCGTTTTCCTGGGCGGCCGGCGGCGCGGCGGGGACATTCGGTAATTCCACCCAGAAGGTCGCGCCGGCGCCCGGCGCGGATTTCAGTCCGACCTCGCCGCCCATCAGATTGGTCAGTTCGCGCACCAGTGCGAGGCCCAATCCGGTGCCGCCATGTTTGCGCGTCACGAAAGATTTTTCGCCCTGCTGGAAGCGCTCGAATATGAGCGACTGATCTTCCGCGGCGATGCCACAGCCGCTGTCTTCCACCTCGAAACGCAGGCCGCGGGCGCAACTCTGGAGGCGCAGGCTGATGCCGCCGGCATCGGTAAATTTGACCGCGTTATTGAGCAGATTATTGAGAATTTGGCGCAGCCGCATGGCGTCGGTGTGAAAGCGCTCCGGCACGTCGTCGGCACAGCTTGCGGTCAATTCCAGTCCTTTGGCCTGTGCCTGCCCGCGATGCACGGCGGCCAGGTCGTTCATGAGCTTGCGCGGATCTTCCGGCAGGATGCGGATTTGCATGTGGTGGGCCTCGATTTTCGCCAGGTCGAGAATCGAATTGAGCAGGTCCAGCAAATGCGCGCCCGAACTGCGTATGGTGTCGGCCCATTCGCGCTGGTCGTCATTGGCGGCTTCCAGCGACAACAGTTCGGCAAATCCGAGTATGCCGTTCAATGGCGTGCGCAATTCGTGGCTCATGGCGGCGAGAAATTCGCTTTTCATGCGGTTCGCCTGTTCCGCGTTCACGCGCGCGTCTTCCAGGCGCTGGAAGCTTTCTTCCACGGATTGGGTCATGCGGTTGAGCGAATCCGACAACTGGCCCAATTCGTCATCGCTGGTGCGCTCGAAGCGATGGGACAACTCGCCTTCGCGTATGCGCCGCAAGCCGGCCGATATGGCCGTGATGCGGCCCGACAATAGCGATGCCAGCCAGATCGCGATCGCCACCACCACGGCCACCATGACGACGGTGGATACGGTCAACTTGGATGCCGTACTGCTCATGGCACCCACGATGAGCGCCGACATTTCGTCCTGTGCCTGGTCCAGATGTTGGGAAAACGAGGCGATGCGTGCGTCGAGATTTTGCCGGGTTTCCGTCGCCGCCTTGTGGAATTCGTCTACGTTGGCGCCTATCGTGACGTAGCCGAAACCGCGCGGGGTATTGCCGTAAGGCCCGGTGAAGTACGGAATCGTCGCCGCCGTGGTGAGTTTCCAGATGCCGCTCCACAAAATTACGAAACTGCCTGAACCGCCCTTATTGGTCAGGTTGTTCCAGCCCTGGCACTGCGGCGCGAAATTCAGGTAGCGGCAGTCCAGGCCCAGCAGGCCGGCCTTGGTAACCGGACCGGCGGGTTTCTTTTCGCGCGTTTGCCCGTCGAAATCCGGCACGCCGGCCAGAAAGCGTTCCAGCGGCTCGCCCGAGGCCTGCCATTTGTCGTACAGGGTTTGGTCCAGCCAGGGCGTGGCCGGGCGGCCCGTCGCCGGGTCGAAGCCGACGATGGAATAGTGGCGCGGATGGGCGATGTTGCGGTCGCGGTAATCCCACATGAAGGCGTAATTGCCGCTGGTGGCATCCGGCACCGCGGTATAGCGCGCTGCGGTCGGCATGATGTGGTCGGTGAAGCTCATGATGTGCGAGTGGTCCAGCGCCAGCGTGACGTAGCCCACGGTGCGACCACCCTGCACCACCGGGGCGGCCCAGCGCACGATGCCGCGGAATTTGCGGCCGAGCGGGTTTTCTACCCCGGCATAGGCTTCGCTTTTCGGCTCGAAAGCCACGCCGGCCTTTTTCGCCTTGTCCGGCGTGAAGGTGCCGATCACGTGCGATCCGACATAGGGGCCGATCACATCGGATACGTATATTTCGCCGGGCTTGAGCTTCTTGACTTCCGGCCAGTAGCTTTCCGCACGCGCATAGGTGTTCTCACGCCGCGTGACATCGCGCAATTCGGGCGCCAGCAGATTGGTCGCTTCGACCTTCAGTTTTTCCTGTCCGTCCAGGCCGATGAAAGTAATTTCGTGATAAAGCGGTGCGTCCGTACCACGCAGGCTGGCGTCCGGCGCGCGGTAATTGAAGTCCTGCCGGTTTTCCGGGTTGGCAGGCTCTACCCCTTCTTCGCCGCCTTCCGCCGTCGCTTGGGGTAGCCACTTTTTGCCATCGGCTGCCAAGTCCCAATTCGTGCCGGGTTCGATGAGGCGCCGCGTGCGGCTGGCCAGCAAGGCGCGGTAAGTGGATTCGCCGGGTTGCAGGGCCGCCGCGAAGCGGATGTCGGCGTCGCGCTCGTATAGAAATGACGCCACGGCGCGCGCGGTGTCGGTGGTGAGCCGTTCTATCGATTCGCGCGCCTTCAGGTCCAGCGCACGCTCGGATTCCTTGATGACGACCGTGCCCAGGCTGTTCAGGGTGTCGCGCGACTCGGAAGCCATTTCGTTGGCGCGCGATGAAAGGCTGCGGCCCAATTCGCCTATGCCTTCCCAGGCCACGATCGCCAGCAGCACCAGCGGCACCACTTTGATCAGCACGAACAGCAGGATGAGCTTGGCACGTATGCCCAAGCGCGACAGGGCCGGCACGCGGCCCAGAAAATTTGCTTGTTTCGTCGCCATGCCCAGTCCTGCGCCGATTGAGATAGAACTGAATATCGGCACGGAGCGCATGGCCTTTAGTCCCTGGGCGCAGGCAGGATGCGGCTGCGGAGCCGCTTGACGGTTCGCATGCGGCGCCGCTGCAAGGCAGGGATTGCCGATGCGCAACGCGCTTCCCGGACGCGGCCGGGCTGCGCGGCAGGGCGAGGCGAGGCGGAAATAAAGTTCGGGCTCAGCGCGCCGGCGTGGCGTAAGCTTTGCGCGAACCGTCTTCGAAAACGGCGTCGTCGCGGGTCACGTTGCCGGCGGCGTCGAATTCGCGCTGGCGCGTAAGCCGGCCGCGCTCGTCATAGGTGGATTCCTGCTGCGGCCGGCCGGCGGCGTCGAAACGCTGCTGCACGCCCACCGGAATTTCGTTGTAACGCCCTTCCGGACGGAAATCGCCCGTGAAAGCCTGGCTGCCGTTATCGTGGTATTGCTTGCTGTGGCGCAGCCGTGCGCCGCCCGCGCCCTCGAAACTGGATTCTTCGCGCAACTGGCCGTTCAGATACCAATGCCGCTCGCTTGCCAATAAGCCGTCGATCCAGCGCTGTTCGTGAATGAGGGCGCCGCTGTCGTGAAATTCCTGTTCGCTTTCTTTCACGCGCCCGCGCCCGGACGGCAACCAGTGCGTTTCCTTGCGTTTGACGCCTTGTTCGTCGTAGCGCTGTTCGGTCCCGCCACCATTTGCGTCGAAAGTTTCTCGGCGTTGCGGCTTGCCGTTGCGCCAGAAAGATTCGGCAGCTACCACGCGGCCCTCGCGGTAGGACAGTTTTTCGCGCGCATTGCCGTCATTGCCGTATAGCGTGGTGACCACCGCTTCGCGCGCACCGAAGCCGCACCAGGTGGTCTCGTCGGCCTGCGCGCCCAACAGCGGGCGGTCGGCGCATAGCAGGCCGCTCAATTGCCCGGAGGTGTTGAAGTCCGCATAGGCGCGAATTTCGCCGTTGTCGGCGTAAAAACCGATACGCGCGCGTTGTCCGTTCTTGTGGAAAGTCTGTGCCAAGCCCACGTTACGGCTGTCCGCGAGTGTTTCGTCGCGCAGCAGGCGGCCGCTTTCGGGGTCGAATTGACGCGCGCGGCCGTCGCGGTTGCCGCGTGCATTGACGCTGTATTCCTGCTCCAGTTTGCCGTTGCGGTAGTGGCGAACCAGGCCCAGGTACTGGCCGTTTTTCAATTCCTGTTCGCGCAGCAATTGCCCGCTGTCGCGGTCGCGGCAGCGCAATATCCCGGTTTTGCCGGCGGTCGTGGCACCGTTGTCGGGGTTGACCTGCTTGCCGTCCAGTTCGCAATCCTGCAGGGCGAAGGCCGGCATGCTGGCGGATAGGGCCAGTGCAGCCGCCAGAACGGACCTCAACGTGTTTTTCATGGTGGCTGCGCGCAGGTAAAACCCCATTTTGCCACCGCCTGCCGTGCCCCGGACATGGGGCGGAGCGCGCCGCGGCTGTGGCGCGCGCGCCACGACTGGCGCAGCGCCGCGGCTTTTGCTAATATCGCGGCCTCGTTCGATTCCCAGTGCGCGGGTGGCGGAACTGGTAGACGCGCTGTCTTGAGGGGGCAGTGCCGCAAGGCGTGAGAGTTCGAGTCTCTCTCCGCGCACCAAACGGATCGAACAGGCGCTGCTTCAGCCCGGGGCCGCCGGCAAAAGTTTCCTCGCCCGCCGGCGCGCAGCCACTCCCTCCGGCTGCGCTACCATCGCATGGTGATGCCACAGCTTTACGCCCCATCGCCATGCTCGTGCTGGAAAACCTCTGCAAAACTTTGCCCGGCTCACCGCCACGGCACCTGCTCGCGGGTGTGAATCTGACGCTCGAAGCCGGCACCTGGGTGGGCATACGTGGCGAATCCGGCGTTGGCAAATCCACCCTGCTCAATCTGATTGCCGGCCTGGACCGGCCCGACTCGGGCCGGCTGGAACTGGACGGGGTCGATCTCACCCGCCTGGACGAAACGGCTGCGGCCCGGCTGCGCCGTCGCAGCATGGGTTTCGTGTTCCAGGCGTTTCACATATTGCCGCACCTGTCGGCGCTGCAGAACGTCGAACTATGCCTGTTGCTGAACGCCGTGCCGACGGTTGAACGCCGCGCGCGTGCGGCCGAAATGCTGGCTGCGGTGGGCCTGGACGGGCGCGCGGCGGCACGGCCGTCGCAACTGTCGGGCGGGGAATTGCAGCGTATCGCCATCGCGCGCGCGCTCGCGCACCGGCCGCGCCTGCTTCTGGCCGACGAACCGACCGGCAACCTCGACGCCGATACCGCCGCTGCGGTACTGCAATTGCTGGGCACGCAGATACGCGCCCAGCCGGCCCTGGGCATCATGGTGACGCATTCGCGCCAGGCCTGCGCGCAGTGCGATCGCGTTTATGTGCTCACGCGCGCCGGCCGGCTGGAGGCCGCCTGAAGCGGCCCGCGGCCGCTTCAGGCGTGCACGTCTACGTTTTGTCCCAGGTGCAGCGGATTGGACCCGGGCGAGCCCGGAATCGCGTCGAGCAACTGCATGGCGCTGGTTTGCTCGGCGTCGAGGGATTTTTTCAGCACGCTTACCTGTACCGCCTGCTGGATGCGGCTTTGCGCCATCGCGGTCGCCATGCTGGCGATATCCGACACTTCCATTTTGAACTCCCGCTCATGCTACCGGTTTGTCATAACGGCGGCGCAACCCGCAGCTAAAGTTGCAAAAGTCACACTGGACAAAATTAGCAATCTCTAATATTCTTCCCTCCAATCTGGCGCGCTTATGAAGCCACCGGCTCCTGCGCGCACCCGACAACTGCAAACCGGAGGCTTTAGCCATGGGCAAGGATTACCACGACATCACCCGCTCCACATCGGCATCGCTGGCCAAATTCCGTGCCGACATGCCGGACGTTGCGCGCGGCTTCACGGCGCTCGCGCAGGCGGCCATGAAAGACGGGGTTCTGGATAAAAAAACCAAGGAATTCATCGCGCTTGGTTTGAGCGTTGCCGGTCATTGCGATGCCTGCATCGGTTTCCACGTCGAAGCCCTGGTGCGCCTGGGGGCGAGCCGCGCGGAAATCGAAGAAACCCTCGCCGTAGCGGTCTATATGGGGGGCGGACCTTCCTATATGTACGCCGCCGATGCGCTCGCCGCTTACGAACAGACCGTGCGCGCAGCGGAGGCGTCGAGCGGCGCCTGAGGCGAACCGCCGGCGTTTATCGGCAAGCCGGCAAATTGTGCAACATAGCCCACGCAATTCAATGCGCCGTTGCGGTCTGCCCTGAGATAATCTCGGGGCCATGAACTACCTGCCCGACACGCCCTCTCAAGGTAGATTTGCCCCGGATCCCGTTCCCGACGGAACCGGCGCTTCATTGGCGATGCGGCCGCGGGCCTGGTTGCGCGAGAAGGCGGTGCTGCTGATCGGCGGCACGGTGCTGGTGGCGCTCAGTGGTGCGGCGGCGCTCATGATCTGGCTCAGCCGCGGCGACGCGATCGAAGATTGGCGTACCAATCTCGCCAGCGCGTCCACCTTGCTCGCCCAGCACGCCGGGCAAACCCTCACCGCGGCTGACGCGGTACTGGGGCGCATCGTGGACCACGTCAATGCGTCCGGTGTGGATAGCGTCGATGATTTGCGTCGTGTCATGGGCACCCGGGCGGTGTTCCTGATGATGCAGGAGCGCATCCGCGGGGTGGGGCAAATCGACGTCGCGACCATAGTCGGACGCGACGGCGACGTGATCAACTTTACGCGCAGCTACCCGCCGCCGCGCATCAATCTGGCCGACCGCGATTATTTCACCGCGCACATGGCCGATTCCAAACTGGAATTATTCCTGTCGGCGCCGGTGCAGAATCGCGGCACTGGCCGCTGGACCTTTTATCTGGCGCGCAAAATCGTCACGCCGTCGGGCGAAACGCTGGGCTTGGTACTGGCCGGCGTGGAATCGGCGTTTTTCCAGAAGTTTTTCCAATCGGTGCTGCCTGATCCCGAAAACAGCGCGATTTCACTATTCCGCCGCGACGGCACGCTCATGGCGCGTGTGCCCGAACGCTCCGATGCCATCGGCAAGCGCAGCGCCAGCCTCACTTCGCTGCGCATCATCGAATCGGGCCAGGAAGCGGGCAGCGTCGTGACCGATGCGCCGCGCACCTTCGACCCGACGCGCAGCGAATTGCGCATCGTCGCGCCGCACGTGCTCGACAGCTACCCCCTCTACGTCAATATCACCGCCAGCGAGGGCCTGGTGCTGCGGCGCTGGCGCACCACCGCCAATGTGATCGGCGGTGGCACGGCGTTATTCGATCTGATCATTATCGCCGCCACGCTGTGGTTGCACCGGCTGCGCAAACGGCGCGACGAACAGCATGCTCAACTCGAGCGCGCGCACGCCGCCGCCAAGGCGGCCAGCCGGGCCAAGTCGGAATTCGTCGCCAACATGAGTCACGAAATCCGCACCCCGCTCAACGGCATGATGGGCCTGACGCGGCTGGTGCTCGACGGCAGTGCCACGAATGCCGAAGAACGCAGCGAATATTTACGCGCGGCCTATGGCTGCGCGGAAAATTTGCGCACCCTGCTCGACGATGTGCTCGATTTTGCGCGCATGGAATCGGGCCTTGTGGAAATGCGCGAAGAACCGTTCGCGCTTGCCGCCTGTGTGGCCGACGCGCTGAACATGCTGGTGGTGGACGTTCGCGCCAAACAACTTGCGCTCGAACTGGACTGTGACGCCAGCATGCCGCGCTGGGTGATCGCGGATGCCGCGCGCCTGCGCCAGGTATTGCTCAATCTGGTCGGTAATGCGATCAAATTTACCGAGCGCGGCAGTGTGTCCGTGCGCGTAAGTTGCCCACAACCGCCGCTGGGAGGGCATGGCCCGGCCTTGGTGCACTGCCAGGTTCATGATACCGGCATCGGGATTACGGCCGACAAGCTGAAAATGATATTCGACGCTTTCGCGCAGGGCGATAGTTCGCTCACCCGGCGGCACGGCGGCCGCGGCCTGGGCCTGGCGCTGTCACGGCGCCTGGTGCAGGCCATGCACGGCGATATCGACGCGACCAGTACACCCGGCGAAGGCAGTTGCTTTCGCTTCAGCGTGCGCATGCAGGTGCCGCAGACGCCGGAAGCCGAATTGCGCGCCATATATGGCAAAGCGTCCGTGCAGGTTTTACTGGCAGAGGGCGACCTACCGGCGCGCATGCATATGGTGGAACTGCTGCACGCCTTGGGCCATGTCGTAACCACGGTTTCCGACGGCCCGGCAGCAATCCTCGCCGCGGCGACCCAAGCGCCGCAAATGGCGATTTTTTCCGCCGCTCTGGCGCGCGGCGACGGCTTTGCGGCAGCCGCGGAATTGCGTGCCATGGGGCTGCAAATGCCCATCCTGGCAAGCGTCGACGCGGAAAATGCGGAACTGCGCGCTGCCGCCGGCAAGGCCGGTATGAACGGGGTGTTGAGCAAAGATTGTTCCTTGCTGACGCTGGCCGAGCAGATACACCTGTGCCGGCCATTCATGGATGGCGCTGCGGCATAGGGCGCTACGCCCCTATTTTGGCTGCAGCGGGTGTCGTGCAATGGCAAGGTGCCCGTCAGTGAAATTCGGTTAAACTTAAGGCCAAGTAAATTCCTGCCGAAATTTCCATGAACCAGCTCGCCGCACCGAGTGCTCGCAAGGATAGCGCCGTACTCGTGCTGCACGATCTTTTCGGCAATCCGGAACAGATGGCGAGCTTGTGCTCGGCCCTGGAGCGCGCCGGTTTCGCGGTACATTGCCCATACATGCGGGCGTTCGGCATGCGGGCGGCGGAGCCCTATTCGGTCGACAGCTATGGTAGCTGGATAAGCCGGGTGCTGGTCGAATTCGACAAGCTGTCACAGCGCTACGGCAATCTTTCGCTGGCCGGCCTCGGCGTCGGGGCCAATCTAGCGCTGCGCGTGGCAGCCGAGCGCAACCGGCAGGTGCGCGCCGTGGTAGCGATGTCCTGTGCGCTCGATCTGGACGGCTGGAATACCCCGAAGCGCTGGAAGTTGATGCGGCTTTTAATGCGCACGCCACTGCGGCATACCTTGCGCGCCCGGCTGGCGGCGCCGATGGGCGTTAAAAGCCCGCTGCTGCGCGGCGATCATCTCGCCCGCGGCTGGCCGCCGGCGCGGCTGGATGAAGATTGCGCCGATCTGCCGCTGGATGGTCTGTACCAGATGCAGCGCTGCACGCGCTCGCTGCTGCGCGCCCTGCCGCGCGTAAAAGCACCCGTGCTGGTGTTGCACGCACGCGAAGACGATCTGTGCAGCCTGCGCAATGCGGAACAGGTGCTGGCCGCCGTGCCGCACGGGCTGGCGCAGCTTACCGTGTTCGACGACAGCTACCATTTCCTTACGCAAGACGCCGAAAGCGCAGAAGTTGCTCGTCATGCCGTAAGTTTTCTGAGCGAATCCTGTCGGCCCCCGCCGATCGACGAAGCAGCCACAATGCCGACGCCGCAAGTCGCAGCCGATCAGCTCTAAGTTGCGCCGCCCGCAAGCAAACGGTTAGAAACTGAGCACCAGGCTGGCGTGTATGCGTTCGTCCCCAGTCTGTACGGAACTGCCCGGCGTGTCATTGCCTTTCAGCAGGTGCGCCCAATCGACGCGCAGGCGCAGGCGCGAGGAATAGTCCAGACGCAGGCCCAGGCCAATGCTGGCGACGCCCTGTCGCTGCACTTCGCCCGGTTGCGCTTCGTTGCGCCAGAGGCGGCCGCAGTCGTAGAAGGCCACACCGCGCAGGCGCAGGTCTTGTTGCGCCGTATAGGACGGGGTGTACAGGTCGGCGCCGAAGCGAAACCCTTTGTCATTGGCCAGCGCGCGTTCGCGCATGCCGCGTATGGAGTCGGCGCCGCCAAGGCCAAACTGTTCGCCCGACACCAGCGCGTCACGGCTGTACTGCGACTGAAAATTCGCGCGCACCTGCCAGTCGCGCGGCAAATCAAACGTGGCATGGGCATCCAGATGCAGCGCCGTATAGGCTGCGCGCGCGCCGGCACGCGCGGCCTGGAAATGTTCGTCATGGCCATGCCGGCCGCCGGGCAGGTTGTGTGCGATGTCGGCCGTAAATCCGAGTTCGTGGGCCTCGCCGCGCCAGCCGCCGGTATATGCCGCAGACAAGGGGTGCACCAGCACCCGGTTGCCGAGCGGACGTCCCTGGAAATCGATGTCGCTGGTGAAATCGCGCCAGTCGGCACGCAATGTCAACCGCTGCGTGTAGCCGCCCTCGCGCCTTAAATAATGAACATAGCGCGCGCCAAACAGGCGCCCGTTACCGCTTACGTTGAACAGGCCCTGTACGGTACCGGAATCGACACTGGAATAGCCGGCCACGAATTCGATTGCGTCGCCCAGTTCGTATAAAGGTATGCGATAGCCGGCGCCGAATATGTGCACTTTCGAGGGCTTGCTGGGCGAAGTCGTATATTGCAGCGTCGCGACCTGGTCGCGGTTGAACGCATTTGCATATTGCAGGCCGGCCGCGATGCGGTATTCGCCGGTTTCCGGCGAGCCGGAATTATCCAGACTGATGAAGCGCTGCCAGGGATCGTTTTCCGTGACCTGCACGGCGGCACTGATGAGGCCCGTCTCGCCCGTGCTCTGCAAGGTAGCTTCCGTGTGTTTGGCCGGATTTTCATTTACCAGCGCCACCTGGCGTTCGAGGTGGCCGGTGTTGGGCATGCTGCCCACTTGCAGGGCGGACAGACTGGCCGCGATGTTGGCCGTATCGAAACGCGCGTTACCTTGAATGTCCAAGGATTTGAGGCGCGGCTCCAGGACTTGCAGCCGGATGCTGCCGTCTTCGATGTCCTGCTCGGGGATATTGACCACCGCGGCGCCCCAGCCGGCTTGCTGGTAGGCCGCCTGCAGCGCCGCGCGGGCCGACTCCACATCGGCAAAGCCGCGCGCCGGGCCGGTGTAAGGCGCCAGCAGGGCCTCGATTTGCGGGGCCGTAAATACGGTGGCGCCGCGCACGGTATAGCCCCGTACCGGGAATTGCAGGCCGGCGGAATCCGCCGCCGGCACCGCCTGCGAGCCTAGCGCGAGTACGAACAATAGGGGGCGCAGCCGGGACATTCCTTTCTCGATGGGGGTGGGCAGGCAGTGAGCGAGCTTGCATTGTACCGCCCGCAACATCCTCCGAGCTTGCGAAAAATCCACCTAAACAGGCACCTGCGTGACCAGCGCCCGCAAAATCGAAGATTATTCCCGCCGCGCAGGAAGCAGTCGCCGCTTATTCGTCAGTCATCGGCGACCAGCACGGCGAGCCGCCAGGCGCCGATTTTTGCGATCTCCTGCAGGCAGCGCGCGAATTCGGTCCGCGTGGTCTGCTCGACGCGCGCGCGCAGTGCGGCCAGAATTTCGGCGCGTCCGTAGCCTTTTACGGCCATCACGAAAGGAAAGCCGTGCGCGGCGCGGTAGCGCCGGTTAAGTTCGCGCAATTCGGACAATTCCTGGCTGCTGCAACGGTCCAGGCCGGCGCCGGACTGTTCACCGCGCGAGTCCGCCGTGAGCGTGCCGGCAACGGCCTCTTTGCCGGCCAGTTCGGGATGTGCGCCAATGAGCGCCAATTGCAGTTCCGGCCCGGCCGCCATGACCGCGGCGACCATGGCAGCATGCAGTTGGGCCGTGGTGGCGAAGGGGCGCGCCGCCCAGGCGCGCTCGGCAACCCAGGGCGAATGTTCGAATACGCCACCCAGCAGGGCGACGAAATGTGCTTGGTCCAGCGCCGACACGGCGGCGACGTCGAGGCGGGGAGAATTCATTCGGGCATGGCCGGCGCGGCGGGGAAGCGTTCGATCCAGTGGCGCGCGATATCCACGCGGCGGCATATCCACACCTTGTCGTGGCGCTGGATGTGGTCCAGAAAGTGCTGCAGCGCGCGCAGCCGGCCGGGCCGCCCGAGCAGCCGGCAATGCATGCCTATCGACAGCATTTTCGGGCTTTGTTCGCCTTCCGCATACAGCACGTCGAAACTGTCGCGCAGATAGGCGTAAAACTGCTCGGCGGTATTGAAGCCCTGCGCCGTGGCAAAGCGCATGTCATTGGCGTCGAGGGTGTAGGGCACCACCAGATGCGGCAGGCGGCGCCCATCCGCGCAGCGCACCGTGGTCCAGAACGGCAGGTCGTCGCCGTAGTGATCGGAGTCGTACAGAAAGCCGCCGTGTTCCACCACCAGGCGGCGCGTGGCCGGGCTGTCGCGCCCGGTGTACCAGCCCAGCGGCGCCGCCCCGGTGAGGGCGCGCTGAATTGCGACGGCGCGCGCCATGTGTTCGCGCTCGCTGTCCGCATCGACGTTCTGGTAGTGAATCCAGCGCCAGCCGTGGCTGGCGATTTCGTGCCCCAGTTCCACGAAGGCGGCGCATACGTCCGGCGTGCGCTGCAAGGCCATCGCCACGCCGAATACGGTGAGCGGCAGCGCGCGCCGCTCGAATTCGCGCAGGATGCGCCACACGCCGGCACGCGAGCCATATTCGTAAATCGATTCCATGCTCATGTGGCGGGCGGCATAAGATTCCGCGCCGATAATTTCGGACAGGAAGCGTTCCGAACCGGCGTCGCCGTGCAGCACACAACTTTCACCGCCTTCTTCGTAATTCAGTACGAACTGCACGGCGATGCGTGCGCCGCCGGGCCACGCCGGATGCGGCGGGTGGCGGCCGTAGCCGGCCATGTCGCGCGGATAGGCGTCGCTGTGCATGGGTGGCCTCAGGATAACTGCCGCATGCCGAGCAGGCTGGCGAGGTCGTCCGCGCCGCGCGGCGGCCCCAGGTCCAGCCGCGCCAGCAAGCTGGCGAGGTGCAGTTTCATGGCGGCTACGGCGCGTTCGGCGTCGCGCGCGGCCAGTGCATCGAGCACCGCAGCGTGTTCGCCGGCCGGGCAGGCGCCGGCCGCCAGCGGGTGGCGGTGGGCCAGTATGGCAAGCGGCGTGCGCGCCAGCAATTGTTCGAGAAATTCCGCCAGTACGGCATTGCCGGCGCAGCGGGCGAGCGCGCGGTGAAATTCCAGCGACAGTTTGAGACATAGTTTTCCATCGCCGCGCGCGTGCGCATCGAGTTCCGCCTGCAGCATGGAACGCAATTCGCTTATTTCGTTATCGGAAATGCGGGTGGCGAGGGTATCGACGATGGCACATTCGATGGCGCTGCGGGCGGCGAACAAGTCACGGCTTTCCTGTGCGCTCGGCTGCGCCACCAGAGCGGCGCGATTGGGCGGCGTCTGCGCGAGCTTCAGGTGCGCCAGCCTCAGCAGCACCTTGCGCACCACCGCGCGCGTGGTACCGAACAGGGCCGCCAGTTCGACTTCCTTGAGTTTGGTGCCAGGCGGCAGGCGATGATCCAGCACGGCTTCACGTATGGTTGCAAATACGCGCTGTTCCATGTCGGATAGTCCCGCCTCACCGAGTAGCGGAGCAACCACCCCGCCGAGCTGGCCCCGGCTGGCGCCCGCATCACCGGATTTGGGCGTTCTTGCGCGCCGTTTCGGTGCAGGTTCGGCGGACTGGGCGGGTTGGCTCATCGCGATCGATGTGGACGAAAATGAGCAAAAAGGTACACAAGAAAGATGACTACTGCAAGCATTTCCAGAGCGGTGCAGTCTGGCCTGGACAAAACCCCGGCGCAGTCGAATTTCCACTCCTCGGCCGTGTTTTCCAGGTAATTGGCAAAGCGAAGTTTTTTCACCTGCCGCGGTTTGGAACCAGTTTAAATGTATGCATGTTCAGCAAAATCTGTTGACACCATTTTTACGCAGTGCCACATTCCCCAGCCTATGAGGGAACTATGGGACGTCTGACGACACACGTTCTGGATACCGCCCACGGGCGCCCTGCGGATGGCGTGGAAATTCGGGTGTATGCGCTCGCAGAGGGGCGGCGTCTGTGTGCCACCGCGCTCACCAATGCCGATGGCCGCTGCGACGTACCGCTGCTCGAAGGCGACGCATTTACGGCCGGCGTGTACGAACTGGAATTCGCGGCCGGGGACTATTTCGAGCGCCTGGGTGTAGAGGCAAGCGACCCGCCTTTCGTGGGCGACGTCGTGCTGCGCTTCGGCGTTGCTGACGCGGCCAGGCACTATCACGTGCCGCTGCTGGTGACGCCCTGGAGCTATTCCACCTATCGCGGCAGCTAACGGGCCAGGAACCGCGCATGCAGCAAGATTTGACGATGCCTCCAGACCCCGATTCCGGCGCCATACGCTTCCTGCTCGGCGGCCATCCGGTGGTAGAGCGCGCGGTCGATCCCGACTGCACCGTGCTGGAATATTTGCGCCGGCGGCGCGGACTATGCGGCAGCAAGGAAGGCTGCGCTGAAGGCGACTGCGGCGCCTGCACGGTAGTGATTGCCGAACGCGCGCCGGGCGGCGTGGCGCTCAAAGCCGTCAATTCATGCATACAGTTCGTGCCGGCGCTGGACGGCAAGGCGCTCTACACCGTCGAACACCTTGCCGCCGAGGGCAAGCTGCATCCGGTGCAACAGGCCATGGTGGATTGCCACGGCTCGCAGTGCGGCTTCTGCACGCCGGGCTTCGTCATGTCGCTATGGGCGCTTTATGTTGCCCACCGCGCGACCGGCAGCCGGCCGCCGGATGCGGAAGTGCGCAGCGCGCTGGCCGGCAATCTGTGTCGCTGCACCGGCTACCGGCCGATACTGGCGGCCGCGCAGCATATGTTCGAACTGCCCGCCGTTGCCTTCGATCTGGCCGCCCTGCAGGCCGCACTCGACAAACTGGCCCGCGACGCCCCGCTGGCCTATGCATACGCCGGGCGGCATTTTCATGCGCCGCGCGATTTGCCGCATTTGTTGGCATTGCGCGCGCAGTATCCACAGGCCACGCTGCTCGCCGGCGGCACCGACGTCGGCCTGTGGGTCAACAAACAGTTGCGGCGGCTCGATCACATCATTTACCTGGGCGGGCTGGAACAGCTTGAAGCCATATCCGACGTCGACGGCCATATTCGCATCGGCGCCGGCGCAAAGCTGGAAGCGGCCTATGCCGCCTTATGCGCCCACTATCCGCAGCTATTCGAAATGTGGCAACGCTTCGCCTCGCGCCCGATACGCAATGCCGGCACCCTGGGCGGCAATGTCGCAAACGGCAGCCCGATAGGCGATTCCATGCCCGCCCTGCTCGCGCTGGGCGCTCAGTTGCGGCTGACGAACCGTGCGCGTACCCGCGTGTTGCCGCTGGAAAACTTTTATCTCGGCTATCAGAAAAAGGATCTGGCTGCGGATGAAATACTGCTTGCGATAGACGTACCGCTGCCCGGCCCCCATCTCGAGTTCCGCACCTACAAAGTGGCCAAGCGCTACGATTCCGACATATCCGCGGTGTGTGCCGCATTCGCGCTGGAACTCGATGCGAACGGCACTATCGGCAGCGCGCGCGTCGCCTATGGCGGCATGGCGGCCACCCCGGCGCGCGCGCCGCAGGCCGAAGCCGCACTTGCCGGCCGGCCCTGGTGCGAGCACACCGTGCGCGGCGCGATGCGCGCGCTAGCACGCGATTACGCGCCCATCGCCGATATGCGTGCAAGCAGCGCCTACCGCATGCAGACGGCACAGAATCTGCTCTATCGCATGTATCTCGAAACGCGGCCGGACGCGCCGCTCACGGCGGCCGAAACGAGCGTCCATGCAAACTAAACCAATCACGGCGACGGCCCCGGCCGGCGTCGCGCACCAGCCGCTGCCGCACGAATCCGCGCCGCTGCACGTGAGCGGCGGCGCCACCTACATAGACGACATTGCCGAAGCGGCCGGTACCCTGCACGCCGCGCTGGGCCTGTCGGAGCGCGCCCACGCGCGGCTAGTCGGGCTCGATTTGAGCGCCGTGCGTGCCGCCCCGGGCGTGCGCGACGTAATCGTGGCGGCGGATATTCCGGGCGAAAACGATTGCGGCCCCATCGTCCATGACGATCCAATTTTGGCCGACGGCTGCGTACAGTACCTGGGCCAGCCCATCTTCGCCGTGATCGCCGATAGTCATGCCGAGGCGCGCCGGGCAGCCCGGCTCGCGCGCGTAGACTATGAAGATTTGCCCGCCACACTCACGCCGCAACAGGCGCACCGCGAGCAATCTTACGTACTGCCGCCGCTGCGGCTGACTCGCGGCGATGCGCAGGCGGCGCTGCAGGCCGCGCCGTTCCGGTTGCGCGGCGAATTTTATGTGGGCGGGCAGGAACAGTTTTATCTGGAAGGGCAAATTTCTTATGCGCTGCCGCAGGAAGGCGGCGCCATGCATTTGTGGTGTTCCACCCAGCACCCGACGGAAATGCAGCAGGTGCTGGCCCACGCCCTGAATTTGCCGGCGCACGCAATCACGGTAGCGGTGCGCCGTCTGGGCGGTGGATTCGGCGGCAAGGAATCGCAATCCGCACTATTTGCCGCGGTGGCGGCCATCGCCGCGCAGCGCCTGCAAAAGCCGGTGAAACTGCGTCTGGACCGTGATGACGACATGCTCATCACCGGCAAGCGCCACTGTTTTCATTACGACTATGAAGCCGCTTACGACAGCACAGGCCGCATCCTCGCGCTGCGCGTCGTGATGGTGACGCGGGCCGGCTTTTCGGCGGATTTATCCGGCCCGGTGGCAACGCGGGCCATGTGCCATGTCGACAACGCTTATTATTTGTCAGACGTGGACATACGCGCTTTTTGCGGCAAAACCAATACTCAATCGAATACCGCGTTTCGCGGCTTCGGCGGCCCGCAAGGCGCCATCCTGATCGAACACGTGATCGACAGCATCGCGCGCAGTCTGGGGCGTGACCCGCTGGATCTGCGCAAGCTGAATTATTACGGCGCGCCGCCGCGCGATGTGACGCCTTACGGCCAGCGCGTCGAAGATAACGTGATCGCGCAAATTACCGCCGATCTGGAAAAGTCCAGCGACTATGAAGCGCGCCGCGCGCAGGCGGTGGAATTCAATCGTGCCAGCCCGATCCTTAAAAAAGGCCTGGCATTCACGCCGGTCAAATTCGGCATTTCGTTCAATGTCGCGCATTACAACCAGGCCGGCGCGCTGGTGCATGTTTATACCGATGGCAGTGTGCTCGTTAATCACGGCGGCTGCGAAATGGGACAGGGCCTGCACACCAAGGTGGCGCAAGTGGTGGCGGCCGAACTGGGTTTGCCGCTGGCGCGCGTGCGTGCCACCAGCACGGATACCAGCAAAATTGCCAATACGTCGGCCACCGCGGCATCCACCGGCGCCGACTTGAACGGCATGGCAGCGCAGCAGGCCGCGGCCCGCGTACGCGCGCGCCTGGCCGAATTTACCGCCGCGCGCTATGGCGGTACGCCGCAGCAGGTGTACTTTGCCGATGATTGCGTCAGTGTGGGCGGGCAGCGCTTTGCGTTTGCCGATATCGTGCAGCAGGCGTATCAGGCGCGCGTGCAATTGTGGGCGGACGGCTTCTATGCCACGCCCAAACTGCACTGGGATAAAAAGGCTTTGCAGGGGCATCCTTTCTACTATTACGCCTATGGCGCGGCGGTATCCGAAGTGCTGGTCGATACCCTTACCGGCGAGTGGAAATTGCTGCGCGCCGATCTGCTCCACGACGCCGGCAATTCGATCAACCCGGCCATCGATCTGGGCCAGGTGGAAGGCGGCTTCATACAGGGCATGGGCTGGCTGACGCTGGAAGAACTGTGGTGGAACGAGGCCGGACGCCTCATGACCCATTCGCCGTCCACCTACAAGATACCCGCCGTGCATGATTGCCCGGCCGACTTCCGGGTGCGGCTATTCCCCAACCGCAATGTGGAAAATACCGTGTTGCGCTCCAAGGCGGTCGGCGAGCCGCCACTATTGCTGGCGTTTTCGGTGTTTTTCGCCCTGCGCGACGCCATTGCGAGCCTGGCCGAACAGCGCATCAATCCGCCGCTGGACGCGCCGGCCACGCCTGAAGCCATCATGCGCGCCGTGGCGGCCGTGCGCATGGCAGCCATCTGAGCGGGCGGAACATGCACGACTGGCACGCCATCCTGGAACTTCTTGCCGCGGCAGCCCCCACCGTGCTGGTGAGCGTGGTGTCCGGCAAAGGCTCGGTGCCGCGCGCGGCCGGCGCCAAAATGCTGGTGAGTGCGCACGGCTGTGCCGGCAGCATAGGCGGCGGCCACCTCGAATTCAAAGCCGCGGCGATCGCGCGCGATCTATTGGCCGGCGGCAGCGTGGCGCCGCAGGTGCAGCGTTTTGCACTTGGGGCAAGCCTGGGCCAGTGCTGCGGCGGCGCCGTCAATTTGCTGTTCGACCCCTTGCCGGCGCGGCCGGCCTGGGTGGCTTTGCTCGCGCAAGCACTGCTTGCCGGTACGCGCGCGGCCCTGCTCACTGCACTTGCGCCTGGCGCGGGCAGCCTGGCGGTAACGCCGGACGCGATATGCGGCAGTCTGGGCGATGCCGCCCGCGACAACGAGTGCGCGGCGCGGGCACGCCTGCTGCTGGCCGCGCGTGCGCCGGCGCAACTGGTGCATTTTGCCGGTGGCGGCACGGCGTTTTTCGATCCGCTGTACGAGCCCGAGGTCGATGTTTATCTGTTCGGTGCCGGACACGTGGGCCGGGCGCTGGTCAAAATTCTGGCCGAATTGCCCTGCCGCATCGTGTGGGTGGACGAGCGTACCGAACTGTTTCCGCCCGCCTTGCCATTCAATGTGCAGGCTGTCGCCACCGACCTGCCGGACGCGGAAGTGCGTGCGGCGCGTCCCGGCGCGTGCTTCCTGGTCATGACGCACAGCCACGCACTGGACCAGATGCTGGCCGAGTGCATATTGACGCGCGGCGATTTCACCTGGTTCGGTCTGATCGGATCGGCCAGCAAGCGGGCGCAGTTCGAAAAGCGCCTGGCCGTGCGCGGCGTGCCGGCCGAGCGCCTGGCGCGCATGCTGTGCCCAATAGGTTTGCCGGGCATCGCCGGCAAACAGCCGGCCGTGATCGCGCTCTCAGTGGCGGCGCAATTGATGCAGCAGCTTGGTGCCCGCGCAGCAAAGTGCACGGCCGCGGCAGGCGTGCAGGGACGGGGCAATTCATGAATGCCATCAAATATCGCTCGGCCCGCGGCCGGGCCAGGGCAAGGCCGTGACTGAAAACCGCACGACCGCCCCCGCACCGCGTCTCGAATTGCGCGGCATACGCAAGGTTTATCCGGCGGTGGTCGCCAATGACGGGGTAAACCTTCGTGTGATGGCGGGCGAAATCCATGCCGTGCTGGGCGAAAACGGCGCCGGCAAATCCACGCTGATGAAAATCATTTATGGCGTGACGCGCCAGAGCGCCGGCGACCTGTATTGGGAAGGCCGCAAGCTGCAGGTAGAAAATCCGGCGCATGCGCGCCGCCTCGGCATAGGCATGGTGTTCCAGCATTTTTCGCTGTTCGAAACGCTCACTGTGGCGGAAAACGTGGCGCTCGCCCTGCCCGACGCACCCCACCCGCGCCGCCTCGCGCAGCGCATAGAACAGGTGTCGGAACGTTACGGGCTGCCGGTGGACCCGCACCGGCCCGTGCATGCCCTGTCGGTGGGCGAGCGCCAGCGTGTCGAAATCGTGCGCTGCCTGCTGCAAAACCCCAGATTGCTCATCATGGACGAGCCCACATCGGTGCTCACACCGCAGGCAGTGCGCAAACTGTTCGACACCTTGCGCCAGCTTGCCGCGGAAGGCTGCAGCATTCTGTACATCAGCCACAAGCTGGATGAAATTCAGGCGCTGTGCCACAGCGCCACGGTGCTGCGCGGCGGCAAGGTGAGCGGCACCTGCGTGCCCGCGCAGGAAACCCCCAAATCGATGGCGCGGCTCATGATAGGCAAGGATTTGCCGGTGTGCCAGCACGGCGCCCCGGCTGCCGGCGGCGAACTGAGGTTGCGCGTGGCCGACTTGTCCGTCGCCTGCGCCAACCCCTTCGGCACCGATCTGAAACAGGTGCACCTGGATGTCCATGCCGGCGAAATCGTGGGCATAGCCGGCGTATCCGGCAATGGTCAGCAGGAATTGTTGTACGCCCTGTCGGGCGAACAGCCGCTGGCAGAAAAACATCCGGTGCAGATTTGCGGCGTCGAAGCCGGCCGCATGTCGCCCGGACGGCGCCGCCGCCTGGGCCTGGGCTTCGTGCCCGAAGAACGCCTGGGCCGCGGCGCCGTGCCGCGCATGTCGCTGGCCGAAAACGCACTATTGACCGGGCATCGCGCCGGCATGCTGGCGGGCGGACTGATACGCGCGCGTGCGGTACGCGAATTTGCCAGGCAGTGCATAGAACGCTACACGGTGAAATGCGGCGGGCCGCAAGCGGCAGCCAAATCGCTTTCGGGGGGCAATCTGCAAAAATTTATCGTCGGGCGCGAAATCATGCTGGCGCCCAAATTACTCATCGTCGCGCAGCCGACCTGGGGCGTGGACGTGGGCGCGGCGGCATTCATACGCCAGTCGCTGATCGATTTGCGTAATGCCGGTACCGCCATTCTGGTCATTTCCGAAGAGCTGGATGAGTTATTCGAAATTTGCGATCGCATCGCCGTGATTGCCAAAGGCCGCCTGTCACCGGCCGTGCCTGCGGCGCAAACTGACGTCGAACAAATCGGCGTCTGGATGAGCGGCATGTGGCCGGGCGCCGATGCGGCGGGAGCGCCCCATGCTGCCTAGGCTGGAAGCGCGCCCGGAGGCGTCGCGCGTAATGCCTTACCTGTCGCCCCTGGTCGCGGTATTGCTCATGCTGGCGGGCGGCGCGCTGGTGTTTGCGGCGCTCGGTAAAAGCCCGCTCGAAGGGTTCCGCGTGTTTTTTTTCAATCCGGTCAAGGACACTTACGGACTGACCGAACTATTGCTCAAGGCCACCCCGCTCATGCTCATCGCCGTGGGCCTGGCGGCGGGCTTCCGCGCCAATGTGTGGAACATAGGCGCGGAAGGCCAGTTCATCGCCGGTGCGGCGGCGGCGAGCGGAGTCGCGCTGCATTTCGATAGTTCCGGCGCGGCGACACTATTGCCGCTCATGCTGTTGGCCGGCGCGGCCGGCGGCGCGGCCTGGGCCGCCATTCCGGCCTGGCTGCGCACGCGCTTCAACGCCAATGAAATTCTGGTGTCGCTCATGCTCGTATATATCGCGCAACTGGGCGTGTCCTGGCTGGTGCATGGGCCCTGGAAAGATCCCGAAGGCTATAACTTTCCCCAGACCAAAATGTTTGCCGATGCCGCACTGCTGCCGCTGCTGGTGGAAGGTACGCGGCTCAACGCAGCGTTTTTGTTTGCTTTGGGCGCGCTCGCGGCGGGCTATGTATTCATGCAGAAAAGTTTCATGGGTTTTCAGATGCAGGTGGCCGGGCAGGCCGAAGCGGCGGCGCGTTATGCCGGTTTTTCCGCCCAGCGCACCATATGGACCGGCCTCCTGGCCGGCGGCGCCATGGCCGGCATTGCCGGCATGGCCGAAGTGGCCGGGCCCATGGGGCAACTGACCGAACACGTATCGAACAACTATGGCTTCGCCGCCATCATCGTGGCCTTCGTCGGCCGCCTCAATCCGTTGGGCATCGCCTGTGCCAGCCTGCTCATGGCGCTGCTTTATCTGGGCGGCGAACAGGCGCAGCAATACCTGAATTTGCCGTCCTCGATCTCTCTGGTGTTCCAGGGCATGTTGCTGTTTTTCCTGCTCGGTGCGGACATATTCATCAACTATCGGCTGCGCTTCGCGGCTGCCGCGTCGTGAAGGTGGCGGCATGAACGCGGATTTGCTTGCGTCCATGTTGTTCGCCACCCTCGTGGCGGGCACGCCGCTCATAATTACCGCGCTGGGCGAACTGATTACGGAAAAGTCCGGCGTGCTCAATCTGGGCGCAGAAGGCATGATGGCAGTGGGCGCCATCGCCGCCTTTGCCACCGCCTACCACAGCGGCAGTCCCTGGCTGGGCGTGACCGCCGGTGTGGCGGCCGGCGCCGCCATGGCGCTGGTATTCGCCGTGCTGGCGCTAAGCCTGCTCGCCAACCAGGTGGCGTCCGGCCTCGCCTTGTCGATATTCGGCGTGGGTCTTTCTGCTTTCATCGGCAAGCCGTTCGAATCGGTCACGCTGAAAGCCGTACCGGCCCTGCCGCTGCCGCTATTGGCCGACATTCCTGTGCTGGGCCCGGCGCTATTCAAACAACAGGCGCTGGTTTATTTATCCTGGGTGCTGTTCGCGGGCGTCGTGTGGTTTCTGTATAAAAGCCGCGCCGGCCTGGTGTTGCGCGCGGTAGGCGAAGCGCCGGCGGCCGCCCACGCCATCGGCTATCCGGTATTGCGCATACGCTATGCCGCCACCCTGTTCGGCGGCGCCACGGCCGGTGCGGGGGGCGCGTTCCTGTCGGTATTCCATACCCCGTTGTGGGTGGAAGGCATGGTGGCCGGGCGCGGCTGGATTGCGCTGGCGCTGGTGGTATTCGCCACCTGGCGCCCGCTGCGCGTCCTGATAGGCGCTTATCTGTTCGGCGGCGTCATGATTACGCAATTATTCCTGCAGGGCTCCGGCCTCGAAATAAACGTGCCGGCACAATTTTTATCGGCCCTGCCCTATCTGGCCACCATCGTGGTGCTGGTGGCCATGTCGCGCAACGCCAATGCGATACGCCTCAATTCTCCGCTGTCGCTGGGCCAGGCTTACCGGCCGGATGCCTGATCGAGGCGCGCCATGAGTGCTTATTTAGTCGATTGGCTCAATCTGCTGCTGCGCTGGCTGCACCTGATCGCCGGCATCGCCTGGATAGGCGCTTCGTTTTATTTCGTCATGCTGGACAATTCGCTCAAGCCGCCGCAAAAGCCGGACGACCGCCGCCGCGGCGTGTTCGGCGAACTATGGGCCGTGCACGGCGGCGGCTTTTATTGCAGCCAGAAATTCCTGGCCGGCCCGCAGGGCGAAGCGCTGTCTGACGACCTGCACTGGTCGAAATGGGAGGCCTATACCACCTGGCTGTCGGGCATGGGTTTGCTTACGCTCATTTACTGGCACGGCGCGGCGTCCTGGCTGATAGACAAATCCGTGCTCGACCTGGCCGTGCCGGCGGCGGTGGCAATCAGTGCTGCGCTCCTGGCCGGCGGCTGGCTTATTTACGATGCGCTGTGCCGTCTGCTCGAAGGCCGTGAAAATTTGCTGGCCGCCCTGTTGTTCGTACTTGTGACTGGCGCTGCCTGGGGACTGTTTCACCTGTTTGCGGCGCGTGCGGCCTATCTGCATCTGGGCGCCATGTTGGGCACCATCATGGCTGCCAATGTGTTCGTGCACATCATTCCGGGGCAAAAGCGCATGGTGGCGGATATCCGTGCCGGTCGCACGCCCAGCCCGCGTCCCGGGCAAATCGGCAAACAGCGCTCGGTGCACAACACCTACTTCACGTTGCCGGTGTTGTTCGTCATGATAAGCGGGCACTATCCGATGACTTATGGCCACCCTTACGGCTGGGCCGTGCTGGTCGCGATCATGCTGGCGGGTGTGCTGATACGGCAATTTTTCGTGCTGCGCCACCGCGGCCAAGTACGCCCCGTCCTGCCGCTGCTGGCCTGCGCACTGCTCGCGGCGCTGGCGGTGGCGATTGCGCCGGCCCAGGCGCCGGCACGCGCGACGGCCGCTGCGGTGTCGTTTGCCCAGGTGCAGGCGGTGCTGGCGCGGCGCTGTCTGGCCTGTCATGCCACCCACCCCACCCAGCCGGGTTTTGCGCGGGCGCCCAAAGGCGTGGTGCTGGAGCGGCCCGAACAAATTGCTGCCCACGCCACAAAAATCGGCGCCACCGTGGCCAGCAAATACATGCCTTTAGGCAATCTTACCGCCATGTCGGATGAGGAGCGCGGGCTCATCGCCGACTGGGTCGCCCAGGGCGCAACGGCCGATCAGAACCGGCCGTAAGCGCGGGCCGTCCGCTCCGCCGACGCCGAATAGCCGATGGCGCGCCGGGCGCGCCTGACTACAATCAGATTTTCGGAAAAGGAGGACATCATGGCGAAAAATATCGTGTTCTGCGCAGACGGAACCTGGAACAGCCCGGACGAAGATCAGGACGACGACCACACGCCCGATCCGACCAATGTATATAAATTGTTTCTATGCCTGGACGGGGCGCTTACGGTGGATTCGCTGCGCCTGGGCGACGAGCAGGAAAAAGTCCTCGAACAAGGCGGTGCGACCGTGCAGGTTGCCAAATACATTCACGGCGTGGGCGATTCGCGCAACCCGATCAAGAAGGTGCTGGGCGGTGCGTTCGGGGCCGGCGTGATCGCACGCGTGGTGCGCGGCTATACCTTCATTTCGCGCAATTATGTGGCGGGCGACCGCATTTACATCACCGGCTTCAGCCGCGGTGCCTATACCGCGCGTGCCTTGGGCGGGCTGATCGCGTCGCAAGGTTTGCTGGCCCCGGCGCTCACCGTGGATAAGGAAAAAGCCTACCGGCACGGCGCCGAAGCCTGGTATCGCTACCGCAAACAGTCCGACATGAAGCCGAGCTGGTTGGCGCGGCTGGCGGAAGTGGCGTCCAACCTGCCGGCATTTCTGTCCAGCGGCTCGCTGGCGGCGAAGGATTTGGTTCCCATCGATCACATCGCCGCGGTGGCGGTGTGGGATACCGTGGGTGCGCTGGGTTTGCCCGAGTTCAACGACGACGGGCGCGTCGATGCATTCCGTTTCATCGACACCCGACTGAGCAAAAAAGTCGGCCAGGGCATACACGCCGTGGCACTGGACGAGCGCCGGGTGGATTTCACGCCGACGCTATGGGATGCCGCGCCCAATGTGTTGCAGGTCGCCTTCCCCGGCGCGCATGCCGACGTGGGCGGCGGCTATCCGATCAAGGACGGGCAAAGCGGCTTGTCCGACGGTGCCCTGGCCTGGATGATTGCGCAGTTGGGCGCAGTCGGCGTGAATTTCGCGGCCGCGCCGGGTTATGTGGCCAGACCGGACGCCGGGGGCGTCGCCCACCAGCCCTGGGCGCATGTGCCCTGGAACGTGCCCAAGGTGAAGCTCGGGCCGCGCACTTTGCCGCCGGGCTGCGCAATCCATCCGTCGGTGACCGCGCGCAAGGCGCTGGCGGCGGTGGTGGCGGAACCCGGCACGCCGGCTGCGCCCTATCGCCCGGAAAATCTGCCGGCCTGAGGCGGGGTTTGCAAGGCGCGGCCGGCTAAACCTCGCCGGCCGCAATCTGGCGCAGTGCGGTCTCGAACACCTCGGGCTGGTGCCCGCCCTGTATCAGATGCCGGCCGTCGATCAGGGCGGTCGGCACGGACTGGATGCCCAGCCGCTCCCAGCGGTGTTCGCTGGTGCGTACCGCGCCGCCATAGGCGTCCGACTGCAGCAGATCGCGCGCGCTATCGCCATCCAGACCGGCTTCGCGCGCCAGTGCGACCAGCACCTCGTGGGCACTGATGTTTTCGCCGCGACCATGGTAGGCACGCAGCAAAGCATGCTTTAGGTCCCGCTGGTGGCCTTCCATGCCGGCCCAGTGCAACAGGCGGTGGGCATCGAAACTGTTCCAGACCTGCTTGCGCTCGCCGAACTGAAAGCCGACCGCCGCGCCGCGTGTGCAAAGCAAGGCGTGGTTGCGCGCCATTTGCTCCGCATTCAGGCCGTATTTGCGCGCCAGATAAATGTCCGCACTTTCGCCCTCGGGCGGCATTTTCGGATTCAGTTCAAATGGGCGGATCAGCAGATCGACCTCGAGCGCGTCGCCTATCCGCTCCAGCGCGCGTTCCAGCGAATTGAGCCCGATCGCGCACCAGGGGCAGACCACATCCGAAATGAATTCAATTTTCATGGGCTTGGGTGCATGCGGCGGCCAGGAGCCGGGGCGATGCGGTGTGAATCGTGCGCCATGGTACGCCCTTCGCGCGGGCGGCCCGGCGGCATGCAGTTTTGCACCTGGATCGGCGTGGACGTTCCGCGCGCCTGCCGCGGTGGATTTTCACGCGCACCGCGATGGCCGCAGATCAGTTTCCGGGCAAGGTGATGCTGCGCCTTTGCATGACGGGAGAGGGCGGCGCGGGACGGTTGTCCGCCTCGATGCAGGGATTGGGAATTTCCCGTACCTCTTCCGGGCGGGCGGCGCTTCCGCCCGCGTTGCGATATTCGACGAATTTTGCCGCGAGTTCGGTGCGCACGCGCAGCGGGTCGGCCGCGAACGCGCGCGCGTACACGGCGTCGTCGCGGCTGCCGGCGGCGGCATGGTCGCGCTTTTCCTGGCGCACCCGTTCCAACATTTCGAGGTAGCGGTGGCCGCTGGCAATTTCCCTGGACAGGGCGAACACGCGCATTTCGCGCGCCCGCGTCGCGCTACAGGCGCGGTATTGGGCGTCGACGTGGGCGGATTTTGTTTGCAGCGCTTGTTTGGCTTGGTAGCAGGGGTCTTCGGGCGGACGCACTGCGTCGGGTGTGGCCGCACTGCCGCCCAGCGATTTGTAATGCTTCCACTGGCGCTCCAGCAGATCCTGATGATAAGGCGTGGCGCCGCCCGCACCGGCATTGCGGACATTGCTCGCCGTGCGCATCAGTTCTTCGGCCGCCCGGATAAGTTCCAGCGTGGCCTGATTGGCCCGCGTGCAGGCGCGCAATTCGTCCATTTCGCGGCTGCCGCGCAGCGCGTCCAGGGTGGGCAGCGGGGCGGTCGGCACTTGTGGCAGCGCATTACCCACTCTGGGTCCGGCACTGCCCGCCGCCGCACCGGCCGGTAGCCCCGGCACCACCACCGTGGCGCGCGGCATGGGCAGCGCCTCCACGCCGGCGGCACCGGCTGCGGGCGGCCGATCGGTGTAATAAACCTTGCCGTCCGGCGTGACCACCTTGTATATCGATTGTGCTGCGGCGAGGCCGGCCCAAAAGGCTGCCGCGGCTAGAAAAACGCGCATCTTCATGGTTGTGCGTAGTACGTGCAGAACGTACGCAGACAACGGAGTAAATGCGCTAAGGGTGAACCCGCTACTGCAGAAATTTTGGCCGGTGCCGCGTCACCGCACGCCGCTGTAAATGCGGCCTGTACCGGCGCGGCGCAAATTGTTGGCCCGGGTTTGAAAAAATGGCCTCATGGCCGGATGCCGCGCAAGTGAGTGCGCTGGATTCAGGAACATCAGATAAATGATCTGTTCAAGGGCGTCGTCGCTGCCCGCACCGTTGTCGCGCAGGCTGCGGCTGAACTGTTCATACTTGCGTCGCGAGTAGCTCGCACTGCATGCGCCGAATCGCAGCAATCAGATTGCGGAAGCTGGGCGAGCGCGTGTTTTCGATATTCAGGTGCTTGCCGATGGCGCGCGAGCTGCCAATTTTTTTCATAACGATGTTCCGTCAGAATTTTAAGTTCCCGACTTGGACTGCCCAGGCTGTCGGGCGTCCTGAATTTTTTCCGTCCTTGTCGGCTGGACAAGCCATTGAGCGTCAGCGCCTGCTCCACCGCACGCAAATCGGCTAGATAGAAGGATTCCAGTTCGCGGCAGGCGATACGGATCAGGCATCGTTCCCCCTTCCCGGATTGTTCGCACAGCTCGAGCAACTGGTTTTTGACGGCCCGACAATCCGGATTGTTATCCTGATCGCGCAACACGATGAAGCGCGCCTGCTGGTTCTGATACGCGCGAATTTTGCGTACCAGCTGTTTTTCAAGGTCTTGTTTGCCCTCGAAATGGATGCAGCGAAACCGGATCGCATCGTCCAGCAGGCGCGGCAGCAGCGATTCCAGCATTGCTTTCGCCGACGGTTCTTCGAGCAGAAACACCTGTTCCCTCATAGCGGGTCGGCGCCGTCGAAAAACCCCTGTTTCCACAGATAGCCAAGTTGATCGCCGGCTGCCATATAAGCCGCGATCTGGGCGTTGTCCCGGGCACGCTGCATGACGGTGCAACCCTGAGTCTTGACCAGCCAGCACACCTCATCCAGTTGCAGCGCATTCAGAAAATCCGGCGAATGCGTGGTCACGAATACCTGACCGCCGCGGTAGGCGTAGCGGCGGAATTCCTCGGCCAGTTCAGCCATCAGTTGCGGATAAAGCTGGTTTTCCGGCTCTTCCACGCACAGCAGCGGATGCGGATTGGGGGCGTGCAACAACACCAGATAGGCGAACATTTTGATCGTGCCGTCGGACACGTAGCGGTCCAGGAAGGGGGTTTTGAACGAGCCATCCTGAAAGCGCAGCGTGAGGTAGCCGTCGTCCATCAGTTTGGGCTCCACGGACGACACGCCGGGCACCCGCCGGGCCATGGTGCTCAGGATGTTCGCGAAAATTTCGTTGTGCTGCTCGTGCAGATAGCGCGCGACGAGCGGCAGGTTGTCGCCCGACTGAGACAGATGTTCGGTTTCACCTGCCGCCTCTTTCCTACCCCGCGCTGCGCTGATGTGGAAATCCGAAACATGCCAGTTTTCGATCAAGCTGCGGAAAGCGCTGGCTGCCTTGAAGCGCTCGAACTGTCCCAGGCCTTTTATCGCCAGCGTATCCGGCGCGACTTTCTGTGTTTCCCGATCAAGTTCCTCGTCGGGCTTGTTGAATTCTTCCTCATTGGTGACGGCGTAACCCTCACCCTTTTCAAAACTCAGAAAATGAAATGGGCTGCCGTAACGCCCACGTTTGTAACGGAGCAATTCCTTCAGCACGACCGGAGATCCTTTCTGCTCGCCGATTTCCAGCGAATAGGTCACCAGACGCTCCACGCCGGTAATTTCCATGCGGTACTGCAGTTCTATGAGTATCGAGTCCTGCTGCGGATTGCAGCCGCGGCTCAGCACCTCGGCGAAGCGGCCGCGCTTGTCCAGCGCCTGACGGACATTGCCCTTGAGGCAATCGTGCAAAAAGCCGAACACGTCGAACAGTGTGGTTTTGCCCGAGCCGTTGGCGCCTACGACCACCAGAAAAAGAGGAATGTCCTTCAGGTGTACATCGCGGAACGCCTTGTAGTTTTTCAGACGGATGGATTCGATTTTCATGGCTCGAGCCTCAATTTGTGTGCGGCGCCCACGCGGCCGCCCGGCGGCAGCCCAATTTCGATTTTGAGGTATTTTTGCGCACCCGCGGCGGCGGTCGAAGCCAGGCGTGTTGTTTCATTTTCGGGCTGCCCCGGGCGACCTGCTTCCGCTTGTGGTCGATACGCAGCCCTGCCGCGGGCTTAGGCGTCATGGGCGAGCTTCCCTCAACCCGCCAGCGCGATGCGCAGTTCCAGACATACGCAAGCGTTCCCTTTTTTCTTGTGGTGCTTGAGCGGCGTGCTCGCTTGCACGTAGCGGGCGCCGTCCGGCCCCATATCGGGTGAGCGGCATTCACGCACTTGCCCGGCGACAGCGGTGCATCCGGCCTGAGCGATCAAAGTCTAACAGTTGGACCCGGTTTTCCAAATTTTCCCGGGCGCGAAACGCTGCCATCGAGGCGGCGGTCACGGCATGGTTACGGCGCATTGTCCGGCGTTTTATGCGGCATCATGGCGGCATGGCACGCCTGCCGCCTCGCCGGGGCGGAGGCTGTGCTGGTGCCCGGTCTTAGTGATGTTCCGCCATGCATGAACCGACTGTTTGCGCTTGCCCCATGCGCAGCGCTTCCGCCCCGGAGCGCCCATGAACGCGCCCGCCGCGCCCCCGTCGCAAACCCGCGCCATGCCCTGGCGCGCCTTGCGGCATCGCAATTTCCGCCTGTATTTTTTCGGCCAGTGTGTGTCGCTATTGGGCACCTGGATTCAGCAAGTTGCGATGGGGTGGCTGGCTTACCGGCTTACCGGCTCGCCGCTGTTATTGGGCGCCGTGGCCTTTTTGACGCAGGCGCCGCAACTTGTGGTGGGGCCGCTGTCGGGCGTGCTGATCGATCGCGCCGACCGCCGCAAGCTCATGCTGACTACCCAATCGCTCATGCTGTTACAGGCCGCCGTGCTGGCGGTGCTGGCGAGCTTCGGCTGGATCGAGCCCTGGCATTTGCCGCCCGCGGCCCTGGTGTTGGGCGTATTGAACAGCGTGGATGCGCCTCTGCGCCATGCCCTGGTCGGACAACTGGTGGAGGACCGCGCCGACCTGAGCAATGCCATCGCGCTCAATACCCTCAGTTTCAATACCGCCCGCTTCGTCGGGCCGCCGGTGGCCGGCGTGCTGCTGGCGGCAACTTCCGAAGCCACCTGTTTCGCCATGAATGCGCTGTCCTTTCTGGCCGTGATCGCCGCGCTGCTGAAGCTGTCGCTGGCGCCGCGCGTGGCCGCCGCGGGCGCACTGCGCGGCGCATTCGGCGACGGCCTGCGTTACGTGCGCGACACCCACACCGTGCGCGCCTTGCTCACGCAGGTGGCGGTCACCAATTTCCTCGCCGCGCCCTATGCGGCGCTCATGCCTGCGCTGGCGCGCGATCAATTCCGTGGCGGACCGGATACGCTGGGTCTGCTGCTGGGTGCGGCGGGCTGCGGCGCACTTGCCGCCGGCCTGCAATTGGCGGTGCGCGCCAGCGTGCGCGGGCTGACCGGCGTAACCGCCAGCGCCAGCCTGCTGTCCGCGCTGGCTCTGGCGGGGTTCGCCGCGACGCAGGAAGTGTGGCTGGCAGCGCTACTCATGTTCATTACCGGCTATGCGCAAATTTCGCTCAATGCCTCGGCCAACACGATATTGCAGACCGTGGTGCCGGACCATCTGCGCGGCCGCGTGATGGCCCTGTTTCCGGCCTCCGTGCTGGGTACCGCGGCGATAGGCGGCCTGATCGCAGGCAGCGTGGCGGAACATTGGGGCGCGCGCATCGCCCTGGCCGCCATGGCGCTGGCGCTATTCGGCGTGGCGCTGCATTTCCGCCGCCGCCTGGGAAAATTGCAGGACCACACGCGCAATTTGTATGAGGCGCTGGGTGTGCCGCCCAAAAGCGGTTAGCGGCGTGGGCAGTACGTCAAGCGCTTTGAGTACGCTCAGCTCAGCTGGGCAAGGCGCCAGATTGCTGCGGCCTGAACGGCCATCCATTTCTGCCTGGCAGCGATGCGTTCCGGCGACCAATCGGCGTTGTCTTCCGCCAGCTTGCGCGTAATCGCAAACCCGCTTTGCTCATAAACTGGTCGCCGCTGCGCGTAGGCCTGTGTCCCAAGGTCGCGGTTCGCGCCAGTTTGCAGCAAGCTCATGTTGCCGAGCCGGTAGATGAGCGCATCCGCCTCGTCATTGCTGAACCCGCCCCACCCATCCGGTGCGTTCTGCGGCAGCACGTGCTCGATCCCGAAACTGTCGCTGCTGAAGCTGTAGTCATTGTTGGACAGGTGTTTTTCGATCGCGCACAAAATCAGGCGCACTACCCGATTGTTGCGCGTATCGGTCGTGCGTATCACCTTGTCCGTGAAGGCGGCCGCAAACGCTGCGTCGTCAGGATAGACGTTGCGCATCGCGGGCAATGCCGCTGCCAGCGAGGATAGTTCCGCGTGCGCGATCCGCTCCGCCACCGCGTTGTAGGTGCGTTCCTGCTCGGCGGTGCTGTAGTTGCAGATTACGTTGAATCGCAGCGAAATGACCACCGTGGCACGTAACAGGCCGGTGAAATCCGCGGCTGGAAAACGCCGCTTTGCGGCCAGCAGCAGGGCGAAAGGTTGGCGCACCCGGAACGTTTTCAATACCCCGGCGTGATGTTTGTCATCCGGTGTCCAGTCGGACGCTTCCGGTGATGACAATGCCAGGTAGGTATCCAGATCTTCTTCCATGTCGCGCAGCAACTGGAACACGGTTTCGCGTGTGCCGACCTGGCGGCTGATGATTTTGAACAGATCCGACTGGCGCGCGAAGGCACGCCGGCTGTTCCAGTGCACACGCAGAAAGTCCGGGAAATTTTCGGCCTGCAGGCGGCCGACGATTGCCTCCCAGCGTTCTTCCAGACCGCGCAGCTCGTGTTCGCAATCTCCGCCCCGGTCCAGCACCGAGAACAGATAGTTCTTCAGCAGATCGGTGGCGGACAGGCGAACGCCGCGGGCATTCAGCGTTTCGAACACCTTGTAGGCGTTCAATTCGTCGGTAACGGTAATGACGGTAAAAAACAGGCGGTCACTCAGATTTTCAACCAACTGGGCAAGGCGCATCCCGGCGTCACCGCTGGATGCCTTCAGATGGGCCGCCACCTGTTTGTCGAACCACTCGAAGGCCTTGCGCAGCAAATGTTCCGAGGCGCGCAATCCGCGCTGCGGCAGATGGCCTAGTGGTACCAGATAGTTCTGGAAGTAATTGTTGTTGTTGCGATTCAAAGTGAGTTTAGGGCGTGCCAGCAGCGTAACCGGGTCCAGATAGCCCACATAGGTTTGCTGAATCTGATCCATGCGGCGCTGATTTGCCTGCGCCTCTGTGCCGTCCTTGATAAGCCGCTGCAGATTTTTCAGAACAGCCAGAACGATGATGCTGATGGTGGTGAGCCGTTGCTGGCCGTCGATCACGTCGAAGGTCTTGTCGTCAGCGGATTGAAGCACCAGGTAGCCCATGTAATGCGCGGGTTCTCCGCCTACTTTCAAGCTGTCCTGCAGATCCGTCCAAAGATCTTCCCACTCTTCGCTGTTCCAGCTGTAATCGCGCTGAAAACGGGGAATCTGGTAGGTAAGCCCGTTTCCGATCAACTTCCGGAAGGTATTGTTCTCGGTCTTGAAATTGGTGGCGGCCATATTGCATCCTCGATCTGCGCCCGCTGTGCATGAATACGCCGGTACTCGAAATTGCGCACGCGTCGGGAAACCGGCAGCACCGATGCACTCGATGCTCGTGAGGCGACCTGTCAGCGCGCCCCGGCACGGTTTTTTGATATATCAGTTTTTCCCGTCGTGCGGGAAAATTACGGTAGCCGTAACGACCCGCCCGGGCCACAATGCGTCAGCCGGCAACTGAGCGATGGGGGCGAGCGAACTTGATGCAGCCGTGATTTTCGTGCTATCTATGCTTGATGCATCGAGGCGGCGGGCCCGACGACGCCTGACATGCCCGGCAATTTCGCAAAGGAATAGCGTGATGCGACGCGCAGGAAAACGGCTGCTGCAATCGATGCTCGCGGTGATCGCAATTTTGTGCGCGAGCAGCGCAGCAGCAGCGGACGACGCGGCCTGGGACCAGTCCTTGAGCGCTGCAGTTCGCGCCCGCGAACAGGGGCAGTTGCGGCAGGCAAGCGAGCAGCTTCAGGCCTTGCTCGCCGCGGCACCGACGGACGCGGCGCGCGCCCGCGCCGAAGGCGAACTGGGCATTACGGCATTGCAGGCGCACGATTTCGCGGCCGCGCACGGCATGCTGGAACGTGCGCTGGCCGCCCATGCCGGTGTGGCGCGCGCACGTTATGCGCTCTACCTTGGCAATCTGGCGCTCATGCAGCGCGACGCGCGGCTGGCCGAGTCGCGCTATCGCGAGGCCCTGGCGCTGGCGCCCGATGCGGCGGAAATCGCCATCAACGCGGCGCTCAATCTGGCGCGGCTGGCGCCGGCGGCGGAGCGGCTTGCCGCGCTGCAGGCGGTGTCGCAGCGCATCGCAAATGCCGGCGAGCCGGCGCGCTGGCTGCGCGCAGAACTCAATCTGGGCGAACAGGCCAGGAATATGGCCCAAGCCGGCGGCAAGCCGGCGCTGCAACTGGCCTGGCGCCATGCCGACAGCGCGCGCCGTCTGGCGGCCGAAGCGGGCGATGCGCGCGGCGAAATCGAAGCGCTGGATTTGCTGGCGCAAATTTACGAAGACCAGGGCCGCGCCGCCGACGCGCTCACCCTGACGCGACAAGGCAAACGCCGTGCCGATACGGCCCAGGGCGTGGCGGTGGCGGATTTGCGCATTGCGCTGGAATGGCGCGAGGCGCGCCTGGCCGCCGCCGCGGGCGACGCAGACGCAGCCCTGGCGGCCTATATGCGCGCTGTAAATCTGGTCGAAAGCGTGCGCCAGGACCTTCCTATCGAATATGAGGACGGCCGTTCTTCATTCAGCGCCACGCTGGAGCCCCTATATATGGGCTATGCCGATCTGCTGTTGCGCCGGCTGGATGGCTTGCCGGCCACCGCGCGGCAGGCGCGCCTCGCGCGCGCGGTCGAGGCGGTGGAATTGACGCGCCAGAGCGAATTGCAGGATTTTCTGGGCGACCGCTGTTCCGTCGAAGCCATACAGGGCGCCGGTGCGCACGGCCTGCCGGCGGATACCGCCGTGCTGTATCCGCTCATGTTCGCCGGCCGCCTGGAATTGCTATTGAAAACGCCCGCCGGTATCGAGCTGCGTAGCGTTGGCGTCGATGCCGCCAAGGTGCGCAAGGTGGCTGTCGAATTTGCCCAGGCCTTGCGCAACGGCCTGCCGGAATACATGAGCCGCGCGCGCGAACTCGATGGCTGGCTGCTGGCGCCGATAGAAAAGGATTTGCAAGCCCAGCATATCCGCTCGCTGGTGGTGGTGCCGGATGGCGCGCTGCGTCTGGTGCCCCTGGGCGCGCTGCACGACGGCCGGCGCTTTGCGGTGGAGCGCTACGCGGTATCGCTGGTCACCGGGCTCAGCCTCACCAATGTGGGCAATCCGGCCGCGCGCGACAAGCGCGCCCTGGTGCTGGGCATGGCTGAACCGGGGCCGGTGGTGGGGAAGCTCGACGCCACCCTGGCCGGGCAGGTGCTGGGAGACGTCGACACGGCGCCGCCCTCGCGCGGGCTGGCCGCAAAACGCCCAATGCGCGCGGTGCGCGGCCTCAGTGCGGGTGACAAACTGCGCCAGATGGAAGATTTGCGCGCGCGCCTGGCCCTGCCCGGTGTGCGCGAAGAAGTACAGGCCCTGTCCGGCATATTGCAGGGGCGCACTTTGCTGGACGCCCAGTTCACCTTGGGGCAATTCCGCGACGAAGCCGAAACCGGCGAATTTCGTATCGTACATATCGCCTCGCACGGAATTTTCGGCGGCAGCGCGGAAACCAGTTTCATCATGACTTACGACGACCTGCTCAAGGTGAATGATTTGCAGGCCATGTTGCAGGCGGAAAAATTCCAGCAGGCGCCCATAGAACTACTCACCCTGTCGGCCTGCGAAACGGCCGAAGGCAATGAGCGCGCACCGCTGGGCATTTCCGGCGCGGCGATCAAGGCACGTGCCCGCAGCGTGGTCGGCACCCTGTGGCCGGTCGAGGACAATGCCGCCAAAGCGCTCATGAAACGCTTTTACGAAGGGATTGCGCAGCAAGGTCTGTCCAAGACCGAAGCGCTGCGCGCGGCGCAATTGGCGCTGTTGGCGGATGCCGAATTGCGCGACCCGTTTTATTGGGCGCCCTTCGTGCTGATCGGTAACTGGCAGTGAGGCCGCCCATGAATAACACAACCACTGCGCGGCGCCGGCTATGCGCCGCGCTGCCGCTGCTGCTGGCGCTGCAGGGGGCCTTTGCCGCTTCCAGCATCGTGCGCGACGGCAGCATAGGCAGCGGCCCCACGACGGCGCTGGCGCCGGCCGGAAATGTGCTGCGCAACGGCGTCAATTACCAACTGATTGCGATACCGGAAAGCTATGGCCGGCGTGCCGGCGGCAATGTGTTCCAGAGCTTTTCGCGCTTCGATCTGGGCAGCGGTGACGCGGCATTGTTCACGCTCGCGGCCGCCGCGCAAAACCTGATCGCGCGCGTAACCGGCGGTACGGTATCGAGCATCAACGGTCTGTTGGGCATAGACCCGGGCAGTACCGGCAGCGCGCCGAATTTCTATTTCATCAACCCGGCCGGCGTCACCTTCGGCGACGGCGCGGCACTCGACGTGCCGGCCGCGTTTCACGTCAGCACGGCCGATTACCTGAAATTTCCCGACGGCCGCTTATACGCCGACACCACCAACGCCAGCACCTTTTCCAGCGCCGCGCCGGAAGCATTCGGTTTTCTGGGCGCCGCGCGCGCAACGGTGAATATCCTCGACGGCGCCGTGCTTGCCAGCGCCGGGCAAGCCATGGACATCGTGGCGGGCGACGTGCACATGGACAATGGCGTCATCGCGAGCGACGGCGGCGATGTCCGGGTAGTCGCGCTGGGGCGCCCGGGGGCGCGCGAGGTTGCGCTCGGCGGTGCTGTGGGGGGAGCCGAAGGCAGCTTGAGCATGAGCAATTTCAGCGTGATCGAAGCTTCCTCGCTGAGCGGAAACCAGGGCGGCAACATAGAGGTGAGCGCCGGCACGGCCGCGCTGGAACAGTCGCAAATCACCTCCAGCGCGCTGGAAGGTTCGGACGGCGATGCCGGCTCCGTGCATGTGCAGATAGCCGGCGAGCTGGTCATCGCCGATGGGTCGCGCATCGCATCGGATACCTATTCCTGGGGCAATGCCGGCGCAGTTACGGTGACGGCCGGATCGCTGCGCATAGAAGGCGGTTCGGCCGGGTTTGCCGCCATATCCAGCGATTCGACCGACGCCGGCAACGCAGGCCCGGTAACGGTCACGGTAAGCGGCGACATGCAGGTGCTGGACCGCGGCAAGGTGTCCTCCGATACCTACGCCGGCGGTGCCGCCGGCAGCGTGAGCGTGCGCGCCGGCTCGCTCAGCATCGATGGCGGCGACGTGGGGCTTTCCTATATTTCGAGCGATTCCCTGGGTTTTGGTGACGCCGGTGCGGTGAGCGTGGTGGTGAGCGGTGCCATGAGCATGAGCAATACCGCCACCGTGTCGTCCGACACCTACTCGTTCGGCAATGCCGGCAGTGTGACGGTGAGCGCCGGCACGCTGGTGATGGATACCGATGCCAAGGTGTCCAGCGACGCGCGCAGCGACGGCGACGGCGGCGTGGTGGATGTCGCGGTGACGGGCGATCTGATCATGACCAACCGCGCCAACATAACTTCGAATGCGCAGGCCTTCGGCAATGCCGGCAATGTGTTGGTGCGGGCCGGCAGCCTCGTGCTGGATGCGGAATCGCATATTTCCAGCGATTCCAGCGGCCAGGGCGATGCCGGTACGGTGGACGTGCGGGTCGATGGCGCGCTCGCCGTGAGCGGCAATTCGGCGATATCGTCCAACGACACGTCGGACGGGCGGGCCGGCAATGTGAGCGTGCGCGCCGGCTCGCTCAGCCTGGACGGCTCGAACATTTTGAGCGAAGCCACCGGGGCGGGCGACGCCGGCTCCATTTACGTCGAGGTCGCGGGCGACATGCGGCTCGTCGCCGGGTCGGTCGTATCGTCCAACACCTATTCGGTCGGCACCGGCGGCGACGTCACGGTACTGGCCGGCAGCCTGACCCTGGACGAGCGCAGCAAAATTTCCAGCGACGCGCGCGGCGACGGCAACGCCGGCTCGGTATCCGTGCAGGTGGATGGCGCGATGAGCGTATTGAATGGCTCGCAAGTGTCGTCCGACACCTACTCCTTCGGCGATGCCGGCAACGTGAGCGTGCGCGCCGGGTCGCTGGTGGTCGATGGCGGCGGCACGTTCACCTATGTGTCCAGCGACGCGGTCGGCGGCGGCGAAGCCGGTTCCGTCACGGTGGATGTGGCCGGCGCCATGCGCGTCGCCAATGGCGGTTCGGTGTCGTCGGACACCTATTCGATCGGCAATGCCGGCAATGTGACGGTGTGGGCCGGGTCGCTGGAAGTGGATGGCGGCGATAGTTTTGCCTACATATCGAGCGACGCGCTGGGCGGTGGCAACGCCGGCATCGTGAGCGCGCATGCCGATACCGCCATGAGCGTGCTGCGCGGCGCCACGGTGTCGTCCGACACGCGCTCATTCGGCCGCGCCGGTGACGTGTATGTGTCGGCCGATACGCTCAGTGTGTCCGGCGCCGGATCGGCCATTTCCAGCAAGGCTTACAGCGGCAGTTCCGGACAAACGGGTACGCTGGGCATTGCTGTCCGCGGCAGCGTCGCGCTCGCCGACGGCGGCACGCTATCCATCGCCAATGACGCCGAAGTCGATGACCCGTCGCTGCTCACGCCTTCGGTGATCGGCCTGCGCGCACCTGTCGTCACACTCAAAAATGCTTCGATTACGGCTGCGTCCACGGGCAATGTGTCGGCCAGCAGCATTTATCTGGAAGTCGGCCAGATGCTGTGGCTGGACCCCAGCAGCATTTCCACCAGCGCCAATCTGGGCAATGGCGGGGCGATCGTGATCAACGCCCCGAATGCGGTGGTGGTGCTCGATAATTCGCAAATCACCACGTCGGTCAGCGGACTGAGCGGCAATGGCGGCGATATCGCAATCGATGCAAAAGGTCTGGTCATGAATACCGGCTTCATCCAGGCCAATACGGCTGCGCCCGATGCCAGCGGCGGCAATGTGGGCATCAATGTGCAAATGCTGGTACCCAGCGGCAACAGCCTGTTCGTCGGCGGCGACACGCCGTTCAGTTTCGAGCCCTTCCAGTTCGGCCTCAACGTGATCCAGGCTGCCGCGCCCACCGGCGTGAGCGGGCAAATCGACGTAACGGCGCCGGTACTGGACATATCCGGCAGTTTGACCGGACTTAGCGTGCGCGCCATCGATACCGGCGAACTGGGCCGCAGTCCGTGCCGGCCCGGCGCCGGTAGTTCTTTCGTGCAGGGCGGGCGCGGCGGCTTTCCGCCCTCTGCACGCGGTTTGCTGGGGGCGGCAGCGCCACCCGATGCCGGGCCGCCGCCAGGTGCCGCGCTACCCATGCAGCCGCTGCCGCTGGCCGCGATATTTGCGCGCGGGTGCAGAGGATGAAGCCGCGCCTGGGTGTTATTGCGCTGGCGGCCGCGGCGGCGGGCGCCGGCTTGCCGGCCGCCCTCTATGCGGCCGATGCGAGCGAACATTTGAATGTGCAGCAGCCGTCCGCGCCGGCGTACCAGCCACGCGACGGCGGGCAGTTCGAATTGCCGCCGGTGGCGCCTGCGCCGGCGGACGCGGGCGCCGCCGCGACGGCGCGCGGCGTACTGAAAGCCGTAGAGTTTCACGGCAATAGCGTCATCGCCAGCACGGAACTGGCGACAGTGGCCGAAATGTACCTGGGCCGCTCCGTGAGCGAGGCCGATCTCGAAGCGCTGCGCCTCGCGCTTACGCGCCATTACATCGAGCGCGGCTATGTCAATTCCGGGGCGCAACTGGGCGAATTCAAGGATGGCAGGCTACAGGTCGAACTGATCGAAGGCCGCCTGACCGGCATGCGCCTGCGCGGCCTGGAGCGCCTGGACGAGAGCTATGTCGTCGCGCGCCTGGCGCCCGACGAACAGGCCGTGCTCAATATCGACAGCCTGCGTGAGCGTTTCCTGCTGTTGCTGGAAAACCCGCTGTTTGCGCGCATGAATGCGCGCCTGGTGCCGGGCGAACGTCCCGGCGAAGCGGTGCTGGACCTGGACATAAGCCGGGCGCGGCCTTACCAGCTCACGCTATTCGCCAATAACTATCGGCCGCCTTCCACCGGATCGCAAGCTTATGGCGTATCCGGCTGGGTGCGCAATCTGACTGGACAGGGCGATCTGCTCGAAGCCAGCGCCGAAGACGCACTGGCCGCCGAATCGAGCGGGCGCTACAGCCTGGGCTGGCGCATGCCGCTCACCCGGCGCGGCACGCTGCTGTCACTGCAATACGAGCACGGCCGTTCTTCGGTGGTCGAAGAACCGCTCGCCGTGCTGCATATCCGTAGCGTGCTGGACAGCCGTGACATCGGCATCAGCCAGACCTTTGTGGAAACCCTGGCACACAAATTCACGCTGGGCGCGAACCGCGTCTGGCGCGAAAACAGCACCACCCTGCTGGGCCAGCCATTTTCATTCACGGGCGGCGAGCCTGACGGCAAGCTGCGGGTACGCGCCTGGCGCTATTGGGCGGAATATAGCCACCGCACCGAAACCCGCGCGCTGGCGCTGCGCTACACGCTAAGTTCGGCTCGCAACAATATTCAGGACGCGCCCGGGGTGCCGGACCACGCCTACCGCATCGGCCTGGCGCAAATGCAATTCGCGCAGCGGGTGAGCGATGCGGGCGCGCAAGTCATCCTGCGCGCGACGCGCCAGGACACTACGTCCATGTTGCCGTCGCTCGACCGCATGGCGCTGGGCGGCATCTATACGGTACGCGGCTATCGCGAAAACCAGCTCATACGCGATACCGGCAGCATCGTGAATCTGGAACTGGATTTCCCCTTGCTGCAGAACGCCGCGCCGGACTGGCGCGTGAATCTCGTCCCCTTCTATGACTGGGGGCGCGGCAAGAACCAGAACGAAACGGCAGCCACCCTTTCATCCGCCGGTCTCGCCGCGCGTGCCCGCTGGCGCGGCCTGAGTGTGGATTTGACACTGGCGCACCGCATCGTCCATCCGGACGGCATCGGCGGTAGCGGCAACCTGCAGGACAGCGGCGTACACGTGCAACTGAGCTGGAATCTGTTCTGATTGCGCCTCCGCCTGCGCCCTGCGCTATGCTGCGTTCTGCAGGGACTTTCCGGATCCCGGGCGCACCGGCGGGCGGGCCTGATCGAGGCGCCGCCGGCCCCGGTCAAAAATACAATGGACGAAACCACAACCCCGCCGCGCCAGCCTGGTAGCGGCCGGCGCAAACGCCGCCTGCGCGACCCCTTGTTGAGCGGCCTGATCGACGCCATCCCCTGGCAGGATTTGCTGCCCGGCCGCTTTGCCGCATGGCGCCCCCTGCTGGCCGAGGGCCTGGGGTTTTTTCTGGAAAATCTGGCCGCGCATCGCCGCGCCGAAATATTTGCCGCGCAATTGAGCCTGCCGGGCAATGCCAGCACGGCCGAGCGCCTCACTGCGCTATGCGCGCAAAGTCCCGCACTGCACAAGGCGGCGCAGGTGCTGGCGCGCCAGCGCGGCCTGCCGCTCGAGTTGCGGCAACGCCTGCAGGCGCTGGAATCGCTGCCTTCGTCCTTGCAGATGGCGCCGCTGGCGGCACAACTGCGGCGCGAATTGGGCGCGGACCTGCCGGTGGAACTGGGCGATGCGCCGCTCGCCGAAGGCAGCGTGGCGGTGGTGCTGCCCTTCGCCTGGACCGACCGGGGCAAGCGGCGCCAGGGCGTGTTCAAACTGGTCCGGCCGGGCGTCGATGCGCGTCTGGCCGAGGACCGCGCACTATTGCCGGATCTGGCCTTATTTCTCGCCGAGCGTGGCCGCAAGCTGGGCCTGCCGGCGCTGGATTACGAAGACACTTTCGCTACCATCGCGCGCCTGTTGCGCGAGGAGGTGCTGTTCGAGCGCGAGCAACAGAATCTGCGCGTGGCGCGGGAGGTGTACGCCGGGGATCACTGTTTGTACGTGCCGCGCCTGTTGCCGTGGTGTTCGCCGCGCGTGACGGCGATGGAGCGGGTGTATGGCGTGAAAATTACCGACGCCGCTCTGGCCGAGTCGCAGCGCGGACGTGTGGCCGAAGCGCTGGTGACGGGATTGATGGCGCGGCCGTTTTTCAGCAGTGCCGATACCGCGTTGTTCCATGGCGATCTGCACGCCGGCAATCTATTGCTCACCCAGGTGGGCATGCGCGTCGCGGTGCTGGACTGGAGCCTCGCCATGCGCCTGGATCGCGACCAGCGCGCCGCCCTGGTGGGCATCGCCCTGGGTGCGCTGGCCATGGACGGACGCAAAATTCGCCTATCGCTGGCGCGGCTGGGTGATTTGGATGCGGACGATCCCGCGCTGGATGGCCCCATCGAACGCGCGCTGGATCGCTTCGTGCAGCGCGGCGGCCTGCCCGGCCTGGACTGGATGCTGGCGCTGCTGGATGACGTGGCCGCGAGCGGCGCCGCCGGCTATGCCGAAAATCTGATCGTGCTGCGCAAGACCTGGCTGTCCTTGTCCGGTGTGCTGGCCGATCTGGCCGGCGGCGCAGTGCCCGACGCCGGCCTCATGAAAATGGGCTTGCTGCACCTGCTGGCCGAACTGCCCGGCCGCAGCATGACGCCGCTGAACCAGCCCGGCGTTGCCACCCACGCCAGCAACGCCGAAATTCTCACGGTACTGGCGCGGCTACCGCTCGCCACCACGCGCTGGTGGACGCGCGCCGCACGCTTGTGGCCGCATGTGCTGGAGGCTTGGGCCGGCGAACACTGATCGCGTGGGCCTTGGCGCCGCGGCATGTCGCCCATGGTTTGACTTCGGCTCGAATCGGCCGGTCGAATCGGGGCCTCCCGACGGAAATTGCGCGGTAAGCACGAGAATGAATCCGGCTGTTCCTATGAGCGGGCACAAGCTGCTTGACCCGATATCGTTCTGTATATACAGTGATGGTCACGAAAAATATCCTGATCTCGGCGTCGGTAATCGAAAAGCTGTGCACGAAACACCGGGTCGAGCGGCGGGAAATAGAGCAGTGCTTCGCAAACAGGTCGGGCGGTTATTTGCAGGACACGCGGGAAGATCATCAAACGACGCCGCCCACGCTGTGGTTTGGTGCACGCACCAACAAGGGGCGCTTACTGAAGGTTGTCTTCATTTACATAGACGGAAACATACATATCAAATCTGCATTCGAGCCAAACGCAAAGGAAATATCAATTTACGAGCGTTGCGGCCGTTAGAGCAGGTATATACACGGGAGCCAGGAGTGCGCCATGGACAAGATTTCAGGAACAGAAGATGCGTGGGATACGCGCCAGATTGGAGCTGACGAGGAGTACGTAGCGCGAGTTGCCCCGAACCTGGAGCAGCAAATCGACGAATCGCTGGGCCTCCAGATGATATCGATCCGCCTCGACCGGACTCTGATTGAAGCATTCAAGGCCATAGGAAAGTTTCATGGCATTGGCTACCAGCCCTTGATGCGTGACGTCCTCAAGCGCTTTGCCGAGCGCGAGCTCCTCGGCATCGTTCAGGGGCTTGTGGCGGGGCAGAACCCTGACGACGAACCCGGCGCGCCTGTGCCACCCCCGCCGGCCGCAAAGCGAGTGCGCAAGGATGCTGCCCCGAGAGCTGGCGGTCGAAAACCTCAAGGCGTCAAAAAAGCAGCGTGATTGATGCGCGCTGCAAGCATGACCCGCTACGGCGGGTCATTTTTTGCCCATTTCCGCTCCGGCCTTGAACAAAAATCAAGGCCGGACGCCGTCCGGCACAATCAGCTATTGCGCGCTGCAAAAACTTGTGCCAGAATCGCGCCTCTTTGCCTCTCGCCAGTCATCTTCGCTGGCGCTTCGTAGTTGAACTCCCTTGACGGGATCCAAGACTGACCGCGGTTCGCCCACGGGAAAAGTTGGAGAGTGGACAAATGATACAAATGCAGTCGTTGTTGAACGTCGCCGACAACACGGGCGCGCGTTCGGTCATGTGCATCAAGGTGCTGGGCGGCTCCAAGCGCCGTTATGCCGGCATCGGCGACGTGATCAAGGTAAGCATCAAGGATGCCGCGCCGCGCGGCCGCGTCAAGAAGGGCGAAGTCTATAACGCCGTGGTGGTGCGTACCGCCAAAGGCGTGCGCCGTCCGGACGGCTCGCTGATCCGTTTCGACGGCAATGCCGCGGTGCTCCTCAACAACAAGCTCGAACCGCTGGGCACGCGCATTTTCGGGCCGGTCACGCGCGAACTGCGTACCGAGCGCTTCATGAAAATCGTGTCGCTGGCGCCTGAAGTGCTCTGACACGCAGCCTCCGAGGTTAAGCATGCAAAAGATACGCAAGGGCGATGAAGTGATCGTCCTGACCGGCAAGGACAAGGGCAAGCGCGGTACCGTGCTGCTGCGCGTCGATGCGGACCACGTGGTCGTGGAAGGCGTCAATCGCGTCAAGAAGCATACGCGCCCCAACCCCATGAAGGGCATACAGGGCGGCATGGTCGAAAAGGACATGCCGGTCAATATTTCCAACGTCGCCCTTTACAACCCGGCCACGCAGAAAGCCGACCGCGTCGGCATCCGGGTGCTTGAAGACGGCCGCAAGGTACGTTTCTTCAAGTCCAACGGCGAACTTGTCAACGCCTAAGGAATGCACATGGCGCGTCTGCAAGAGTTCTACAAGAATACGGTGATGGCCGAACTGCAAACCAAGTTCGGCTACAAGTCGATCATGGAGGTGCCGCGCATCACCAAGATCACGCTCAACATGGGCGTCGGTGAAGCGGTGGGCGACAAGAAGGTGCTGGAGCACGCGGTAGGCGACATGCAGAAAATCGCCGGCCAGAAGCCCGTCGTCACCAAAGCGCGCAAAGCCATCGCGGGTTTCAAGATTCGCGCCGGCTATCCCATAGGCTGCATGGTCACGCTGCGCGGCCCGCGCATGTTCGAATTTCTCGATCGCCTGGTGTCGGTCGCCATGCCGCGTATCCGCGACTTCCGCGGTGTGTCCGGCAAAGGTTTCGATGGCCGTGGCAATTACAACATCGGTTTCAAGGAACAGATCATTTTCCCGGAAATCGAGTACGACAAGATCGACGCCCTGCGCGGCATGAACATCAGCATCACCACCACTGCGAAAACCGATGCGGAAGCCAAGGCCCTGCTCGCGGCTTTCAAATTCCCTTTCAAGAACTGAGGCTACCATGGCGAAACTGTCTCTGATCAATCGCGAAGGCAAGCGCCGCAAACTGGTAGCCAAATTTGCTGCCAAGCGCGCGGAGCTCGTCGCAAAAATCGAGGACACCAAGCTGTCCGACGACGAGCGCATGGACGCGCGCCTGGCCCTGCAGGCTCTGCCGCGCAATGCCAATCCGACGCGCCTGCGCAACCGCTGTGCGCTCACCGGCCGCCCGCGTGGCGTATTCAGCAAGTTCGGCCTGTGCCGCAACAAGTTGCGCGAAGTTGCATTCCGCGGCGAAGTGCCCGGCATGACCAAGGCGAGCTGGTAACGGGAGACACGATATGAGCATGAGTGATCCCATCGCGGACATGCTGACCCGTATCCGTAACGGGCAAATGGCGCAAAAAGCCACGGTTTCCATGCCCTCGTCCAAGCTCAAGGTGGCCATCGCCGACGTGCTGAAGGACGAAGGCTATATCGACGGCTACGCGGTACGCGAGGCAGAAGGCAAGCGCGAACTGGACATCGCGCTGAAGTATTACGCCGGCCGTCCGGTCATCGAGCGCATCGAGCGCGTCAGCCGCCCCGGCCTGCGTATTTACAAGGGCAGCGGTGACCTGCCGCGCGTGATGAACGGCCTTGGTGTGGCCATCGTGTCGACGCCCAAGGGCGTCATGACCGACCGCAAGGCGCGCGCTGCCAAAGTTGGCGGCGAAGTGATCTGCCTGGTCGCCTGAGGGGGATGCGAACATGTCGCGCGTAGCGAAATATCCAGTCGTTGTGCCCGCAGGGGTGGAAGTCACGCTGTCGGACAGCGAAATTTCCGTCAAGGGGCCGCTCGGCCAGTTGAGCCAGGCGCTGTCGCCAGCCGTCACGGTGGCGCGGCAAGACGACAAGCTCACGTTTGTCGTGGTGGCGGGCAAGGACAACGCCAATGCCATGTCGGGCACCATGCGGGCGCTCGTGAACAACATGGTCACCGGCGTTACCAAGGGCTTCCAGCGCAAGCTCAACCTGGTCGGCGTGGGTTACCGCGCCCAGGCCCAGGGTGACAAGCTCAACCTGTCGCTCGGCTTTTCGCATCCGGTCGTGCATTCCATGCCGGCCGGCATCAAGGTCGAAACCCCGGTACAGACGGAAATCCTGATCAAGGGCATAGACAAGCAGAAAGTCGGACAGGTGGCCGCCGAAATCCGCGCCTACCGTCCGCCCGAGCCGTACAAGGGCAAGGGCGTGCGCTATTCCGACGAAGTCGTCGTGATCAAGGAAACCAAGAAGAAGTAAGGGACGATGCAAATGGACAAGAAGCAATCACGCTTGCGCCGGGCGCGCCAGACCCGCATCAAGATCGCCGCACAGAAAGCCGTGCGGCTGTCGGTGCATCGTTCCAACTGCCACATTTACGCCCAGTTGTGGTCCGGCTGCGGCACCAAGGTGCTGGCTTCGGCTTCCACCGCGGAAGCCACCGTGCGCCAGCAGGTGCCCAACGGCGGCAATGTCGCGGCGGCGCAGATCGTCGGCAAGCTCATCGCCGAGCGCGCGAAGAGCCAGGGCATAGAGCAGGTCGCATTCGACCGCTCCGGCTTCCAGTATCACGGTCGCGTAAAGGCTCTGGCCGAAGCGGCGCGTGAAGGCGGACTCAAGTTTTAAGCGAGGCAGTCATGGCTAAACCGCAAAAGAAGCAGCAGCAGGCGTCCGAAGAGCGCGATGATGGCCTGCGCGAAAAGATGGTGGCGATCAACCGCGTCACCAAAGTCGTCAAGGGCGGCCGCATTCTGGGCTTCGCCGCATTGACCGTGGTGGGCGACGGCGACGGTGCCGTCGGCATGGGCAAGGGCAAGGCGCGCGAAGTGCCGGTCGCCGTGCAGAAGGCCATGGATGAGGCGCGCCGCAAGCTCGCCAAAATGAACCTGAAGGACGGTTCTTTCCACCATCCCGTCATCGGCCGGCATGGCGCCTCCAGGGTGCTCATCCAGCCCGCCGCCGCGGGTACCGGCATCATCGCCGGCGGTCCCATGCGCGCCGTATTCGAAGTCATGGGCGTGACCGACGTGGTGGCCAAGTGCCTCGGTTCGACCAACCCCTACAACGTGGTACGTGCCACGCTGGACGGGCTGTCGAAAATGTCGTCTCCCGCGGAAATTGCCGCCAAGCGCGGCAAGTCCGTGGAAGAAATCCTCGGCTAAGGAGTAACGCCATGGCTGAAAAAACGCTCAAGGTGACGCTGGTCAAAAGCCCCATCGGCAGCAAGCAGGGTCACCGTGCCACGGTGCGCGGCCTGGGTCTGAGCAAGCTGGGTAAAAGCGTCATGCTCGAAGACACGCCGGCCGTGCGCGGCATGGTCAATAAGATTGCCTATCTCGTGAAGTGCGAAGGCTGAACGATCATGGAACTTAATAACATCAAGCCGGGTGCCGGCTCCAAGCGCCCGAAAAAGCGCGTCGGCCGCGGCATAGGCAGCGGTCTGGGCAAAACCTGCGGGCGCGGCCACAAAGGCCAGAAATCCCGCTCCGGTGGCTGGAAGTCGGTCGGTTTCGAAGGTGGTCAGATGCCGCTGCAGCGCCGTCTGCCCAAGCGCGGTTTCACCTCGCGTACCCGCGAGCGCAATATCGAAGTGCGTCTGTCCGACCTGAATGCCCTGCCGGTCGAAGAAATCGACTTGCTGGCGCTGCAGCAGGCCGGACTTGCGCCTGCCGACGCGCTGTCCGCCAAGGTGATCGTGGCCGGTGAAATTACGCGCAAGGTAACGCTGAAGGGCGTCGGTGCGAGCAAAGGCGCGCGCGCCGCGATTGAAGCCGCCGGCGGCTCGGTGACGGAGTAAAACTTGGCCAGTGCAACGCCACAATTAGGCAAGTCCGGCAAGTTTGCCGACCTCTGGCGCCGCTTGTGGTTTCTGGCGGGGGGGCTGTTCGTCTATCGCATCGGCGCGCACATACCCGTGCCGGGCATAGATCCGGACGCCCTTGCGCGCTTTTTCGAAGGCCAGAAGGGCGGCATCCTGGGGGTGCTGAACCTGTTTTCCGGCGGTGCACTGTCGAAATTCACGATTTTTGCGCTGGGCATCATGCCCTATATTTCGGCCTCCATCATCATGCAGCTTCTGACGGTGGCCATTCCATCGCTGGAAGCCATCAAGAAAGAAGGCGAGGCCGGGCGGCGCAAAATCACGCAATACACGCGCTACGGCACGGTTGCATTGGCGCTCGTGCAAAGCCTGTCCATCGCGATTGGGCTGGAAGCGCAGAACGTGGTGATCGACCCGGGCTTCTTGTTCCGGCTTACCGCAGTGTCTACGCTGATTACCGGCACTTTGTTCCTGATGTGGCTGGGCGAACAGATTACCGAGCGTGGCATAGGCAACGGCATATCCATCATCATTTTTGCGGGTATTGCGGCGGGCCTGCCCAATTCGATAGGCGGCTTGTTCGAACTGGTGAACCAGGGCTCCATGCACCCCTTGGTGGCGCTATTCATCATCGCGCTCATATTTGGTGTGACCTGGATCGTGGTGTTCGTCGAACGCGGGCAACGCAAAATTCTCGTCAATTACGCGAAGCGCCAGGTCGGCAACAAAATTTATGGCGGACAAAGTTCGCACCTGCCGCTCAAACTGAACATGTCGGGTGTCATCCCGCCGATTTTCGCGTCGTCCATCATCCTGTTCCCGGCTACCGTGGCGGGATGGTTCGGCAGTCACGAAGGTGCCCGGTGGCTGAAAGACATCGCTGCTGCGCTGTCACCGGGGCAACCGATCTATGTGATGCTTTATGCGTCGGCCATCGTGTTCTTCTGCTTCTTCTACACCGCGCTGGTTTTCAATTCCAAGGAAACCGCGGACAACCTGAAGAAGAGCGGCGCCTTCGTGCCAGGCATACGGCCGGGCGAACAAACGGCGCGCTACATAGACAAGATACTCATGCGTCTGACCTTGGCCGGCGCAGTGTATGTAACGCTGGTGTGCCTGCTGCCCGAATTTCTGATTCTGAAGTGGAACGTACCGTTCTATTTCGGTGGAACTTCATTGCTGATCATCGTCGTCGTCACGATGGACTTCATGGCGCAGGTGCAGGCCTACATAATGACGCATCAATACGAAAGTCTGCTCAAGAAGGCCAACTTCAAGGGCGGCGTGGGGATGCGCTGAAAGCAGGAAGATGGCCAAGGAAGACGTGATCGAAATGCAGGGCGAGGTACTCGAAAACCTGCCCAATGCAACGTTCCGGGTGAAGCTCGAGAACGGCCATGTGGTGCTCGGCCACATTTCGGGAAAGATGCGCATGCACTACATACGCATACTTCCGGGCGACAAGGTGACGGTGCAGCTTACGCCTTACGACCTCACCAAAGGTCGCATCGTTTTTCGCGCGAAATGAAACCTGTTCCGGTCGCAGTGCGGGCCGGAACCTGAACGGAGATAGCCATGAAAGTCCAGGCTTCGGTGAAAAGAATCTGCCGCAAGTGCAAAGTCATACGTCGCCGTGGCGTCGTGCGCATCATTTGCAGCGATCCGCGTCACAAGCAGCGCCAAGGTTGATAAACCTTGACGCACCAGTTATAATTTAACGTTTAGCTTTTTGGGGTGAATGAATGGCCCGCATTGCCGGCGTAAACATTCCGAACCACCAGCATACCGAAATTGCGCTTACTGCAATTTACGGTATCGGAAGAACCCGCGCGCAAAAGATTTGCGATGCCGCGGGAATCGCGCGCACGACCAAAATCAAAGACCTCACCGAAGAGGAAATGGACAAGCTGCGCGAACAGGTGGGCAAATACACGATCGAGGGTGATCTGCGCCGTGAGGTGACCATGAGCATAAAGCGGCTCATGGATTTGGGTTGCTATCGTGGCGTGCGTCACCGCCGCGGGCTACCCGTGCGCGGCCAACGCACTCGCACCAACGCGCGCACGCGCAAGGGCCCACGCAAGGCCATTGCTGCCGCCAAGAAATAACGGAACGATAAATCATGGCCAAGACTGCTTCCGCAAAAGTCCGGAAAAAGGTCAAGAAGAACGTTGCCGAGGGCATCGCCCACGTGCACGCTTCTTTCAACAACACCATCATCACGATTACCGATCGCCAGGGCAACGCCTTGTCGTGGGCAACCTCAGGTGGCGCCGGCTTCAAGGGCTCGCGCAAAAGCACGCCGTTTGCGGCCCAGGTGGCAGCCGAAGCGGCTGGCCGCGCTGCGCAGGAATGTGGTGTCAAGAACCTCGAAGTGCGCATCAAGGGCCCCGGCCCCGGCCGCGAGTCGGCGGTGCGCGCGTTGAACGCGCTGGGACTAAAAATTTCCAGCATTTCGGACATCACCCCGATTCCGCACAACGGTTGCCGCCCGCCTAAAAAGCGCCGCATCTGACGACAAGGAGTTCATGACATGGCTCGCAATCTGGACGCCAAGTGCCGCCAGTGCCGCCGCGAAGGCGAAAAGCTCTTCCTGAAGGGCGAAAAGTGTTTTACCGATAAGTGTGCGGTCGAGCGGCGTTCTTACGCGCCCGGCCAACACGGCCAGAAATCCGGCCAACGGCTTTCCAACTACGGCCAGCAATTGCGCGCCAAACTCAAGCTGCGCCGTACTTACGGCGTGCTCGAGCGGCAGTTCCGCAAGGTGTATGCCGAAGCCGAACGTCGCAAAGGTCAGACCGGCGAAAACATGCTGGCACTGCTCGAGGCGCGCCTCGACACCGTCGCCTATCGCATGGGTTTCGGCGCCTCGCGTGCGGAAGCGCGCCAGGTGGTGCGCCACAACGGCGTGCTGGTCAATGGCCGCCGCGTAAATATTCCTTCGTTCTCGCTGCGTCCGGGTGACGTGGTGGAACTGAGCGAGCGGGCGCGCAACCAGCTACGCTCAAAGGCCGCAATCGAAGCCGCGGAAGGTCGTGGTTTCCCGGAATGGCTGCAGGTAGACGCGAAGGCCGCCAAAGGCACCTTCAAGGCTTATCCGCAGCGCAGCGAATTGCCGGCGACCTTCAACGAAGGTCTGGTTGTCGAGCTTTATTCCCGCTAATTCATAAAAATGGGAGTGCCGCCTGCGGCGGCCGCTCCCTGCCTGAGGATCGCAGATGCAAAGCAGCTCTCTACTCAAGCCGCGCATCATCGACGTACAAAACCTATCCCCGGTTCACGCCAGGGTGATGATGGAGCCGTTCGAGCGTGGCTACGGCCACACTCTGGGCAATGCCCTGCGCCGCATCCTTTTGTCGTCTATGCCCGGTTATGCGCCCACGGAAGTCAATATCCAGGGCGTGCTGCACGAATATTCCACCCTGGATGGCGTGCGCGAGGATGTCGTTGACATTCTGCTCAATCTGAAGGGCGTTGTGCTCAAGCTCCACAACCGCAACGATGCCATGCTGCAGCTCACGCGCAGCGGCGAAGGCGTGGTGACGGCCGGTGACATTGAAACCACCCACGACGTGGAAATCATCAATCCGGATCACGTGATCGCCCATCTCGCCCCCGGCGGCAAGCTGGACATGCAGATCAAGATCGAGCAGGGCCGCGGCTACGTGCCGGCGACCTCGCGTCCGGCCGGCGAATCCACCGGCATAGGCCGCATCATGCTCGATGCGTCGTTCAGCCCGGTGCGCCGTGTCAGCTACACGGTCGAATCGGCGCGCGTGGAACAGCGTACCGACCTCGACCGCCTGGTGATCGACATCGAAACCAATGGCGCGCTCGAGCCGGAGGAAGCCGTGCGTTCGGCGGCGCGCATTCTGGTGGATCAGTTGTCGGTGTTCGCCGATCTGGTCGGCGCGCCCATGTCGAGCGCGGATTATCCGCGTGGTGATACGGCCAAGATCGATCCCATCCTGCTGCGCCCGGTGGACGATCTGGAACTGACCGTGCGCTCGGCCAACTGCCTCAAGGCAGAAAACATCTATTACATCGGCGATCTGATCCAGCGCACCGAAACCGAGCTGCTCAAAACCCCCAACCTGGGCCGCAAGTCCTTGAATGAAATCAAGGAAGTGTTGGCTTCGCGGGGATTGACGCTGGGCATGAAGCTGGAAAACTGGCCGCCCGCGGGGCTCGAAAAAGTCTGAAGCTGAAAAGCTGCGGGCGCGCCTCATCGCGCCCGTCCAGTTGGCCCGTTAGTATGCGTCAGGGCCAAATAAACGATGAACCGGCCGCTAGCCTGACCAGCGGCGGCCGCATAACTAATGAGAGGTTGAATCATGCGTCACGGAAACGGACTACGCAAACTGAATCGCACGAGCGCGCACCGCTCGGCCCTGCTGCGTAACCTCAGCAATGCGCTGTTGCGTTACGAAGTGATCCGCACCACGCTGCCCAAAGCCAAAGAACTGCGTCGCGTCGTCGAACCTATCATCACCTTGGGCAAGACGCCCACGGTGGCGAACCGCCGCCTGGCGTTTTCGCGTCTGCGTGACCGCGAAATGGTTGTCAAGGTGTTCGACGAACTGGGCCCGCGTTTTGCGCAGCGTCCGGGCGGCTATTTGCGCATCCTGAAAATGGGTTTCCGCGTTGGCGACAACGCCCCCATGGCACTGGTGGAACTGCTGGATCGCCCGGAAGGTGCTGCTGCCACGCCTGCCCCGGCGCAGGAAACGCCCGCCGGCTAAGGGGCAGGGCGCGCGCTTGGGCGCGCCGAGTCCCGCCGCAAAAGCCGGGTTGCAACCCGGCTTTTTTATGCGAGCGTCCTCATGCTGCACAACATTATTCGACCGGCAATTGGCGCGGCCAGGTGCTGTGGCCTGAACGCCGGACTTCCCCGATCAATTCAAACTGCGTCGCGCGCCGTTTCGGCCGCGGCGCCGGACTGAAGCCCATGCCTCAAGCGGATTTCCGCATCGCATTGGCGCAACTGCCCACGCCGCTGGAACCGGCGCCACGCCTGGGCCGGGCCTTGGGCGCGCACAAGCTGTACATCAAGCGCGACGACCAGACCGGCCTTGGCCTGGGCGGCAACAAATTGCGCAAACTCGAATTTTTGCTCGGTGATGCGCGCGCGCGCGGCGCCGACACCATCCTCACAGTAGGCGCCATGCAGTCCAACCATGCGCGCCAAACGGCAGCTGCCTGCGCGCGCCTGGGATTGCAGTGCGAACTGGTGTTGCGCTATGGCGCGCGGCCCGCCGCAGCCTACCTGGAAAGCGGCAACGTCATACTGAACCGCCTGTTCGGTGCGCGCATCACGCAGATCGCCGCACCGGCCAGCCGCGAAGAAGTCATGCAGGAGCGGGCCGAACGTTTGCGTGCGGAGGGCCGCAAGCCCTACCTGATACCGGTCGGCGGCTCCTGTCTGGTCGGCAATTTTGGCTACGTGATGTGCGCCGAAGAAATGCTGCAGCAATTCGCCGCGTTGCCGCACCCGGTGAGGGCCGTGGTGGTCGCCAATGGCAGCGGCGGCACGCAAGCCGGTCTGGTGGCCGGAATGCACTTGCTCAACGCGCGCATCAAGGTGATAGGCATCGCGGTGGAAGGCTCGCGCCGCGAGCAGGAAGAACAGGTGTTTGCGCTGGCAGCGGAAACCGTTGCCGCGCTGGGCGGGCGCCGCCTGCCGCGCGCTGCGGTGACCGTGCTCGACGAATGGGCCGGCCCCGGTTACGCAAAGCCCACGCCGCAAATGCTGGAAGCCGTGGCGCTGGCGGCGGCCCACGAAGGCCTGGTACTCGACCCTGTCTATACCGGCAAAGCCATGTCGGGCCTGGTCGGACTGTTCCGCGAGGGTTATTTCGGCGCCGAGGACGGCGTGGTATTCCTGCACAGCGGCGGTGCGCCCGGCCTGTTCGCTTATCCGGACTTGTTCGCGCGGTACGGCTTGGTGCCCGAATCGGCTTCCGAGCAGCCGATGCAACTTAGCCTTGAACTTGACTTCCCGGTTCGCCCTGTTGCCGTCCCGTGCGTAGATGAAATCGCGCCTGTCGACGAGCAAACTGCAGAAACGGCGGACAGCGCGAAAATACCCATGTCGGCGGACATGGCAGGGCAGGATTTGCCCCTGCTGATCGAGCCTCAAGCTGGACAGGATTTATTTACCGATGGCCTGGCGATGCAGCAAGAACCCACTGTGGCTGCCGAATCGCCGGCAAGCGGTGCGGATGCCGATAGCTGCTGCGTGGACATGGAAATTGCGTCCTGTGCGGACGTTGCCCAAGCCGAGCCGTGCGAAAACGCGACGAGTGAATCAAGCGCAGACGAATGCGTAGCAGGTGCCGAAGCCGCCCCTGCCGCAGCGCCCAAGCGCAATTCGCGTGCCCGCCACCGGCGCCGGCCGGGACGCAGCCCGCGCGCCAAGGCGCCACAGTAAAGCTGGCTGGGGTAGGGCGAAGGGCGCGCGCCGCCACGATGCGACCACCCGGCGCGGCGCTCGTCGTAATTGCCCGGCCTTTTATTCTCTGACGAACAGGTCGCGATGCTCGTAATGCCGAGCATCGAATCAAAATCCGCGCCGGCCTGGAATTCCCCTTTTTGGCAATGGCTGCGAGGGCTTAGGTAATTCGGCCCATACAGGCTGGCGCGACCCCGGCCCGTCGCGCGCTGCGGCCCGCCAACAAGCCGTTCGCGGCCAGCACACCGTTCTTTGCGGCGGTTATTTCGGCCATGATGGCGAGCGCAATTTCCGGCGGCGTGCGGCTGCCCAGGGGCAGGCCCACGGGGCCGTGCAGGCGTGCCAGTTCGGCGTCCGACAGGCCGAAATAGCGGCGCAGGCGTTCGATGCGTTTTTCGTTATTGGCGCGCGAGCCCAGTGCGCCGACGTAAAAGGCGGCGGACTTCAGGGCTTCCAATAGCGCCATGTCATCCAGTTTGGGGTCGTGCGTGAGCGCGACCACCGCACTGGCCGGGTCCAGATTCAGTTCCAGCACCACGTCGTCGGGCATGCCGGGCACGAGGCGCGTAGCGGGCAGGTTCCACTCGCTCGTATATTCGGTACGCGGGTCGCACACCAGCACCTCGAAGTCCAGCGCTTGCGCGAAGTGCGCCAGGAAGCGCGCGATCTGCACCGCGCCGATCATCAGCAGTCGCCAGCCCGGGCCGTGCGGCGTGCTGAGGCGGCGGCCGTCCCAGGCCACAGGGTCGCCGCGCGCGCCGTGTTCGATGCGCACGCTGCCATCCGCGAGGTCCAATACACGCAGCGTCAGTTGGCCGGCTGCGATGTGGCGCGCCAGGGTTTCCAGCAGCGCCGCGTCCGGCGCCGGTTCCACCGCCAATTCCAGCGTGCCGCCGCAGGGCAGGCCGAAACGGCGGGCCTCATCGTCGGTCTGTCCGTAGCGCACCACCCGCGCGGCGCCTTCGCGAAATTCGCCGGCCAGCATGCGGCGTATCAGATCATCCTCGACACAACCGCCCGATACCGAGCCCTGTACCAGGCCATCTTCGCGCAATATCATCCAGGCGCCGGGCGGGCGCGGTGCGGATCCCCAGGTGCGCGCCACCGTGAATAGTGTGTAGCGGTGGCCCGCGGCGGACCAGCGCCGGGCCGCATCCAGCACCTGTTTATCGACACTATCCATGTTCAGGCCGCAAGCTCGTCAGTTTTGAAGGGCAGCCGCGTCAGCCACTTGCCGGTGGCGGCCGCCACGGCATTCGCCACGGCCGGCGCGAGCGGCGGTACGCCTGGTTCACCTATGCCGCTGGGCGGCTGCGCGGAAGGCAGGATATGCACGTCGACACGCGGCATTTCATTGATGCGTATCGGTGCATAGGTGTCGAAATTTTCCTGCTCGACACGGCCATCCTTGAGCGTGATGGCGCCGTGCAGCAAGGCAGACAAGGCAAAGCCCACACCACCTTCGAGCTGCGCGCGCACATTGTCCGGGTTGATGGCGATGCCGCAATCAACCGCGCACACGACGCGATCCACCCGCACGGCGCCGTCTTTCGCCACCGTTACTTCGGCCACCTGCGCCACATAGGACGAAAACGATTCATGCACCGCCACGCCGCGCCCGCGCCGTTCGCCGGGCTTGCCGGGGTTTAGCGGCTTGCCCCAGCCGGCTTTATCCGCCGCCAGCTTCAACACGCCGGCATGGCGCGGATGTTGCGCCAGTAATTCCAGGCGCAAGGCGACCGGGTCTTTATTCATCGCGGCGGCCACCTGATCCAGGAAAGTTTCGGTCGAATAAGCCGTGTGCGAGGAGCCGACCGAACGCCACCACAGCACCGGCACGGCAATATCCATGGGCGTGTGCACATCGACCGTGAGATTCGGGATTGCGTAAGGCAGCGTGGAAGCGCCTTCCACGGAAACCTGGTCTATGCCGTTCTTGACCAGCATTTTTTCGAAGGGTGAGCCGATCAATATGGATTGGCCCACCAGGCGATGGCGCCAGCCCGTCAGTTTGCCCTGCTGGTCCAGTGCGGCCTGCATTACATGGTGGAACAGCGGCCGATAATAACCGGCGCGCATGTCGTCCTCGCGCAGCCACACCAGCTTTACCGGCGCGCGGCCGTCTATGGCTTTGGCGATGTGGGCGGCTTCCAGCACATAGTCCGAATCCTTGCAGGCGCGGCGGCCGAAACTGCCGCCGGCGTACAGCGTGTGTATCGTTACTTGCTCCGGCTTTAGTTTCAACAGCCCGGCCAGCGCGTACTGATCGCCGGTATGCAATTGTTCGCCATTCCAGACTTCGCAGCCGGTTGCAGACAGGCGCACGACGCAATTCATGGGTTCCATGGCGGCGTGGGCAAGAAACGGGAAGTCGTAAGACGCGCTCACCACCAGCGCCGCAGCTTTGAAGGCGGCGTCCGTGTCGCCGTCCTGGCGTGCGACGAGTCCCGGTTTTTTTGCCAGTTCGCGGTAGCGCGCGAATATTTCCTCGCTGCCCAGTTTGAAGGCGGCGGATTCGTCCCATTCGATCTTGAGCGCGTCGCGCCCTGTTTTTGCGGTCCAGGTATCTTTGGCAAGGACAGCCACGCCTTGCGGAATTTGCACTACCTCGACCACGCCCGGCACGGCTTTGGCCGCCGCGGCGTCGAAACGTCTGACTTTGCCGCCGAAGCGCGGCGGATGCGCCACCACCGCCACCAGCATGCCGGGCAAATGCACGTCCTGCGTAAATTGCGCGCTGCCGTCAGTTTTTTCCGGCGTGTCGCGGCGCGGCGCCTTTTTGCCTATGAGACGGAATTGGGCCGGATCTTTCAGCTTCACGTCCGCCGGCACCGGCTGCCGTGCGGCCGCCTCGGCCAGTTGGCCAAAGCTCGCCTGGCGCCTGGATGCCGCATGCCGCACCACACCTTCGCTCACGCTGAGGGCGGAGGCCGGCACGCCCCATAGTTCGGCCGCCGCGGCTACCAGCATGGCGCGCGCCGCGGCGCCGGCCTTGCGCATCTGTTCCCAGCTATTGGCCATCGCGGTACTGCCGCCGGTGCCTTGCGCCGGGCCCCAGAACAGGTTGTTGTAGCGCCTGGCATCGGCCGGGGCGCCGATTACGCGCACGGTTTTCCAGTCCGCATCCAGTTCTTCCGCCACCAGCGTGGCGAGCCCGGTATAAGTGCCCTGGCCCATTTCCAGGTGCTTGGAAAGTACCGTGACGCTGTTGTCGGCGTCTATACGCAGGAAGGCATTAGGCTCGAAATGCAGGTCGGCCGCCAGTCCGGCGCCGGCTTTGCCAGGTCCGGCTTCAGGCAGCGCAGCCATCGCCACGCCCGGCAATGCATACCCCAGCGTTAGCCCGGCGCCGCCCTGCAGGAACTGGCGCCGGCTCAGATTGATCAGTTCGCTCATGGTGTCGGGTTTCCTAAGGCCAGGTTGCGCGCGGCTTCGTGTATGGCCGCGCGTATGCGCACGTAGGTCGCACAGCGGCAGAGGTTGCCGGACATCGCGGCGTCTATGTCGGCATCGCTGGGTTTGTGGTTTTGCGCCAGCAAAGCCACCGCGCTCATGATCTGGCCCGATTGGCAGTAGCCGCACTGCGGCACGTCCAGCTTGCGCCAGGCGGCCTGCACGGCGCGTCCGGCGCGCTGTGCCGCAACGGCTTCTATGGTCGTCACGCTGCGGCCGGCCAGCGCCGATACCGGCACCGAACAGGAACGCATGGGCTGTCCATCGACATGCACCGTACAGGCGCCGCACAGCGCGCGCCCGCAGCCATATTTGGTGCCGGTGAGCAGTAGCGTATCGCGCAGCGCCCACAGCAGCGGGGTGTCCGGCGCCACCTCCACGTGTTGCGCCTTGCCGTTGATTTTGAGTTGAATCATGGATTTGCTCCGAATGCGTCAGGTAGGCGGGCGAGGGCGCAAGCGCGCGGCCGCGCCCGTCACGCCGAACTGTAGTCCACGCCGGGCGAGCGCGGTTCGATGCGGCAGCCGAATATTTTCGCCCCGGCTTGCAAGCAGTGGAGCGCGCCGCCAGGGCGGAGCCGGCGGAACCCGGTATGACCTTCATGATCATGCTGATCATTCCAATCCCGGAGTTTGATTCATGATTCGCGAAGCCCCCGCCGTCAAAGTTCGCCAGAACTTGGGCGAAATGCTCAACGAAGTGCGCTACAAGCGCGACAGCATCGTGATCTGCAAAGATGGCGTGCGCGTCGCGGCCCTGGTCGATATCGGCCTTTTTGAGCGAATTTGCGAAATGGAAGAACGTTTTGCGCGTCTTACCGACAACATTCGTGCTGGCCTCGCGAACCTGAGCGATGCCGAACTTGAATCGGCGCTGCTTGAAGGCCTGGATGCAGCGCGTGCCGCGCAGGACTCCGAAGCGGGCAATATGTGAAGGTGGTACTCGACACCAACGTCCTGGTGTCGGGCATCGCGCGCGCGACGTGGGCGCCCGGGCGCGTGTTCGATGCGTGGTGCGCCGGGCGCTTCGAACTGGTCATGGCTGACGCGCAAAGCGTCGAACTGCGCCGCGTACTTACCTACCCGAAAGTCCGCTCCCTATTTGCGCGCGATGGCGTCACCCCGGCAATGCTGGACGAATTGCTGGAAATTCTGCGCTTCAAAACCATGCCGGTCACAACCGACGGCGTAGTGGTTCCGGTACTGCCGCCCGACCCCGGCGATGTGTACCTGATCCAGGCTTTCGTGGCTTCGCAGGCTGAATTTCTCGTCAGCGGCGACCGCCGCGACCTTCTCGCTCTGGGCTTGCCCGGCATTATCGGCGTGGCCGAATTCGACCGCCGCTTATCTGCTCTGGACTTCGGCTGATTGCCCGCCACCGCCGGCCGGCATGGCAAATACGCGCGTGCGGTGCCCTGTGCCGCACTTCAATGCTGCGCCAGGTCAAGAAATGCGCGATTGCGGGTTAGACTGAGGCCCGTTTTGCACGCCGAGGCCTTTCATGATTGTTCTTTTTACCGATTTCGGAACCGACGACATTTACGTCGGGCAAGTCAAGGCCGCGTTGCTCAAGCGTGCCCCGCAAGGCACGGCCGTCGTGGATTTGCTGCATACCGTGCCGAATTTCGACGCGCGTGCGGGCGCGCATCTGCTGGCCGCGCTTTATCCCTTCTTTCCCGCCGCGGCGGTATTCATGGCGGTCGTGGATCCCGGCGTGGGCAGCGCGCGCGACGCCGTGGCCATGCATGCGGATGGGCGCTGGTTCGTCGGGCCGGACAACGGCTTGTTGTCGGTGGTCGCCGCGCGCGCGCCGCAGGCGCAGCTGTGGCGCATCACGGGGCGGGCAGAGGATTTGTCCGTATCGTTCCACGGCCGCGACCTGTTCGCACCCATGGTGGCAGACATTGCGGGCGGGCAACTTACCTCCGGCTGCCTGCAAGAGTTGCCGGCACTGTCCGTCCAATTCGGGCCGGATGATTGCGCCGAAATCATCTATATCGACCATTACGGCAATGCACTCACGGGCCTGCGTGCCGAGTCGCTGGCGCGCGACACGAGGCTTGGCGTGGGCGATGTTTCCATCGCTTATGCGCGCGTATTTGCCGAAGTGCCTGCGGGCGAGGTGTTCTGGTACGCGAATAGCGTGGGGCTGGTGGAAATTGCCGTCAATCGCGGCAACGCCGCACGCGCGCTGGGCCTCGCGGTGGGCGACAGCTTGACACTCAAACGCAGCTGAAGCGGAGCCGCGTGCCGGTTCCGCAGGAGAACTTCGATGGACCAGCACGAAACCGCACTGGTGGTTGGCGCCGGGCCCGGACTGGGCTGTGCGCTGGCGCGCCGCTTTGCACGCGCGGAAATGCACGTGGCGATTGCCGCGCGCACAGCCGAACGCCTGGAAACCCTGATCGCCGGCTGTTCCGGCATACACCACGGGGCGCGCGCCTATGCCTGCGACGCGCGCGTGGAAGCGCAGGTCGAGACGCTGTTCGAACAGGTGGCGGGCGATCTGGGCGTGCCCAATCTGGTCGTCTATAACGCCGGCGCCTTCCTGCACAAAAGCCTGCTCGACACCAGCGCAGAGGAATTCGAAAGTGCCTGGCGATCGCTCTGCCTGGGTGGCTTTCTGGTCGGCCGCGCCGCTGCGCGCGCCATGTTGGCCAAGGCGAAGCCGGGCGGCACCATCCTGTTCACCGGAGCCACCGCCAGTCTGCGCGGGGGAGCGCAATTTCATAACCTGGCGGTGGGCAAATTCGGGCTGCGCGCGCTTGCGCAGAGCATGGCGCGCGAACTGCAGCCGCGTGGCCTGCATGTTGCCCACGTGATCGTCGATGGCCGCATTCGCCCCACGCAAGTGGTCGAACAGCAAGGCGCCGCGGCTGCCGACGACTTGCTGGACCCCGACGCGATTGCCGAAAATTACTATATGCTGCACCGTCAGCCGCGTAGCGCATGGACTCAGGAACTCGACCTGCGGCCTTGGGTGGAAAAATTCTGAGGAGACTGAACCGCTTCAAAAAAAGCGCGCCGGCGCCGCGCCACCAAGGGGGGACTACAACATGACAGAATTTCACGGCGGCGACCGCGCCGCCAATTGTGTCGCCGCGCACTATGCCACTGGCAATCTGATTGCAGCGCTGCGGCAGGCGCTGCAGGCGGCCGGCAAGGATCCTTCACGGCTGGTGCCGGCCGATCTTGCACCGGTCGACGAATTCCACGTGCGCGGCCGCGAGGCCACGCTCGAATTGGCCTCCCGCGCGCGGCCCGAAGCGGGCGAACTGGTACTGGACGTGGGTTGCGGCCTGGGCGGCTCGGCGCGGCATCTGGCGCAGGTGCATGGATGCCGCGTATGTGCGGTGGACCTTACGCAAACCTATGTCGCCGCCGCGCACACCTTGGCGCAGTGGGTGGGGCTGGATTCGGTGGTTCACTTCCAGTGCGCGAGCGCCTTGGCTCTGCCCTATGCACCCGCCAGTTTCGATCTGGTATGGACCGAGCACGTGCAGATGAACATCGCCGACAAGCGCGCCTTCTACACCGAACTGTTGCGGGTGTTGCAACCGGGCGGGCGGCTGGCATTTCACGACGTATTCCAGGGTGCTGGCGGCGCCCCGCACTATCCCGTGCCCTGGGCCGGCCATGCCGGCTTGAGCCATCTGATCGCGCCGGCCGCGGCGCGCGACCTGCTGGAAAGTCTCGGCGCCGAATTGCTGGATTGGGAGGACCGCAGCGAAATCACGCTGGAATGGTTCCGCCGCATCGTCGATCGCCAGCACCAGTCCGGCCCGCCGCCGCTGGGCCTGCACATCCTGATGGGCGAGAGCGCCGCGCGCAAGACCGAAAACCTGATGCAAAGTCTGGCCGCCAACTGCATCCGCATCGTGCAGGCGGTGGTGCGCAAGCGCTGAAGCGCGCACGCGCGGTAAGCTTTGTCCGGGTGTGCGGGTCTACCTCGGCGTGGCGCGCGCCTGCGTGCCGCCAGATCCTGGAGACGAGCATGACTCGACGCGAATTGTTGGGCGGTCTGATCGGCCTGCTGGCCGCCGCATTTACGCGCGCTGCCGACGCCGCGGTGGCCGCACTGAAAAAGAGCAAGGACGAGTGGCAGCGCCTGCTGCCGCGCGACCGTTACCTGGTGCTGTTCGAAGAAGATACCGAACGCGCCTTCACCAGCCCGCTCAATAGCGAAAAGCGAGCCGGCACCTTCGTATGCGCGGCCTGCAACCTGCCGCTTTTCGACAGCGCCAAAAAGTACGATAGCGGCACCGGATGGCCCAGTTTCTGGGATCCGCTGCCGGAAGCCGTCGCCACCAAAACCGATTTCAAGCTCATTTATCCGCGCACCGAATACCACTGCGCGCGCTGCGGCGGCCACCAGGGCCACCGCTTCGGCGACGGGCCGCAGCCGACCGGCATGCGCTATTGCAATAACGGCCTGGCATTGCAGTTCGTGCCCAAGGGTGAAACTTTGCCGGAGCTGCGTTCATGAACAATACGGCGCGATTCAGACTAATGGGCGCGGCGCTGGCCGCATTTGCCGCCAATGCCGGCGCCGCCGATGCACCGGCCGGCAGCACTGCCACGGCGGTATTTGCCGGCGGCTGTTTCTGGTGCGTGGAAGCGGATTTCGAAAAGCTGCCCGGCGTATTGGGCGCCGAATCGGGCTACGCCGGCGGTGCCGCGCCCAACCCGACTTACGAAAAAGTGAGCGCGGGCGGCACCGGCTATGCCGAGGCGGTACGCGTGACTTACGACCCGGCAAAGGTGAGCTACGAAAAACTGCTCGACTATTTCTGGCGCCACGTCGATCCCACTGTAAAAGACCGCCAGTTCTGCGACGTCGGATCGCAATACCGCACGGCGATTTTTTATCAGGACGATAGCCAGAAAGCCGCCGCCGAAGCGAGCCGCGACACCATCCTGCAAAGCCGCCGCTTCAAGGTGATCTACACCGAAATCGCGCCGGCCGGCAAGTTTTATCCGGCCGAGGAATACCACCAGGATTACTACAAGAAAAACCCCATACGCTACAACTATTATCGCCACGGCTGCGGGCGCGACGCGCGCGTGCGCGAGGTTTGGGGCGCCGAGCCGCACTGAGGCCGGCGGGCTTATTTCCGACAAATCCGCGCCACGGGGCGGCGCTGTCGGCCGCCTTGCGCGACGGACGCACTGACCCGCGCTATACAATGACCGGCTTCATGCTGCGGGCGGATGGACATATGGCTGCCAGAAAATACCTGGTCGTAGGGGGTGCCGGATTTATCGGCACCCAGGTCGCAAGCCGTCTGGTCGCGCGTGGCGATGCGGTCATCGTGCCGTCGCGCAAGCTCGAAGCGGGCAAGCACATCACCATGCTGCCCACTGCGCGCCTCGAAGTGTGCGATGTGGCCAAGCCCGGCGTGCTGGAAGCGCTGATGGCCGGTTGCGATGCCGTGATCAATCTGGTCGGCGTATTGCAGTCGCCGCCCGGGGCGCCGTTTGGCACGGCGTTCGCGCATGCCCATGTGGAACTGCCGCGCCGCATCGTCGCCGCCGCCCAGGCGAGCGGACTGAAGCGCGTGCTGCACGTGAGTGCGCTGGGTGCGGAACGCGACGCGCCGTCGCAATACCTGCGTTCCAAGGCCTATGGCGAGGCGGTGTATACCGACGCCTATCCGGCCGTCGACTACACGATATTCCGGCCCTCCGTGGTATTCGGGCCGAAGGACAACTTCCTCAACATGTTCGCGCGCCTGGTGGATCTGTTTCCGGTCCTGCCGCTGGCCGGGGCGCGCGCGCGCTTCCAGCCCGTGTATGTGCGCGACGTAGCAGCCGCCATCGTGCAGGCCATCGACATGCCTGACACCGTGGGCAAGGCCTACCCGCTGTGCGGGCCGACCGTATATGCATTGCGCGATCTGGTGAGCTATGTCGCGACGCTGCGCCGACGCACCCGCGTCATCATCGAACTGGGCCCCGCGCTGTCCTACCTGCAGGCTCTGGCGCTCGAAATGGCGCCCGGCGAGCCGCTCATGTCGCGCGACAATTTGCGCTCCATGGAAGTGGATAACATCACCCTGGCCAAGCCGCTGCCCTTCGGCATGACGCCCACGGCGCTGGAATCGGTTGCGCCGGGCTATCTGGCGCGTTAGTCGGCGCGGCGATGCCGAGAAGGGGCGCGCCGGCGAGCATGCCTAGCGTCCCTTGCGGAAATTGCGCCAGAACTCCAGCACCAGTTCGCGCCCGTCGGACCCGCTGCGGTCGGGTGGCAGATTGCGCAGGGTGGCGAGAAATTTTTCTGTCGCCAGTTCCAGCAAAGGCGAATCCGTGCTGACCGTAAAACCCATGGTCCAGTTCGGGAAAGCGCGCTCGGCCACCGGCTGGCGCAGCAATTCGATAATGCCGTGGTGCAGCGTCGAATGCCGGATATGCCCATACACCACGTCCATGCCCAGCGGCGGCCCTTCAAAGTACTGGATGAAAGTAGCTTCGTGGTAAATGAGCGCGCCCGTCACGGCGTATTCCAGATTGCGCGCGCGGGCGGAAGCGAGCAGTGATTCCAGTTCGCCCTGGTTCGGCTTCCACGAGGCGGTGCTTACATAAACGATGGCTTCGAGACTCATCCCATTTTCCTGGCCTATGCACGGATTTGCACCGATTGCGCGTTTGCGCTTGGGCGCAACGTGCATAACGGCCAGCCACGGCTGCGGCTGAAGCGCGCCGGGTGGGCGTTCCGCGGCGGAGGATCATATCAGTCCGCCGCTCGGCTTGCCGCAGCGCGGCGGCGCTCGATTTGCAAGCAGGTCTTAACCCTTGCGCCCGTCCGTATGGCTGCGCCGGTTGGCTGTGCAGTTGCCGGGCGGTTTGCCCCCGGTGCCCGTCTGTACGCACCAATCACGCCAATAAGGTCTTGATCTGGCGCACTAATGGTGCATGCGGGCGGGACAGGCACGGCTCGGCTCGGGTAAAATCCGCCGCTTCTGCAGGTCCGGCAGAGCGCTGCCGGATCCGGCGCAAATTTTCCGTACCGCGCCGTTTGCGGCGCGACACTTTTTTCAACACCGGGTGACAGGCATGACCAACGAGCAGGCAGACCAACTATTGCAAAATTTCATCCAACGCCAGGAATTGGCCGAACGGATGTTGCCCATGATAGGCAGGCTGTATCGCAACAACGGCATTTCGCTGCGCATCTACGGGCGTCCCATCAACAACGTGACCACCGTAGACATACTCAAAACGCATCGCTTCGCGCGCCAGTACACCGGCGAAGAATTGCCGATACAGGAAAGTTTCAAGCTCGTCGAAGCCATGGAAAGCCTGGAACTGGCGCCTGCGCGCCTCGATCTGGGCCGCCTCACGAATAAATTCCTGGCCGACAAATCCGGCCCGTCGGCAAAAGATTTTCTGCGCCAGGAACTGGCCCCTATCGTCGGCCATCCCGAACCTCTGCTGAAGGAACCGCGCGACATCGTGCTGTACGGCTTTGGCCGTATCGGCCGTCTGCTGGCGCGCCTGCTGATCGAGCGTACCGGCAACGGCAACAAGATGCGCCTGCGTGCCATCGTGGTGCGCAAGGGCAAAGGTAACGATCTGGAAAAACGTGCCGCGCTATTGCGCCGCGATTCCGTACATGGCCCGTTCAACGGCTCCATCACCATCGATACCGAACACAGCGCCATCATCGCCAACGGCAATTTCATCAAGGTGATTTACGGCGAAGGTCCGGACAAGATCGATTACCCGGCGTATGGCATCAAAAATGCAATCGTGATCGACAACACCGGCTCCTGGCGCGACGAAGCCGGCCTTTCGCTGCACCTCAAGAGCGCCGGTGTGGCGCGCGTTCTGCTCACCGCGCCGGGCAAGGGCGCGCTGAAAAACGTGGTGTATGGCATCAATAACGGCGACATTACCGACGACGACAAAATCCTCTCGGCGGCCAGTTGCACCACCAATGCAATCGTGCCGGTTCTGAAGGCCGTGTACGACAAATACGGCATCGAGCACGGCCACGTCGAAACCGTGCATTCCTATACCAACGACCAGAACCTGATCGACAATTACCACAAGGCCGAGCGCCGCGGCCGCAGCGCGCCGCTCAACATGGTGATTACCGAAACCGGCGCCGCCAAGGCCGTCGCCAAGGCACTGCCGGAACTGGCCGGCAAACTTACCGGCAATGCCATACGCGTGCCCACGCCCAACGTGAGCATGGCCATTCTGAACCTCACGCTGGAGCAGCCGACCAGCAAGGAAGAAATCAATACTTACCTGCGCGACTGCGCACTAAGTCCGGAACTGCAGGAGCAAATCGACTTCATCGCATCGACGGAAATCGTGTCGAGCGATCTGGTCGGTTCGCGCCATGCCGGCGTGGTCGATTCGCAAGCCACCATCGCCAACGGCCGCAATGTCGTGCTCTACGTGTGGTACGACAACGAATTCGGCTATAGCTGCCAGGTGGTGCGCATCGCGCAACAAATGGCCGGCATTCAATTTGCGTCCTTCCCGGCTTAAGTCGTCACCGCTGTCTGAAAAAACCCCCGCCGCGCAGAAGCGCGGCAGGGATTTATTGGCGCCGGGCCGCTGCGCGCGGTGATCCTGTTGCGGACCTGCGTTCGGCCGCCGTTGGCAGATGGCTTGAGCTTGCCAGACCATCCTGGCGCCGGTGCAGTTCGCAGCGCTGCGCGGGACATTAGGGCATCACCTTGCGACGAAGTGCTGTCTGTCTGCAGCTGATCAGGCCGATTACGCTCTGCGAAGCGGACAATGACAAGGTGCAGTAAGCCCCTCGAGCAGAGCCCGCGCACACTGACGACCGGTCCGTGCCGCCTGCCTGGGGCGCGCGAAATCAGCATTCAGCAAAACTAACAAAATATCCGTAAGTGCCGGATGTTACTGCCCACACCCTAAGCATGGCGTGATGCCTCAGTCGGCTTATGGCGTGGGATTCGTGCCCGGTAGGGGCCGCAAGCCGGGGGGGGCCGTCGCGACGCCATGGCCGGCGATCTGTCTGTAGCCTGGTTCCGGCAAGCGGCGCAAACCCGATCCCGCACTTCGTGTAGACCTTGAAAATTGAACCACGAGAAAGTGCATAGACGAGCAAAAGCTTTGTGCAAACACAAATCCGCCGGGGTGTGGAGAAGAAACAATATCTCGATCTGAAGGTCTGGTTTTACCCGAACTGCCATGCGCCTATGCGGCACCCATGCAGGGCAATTCAATTTACACAAATTAAAACACTCCTGTACCTGATCTCCATAGCATTCCCGAGGGCGCCTTTGTAGCCGTTACGAAGTATGGCATGCGGCCAGGCATAAGGACGATGTGCTCAGATCGGGTGACATCAAGAAGTATTGGCATATAATGCGACCTCGCGTACCGCTTGGCATATGGGCGCCACCTGCCAGGGCGCGCATTCGAAGAAACTAGCTCGTCAAGTGTGAATACGCCCCCAAAACCTGTCATGTGCCCTTCATTGGGGCTGCGCTCAGGCTTTTCCCTTCACAAGCGCATTTGGTGGTCCCGTCATGGCGCCGCTAATTTAATTGGACAGCGCCACAACGTCCCCTGGGGAATTTCCATGCAACAAAAATCGTCGCATTCCGGTCGGGGCCTTGTCGGCCTTGCCATCGCCCTGGCTATTCAGGCCGTCTACTCAACTTCCGCCCAGGCACTGCCGCAGGGGCCGAGCGTGGCTGCCGGCACGGTGGGGTTCAGCAATCCGGCCGCCGGTGTCATGCAAATCCGCGCTGGCGACCGTTCCATCATCAACTGGAACGCCTTCAGTATCGGTGCCGGCGAGGCGGTGCGCTTCGTGCAGCCTACGGCCTCCAGTGCGGTATTGAACCGGGTGCTCGGTCCCGACCCGTCGCTGTTGATGGGGCAATTGCAGGCCAATGGACGGGTGTTCCTGATCAACCCGAACGGCATTCTGGTCGGTGCCGGTGCGCGCATTGATACCAGCGCTTTCGTCGCTTCCACCCTGGGCCTGTCGGACCCGGACTTTCTGCTGCAACGCCTGCGTTTCGAAGCGGGCCCCAGCGCTGGCGCGCTGCGCAATGCCGGCACCATTTCAACCGGCTCGGACGGGCGCGTGCTGCTGATTGCACCTGAAATCGAAAACAGCGGCATCGTCCGCACGCCCGAGGGGCAAGTGCTGCTCGCCGCGGGGCGCAAACTGGAAATTTCCAGCCTGGATTTCGAAAACGTCCGCTTCACCCTGCAGGCTCCGGCGGACAGCGTATTGAATATAGGCAAGCTGGTGGCGGACGGTGGCGTCGTGAACGCATTTGCCGGCAGCTTGCGTCACAGTGGAGAAATTCGCGCCTCGCGCCTGAGCATCGACGGCGACGGCAGCGTGCGACTCGTGGCTTCCCAGGACTTGCAGGCTGATGCGCATAGCCGTACCACCGCCGCGCGCGTACTCATGCAGAGCACTGGCGGAACCACCCGGCTGGCGGGCGCGGTGGACGCTGCGGCGAGCAGCGGGCAGGGCGGCGAGGTGCAAATTCTGGGCTCTCGCGTGACGCTTGAAGCGGGGGCCGTGGTCGATGCTTCGGGGCCGGCCGGCGGCGGGAAAATTCTGATCGGCGGCGACTATCAGGGCGGCAATCCCGGCGTGCAGAATGCCATTGCAACCGACGTCGCGGCGGGTGCCCGGCTCATCGCGGATGCTGGGCAGAGCGGCGACGGCGGACGCGTCATCGTGTGGGGCAACGAACTGACACGTTACGGCGGCAGCCTTAGTGCGCGTGGTGGGCCGCAGAGCGGTGCCGGCGGATTTGCCGAAATTTCCGGCAAGCGGCAGTTGCAATTTACCGGCAGCGTCGATCTGTCCGCGCCGCAGGGAGCGCCCGGTACGCTGCTGCTCGACCCGCTGGACATTATCGTGATGGACAGCGGTGGCCTCGTACCATCCGCCGCCGACGCGTACACCGACTACCCCGCCAACCTGGTGACCGTTTCGCCTGCCGCGCTCGATGCCGTACGTGGCAATGTGACGCTCAAGGCGAGCCGCGATCTGTACATAAACAGCCCCATCACGCTCACGACACTCGGCGCCTCCCTCAGTGCCGAGGCGGGCACGGACCCGCTGTATCCCGCTGGTGCGATAAGCGGCGGCAATATCTGGGTGAATGCCAACATCAGTACCAACGCCGGGGCGGTCAGCCTGACCGGAAACGAAATTACCGGACCTGGATCGATCTTCACCCACGGCGGTACGGTAAATCTGCAGGCAGCCCGCATTTCGGGTACCGGCTCGATAGTTACCAGCGGAGGCGCAGTCAGCGAACTTGCGAGTGCCTGGATATTTCAGACCGGCACGATAGATGCAGGCGCGGGCGCGGTGACGCTGGAATCCGGCGGTTCGATCTCTGTTACGCAGATTGCTGCAGATACGGTGTCGATGAACACCAACGCGTATGGATTTTCATCGGGAGTTTTCGCAACCGTCGATGCCACAGAGCGCATCGAAGTCAATGCGCCTTACTGCATGGTCCAGCTGTGGGGAAATGCAGAGCCCCTGCGCGTGGGTAATATTTCCGCGGCCAGCCTTACCTTAAGCTCGAAACTGGGCATGCTGCGTATCGGAGAGGGGCTCATCGACGCTCGCGATGTCGGGCTGTTCCAGACTGAAGGCAATGGAACGCTGGGCACAGCCACGGCTCCGCTCTTGCTCAGTAGCAGTTCCCTACGCATAACGTCCGTGCAGCCCTTCCATGTCCAGATTTCCGATATACAAACTCTCAATGAGCTGGCAATAACTGCACCGGCTGTCGCCCTGGGGAGTTCCACTCTTGGCGGTAGCCAAAATATTTCGACCTTCCATCTAGCCGCCGCGGGTGAAGCCCTATCCGCAAGCATTGCCGCGACAGGCGGCTTGAGTAATGGCTTATCCCTCACTCTGACGGATGGCAATCTGGAACTTCCTCGCCTGGATACCGCCGCTGTGGCTGGCCCGGTCAATCTGTACGCGCCCGGAAACATCGCCCTGCACGACGCCAGTGTCGCGACGCTCAACGTCAGCGCCGGTGGCTCGATCATCAGTCACGGCACGCTTACGTCAAGCGCGAACGTGCTGCTCCAGGCCGGCGCGGGAATAAGCACCGGCGCAATCGAATCCGGCGGGCAATTTAACGCATCCACGTCGCTGGGCGACCTTGCGACGCAGGCGATACACGCCTTCGGGTCCATCACACTAAGCGCCGCTGCCGGCAATATAAGCACGGGCGATATAAGTGCCGAATCATCAGGCTACTTCTTCAGCAATGGAAGCTTTTCCAGCCTGGTGACGCTGCAAGACTCGGCCTTAGCCCAGGCTTCATTTGGCGGGCCGGCCGGAAGCGGGTCCGCAATCAGCGCCAATTCAGTCATCGTCATAGGCGGTGACGGCTTTCCCCTTCCGTCTTACGCAGCCGTAACCCTCAACGCAGGCGGGAGCGTCAGTACCGGCCACATTCAAGCCGCGGGCAGCATATCTGTTGCCGCCGCCGCGGGCGGAATTTCGATCGGCAACTTGTTGAGCACCTCGGGTGACATCAGCCTAAGTTCGACGGGGGCGATCCATGCAGGCGGCGTCACAGCGACGGCGGTCCACATGCAAGCCTGCCAACTGCCCGCTGGGGCATGTGGCGGAATCGACGTGGGCAGCATTTCCGCCAACCCGGAATTCGCCGGATTCGGAAGCGCACCCGTCGCCCTCGCGGGGGGTAGCGGCCCGGTGCGCGTGCGAGGAAACATCGTGGCAACCGAACTGGCCGTCAGTTCCGACGACGAAATCTCCCTGGCGGGCGTGCAAAGCAATGGTGGCCCCATAGACCTTACCGCACGCAATGACGTGGTGTTCGACCGGCTGACGACTTACCTCTATTCAGATCGCGCGCCCGTCCGCATCACGTCACTCCAGGGCTCCATCCGGCCGCGCAATGACGACAGCGCGTTCGACATAGACGCCAGTGGTCCGATTACGCTCATTGCTGGCCGCGCCATCGGCGACGCATCGTTCGCACATCCCTTGGACATGGTCGCGCAGCCCGACTACGGAATACTCGACACCCCTCCCGTGTCCCTCACCGCCGGGCAGGGCATAGGCTGGCCAGGCAATCCGGTGGTGGTCCATCTGCCCGGTGAGAACAACACCCATTCACTCAGCGCGAGCGCCGGTACTGCGCTAAATATTGCGCTACAGGACGCTTCGAGCATACCGGTGCCGGATTACCTGACGCAACTCGACCTGGTGCTCTCTCCGGCCGGGCTGGGCGCCGGCAATAGCGCCCGCATCAGTTCCGCCAACCTGAATTTGACAATTACCAGCGACGGCGCCGCGCTCAGCTTGCCCGACCTGGTGCTGACCGATGGCTGGCTCGACCGCTTCAGCCTGAGCGCCGCCGGGGATATGAATTTCGGCAAGGTACAGTTGGCGAGCGGCGGGCCCAATGGATTCCGCCTGGATGCCCAGGGCAGCCTGATTCAGACTGCCGGGGGCGATCCGGCTCAGCCCAATGGCATCGAGGCCGGCTGGGTGGAGCTGAACGCCACCGGCGATATTTCGACCGCCGGCAATCTGGCTGCCACCGGCGCGGCCAGCTTGTCAGCCGTTGGCAGCGTGGCACTCGGCGGCGTCGACAACAGCGCCGGTGCTGGCATGAGCATTTCCGGTCACGATATATCGGCCGGAAATTTGAACAGTGGCTTTGGCGACCTTGCGTTGGTCGCGACAGGCCGCGCCCAGTTTCTGAACGCGTCTACAGCACCGGACGCATATGCTCAAATCAGCATCAGCGGCCAAACCGTCAGCGGACTGAACCTGACGGCCGGCGGCAACGCCTCAATCATCGGCGAAACCATTGCTGTCGGCGATGTCCGTGCCTATGCCGTATCCATCGCGCAGACGACGGCGGCGCCGCTATCCTTGGGCGACATCCACGCGACGAACGGAATTTCCATCGCCAGTACCGGCGATATCGATCTGTCCAACCAGCATTTAAGTATCACTTATGGGTATTTCCAGGCGCAAAGCGGTGGCAGCATAAGAATTGGCGATCTATCGGCCACGGGAGCAATTTCTCCCGCGCTGTACGCGCAAGACGACATCGATGTGACCATACACGGTGCGCTTGGAGGCTGGCTGACGCTCGAAAGTGGCGGCAGGTTTAATATTTCTTCCGACGCGGTCCCGGGCGGACTAAACATATCGATGCAAGGCGACCGGGCCGGACCCAATTCCGGCATCAGCGTAGGCGGCAGCGCCGTTTTCGCAGCGTCATTCGACGGCTCGCGCACGACGACGATAGACCTCGCAACGCCCAATTCGTATGCTGGTTTCGTGCTGCGAGACTCCTCGCCCACAGCCGGCCGGCAACTGCTGCTGCGCAGCGTTCAGACGGGCGCCTCCTTCGTCGACATTGGCATGGCGCGTGGAGACATACTCATTGACACTGTGTCGGCCGCCGGACAGTCGATAGTGCTGACCGCCGAACACGGCAGCATATTGTCCAGCGGCGCCGGAAGCGTCAGCATCGGCCCCACATCGGGCGACTATTACCCGCCGCCGGCGGTTCACCTGTACGCGCCGGAAGGCGGCGTGGGGACGCGAGCTGCGCCGATTGTCACCAGCAACGCCGTCTCCGTCGCAGTGCAGGCGCGTAACGAAATCGGGCTGGATATGGACGCTGCGACGAGCCGATTCAGCTTATCGGCGGATGCCGGCGCGATCGAGCCGATACAGGTGCGGGGTCCGCAATTTCCCGGCTTGTCAATCCAGCGTGGCTCGGGAGAACTTGTGCTAGGCGCGCTTACCGCGCCCGCTGCGAGTTTCAGCCTGACGGGCTTGAACGGAAACATACGCGTAAATGGCGATCTCGACCTGAATTCGCTTTACCTCAGTGCGGCTGGCAGCCTTCTGGTGCAGACGTCGGGCGGTCCGCGCAGCGTACGCGCGCAGCGGGCGACGCTGACCAGCGGAACAGACCTGATCGCATCCGCGGGCGCGGCGGCGGGCGAAAGCCTGCATATCGAAGCCGTACAGCAACTCAGGCTGTCCATCGGGCGCGATTTGTGGCTATCTGCATCGGGCGGCCAAGTAGAGGTGCTGGGGCCGGACTCCACTGCACTTGAAACCGGGCGCGATTTCATCCTTGCCGGGGGCAGTGGCGTCGATGCATATGCTCGTTTCGTGGCGCGGAGCGCCAGTCCGCCATTTGTCATCGGCGGCAAGCTATCCATTCTGGGCGGCCATGGCGACGGCGCGTACGCAGACTTGAACATCTCCAGCAGTCTTTATGCGCCAGCCCCCGCACTTATGGCTTATGGACTCGAACTTGCCGCTGGGCGCGGGGCCGACGCCTATGCTAGTTTGAGCAGCGGGAATACCACAATTTATGGGGACGTCCAGATTTCCGGCGGGAGCGGAAACGGCGCTTATGCTCGCGTCGTTAGCTCGTATAACGGTTACCAGCTTTTCGGCACCGGACCGACCCAGACCAGGCTTTCCAACATTACTGTCGAGGGCGGCAGCGGCGGACTTAGTGCGGCAACTGGAAACACCGCATATGCCGGCATTTACACTGACGGCCAACAAATCCTGGATGGTGTCGGGGTAGTCAGGGTTGTAGGGGGCGGCGGAACGGGCGCCACGGCCGAAATTCAGGCGGGCGGCTACCAGAGCATTGGTGCACAAAGCGTGCTGGTACAGGGGGGCGCCGGTGTCGATAGCGCTGCCGCCGTGCGCCAGACGGGCTACGGGTACGCGGGGCAGCAAGTTTCCGCTACCAACATTGCGCTAGTTGGCGGGAGCGGCGCGGGCGCATCTGCCAGCGTCGAATCCGAATTTGTCGCTCAGGATCTGTTGGGGTCAAATACCGATGGCACGCCCACCACTTTGACGGTTCAAGGCGGCAGTGGCGGACAAAGCGCGGCCAGCGGGAATTCGGCTTATGCTCGACTGAGTTCGGGCGGAAGTCAATCGATCAACAACATGAGCCACCTGCGCGTGACAGGCGGTAGCGGCAACAGTGCAGTGGCCGAAATACGTAGTGCGCGTACGCAGGATGTCAATGCCGGAAGCGTGCTAGTGCAGGCCGGGACCGGAGCCGGCGCGGCCGCGGGCCTGTCTGCGGAGGGCGGCAGTCAATCCCTGGTTGCGAGCACGGGTTTAACATTGATCGGCGGTACGGGCGCCGAGGCGTATGTGCGCAACGACTGCCTATCCACCTTTTTGTGCTCGTATGGGAGCCAGTACATCACTACCGGTGGCGCGTTGCAGATCCATGGCGGCACGGGTAGCGGCATGGGGCTTACTGGCGGAGCTTTCCTGCAAGCGGCCAGCGGCAACCAGACCATACTGGCGGCCAGCCTGGACATTAAAAGTGGTAGCAATTTCGCCAGTGCCCGCATCGCCGCGGACAATGGCGTCGCCCAGTTCGTGTCGATCGAGGGTGATGCCGATATCACCACCAGTGCCGGTGCGAATAGCGGCAATCAGTCCGGAATAAGCGGCACCACACTAAGCCAGGTGGTCAACGTGGGTGGCGCGTTGCGCATTCATAACGACCACGGTGCCGAGCGGGTGGGCGTATGGGCCGACCCCGTTGCCGTCGCGGCCGAGTTGCAGCAGGTCGTAATCGCGCAGCGGCTGTCCGTACTTAACGAATCGGCGCAAGGAAGCGCGCTGGTGCAGAGCGGCGGGCGTCAGAGTATCGGCACATCGGCCAGTTGCGCCGGTGCGGACTGCGGCATCAACCTGGCGGCCAACGGGGGCGGCAGCGCGCTCATAGCCGCCGCGGGGGATCAATTGATCATTGCCGCGGTGACCGAATCCACCAACTACGAGGGTGCCATGCCGGTGCGTGTCGGCAATGCGGCGGCGCTGGGCCCGGCCACGATTTCGGCTGGTGGCGCCCTCACCCTGATCGCATCCGAACTGAGCGTACAGGGCGGTACCAGCGCCGCGTCGGTGGCTAAAGTGCAAGCAGCCGGCACCATGGACATCAGCACCCTGGGTGGGTCGATCCGTGTGTCTGGCGGGAGCGGCGGCGCTGCCGCCATCGAACATGTGGCGGCCGCGCCTGTGCCGGCCGGCACCACCACGACTAATGGCGCCGGCACTATTCAAGCCGGAGGCTCTCTGAGTTTGGCCGCGCCCGGACTGACGGTGCAGGGCGCTGAGAGCGCTACTGTGACGCTCACGTTGCAAGACGGAGGTGGCATGGACCTTAACAGTTCGGGCGGCACGATCACCGGCACCATAGGGGGAGGTGTCGTTCCCACTTTCGACACGACACGGATGGCATTGGTCGCCACCGGGGACGTTGTCGTGACTGGGGGTGGGGCAAGCAGCTCAGGCGCGTCGATCAACGGCGGCAGCATCAGTATTGCGGCCTTGCGCGGCGGCTTGCGCACCCTTGCCGGTACCGGGGCCGCGGAAATAAACGCCAGCGCCGACATAAACCTGGTCTCTTCCGGCAATCTTCAGTTGGGGCCGACATCCACCGGCGGGGCAACGATCACTAACGCCGGCCAGTTGTCGATCGGCGGCCAGGTCGTGTGCACAGGGTGCATCACCGGCATTACCGTCCTTACGCCAGGAAATCCCGGCCTGGCCATCCTTCAACTGCCCAGCGCGGGGAACCTGGTGACACTGGCAGAAAACTCGCTTGCCCGCCCGGAAGTGCTGGATGTGCAGTTGCGACGCCTCTACCTTACCGATACACCTGTACCGTTGATCCAGTTCGAAACATCCAGCACCGGCGAACCGCGCATTCCGCGCCGGGGTGCCAAATAGAATGCGTGGCCCGAATGCCACACCGCGCTGGTTGCGGTTGAGGGTGTATAGCTTTGCTGGCTGCCGTCAAGCTCAGGCAGCGCGCTCCGCGAGACGGCTGCCACCGGCCTCAAATGCGCGCCCTGGCCATCGTCTGCCCCATACCGAATAGCCAGGCGTTGCCTTATGCTCGCGCGATGCGCCTCGCACTGACCGTGGGCTTCGCACTATCCACGGTGCCGAGCGGCTCGCGCACTTGCGTGCGATTCGCCTTACATCGCAGGTTTGGTACCAGCCACGACTTTGTGTAAGGTCATGGTCAGCTCGCCCTTCGAACCCGTTCTACCCTTGAGCCGGCCTTGTATTTCATTTGCACTGTCAGGTGACATAGGGCATACTTGCATCGGTTTTTGCATCCAAAATTAAAGCACGTGGGCCGCAAACGCTTCCCGATCATTTTTGCCGTCACGATGCATAGTTCTCGGGTTGTACGCGACGGCGTCCCTGCTCGCGCGATTAGCAGCAAAGCACATGTTTCCTGACGGTGCGCAAGCTTCCAGCACGTATTGCACGCCGTTCCGGTTAATGGAGTACAGAGTAAAATGACCCAGTTTCGAACAATGCTCTCAATACTTAGAAAAGCCTCAGTTGTCTGGCTGGCGACGGTAGTCGTCGCACTTGCTTTCCCCGTGCATTCACTCGCAGCACTGTTCGACCGCGGAAATGGGATGATCTACGACAGCGAGATCGACGTGCTATGGTTGTCCGACGGCAATCTCGCCTTGACCAATAACTTTGGCGTGCTGGGAATCACTACCGCCGGTTCCATGGAATGGACTACTGCGAAGAACTGGATCGCAGCCTTGAACGCTGCGCATTACAAGGGATACGCCGATTGGCGGCTTCCCTTTACAACCCAGCCTGATCCCAGTTGCAGCGGCCAAGTTGGAATCGTGTCCTATGGATATCAGTGCTCCGGGGGTGAGTTGGGCCATTTGTTCTATCAAGTATTTGGCGGAACCCCCGGCTCCACCATCGGAACTGGTAACCCGAGCATTGAGCCGATAACGAACATCGGTACATCCTATATCTACTGGTCCGCTACGGAATACTATCCCGGGGCCAACATTGCATGGGGGTTTTTCTTCAGTGGCGGATTTCAGTACATTTATCCAGCAGAAAACTTTGGCTATGCCTGGGCAGTCCGAGATGGCGATGTTGCCGTAGTCCCGGAGCCGCCGATCCTCGTTTTGGTCCTGCTCGCCTGCTCGCTTTACGCGCTTCGGGTAGTGAGGCCGACGCTGCCGTTTTTCGATGCCCGACTGCGTTAACGCCTTAATGTGAAGAGCGAGGAAGCGCTCCCGGCACGTGTATAGCGTCAGAAGAACCGGAAGCGTGACCGTACAGGGAGGGCGGCGTGAGCGCCGCATGTGCCGGGCGCGCTTGTGCCAGCCGTGTGCGTCACGTCTAATGGCGCCGGCACTATTCAAGCCGGAGGTTCTTTGAGTTTGGCCGCGCCCGGACTGACGGTGCAGGGCACTGAGAACGCTCCTGTGACGCTCACGTTGCAAGACGGAGGTGGCGTGGACCTTAACAGTTCGGGCGGCACGATCTCTGGCACCGTCGGAGGCGTCATCAATTCCAGTTTCGACCCGACACGGATGGCATTGGTTGCTACCGGGGAAGTGATCGTAACGGGAGGCGGGACGAGCAGCGCAATCGCCTCGATCAACGGCGGCAGCGTCAGTATCGCTGCCTTGGGCGGCGATCTGCGCGTCCTTGCCGGTACCGCGCCCGTGGGAATAAGGGCCAGCGCCGACATAAACCTGGTTTCTTCCGGCAATCTTCAGTTGGGGCCGACATCCACCGGCGGGGCAACGATCACTAACGCGGGCCAGTTGTCGATCGGCGGCCAGGTCGTATGCACAGGGTGCATCACCGGCATTATCGTCCTTACGCCCGGAAATCCCGGCTTGGCCATCCTTCAACTGCCCAGCGCGGGGAACCTGGTGACACTGGCAGAAAACTCGCTTGCCCGCCCGGAAGTGCTGGATGTGCAGTTGCGACGCCCTTACCTTACCGATACACGTGTACCGCTGATCCAGTTCGAAACATCCAGCACCGGCGAACCGCGCATTCCGCGCCGGGGTGCCAAATAGAATGCGTGGCCCGAATGCCACTCCGCGCTGGTTGTGGTTGAGGGTGTATAGCTTTGCTGGCTGCCGTCAAGCTCAGGCAGCGCGCTCCGCGACGGCGGCAACCGGCCTCGAACGCGCGCGCCGGCCGTCGTCCGCCGCATGCGGTCAAGCGCGCTGCTCCCTTGTTCCAGTGCGATGCGCCACGCACTGATTGCGGTCGCTGTACTATCGACGGTGCCGGCCGGACATCCCGCACTTGCGTGCGATCCACCGCACATCAATCCCTTGCCCAGTCGCATCGGGGGTAAGGAGGTCGAACTGCGCTGGGAGGGCACTGCCGCCAGCTACCAGTTGCAGTTTGAAGTGCGCACACCGGATGGCGCCGTCCTCCAGAGTGAGCAAATCCTCACTGCGGAAAAGTCTTTCAAATTGCGCCCGCGCCCGGCAGCCGCGGGCGCCAAGGTTTCCATCGAACTTCTTGCGCGCTGCGCGGGCGCGATAAGCAGCGAGCCGGTGCGAACTACGTGGTTCGTGCCGGGCAGTACGTAGTGCTCGCCCGTAACCGGCCTGCGCGTCGAACCCGGCGCTCATCTGCTGCGCTGGGACAAGGATAGTTCCGCGAATTTCCGCGTTTATATCCAGGACCCCGGCGGAAAATGGACTGGCCCGACTGACACCGCACAGGCCGAATTCAAACTGACCAGACAGATCGGTAGGCCGGTAAGAACTTCTGTAAGTCGCCGCTGTGGCGGTGGCGAAAGCCAGCCGGTAATGTTGATCCTGCGCTGACGTGGCGCGCGCCTTACCTTTCCAGTTGCGCTCCGTGGCCCTCCTGGTGTTGGCGGCGGTGAATTTCCGTTGAAAATTGGCGACGAAAAGCGCTGGTCTGCATGGCTGTAAGCGCACAACTGCTGCGCTTACAGCCATGCCCAAGCATACCTTGGTCGTTGCCGTGTCAAGGGTTCGCTTCGCCG
>JAEUNM010000116.1 GCA_016791105.1 Rhodocyclaceae bacterium | reverse complement strand
CGGTCAGGTGCTGGCGAAGCCGGGCTCGATCAAGCCGCACACGCACTTCACGGCCGAGGTGTACGTGCTGTCGAAAGACGAAGGCGGCCGTCATACGCCGTTCTTCAACGGCTATCGCCCGCAGTTCTATTTCCGCACCACCGACGTAACGGGCTCCATCGATCTGCCGGCCGGTACCGAAATGGTGATGCCGGGCGACAACATCACGATTACCGTGAAGCTGATCGCGCCGATCGCGATGGAAGAAGGTCTGCGTTTCGCCGTGCGCGAAGGCGGCCGTACCGTGGGCGCCGGCGTGGTTGCCAAAGTTATCGAGTAAGGCGAGCAACAACTGGGTAAATCCAGGCGTGCGGGGCGGGCCAACCACCGTCCTGTCCCGCATGGCATCACCGGCGGTAATGCCGCCGGATCAGGTTTCAAGGGGCATAGCTCAATTGGCAGAGCGTCGGTCTCCAAAACCGAAGGTTGGGGGTTCGATTCCCTCTGCCCCTGCCACTTTCCCAGCGCCGCAATTTTCCGTATATGGCCGATAACATAAAATTTGCGCTTGCCATGCTGTTTGTGGTGGCTGGCCTGGTCGGGTTTTACATGCTCGCGGACCAGGCGCTCGTATTCCGCGTGCTCGCGGTGCTGGCCGGCGTTGCTGCCGGCGTGGCGCTGGCGTGGAATACCGCACCGGGCGAGCGCTTCAAGGATTTCGGCGGCGAGGCGATCAAGGAAACGCGCAAGGTGGCTTGGCCCACGCGCAAGGAATCGCTGCAAACCACGGGCATCGTGTTCGCGTTCGTCGTCGTGATGGCCATTTTTCTGTACGTGACGGACAAAAGTCTGGAATGGGTGCTGTATGACCTCATCCTGGGCTGGAAAAGATCATGACCAAGCGCTGGTACGTTGTGCACGCCTATTCGGGCTTCGAAAAATCCGTGCAGCGCGCGCTCGTCGAGCGCGTGAGCCGTCAAGGCATGCAGGAACAGTTCGGCAAGATACTGGTGCCGGTGGAAGAGGTCGTCGAAATGAAAGGCGGCCAGAAAAGCATTTCCGAACGCAAGTTTTTCCCCGGCTATGTGCTGGTGGAAATGGAAATGAATGACGACACCTGGCACCTCGTGAAAAGCACCCCCAAGGTAACCGGCTTCGTCGGCGGCACGGCCACCAAGCCGACCCCCATTTCCGAAAAGGAAGTCGAAAAAATCCTGCACCAGATGCAGGAAGGCGTCGAAAAGCCGCGCCCCAAGGTGTTGTTCGAAGTGGGCGAACTGGTGCGTGTGAAGGAAGGCCCATTTACCGATTTCAACGGCACGGTGGAAGACGTCAATTACGACAAGAGCAAAATTCGCGTATCCGTCACCATTTTTGGTCGCGCGACGCCGGTCGAACTGGAGTTTTCCCAAGTCGAAAAAGCTTGAGCGGCCGGCCTTCCGGGCCGGTTGCATAGTCAGCGGCATCGAGCGATGCCGCGCGAGGAGCGAAGCGGGTTAGCCGCCCGTTTTGCGTTACCACTCACCAGGAGCCTTACATGGCAAAGAAAATCATTGCTTTCATCAAGCTGCAGGTGCCGGCCGGCAAGGCCAACCCCAGCCCCCCCATCGGCCCGGCGCTGGGCCAGCGCGGCCTCAACATCATGGCCTTCTGCAAGGAATTCAACGCCCGCACGCAAGGCATGGAAGTTGGCCTGCCGCTGCCGGTGGTGATTACCGCCTATGCAGACAAAAGCTTTACCTTCGAACTGAAAACCCCGCCCGCCACGGTGCTGCTGAAAAAAGCCGCCGGTGTGCAGAAAGGTTCCGCCAAGGCCCATACCGACAAGGTCGGCAAGGTGACGCGCGCCCAGCTCGAAGACATCGCCAAAGCCAAAATGAAAGACCTGACCGCCGCCGATCTGGATGCTGCCGTGCGCACCATCGCCGGATCCGCCCGCAGCATGGGTCTCAATGTGGAGGGCCTGTGACATGGCAAAAGTTTCCAAGCGCCTGAAAGAATTGCGTAGCCGTGTCGAGCGCACCAAGAACTATGCGCTGGCCGATGCGCTCAATCTGGTCAAGGGCTGCTCGACCGCCAAATTCGATGAATCGATAGATTGCGCCGTCAATCTGGGCGTGGATGCACGTAAATCCGACCAGGTGGTACGCGGTTCCGTGGTGCTGCCGTCTGGTACCGGCAAAACCAAGCGCGTCGCCGTATTCGCCCAGGGCGACAAGGCCGAAGCTGCGCGTGCGGCCGGCGCCGACGTGGTGGGTTTCGACGACCTCGCCGCCGCCGTGAAGGCCGGCAACATCAATTTCGACGTGGCCATCGCCACGCCGGATGCCATGCGTGTGGTTGGTCAGCTCGGCCAGATTCTGGGCCCGCGCGGCCTCATGCCCAACCCCAAGGTGGGCACGGTCACCATGGACGTGGTGCAGGCCGTCAAGAACGCCAAGGCCGGTCAGGTGCAGTACCGTACCGACAAGGGCGGCATCGTGCAGTGCACGGTGGGACGTGCCTCGTTCTCGACCGAAGCGCTGAGCGAAAACATCCGCGCGCTTATCGACGCACTCACCAAAGCCAAGCCGGCTGCTGCCAAGGGCCAATATTTGCGCCGCGTATCCGTGTCCTCGACGATGGGCGTGGGCGTGCGCGTGGATGTCGGTACTGTGGCTGCCAGCAACTGAGGCTGGCAAGGGAAACAGAACTTTGGGCCATGCGCCGGCCCGTCGTGCGGCGCGTGGGTTGTCAAAGACCGTAGGTGCCCGCAAGGGTTTAATGCCGGCCGTGCGCCAGGTGCCGCAGTGCAGTAGCAGTGCGGTGTTGCGCGCGCGGTCCGCCTACGCAGATGGCGTAACCCGGAAGCAGGCTATGCAGGCCGCGGAGCATATCCGCGGCAGGCTCCTGAAGAAGGTCGCCGTGTTTGCCCAAGCCGTGCGCGCGCTAAGCGCGGGCGGTGCGGGCGTTACTGGGCTCTAACTAGGAGTTTTGACCTTGGGTCTCAATCTGGACGACAAGAAAGCGGTCGT
>JAEUNM010000080.1 GCA_016791105.1 Rhodocyclaceae bacterium | reverse complement strand
TTGCCCCGCGCTGCCGCTCGACTTGCATGTGTAAAGCATTCCGCCAGCGTTCAATCTGAGCCAGGATCAAACTCTTCAGTTCATTCCTGTTTCTCACAGAATTAACGGTTCTCTCGAACCTTTTCTGTGGGTGCTACTTGTGTTTTTCAAGCTTGCCGCCCATAGCGACATTTCCAGGGAAACTTGCTATAGAATCGCGTTCGCAGCGTTTTGCCACGAACACTTCGGCACTAACTTGCACCAAAGCACCCACACCTATCGGCTGTTTGCTTGTTAAAGAGCGTTGCTGCATCAGCAGCAGAGAAAGAGATTATAGGATGCGGTTTTGGGTTTGTAAACCCCTCGTGCGATTTTTTTGCACCGGAAGGTTTGCCGAGGCGTCCTGATCGGCGCGAAACCACCGCCGATACTGGGTTTCTCGGCTCAGGCCGTGCCTCCTACGGTAAGCCCGTCGATGCGAAGCGTCGGCTGACCGACCCCAACCGGCACGCTCTGGCCTTCTTTCCCACAGGTTCCGACGCCGGGGTCGAGGCACATGTCGTTGCCTATCATGCTCACTCGTGTCAGCACGTTCGGGCCATTGCCAATCAATGTGGCACCTTTGACCGGGGCTCCAATCTTGCCGTTTTCGATCAGGTAGGCCTCGGCCGCCGAAAACACGAATTTTCCGCTCGTAATGTCCACCTGCCCTCCGCCGAAATTTGCCGCATAGAGGCCCTTCTTGACGGAGGCGATGATTTCTTCCGGTTCACGGTCTCCGCCCAGCATGAGGGTGTTGGTCATGCGCGGCATGGGCGTGTGGGCGAAAGATTCACGCCGTCCGTTGCCGGTTGGGGCCACGCCCATGAGGCGCGCGTTCATGCGGTCCTGCATATAACCACGCAGGATGCCATCTTCGATCAATACGGTGCGCTGGGTTGGCGTACCCTCATCGTCGATGGTGAGTGATCCGCGCCGTTGCGGAATAGTCCCGTCGTCGACCACGGTTACGCCTTTGGCCGCGACGCGAGTGCCGATGCGGCCGGAAAAGGCGGAGCTTCCTTTGCGATTGAAATCTCCCTCCAGCCCGTGCCCAATTGCTTCGTGCAAAAGGATGCCGGGCCAACCCGAGCCCAGCACGACTGTCATCGGTCCCGCCGGCGCCGGCCGGGCGTCGAGATTGACGGAGGCCTGATGTACAGCGCGCCGGGCATATTCCTGCAGCACCTCGTCCGTGAAATAGGCGTAGTCGTAACGCCCACCGCCGCCGGAGGAGCCCTGCTCGCGGCGCCCGTCAGCCTGCATGATGACCGTGACTGATACGCGCACCAGAGGACGCACATCGGCAGCAAGGTGGCCGTCGGCGCGGGCGATCAGGATGACCTCGTAGACACCGGCAATGTGCGCCATCACTTCGACGACCCGCGTGTCGGCCGCCCGTGCGTAACTTTCCAGGCGTTCCAGCAGGCGTACCTTTTCGATGTCTTGCAGTGAGGCGAGCGGATCGCGTGCTTCGTACAGCCGGCGCGGCGCCGGCACCGGGTTGACCGCCGCCGTCACGGCTTGCCCCTGCGCGGCGATCGCGCGCGTTGCGCGTGCTGCACTTTCCAGCGCAGGCATGCTGATTTCGTCGGAGTACGCAAACGCCGTGCGTTCGCCGCGTATCGCGCGCACCCCGACACCTTGTTCAATATTGAAGCTGCCCGCTTTGACGATGCCTTCTTCAAGGCTCCAGCCTTCCGAGCGCTGGTATTGGAAGTAAAGATCCGCGTAGTCGATGCTATGGCCGGATAGCACGCCGAACACGCGATCCAGTTCGCTGTGCCCTAGTTCGTAGGGCGATAGCAGATGATGTGCGGCGACATGCAGCAAGGAATCTTGCGTGATTGCAGGGGCGAGCCCACTGGCGGCGGTCAGAATTTCGCTCATGGCGGAAATGCTTTCGGTGCGCGCGGCGCGTCAGCGCCGCTGGGATTGTCCGGCGGGCAGTACGCTGCCTATTCGGAATTGTTCTGCCGCAGGCGCGCGACGATTTGCGCTTCCTGTGCCGGGGGAAAGAAGTACTTGTAGAAACTTTTTTCTTCGGGAAGTTCGCGCCAACGCCCGCCGAGCAGTTCGACCTGCCTGTCCATGTAGTCGAAATCGAGCCGCAGCAGCACGGCCGGCGCATTGACGCGCTGACACATGCGCTCCGAGCCGAAGCGCGTGAAGCCCATGTATTTTTCGTAAAAGCCGGTATGGCGCGGGTTAACCTCGATGAGTGCGTCATCGCAGCCGTTGAGGCGGTGCGCATAGACGAGCAGGAGGTTCATGAGCGTTGCGATGAGGCGTTTGGAACGTACCGCCTGTTCCACCGCAAATTTGCCGAATTCGCACACCTTGCGTCCGCGTGTGCGCAGCGAATCCACCTCTTCGCGGTAGGCGTCGTCCACGGACAGGCCGGCGGGAGAATCCAGATTGACTGTCAAGGTTCCGTAGATGCGTCCGTTAAGTTCGGCATTGAGCGTAATGCGGTTGGGATTTTGCTCGAGGCCGGACTTCATGTTGTACCCGCGCCAGGAGTACATTTTTTCGATGAGCAGGCTGGTTTCGCCCTTGCGCTCGGTACTGAGGGAAAGCAGTTTCAGCCGGAATTTGTCCTTCTGGCGCGCCAGTTCATGCGTGCCGGCGATGTCGTCCTGCTCGATGCACATGGGACGCAGCCGCTCGGCGTCCATGACCGTCACCTCAGCCAGCGTGGACGGCCACGCGGCACGCTTGGTATCGGGCGGAATCGTCGCAGTTGTCATCGAAGTACGCGGTGTTTGAGCGCGGGCAAATTTTGCCTAATTTCGTTAAGATAATCCAAATCGACCGCGTTTGCCAATACGCCTGAACCTTTGTCCAGCCGCGCCAGAACTGCTCCCCAAGGGTCGATGAACATGCTGTTGCCGTGCGTCATGCGCCCGCTCGCATGTTTTCCGCCCTGCGCCGAAGCCAGCACATAGCACTGATTTTCGATCGCGCGCGCGCGCAAAAGCACTTCCCAATGTGCCCTTCCGGTGGTTTCCGTAAATGCGGCGGGCACCACGATCAGGTCGATTTCACCCATCGCGCGGAATAGTTCTGCAAAGCGTATGTCATAGCAGATACCAAGCCCGACGCGGCCGACGGAGCAGTCGAACACCACGATCTCGCGGCCGGGCTGAATGGTGCGCGCTTCCTGATAATTTTCTGTGCCTTTTACAAACCCGAACAGGTGGATTTTGTCGTAACGCGCGATTTGCCCGCCGTCACGGTCGAATACCAGACAGGTATTGAACACCTTGTCGTCCTCGCCGCATTCCAGAGGTATCGTCCCGCCAACCAGAATTACGCCGTATTTTTGTGCAGTACGGGAAAGAAAATCCTGTAGCGGGCCGCCGCCCGGCACTTCGCGTAGCCGTACCTTGGCCGACTCGTCGGCGTGGATAAGAGCAAAATATTCGGGCAGCGCCACCAGTTCGGCACCGTCCGCGGCTGCTTCGGCGATCAGGCGTTCCGCGCAGGCAAGATTTTCGGCGACATCCGTGCCGGAAATCATCTGTACCGCCGCCACGCGGATGCCGCGCCTGGTCGTCGTACCTGTCTCGCTCATTTTTTCGCGGTCTCCTCGGCCATCGCGCCCGGCGCTTCACTGTTGCGCTTGGCGATCCGTTCGACTTTCGGATCGGACCATGCGCCCGTCACGCTATATTGGTAGGAAAATATCTGATCCAGTGGGTCGCGCAATACTTTTTGCGCGAGATAGGCCGCCACTCCGGCCACCGGGTGTGCGAGCAAAGCCCCCACCGCCACCGAACTGGATAAAGCGGGTTGCACACGCACCAATAGATTTTGCGTTTCCTGTCCCAGATCGGCCTGCCCGCTGATCGCTATTTTGGCAGCCGGGGCATTGATGCTCAAATCTTGAGTCGTGATGATGCCGCGCGCAACATCCAGTTCGCCGCCTATGGTATCGAACGCCAGCCCTTCGCTGAAGATGTCGCGAAAATCCAGCGTGATGCGGCGCGGCAAGGATTGCAAACTCAAAATCCCGAGCAGGCGCCCCGCGCCCGGGTTGATTTTTGCGAACTGTCCGTTTGCCGCGTCCAGGCGTAGCGCGCCTTGCAGGCTGGGATAATCGATTTGCAGCGGCGAACCCTGCCAGCCCAGGCGTCCTTCCAGTTTTGCGGTACCGCGAGCAACCACATCCGCATAACCGATACGCGTGAGCATTTTGCCCACGTCGCCGGATTCCAGCTTGAAGCGCAATTGCGTGGCGCCCTGCGGCCGCCATTTTCCACCCCCGGAAAAATCCGCGTCCGGCTGGTGCAGCAAAAACTTTTCCACCAGCCACTCACCATTGCGATTATCGGCAAGCAACTGCAAGCTACCGAGATCGCGCCCGCGCAACTGTAAATTTTCCACTTCCAGATCGATGCCGGGCAATTCGCCCACGGGGTCGCGCTTGCTGCCCGGATCGGCTGACTTTGCCGGATTGAGCGCCAAGCGCTTGAAGCGGGCTTCGAAGCGCCCTTGGTCCTGCTCGCGCCAGAGAAAAGTTCCCAGCGCTTCGCGGCTATCCACCTCGCCGTACCAGCCGTTGTCGCGCCGCGACAGTTTGAGCGTGGCGTCGTTCAGCTCGTGACCATACCCGCTTATTGCGCCCGCTTTTAGATTCACCCGGCTGACACCCAAACCACCGGCGGAATTTCCACTCGCTGCCCCGGTTTGCAAGGCCCGCCACGCGTCGAGATCGACACGCTGCGCTACCACGCTCACGGCGGTACCTTTTTCGGGCAATTCCGGTGCGGTACCAACCCCCACGGCCGCGCGTTCGAAAATCAACGCCTGGTTCTCGCGCCGACGCAGCATTTGCGCCTGCGCGACGCGCCCCAAGCTCAGCTTCCAGCTCTCTCGCACCGAAGGCTGGAGCCGTGCGTCACGCCGCGCACCATCGGTAAATTCGCTGCGCTCGACGCGCAGCGGTAAACTATCCGCAGCCTGCTTGCCGAACGGATCGGGCAACCTGGATGAAATTCCGACCAGGTTTGAGTCTATCGTCACCTCCGCGCTTTTGCCCCGTAGCGCAAATTTCGCGCGCCAACCCGTGCTGCCGGACAACAGTTGCAGCGGAGCGACATCCGGCAGTTGGCGGCGCAGGTTGGCGATATCGGCACTGCCCTCGACGTTGACGTTCACCGCCCCATCCTCGCGCGTGCTCACATTGAGCTTGAGCGGCATGCCCAACATTTTTGCCTGCGCGCCGCGGATGGAAAGCGCCTTTTCAGAAAATTCGACCCGGCCGGCCGCATCGGTCAATACCGGCAAAGCGGGATCGACGGTGAGGCGATTGCCGGCAAACTCGAAATCGCCTGTCACGCGACTATCCTCGATTTTGTCCAGCGGCAGCGTCAGCGCAAGCTTCAGCAAGCCATTTCCGGCCGCCTGCATGTCGTCGGTAAAATGATCTATGCGGGCAGAAACAGGGCTGTCCTCGATGAAGCGGAAAAATTCCGCGGTCGGCCCCGCCGCCCGGCCTTTCACCAGCAGCACCGAGGCCGCGTCTTCCAGGTCGCGAATTTCGGCGCTCACGTCGTTTAGCGCCGCACCGAGAAGTCTCGCGCGCTGCGCCGCAATGAGCATGCGCTCGCCCTCGAACAACAGAGAGCCCTGAATGTTCTGGATTTCCGGCCAGCCGGACGCATAGTCCAGGCGCACGTCGTCCACTTTCGCACTGACCCGGAATACCCCGTCACGTCCGGCGCGAAAGGGAAATTTTTCCAAATCCCCGCGCAGTTGCAGGCGCGCATCCGACGCGCGTCCGTATGGGATAGCCTGGTGCAGCCACTCGCGCACTTCGCCACTTACCACCAGCGGCAAGTAACGCCACACCGATGCGCCATCGGCGCGCGCCAGCCGCGCTTGCAAATCGATCGAGCCTTTACTCCCCGCGCGCCAAAAGTAATGTCCGCTGGCACTGCCCGTGGCGTCGCGATTGGAAAATTCCGCCTGACTCAGGTTGAATTGCAGCCCACCGTCCTTGGCTGCCCAGTTCAAGCGCATCAGCAAGCGCTCGAGGTCGAGATTTGATTGTTCGAACACGCGCGGCATATCCAGCCCGGCTTTGCGTGCATCGAGCGCCAGCGTGCCGCCGGCCTGATTCGCATCGACCGTACCATCCAACCCGGAGTAGCCGGGCACCAGGCCGACAGCTCGCATGCCCAGGCCCTTGAATGCCGTTTTTAGCGTGAAATTCGTGGGCTTGCCGTCCTGGCGCTGCCACGAAGAACTCAAATCATCCAGCACGCCGCGCGGCTGAAATTGCGCGATTTCGGCGCGCACTTCGGGCGCCAAGGGCAGGCCGGCGGCCAAACCGCTCCAGGCAGCCAAATCCACGCGAGAGGCCGCAATAATGCCGCGCCCAGGTACGCCATCACGGATATCCGCCACTTCCACCTTCACATCCGTCGGCCCGAAACGCCCCCAAGTGCCCGCCGCGTACAAGCGGCGCGCATCCAGATCGAGCGCCGCTTCGGCATGTTTGAAAGCCAGGCGGCCAGTCAATGCGGTGAATTTCAAGGCCGGCAGGTCACTAGCGGCTTTCACGGAAAATTCGCGCAGATTGACGTCGGCAGTCGCCGCTTTCAATATGCGTGCGTCGACCGACGCCCACAGGCGCAGATCACCTTTGCCCGCGTCCAATGCGGGTGGAAAATCCAGCCATTGCCGCAACGCGTCAAAATTGCCTCCCGCCAGCGCCACATAAAGGCCGCCTTTCCATTCCGGCAATTGGGCAAATCCTCTGCCGTGGAAATCGCCGCGTACATCCACGGGCGCCGCGAACAGGTCCGGCAGCTTCGCCTGCAAGCCAAAGCGGTGACGCCCGGCCCGGTTTTCCAGCCGGAACTGCAGGTCGGTCAGTGCCAACAGCGGCGCGCCCCGCATTTCGTCGGACCAGGTGAGCGCAGCATTACGAACCACCACCCCTTTCTGCGCCAACACCCAGTCAGCAATTCCGCCGCTGGAATCTGCGCCGCCCACCTCGAGGCCGGCAACGAAAATATGGCCGGCCGGATCGCGCCGCAAATCCAGATGCACGCCGCGCAGTTCCAGTCCGTACAGGCGAATGTCGGCAAGCGCGAAAGAGGACCAGGCGATCTGGGTGTGAACTGAATTGAGCAATAGCGCGAGGCGGTTCGTTTTGTCGAATATCTTGAACCCGTACAGATCGAGCTCGGGGTGCAAGCCGTGCCAGCTCGCCTCTATGCGGTCGATCTCGACGCGCAAACCCATGGACTTGCCGATCGCGGCCGCAATATCCGCGCGGTGCTCATCGACGCGAGGCAGCACGACGTAACGCAGGGTAAGCGCCGCCAGTGACAGCACGATGAGCGCGATGCAGCAGCCCCAATACAGCCCCGCACGCAGACGCGCCGGCAGCAAGCTGGCAGCGCGGACATAAAGCCGCACCGGCAGGCGGAGCAGTCCGGCGAAAACCGACATCAGCGCACGTCCCAAAAGTTTCTGCCGCAGGCGGCGCACGCCGGGTCGGCATCCAGCCGGTCTGATGGCAGACCGCTCTGCTCGGACGAACCGCCACGTTGGCCTGCCGGCGCCACCGCAAACCGGCATGAAACCCCATTGCCCGATCCGAAAAGCGCTATTCCACGCATGTCCAATTTATCCAGCATGCCCGGCGATCAATGATGGACAAGTCCTCTGTGGATTGATTGTGGCAGCCCCGGCGCAAGCCGGGACGCTCGTATACGGATTTTACGCGCCCGCCAGCGCGCGCCCGCACACGACGATGGGCCGCCGCTCGGTCAACGCCTTCCGGCAGGACGCGGGCGACACGGTACACTTGCGGCATGCAGAATGAACCAAGCGCCACCGCCGCCGAAGTATTGCACCGCGTATTCGGCTACGCCGAATTTCGCGGCCTCCAGGCCGACATCATCGAACACGTCGCAGCGGGCGGGGACGCCATCGTGCTCATGCCCACCGGCGGCGGCAAATCGCTTTGCTATCAGATTCCCGCGCTCATGCGCCGCGGCGTCGGCCTGGTGGTGTCGCCACTCATCGCATTGATGCAGGATCAGGTCAATGCGCTATGCCAGGCCGGGGTACGCGCGGCCTGCCTCAATTCCGCGCAGGATGCCCAGGTTGCGCGTGAGACCATGGCCGGTCTGCGCGCCGGGCGGGTGGATTTGCTGTACGTGGCGCCGGAACGCCTGCTCATGTCCGGCTTCCTCGAATTCTTGGACGACATCGCCGCGGCCCACGGCATCGCACTATTCGCGATAGACGAAGCGCACTGCGTGTCGCAATGGGGGCACGATTTCCGGCCCGAATACCTCAAGCTCGCCGTGCTGCGCGAGCGCTACCCCGGCATTCCGCGCATCGCGCTCACCGCCACCGCCGACGCCGCCACGCGGCGCGAAATCGGCACCCGGCTGGAACTCGACGCCGCGCGCTGGTTCGTCGCCGGCTTCGACCGTCCCAACATACGCTATCGCGTGGTCGAAAAAGACAATCCGCGCCGCCAGTTGCTGGATTTTCTGCACGGGCGCGACGGCTACCCGGGCCACCGCGGCGAGGCCGGCATCGTGTATTGCATGTCGCGCCGCAAGGTGGATGAGACCGCGGCCTGGCTGGTCACGCAAAACATTCCCGCCCTGCCCTACCACGCCGGACTGGACGCCGCCACGCGCCGCGAACACCAGGAGCGCTTTCAGCGCGACGAAGGCATCGTGATGGTGGCCACCATTGCCTTCGGCATGGGCATAGACAAACCCGACGTGCGCTTCGTCGCCCACCTGGATTTGCCCAAAAGCCTGGAAGGTTATTACCAGGAAACCGGACGCGCCGGACGCGACGGCGAAGCGGCAGAAGCCTGGCTCTGTTATGGACTTGCGGACGTCGCGCTGCTGCAGCAATGGATAGAAGATTCCGCGGCACCGGAAGAAATCCGCCGCATCGAAGCGCGCAAACTATCCGCGATGTTGGGCTATTGCGAAGCGGCGAGCTGCCGCCGCGCCATGTTGCTGGCCTATTTCGGCGACGGCCAGGCCGCCTGCGGCAATTGCGACGTGTGCCTGGATCCGCCGGAAACATTCGACGGCATGGTCACGGCGCAAAAATTCATGTCCGCCATCCTGCGCACCGGCAGCCGCTTCGGCGCCGGCCACCTGATCGACATTTTGCGTGGCAAGGCCACCGAGCGGGTGGTCGCGATGGGACACGACCGCCTGCCGACCTTTGGCGTCGGCACTGACATGGATGAACGCGAATGGCGCAGCGTGGCACGCCAGCTCGTGAGTGCCGGTTTGCTACGCGTGGAATCCGAATACGGCAGCCTGTTGCTCACGGATGCCGCACGCCCCGTATTGCGCGGCCAGCAAAGTTTGCGCCTGCGCCGGCCCGCCAAAGCGCAGCCGCGCCGCAAAACCGCGGCCGTTGCGCTGCCGGACGCGGCCGATCAAGGCCTGTTCGAGCGCCTGCGCAGTTGGCGGCGCGACACCGCGCGCGAACTTAACGTACCGCCCTACGTGATATTTCACGATGCCACCCTGCGCGCCATCGCCGGGCGCGCGCCGCGCACGCGCGGCGAACTGTCTGAAGTAAGCGGCGTAGGCGAAGCAAAACTGGCGCGCTGGGGCGCAGCGATTCTGGCGCTGCTGGCCGAAGCTCAAATCTGAGCCGCGGCCGCCGCGCACTCAGTCGTAGCTATAGAAGCCGCGTTTGGTTTTGCGGCCCAGATAGCCCGCTTCGACCATTTCCACCAGCAGCGGCGCCGGACGGTATTTCGACTCGCGCAGGCTGTGATGCAGCACGTTCATGACCGCCAGTTGCACATCCAGACCGATCAGATCGCACAAGGCGAGCGGACCGATAGGGTGATTGGCGCCGAGCTTCATGGCGGCGTCGATTTCCTCGGCGCTGGCAACGCCCTCGGCGAGCACGAAAACGGCCTCGTTGATCATCGGGCAGAGCATGCGATTGACCACGAAGCCGGGGCTGTTGCGCACTTTCACGGGCGACTTGCCGATGGCGCGCACCACCGCTTCCAGGCTGGCGTAGGTTTCCGGCGCGGTACGCAGCCCATTGACCAGTTCCACCAGTTCCAGCAGCGGCACCGGGTTGAAAAAGTGCATGCCTATAACTTTTTCCGGGCGTTTGGTGGCAGCAGCGATACGGCTGATGGAAATGGACGAGGTGTTCGACGCCAGAATGGCTTCCGGCTTGGCGATGCCATCCAGTTGGCCAAACAGCTTCACCTTGAATTCTTCATTTTCCAGTGCCGCCTCGACCAGCAGATCGGCATCAGCCAGCGCACCGAATTCCGTCGTGGCGGAAATGCGCGCCATGGCTGCGGCCTTTTGGTCGGCCGTCATTTTGTCCTTTTTGATAAGACGGTCCAGACTGCCAGAAATGGTATTGGTTGCGCGCTCCAGCGCGGCGGCCGAAATGTCCGTCAGCAACACCTCGAAACCGGCCACCGCAAATACCTGGGCGATGCCATTGCCCATGGTGCCCGCACCCACTACACCGACTTTCTTGATATCCATATGGAACTCCCTGTCAGAAAAACGCCTGCTATTGTGGCATGTGCAGTGCAACATGGACAGCCCCAACTCCCCCAGCCAACAACCCGTGCCCGGACGGCCACTCAGGGAAACCGACCGCCTCGCATTGCAACATGGCGCGCCGCCGAATTCTCGGCTCAAGCCCATGCTTTGAAACGCCGGCGACGAGCAAGCCGCGCGGGCCCCGCCTACAATGGGCGGCTTCACCGATCCTGCCGCGCCCCCGCATGACCAAGCCCATCGCCGTGCTCGACACCAATGTCGTACTGGACATCTTTTATTGGGACGGCAAATCCTGCCCGGCGCTGGCGCGCCAAATCGATCATCTGCACCTCGTGACCGAGCCGCGCTGCCTGCACGAATTGCAACGCATACTGGCCCGGCTGTGCGCCGAACCGCAACGCACTGAGGCCGTGCTGGCGCAGTACGGCGCGCGCACCGAGACACTGCCCGCCGTGCCGCCACTGCCGCAGCTGCCACGCTGCAAGGACGTTCAGGATCAGAAATTTCTCGAACTGGCCGTGCATGCCGGCGCGCGCTGGCTGGTAACGCGAGACAAAGCCTTGTTGGCACTGAAACGCCGCAAAACCCTGCCGCCGCATCTGGCTATCCTGACACCGGAACATGCCGCACGCGCAATCGCCGGGGAGTTCGGCCATGCATGATGAGGCAGTACTGCTGGTGCATGGTTTATGGATGAATGGCAGCGTGATGGCCTGGCTCGCACGGCGCATCGCGGCGGCCGGCTATGCCACGCGATCGCCCGGCTATCACAGCGTGGGCGAGGCACTGGATAGCGCGGCACGCCGCATCGCCGTGGCCGCCGCCGCCCTGCCGCAGAGCACGCTACATGTGGTGGGACACAGCCTGGGCGGGCTGGTGCTGCTGCGCGCCGACCAACTGGGGCTGCTCAGCCGGCCGGGCCGCCGCGTTCTGATCGCCTCCCCGGTCGCCGCCAGCGCCGCGGCACGTGCGCTGGCGGCCCGGCGCTGGAGCCAGCCTTTGCTGGGCCGCTGTCTGGCCGACTGGCTCGCCCTGCCGCCCTGTGGCGCGCCGCGCGATCGTGACTACGGCCTCATCGCCGGCTCGCGGCCGCTGGGTATGGGCAGCCTGATCACCCAACTGGAACGCCCCCACGACGGCGCCGTCGCGCTGTCGGAAACGCGGCTGGCCGGTGCGCGCGACCACATCGTTCTGCCCAGCACCCATTCGGGCCTGTTGCTATCTGCCACGGCAGCCGCCGAAACTTTGCATTTCTTGAGGAACGGCTGTTTCGAAGCAGGAACCCGGCGCGCATGAAAATTCGCATGTTGCTGCTGGTCCTGCTGGGCGCCGCCGCGCTTTTTGCCTCCGGCTGCAGCAGCTTGGGCTATTACTTTCAGGCGGCGAGCGGCCAATTGAACCTGCTCGCGGCGCGGCGCCCACTCGCCGCGGTGCTTGCCGACCCCGCCACCGCGCCCGCCCTGCGCGCACGCATAGAGCGCGCCCGCCATCTGCGCGAATTCGCAAGCCGTGCATTGGCCTTGCCGGACAACCAAAGTTATACCGGCTATAGCGACCTCGGCCGGCCTTATGCGGTCTGGAACGTGATAGGGGCGGACGCACTATCGGTCGATCCCAAACAATGGTGTTACCCGATTGCCGGCTGCGTCAGCTACCGCGGTTATTTCGACGCCGCCGCCGCCAAGGAATACGCCGCGCAACTGGCGGCGCAAGGCCTGGACGTGCACAGTTACGGCGTACCCGCCTATTCGACCTTGGGGTGGTTCGCCGACCCTCTGCTCAACACCTTCATCAACTGGCCGGATACCGAAATCGCGCGCCTGTTGTTCCACGAATTGGCGCACCAGGTGGCCTACGCCAAAAATGACAGCGAATTCAACGAATCTTTCGCCGTGAGCGTGGAACAGGAAGGCATGCGGCGCTGGCTGGCGGCAGAAGGCACAGAAGCCGACCGCGCGACCTGGGCGCGCATGCAGGCCATGCGGGCCGACTTTACCGATCTGGTACTGGGCTACCGCGAACGCCTGCGCAAAATTTACGCCTCCGATCTGGACAGCGCCGGCAAGCTGGCCGCCAAACAGCGCGAATTTGCCGCCATGGCGGAACACTACGCGCGCCTGAAGCGCGAGCGCTGGCAGGGGTATGCCGGGTACGACGCCTGGTTCGGCGGGCAAATGAATAACGCCACGCTGGCGTCGGTGAGCCTATATACGCGCCTGGTGCCCGACTTCGAACGCCTGCTCGCAGCCGAACATAACGACCTACCCAGGTTTTATGCGCGCGTGCGCGAACTTGCCGAACTGCCTCGGGCAGAGCGGCTGGACGCGCTCAAAGCCGCCGCAGCGGCACCCTGAGGCCACTATGCAGCGGCCTGGCAACGCAGCCGGCGCACTTCACGGCGCCAGCATGCGCTGTAGCGCAGCCAATACCGAACGCGCCAGGCGCTTGCTGCGCTCGGCACTCCAGCCTTCGACGCCGTCGCGCAAATCGGCGTTGTCCTTGAACGGCATTTCCAGCGTAAGCGACAGGCAGCCGAAACGATCGCCCACCCATTTCGACGCCAGCGTAAGCATTTCCGGCCCGAAGCGATCCTGGGCGTAGCCGTATTGGGTCTGGAAGTCCGGTGTCGCAGCAAGCAACGCAGCGGAAAAATCCCTTTCCAGTTCGGCCTGGCGCGAACTGAAACTGGGCAACATGCCGTTGCCGTCGACAAATACGTAGGGCAGCGCCTCGTCGCCGTGTATGTCCAGAAACACGTCGGGTTGCCAGCGCCCTATGGCCTCGCGCACCTGGAACACTTCCGGGCTGGTTTCCATGTCGGGCGCCACCCAGGCGCGATTCAGATTGCAGCCGGCGGCGTTGGTGCGCAAATTGCCGCGCACCGAGCCGTCCGGATTCATGTTGGGCACGATGCGGAAACACACCTGATGCAGCAGCCGGCGCGACACCGGATCGGCCGGATCGAACAAATGATCCAGCATGCCTTCGACGAACCATTCGGCCATGGTTTCGCCCGGATGCTGGCGCGCAATCACCCACACGTTCTTGCGCTTGCGTGCCGGCCGGCCCACCGTGATCAGATTCAGATCGCGCCCTTCCACCGTGGCGCCCAGATCGCTCACCGTCCCCACCATGGCGGAATCCGCGCGGCCCAGCAATTGCAGATGGCGTTCCCAGGAATATGGTTGAAAATAGGCGAAGTAAATGCTGTCCAGTTCGGGCTGGATGTCTATCGTGAGGGCGCGGCCGTCGTAGTTGGTGCCCGACACGCGGAACCAGTTGTCGTGATCGTAGGACGCCACGACCTTGTAGTCGGTCCAGCCGTCCGGATAGGACGAGGCACTGGCATTGAGCAGGCGGATGCGGCAGCGCTTGCCGGCCGCGCCCTGCAGACGGAAGTGGAACCATTGCCGAAAATCCGCCGCATTGTCGGCGCGCAGCGCGAGCCGTATGTCCGACGGCTGGTCGGCGGAAAGGATTTCTATGGATCCCGAATCGAAATTCGAACTGATGCGCATCTGGACCTCCGGCGTGTGCCCCCGCGATTCTAGCCAATGCCCCGCCGGAGCGCGCAAGCCATGAGGCGCAATCTGGCGCTGCGCCGCCAGCGCGGGCGCGTGAATATTTTCGCGCTGGTGGCAGGCGGGCTGGGTGCTCTGCTGCTGTTCGGGGCGCTGGCACTGTCCTGGCAGCCGCTGAAAATGCAAATGCGCGGCCAGCGCGTGGCGGGTGCAGTGATCGAAATGCGTCAATCCGGCGGCTATGTGGCGCCGGTAGTGCGCTATGCCGATCCGTCCGGCGCGGCGCATGAAGTGATCGGCAATGGCGCCAGCGCGCCCGAATTCGTGGTCGGCGACAAGATCGAAATCTGGCTGCTGCCGGAGCAGCCGGGCGAGGCTCTGATTGCCGATTTCGCACAAATGTGGATAGGCCCCATCATGCTGGGCGGCTTCGGATTGCTCTGGCTGGGCGCCGCCTGGCTGGCACAGGCACTGGATCGCGGTGCCGACGTCGCACGCTTGGGCGCCACGGTATTCAGTGTCATCGCCGCCGGCGGTCTAATCACCCTGGCCTTGTCCGGCTGGCCGGCGCTGCGTCTGTACGCGCAGGGCAGCCGCGCGCAAGGTACCGTCACCGAACTGACCGAAACCTGGACCAGCAACGGCCGCCGCGGCGGCTCGCGCTTTTTGACGCCGCACGTGCGCTTCACCAGCGCTGCCGGCCAGAGCGTGGAAATTCTCGGGCACGCCGTATCCGATCCGGAATTTGCCGTCGGCGACACCGTGCCGGTGGTGTATTTTCCCGGCAAGGAGCGCGAAGCCCGTATCGAACATTGGTCCGAATTGTGGATGCTGCCGCTGGTCGGCGGCGTGATCACGGCGGCGTTCGGACTACCCGCCTTGGGCACGTTCATGTTTTCGCGCGCGCGCAATTCCGCCCGGCGACGGCCGGGAAGGGCGCACGGCTGATAAAATGCCGGCCCCAGCAGAGGTACTCCAAGATGAAACGTACACGCTTTGCGCGTCGCGGCGGGCTCACGCGCGACGCAGAACAACTGACGAAACTGGCTTTGGGCCTGGCCCAGTCCGCCAGCCGTGTGGAGGACGAGTACTGGAGCGGGCACCTCGCCAGTCTGGTGGACAGGCTGCTCGCCGCCGCCAATGAAGACGCCCTGAATGCCGCCCTGGACCAGCTCTGGCGCGACGATGCGCGCGCCTATGACGAACTGGCCGATTTCATCGAAGCCGGCGCCGAGTGCGGCGCTCAGAGCGAGGGTGGCGAAAATTACGACGTGCTGCTGTTCGCCGCCCCGCTGCTGGCCTGGTCGCGCTTTTCGATTCCGGCCGACGTGATTCCGGGTGGCATCGTGCAAACCCTCAAGGTGCAACTTGGTGCGCACGTGTTTGCGGCCGGCGCAAAAATCGAACTGGCGAATTTCCTCTTCAGTCCGGATCAATTGCCGCGCGGCTATTCCGAAACGCGGCAGTTGCGCGAGCGCCTCACGGCCGGCCTGTTCGGCAGCAACCCCGCCGCCGTGGATACGGCGGAACTGCCGCAAACCACCAATTTTCTGTCCGACACGCGCTACCTGATAGGCGTGGTAGCCGCCCCGCGCGGCGCGCCGCTCATGCGCTGGCAGGAAACCGACGGCTCGCGCGAACACGCCGGCAACCAATGGCGCAGCCAGGGCGGCGCCGTGATCACGCCGCTCCTGCCGGCCTGCGCGGTCGAGGTACTGCTGCCCAATGCCTACCATGCCGCCTGTCGCGAAGCCGATCGCGCCTCGCGCCCCTATTCCCTGGCTGCCTCGGTGTCCTTCCTGGAAACCGTGCTCAACGTAAAAGCCGATCGCCTGCGCGCCGTGATCGCGCCGTTCTACGACAAGCGCCTGGAGGAATACCGCATAGGCTTCACGCTGGGCGACAGCAATGAAGTCGTGCATGGCGTGGTGTGGGCGCTATTGGGCGCCGAGGACGAAGAAACCGACGTGCTGGGCGAAATCGAAGGCGTATTGCGCGAGCGCGGCGTCACCGACATACTGGTGCTGGAAGACCGCATGCCCATGGAGTATTGCGACGAGTGCGGCGCGCCGCTCTATCCCGATCCTGAAGGTCAGCCGGTGCACGCCGAACTGCCCGAGGACGAAGTTCAGCCGCCGGCTCATCTGCACTGAGCGCGGCGGCGGTTACGACCGTGTTGGGCAGCATTGCGCAACTGCTGGCCTCCCTGCCGCAGGTCGGCCGCGTCGAGTGGATAGGCTTGCGGCCGGCGCGCATGGCCGACATGCGCGTCGTGTCCAGCGCAGAGGCACGCGCCGGCGGGCTGCTGGGTGACCGGCACCAATCGGCGCAGAGCGCGCGCCAGGTCACCCTGATCCAGGCCGAACATATCGCCGCCGTGGCCGCCATGCTGGGCCGCGCGAACCTGGACCCCGCCCTGTTGCGGCGCAACGTGGTGGTATCGGGCATCAATCTGCTGGCCCTGAAGGGGCGCCGCTTTCAGGTTGGAAGCGCGTCGCTGGAATGGAGCGGTCTGTGCCAACCCTGTTCGCGCATGGAACAGGCACTGGGTGGCGGCGGCTATAACGCCATGCGCGGCCACGGCGGCATTACCGCGCGCGTGCTTACACCCGGCACACTGGAAGTGGGCGCAGCCGTATGCGCGGAAGCGCTGGCTGCGGCACAGTGTTCGTCAGACCACTTCGATAGCGAATAGCCGGCACCATGGCGCCGTCCGTTTCCGCGCATGCCGGGCAACTGACGAACGGGCATCCGGCATTGCCTGGGGCGGATCGAATCCGGGCCGGGGCCACCCGAATCAGAAGCGGTAAAACAGCGCGGCGTGCAGTTTCGAATCGCCGCCGCTGGTTTGCGGCATGTCCTTGGCGTGCAGTACGTGTGCCGCATCCAGCGTGAGCGAAAATTGCTCGCGCCAGCGCCAGCGCAGACCGGCACCGGCGCTCATGATGCTTAGACTGCCGCGCTGAGTCGGGGCCGGGTTGATGATGCCGATCTGCCCGCCGTCGACAAATGCAGCAAGCCTGAGGTTTTCAGCCAGCGGCGGCGTGCTTGCTTCAAGATTGATGGAATTGCCGCGGTCGCCGCTTACTTCGCGCTCCTCGAAGCCGCGTACCGAACTTGCTCCGCCCAGGCCGAATTGTTCCCCGGCGATGAGCGGCCGGCTCGCGTACTGGCCGCGGAAGCGTATGGACGCCAGCCAATTGCCGGCAAATTGCGCCAGATAGTCGGCGCCATAGCGGACTGCCGTCCATCCCTGCAAGGCACCGGCGCGGGAACCTGTCGCCGCGTCGTAGGAAGCTTGATCGTTGTTGGCGCCGCCGGAAAGATTATGCGCAAGTTCCAGATTGAACCCCGCCGTGGATTGCACCTGTTCAAATTTCCCTTCGTAGCGCAAGCTGAGCGGCCGGCTGCGTACGTCACTACCGGGTAGCGCCGTGCCCGAAAAACTGATGCTCGTTTCAAACAGTTTGTCTTCCAGCCCCACCCTTACCTGATGTGCATAGGCACCGAGCGGCGCCAGATATTGGTTGTAATAGGCCGCAAACACCTTGCCGCGGCCGGTCACGTCCACCAGATTTGCGATGGCCCCGGAATTGACGTTGGAACGGCTGGCAAGCAATGTCACGGAACTGCCCCAGCCGTACAGCGGAATCACATATGAGGCGCCATATTGCTTGACGTCGCTCCAGTGATCGGGCGAGGTGGTATAGCTCAAGGTGAGGCTGTGGTCGCGATCGAACAGATTGCCATATTGCGCACCGACCGAAGTACGCCACCAGCCGGTCGCAAGGTTGCCGGTATTCGCTCCTGAGGCAAAAACCTGAAGCGGCGGCCGGTCGCGCACTTCCACTGTCGCATCGATACGGTCCGCCTGGTCGGATTCTTTCATGACCAGATTGAGTTGTTTGCCCGGGTGATCATTGGCCAGCGCCAGGTCGCGCGCCAGCCGGCGCGTGTTGGGCGTGTGGTCCGGCTGCAATTCAGGCAGCGAGGCGAGCACATTTTCGCTCGCATAGTGCTCATTGCCGGTCACGCCGACCTTGCCCAGTCGGAAACTCACGATGCGCAATTTGATGACGCCGGACGACTCCTGCGGCGGCAGGGTGACGCGGTGGAACGCGTAGCCGGCCTCGCGCAACGCGGCCTCGAGGGCATTGGCGGCTTCCTGCAGGCCGGTCAATCCGACCGCGTCGCCGGTGTAAGGCGCGAGCAGGCGAGTTACGGTGTCGCCGGACAAGGGATTGTCGCCTTCGACCTCGAAGCCGCTCACCTTGAAACGGGGTTCCGCCGGTTGTGGCAAATCGGCATAGGCCGGCAAGCTGGTGACCAGCGCAAGCCATAGCGCGTGAGACGCCCACGCGCTGGCACCGCGCCGCGGCGGCCGCATGACGCGGGATTGTGGCCGAGCATTCAGAATTGACATTCGCCCCCCTGTAACTGGCCCGAATTATTGCGCAACATGGGCAATATGCTACCGCCTTGTTGTACATCGCCTGGCTTGGGTATTTGATCCAGTTGCATAAACACCGGCGTGAGCGCCAGGCGGCTCATCTGGCCGCCGCCCGCAAACAGGCTTTCGTCGCGCCCCAAATCCAGGTGCTGACCGTCCTGATCGACCGTGACGTGACCATCGCGCACCCACACGTACAGGCCGGGTTGGTCATCGCCGCTGCCGCCGCTGCCGAACAATTGTTCGATATTGACCGGTACGCGGTCCGGCCGCGGCGCCTGAATATTGCGCAGAACCGCCGGCAGCGACTGCAACAGCCGCGGCAATTGATCGCGGCTGACCACCAGCGCAACTTCGCTCACATTGACGAGCTGGGAGCCGGTTTCGGTGCTCACTTCCACTGTGCCCTGCCAGGTACCCACCAACAGACCCAAACCTTCGCCGCCCGGTTCCCCCGCGCAGGCCCCGGAACAATTCATGTCCATGCCGGTACCGCGTATGCCTATGGTTGCCACGGCAGTGCCGATGCGGAAATTCCCCGGATCACGCTTGCCGATCAGACCGGTAAATGCCCGCAGTCCGCCTTTCAACAAACGAAACAGCGCATTGCCGGCGCCGCGCTCGGCATCGTAATGGTAATTCTGTACGGCAAAGCGGGTACCGCCCTGCAGGGTAAAGCGGGTATCGTCACGAAACGCCAGCACCGCCTGACCGCGTGCATCGGTTTCGACCGTGTCACCGGCATAAACCGGGCCGCCATCCGAAATTTTGCGCACCTCGCCGCCGGCCCCGCGCGCCACCACCGTACCTTGCACGGCCAGCGCGCGCGCCGCAACCTGTGCCGTCGTTGCCTGTGCCTGACCAAGCCGGGCCGCTTCGGTGGCACACTCTGCTTCGCACAGGCGCGCATCGAAATCGGTACCGCGTATGCCTATCGTGGCGGTAGAGGTGCGCACCTTGAACGCATCCGGACTGCGCTTGGAAATAAAGCCGGTGAGCGCCCGCAAGCCGCCGCGGAACAGCCGCACGACGGCGGATTCCTTGCCCTGTTCGGTATTCAGACCTTCGACCGCGAAACGCGTGCCGGGCCGCAAGGTCATGCGGCTGCCGTCCTGCAATTCGAGTATCGCCACGCTGCTCGATCCAGTCGAAATCACATCACCGGCAGACAGCGCCTCACCCTTCCCCACCAGGCGCGCGGGCGTCTCACCGCGCTGTGAGGTGGTCACCCCCTGCGAAAATACGATGGAGCCGACTGTGTCATCGGCAGCCCAGGCACTCAGACAGCAGCCGACGAGGGCCAGGCAAACGAGCGAGCGACCGAGCACCGTCCCGGCTTTTGCAGCACTGCGCTTTTCGAGTTCCATTTTGTTCCTGCACCTCAAAAGTCTGCTCATTTGTAATTGCGCTCGCGCTTACCACCAGGCAGCCAGACCGATCAGCGCGCACATTGGCCGATCCGCCGCTGCTGTGGGTTTTCGTCAGTACCCGCGCCAGTCGAAGAATCCAGAGCTTGCTCAATCTGATCGAACCTGAACAGCAGCACCACGACATCATTGGTGGATTGCTGCAACAGCGGATTTGCAAGCGTGTCCTCGAGCTGGATGAATACCGGGATGGCACCGAAGAACTGGCTGGGATCGGCCAGCACGTGGCCCAGCGGGGCTTCATAACGTATCGAGCCATTGTCGCCCACGCTGGTGCTGGCGAGCGGATCGAGCACGATGTCACCCGAGTTGGCGCGCGCAAGTATGCTGGCCGGCGCCGACGCGGTAATGGAGGAATTTTGTGCGATCGAGGCGCCTGCCGTCAGGGTGATGTTGCCGCCGGAACTGCTGAGCGGTCCGTTCAGCGTGATGGTGTCGCCGGCACTGCTGCCTTCCGCAGTCAGGATGATGCCTCCGCTCGCGTCTATGCCCGGGCTGCCCACCGTGATGGGGCTGTGCGCCACCAGCATGGCAATGCCGCCATTTACCGTAACTGCGCCGCTGGTGATAATTCCACCGATGTTATCGACCAGAATGTTGCCGCCCACATTCGACATGCCCTGTATATCCAGCGCCCCGACATTGGATATTTGGGTCGATCCGCTGGAATTCTGCGTGGACAACTGCGCCACCTGGGTTTCCAGCGCATCACCATTGCCGATGCCGTTTGCCGCTACCAGATGCGCGGAAGTTCCGACCACGTTGAAGCCGGACCCGTTGGCATCGCTGATCGCCCCGCCCGCCACCAGATTGACCGCCCCGGCGGCACTGGCCAACCGCAGCGGCAATGCGCCGGGTGCCTGCAGATAAACCCCGCCGCCGGTGCTTTGCGCGTCCACGCCAATTCCTGCGGAAACGCGCAAAGGCGCGCCGGAAGCACCAATATTGCCTGCCGCGACTAGCGTTATCGAAGGTGCGGCAATAACAGGTAATGTCGGCGCGGCGAACAAGGGGCCCTCAATCAACGCGCCGCCAGCCACCAAGCGCACGCTGTTGGTGGCACTCAGCGAGCCCGTGACAAAATCGCCCGGCCGGGTTAGATCCAGATCGGACAAGGTACCCGCCACGCTGCCCCCGGTGCGGTTGAAGTCGCTGCTCACGGTGAGCCCGCCTTGCCCGGTGATGGAGCCGGCCTGCTGATTGAACGTAGGCACGCTCAAACTGCTTGCTGCGGCGATGACGACCGAACCGGTATTGTCGATGCGCCCGCCGCTCGCGCTATGTGCGCCGCCACTGATGGCCAGCGCCCCAGCATTGACGATGCGCGCGGAATTCACGAACGCGATATCGCCGCCGCTCCAGGCGATGCTGCCCGTGGGGGCGTTGTTCCAGCTGCGTCCGTCCAGCGTCATGGCGGCGCCGGTAATGCTGCTGGCAGCCTGTGTCACGAAGCCGCCGCTGCCGCCCAGCGTACCGCCGCTCCATGCGAATGGGCCGCCCACCGTGATCGCGCCGGCGCCGGTGAGCAGGCCACCGCTCAGATTCAGGCTGCTCAAGCTGGCGGCACCGCCGAAGTCCAGGGTGCCGCCGCTCAGCGTGGTGCCGCCGCTCAGATTGGCGGTGGTCAGAATGCTGAGCGAACCGCCTTCGACACTCAGTTGTGCATCCGTGGTGAGGCTGTGCGCGGCCTGCGCGCCGGAACTGACGTGTATGACCGGGGTACCGCCCTGGTTGTTGATCACCACATCGGTGCCGGCGTTCGGCACCCCACGCGACCAGCTGGAGGGCGCGGACCAATCGCCGTCGATACTGCTATTCCAGCGCGTGATGACAGATGCCACTGATAGCACCACGTCGCCGGTCTGACTGATTACCCAGCCAATGTCGGCCGGCAGGTTGGTGGCACTGAAATTGCCGCTACGGGAGCCCGCCGTCAGCAAGGTATAGCTGGAGGTTAAATCGCTCAGGTGGCCATTTATTTCGGTCGCCGCCAGGGTACCGCCCAGTACTGCGTCGCCCGTCACGACGAGCGTATCGTATTGCCCGCTCGCGTTGCCGGCCAGTTCCATCGCCAAGGTGCCGGCTGCCGCATTCGAGTAATTGCCGGCAATGGTAAGCGTACCGATCGGATTCGCCGTGGTGCCGGGCGACACCAGACCGGAATTGACAAAGCCCGGTCCAGCGGCCGCGATGGTGCCGTAACCTTCAACCGCACCGCTATTGGCGAGACCGTTATCCACCTGCAAGGTCGCGCCAGACGCAAGCCTTATGTTGCCCGAGTTGGCAGTAAGGCCCGCTGCCACCAGCGTGCCTGCATCGACCAACAATTGGCCGCCCTGATTGACCGTTACGTTGCCATTGATCGCATGGGTTCCGCCCGCGGCCTGGGTCAGGATACCGAAGTTATCAAACACGCCCGTCGCGCCGCCGCCGAAGCCGATCGGTTCGGCCGCACTCGAATTGAGCGCCACCGTGCCGGCGGCCTGGTTGGTCAGGTGGCCGCCGTTGGTGAATAGCAGTGCGCCACTCGCGTTGATGGCCAGCGTACCGGTATTGCTCCAGCTGCCGCCATTCAGTTGCGGGCTGCCGGTAATTTGCGTGCTGCCGCTGGTCGTCAGATTGCCGGTTACGGCGCCGCCGCTGGCACTGAAGCTGGAACTGATGCTCGTGCCGCCGCTACCGCCCAGGCTGCCGCCCGTCAGTTGTACCGCCGGCTGGCTGATCGAGACCGGCGCGGTCACATTGACCGTAGCCCCCGACAACAGCACTGTGCCGCCTGCGCCCGTGTAGCTCGCGCCGGTGCCCACCGTGCGCGTGCCCGCCGCGTATTCCAGCGTGGCGCCGTTGGCCAGTGCATAGCTGCCGCTGTCCGCGCCGCTCGCCACCTGCAGCGTGCCGGCCGCCACTTGTACCGTGCCGGCGTTATCGAACACCAGGTTCGCGTCTATGGCATGGTTACCAGTCGCCTGCTGTACCAGCAGGCCCTGATTCACCAGGTGGCTCGCCGCGCCGCCACCGAAGCCCAGCGGGGTGGCCGCGCTCGAATCGAGCGTCATGCTGCCGCCCGCGGCATTGGTGAGCAAGGCGCCATTGGCGAATAGCAGCGCGCCCGAACCGACTACGTCCAGACCGCCGTTATTGGTCCATTGCGTGCCGTTGATGAGCGGCGTGCCACTCACCTGTACCGCGAGATCGCTCGCCAGCGTGCCGGCCCCTATCGTGCCGCTCGCCAGATCCAGCGTGCCCGTGCCGCTCAAACTGACCGGGCCCGACAAGGCCCAGGTGGCACCCGACAAGCGCGCCGTGCCGGCGCCGTCATAGGTGATCGTGCCGGATAGCGTGCGCGTGCCGCCGCTGTAATCCACCATCGTGCCGGCGTCGGCGATATAGGTGGCGCCGCTGTCGGTGCCGTTATTGGGCACGAAACTGCCCGCCGTCACATGCACCGTGCCGCTCTGGTTGAAC
>JAEUNM010000055.1 GCA_016791105.1 Rhodocyclaceae bacterium | reverse complement strand
CCCGTCGGATATACGTCACGGCGTTCCGTACAAGTTTCGGGCTTCGACGATATTGGCCGCCTTACCCCGCCGTGCCGCCTCGTATCCGCTTCCTGTTCGTCAGGCCAGCGCTTTGCCTTCGGCTTCCTCCAGATTTCCAGTCGCCCAGAACACCCTTGCCGTTCAGCTAACTCTTCCCCTTGCCGGGCGAGTAGAGGACTTTCACCTCCAAGTGAGTGCGCCCTGCCGGGCGCACCAAAAGAAAACGCCGCGGCAAGCGCAGCGTTTTTCCATACGGGTGCCGGTAGCCTGGCCGATCCGCTACACCATAGCCGCAGTGCCACGGCGGCGGGCGCCAAAGCCCAAGCCCGCGAGCGCCAGGCCGACCAGACTGATGCTCGCCGGTTCCGGCACGTCGGTCTGGAAGGTGGCGCGGAAGCCTAGCGCCTGCATCACGGGGTCGAGATAAGGCGTCGCGTCATACTCGATGGTCAAGGTATTCGCGCCGGGTTCGAGTATCCAGTAAATTGGATTGCCACCGGGGATTTGAAAAACGCTAGTTCGATGCAAGCAAGGCGGGTGGTAGCCATCCAACCCCAGCCCATTGCCTTCACCTTTCCAGACGGCGTGTGTAAAATTTCTCGACAAAATGGTGGGGTTAATCAAGCCATCCAACATGACAGCCGGTACAAAACTGACACCCGGCTTTCAATGCGTGCGATTGAAAACCGGGCGGCGGAAATAGCACGCAGCTCGTAGGTTGGGGTGGGCTTGCGAACCCCAACGTATTCCCCAACAGCCCGGAGTAAGTTGGATTACTCGCCCCCCGGCTTGCTCTGTCGCTTGCGTTCCTGGCGCCACCCAAACCGACAATGACGACAGTCATTACGCCACGGCAACAGGCACTCCGATTCTTGCGCGCTGTCTTGAGCAAGCCACAACTATCGCACCGAAGGCATAGCCAGCGGCTACAAAAATAAAAACGGGCGCGCCCTCAGAGCGCACCCGTTTTTGTGCGAACGACGCGGCCGACTACGCGCTCGTGCGCCGGCGCAGGGTGAATAGCCCGCCCAGCCCCAGGCCCAGCATGGCCAGAATGCCCGGTTCCGGTGTCGGGTTGGGGTTCGAGCCGGGGCCGGTCAGCGGTGCCAGATCGTCTATGGCACCGAATCCACCGACACTGACCGTGTAATCCGGATTCGTGATGTCATGCGAGAGGTGGTAATCAATGAAAGTGATCGCATTCGATCCGGCGACCAGCGCGTGCCCGAAGCCATCCACCGCGCCCTGGTCAAAGTCGCCCACGCCAAATACGGCACCGCTGGTGAGTAAACCACTGCCGTCGGCGGCGCTCATGGTGCCGGTTCGACCAGCGCCGAACATGGTCATGAGGCTGGTGAACGGGTCATAAATCAGGCCATGCGCGGGCGCTACGCCGGCGTACAGGCGCGAGGTGACACCGGTTCCCAGATTGATGGTGCCGACATTGCCGCCACCGTTGGGATTGCCATTCACGTAGAACACGCTGCCGCCGTTACCGAACGCCACCTGAGTAATGCCGCCTTCGTCGCCGCTGATGCCGGTCGTCACCACTCCGCTGCCTATGGGCATCGAAAGTGTTTGCAGCGCTCCCATGAAGGTGCTGGTGTAGACCGCATTGCCGCTCGGGTCCAGCGCCAGGTGGTAGCTATCCGTAGAAGTGTGCTGGAGGTGCACGAGCGCGCCGCTCGCAGGATTGACTTCATACACGTTGCCAGAACCCTGCCCGCCTATCAGCAGATTGCCATTGGGGGCAAATATGATGCCGTCGGCGCCGTTGGTCGACGTGATGTTGGTCGGGCTGCCCAGGCCGAAAGATTGGGTTGCATCGTTATAGGTATAGCCGATGCGCCACACGTTCTGCCCACCCGAATACAGGGTGTAATAAACCGTGCCGCTGAACACCGTGGCCGATGCCGGGCCGGCGACAGCAAAGCCCATCGCGATGGCCACTGCAGAGCGCGCGAGCGATTTCGGGGACAACATGACAAATCCTTTCATATAGCACGGCGGAATTACCGACAGCCCTTCAAGCAATCCACGTGCCTGCATGGCAGATGCACATCAATACCTTGTTTTCCATGCACATTCCTATGCAAAGCGCGGATTTTCCGGAGCGCAATGTAAAATTTTCCGACGTTTTGTGTTGGCAACGCGAAGCTCCGCCGCCCTGTACGGGCGGCCGAGCGATCCGCGACTAAGCCGCGTCGGTGCGCCGCGCGGTCGACCGCGCGACGGGCCCTGAAGCCCCGGATTTCCGGGAAGGGTATTACGCACTAACCAAGCCTCCATGCGACGACTATCCGCTTGGCGCCTGGATCACACCGGTGACATGACTGCATCGACGGTGCAGGGCGGAAAAGCGCAGCGCATTCCACGCCATGTGGGCGTTCCATATAGCGCCACCAGCGTTTGCGGGCCCCTATCGGATCAGGACTCGACTGCGGACCGGCGCCACCTGAAGCGGAAAGCACAGCAGTCACGCCGAAGCTCACGATAAGCCCGGCCGACGCATGCCCACCACTTTGGGCAGCCGGCACCGGTTTTATCGCAGCCGACGCTTGTTTAATCGCTACCATACGGCGGAATGCGCTGCGCTTTTCCGCCCTACGCCCCCTACGCCCCTGGAACCAGGCTCGACCGGCGGCGATCAAGCCTCGTCGCCTGGCCCGGATTCACGCTCGATGAGGGCGCGTTTGCGCTCCACCCCCCAGCGGTAGCCGGACAAGCTGCCGTCCGTGCGTACCACGCGATGACAGGGAATCGCCACTGCCAAGACATTGGCCGCGCAGGCGCCGGCCACCGCGCGTATGGCGGAGGGCGCCCCGATGCGGCGCGCCAGCTCGGCGTAACTAAGTGTATGGCCGGCCGGCACTTCGCGCAGCGCCCGCCAGACCAATTGCTGGAACACCGTGCCGCGCAGGTCCAGCGGCAAATCCAGGCCGCGCCGGGGCATTTCCAAGAAAGCGAGCACTTTGCCGACCAGTTGTTCGAATTCGGCGTCGCCGCCCGTCAGTTCGGCACGCGGAAAACTGTCCTGCAACTGGCGTACCAGCAAGTCCGCGTCGTCGCCCATGAATATCGCACACAGGCCGCGCGCACTGGCAGCAACCAGAATTTCCCCCAGCGAGCAGGTGCCGACCGCAAACCGGATCAGTTCGTGCGCCGCGCCGGCCCGGTAGGTTTTCGGCGCCATACCCAATAATTGATTCGACTCGGCATAAAAGCGGCTGTTGGACTGGTAACCCGCGGCATAGATGGCATCCGTGACGGAGCTGCCGGAGGCCAGATGTGCGCGCACTTTGCGCGCGCGCTGCGCGGCGGCATAGGCCTTGGGTGTCATGCCAGTCTGCGCCTTGAACAGGCGGTGCAGATGAAACGCGCTGATGCCGGCGCTTTGCGCCAATGCCGCCAGGCTGGGCGGCGTGTCGGCCGCTTCGATGACCCGACAAACCTGCGCCACCAGCGCAGCATGCTGCTCGGCCAGGGGCTGCTGGTCCGGCTTGCAGCGCTTGCAGGGGCGGAAGCCGGCCTTTTCGGCATCTGCCGCCGTCAGGAAAAAATCCACGTTTTGCGGACGCGGCCGGCGCGCGCCACAGGACGGCCGGCAGTACACGCCCGTCGTGCTGACCGAATAAAAGAACTGCCCATCCGCCTGCGGGTCGCGCGCCACGACCGCGGCCCAGCGCGGGTCCGCCAGTACCGCATGGGCGCGACCGTCGCCAAGTTTCGCCATGTTGCCCGCCTTCACGATTTGCATGGCCCTACTGTAGGCACAGACGCGGGCACTTGCACTCCGCGTCTTGCTTTTGAATTCGCGTTTGCGCGGCGGCCGCGCGAACTCCCCCGCGGCGCGCAACTAACAGTGCAATACCACCAACTGGTACAGGCCGCCGAAAAACAAGCGTTTGTCCACACGCCGCAGCGCCGCCCGGGACGGCAGAAAATCCGTGATTTCGGCCCGCCAAAGGTCGAGCGCGAATGGCTCCAGCGTACCCAGCACGCCGCGCAACAGTGGGCGCAGCGGATGCCAGGCCTGCGGGCAGTGATAATCCACGATCACCACCCGTCCGCCCGGCCGCGTTACCCGCAAAGCTTCGGCGAGCGTGCGGCGACGCACCTCGACGGGTTGTTCGTGGAGCAGAAAAAACACCAGCACCTGGTCGTAAAAGGCGTCGGGCGCCAATAGCGCAGCCGAATTTTGCTGCAGCAGGCGCACACGGTGGCCGCGCGGCAATTTGTGCTCGAGGTTACGCAGTTGCTGCGGCAGCACATCGACCACATCAAGGCTGGCGTGCTCGGCCAGACGCGCGTAGAGGCGCGGCGTGAGCGCGCCATACACACAGGCCACCTGCAGGCTGCGGCCGCACACGGGATTGCCAAGTGCATCGAGCGCGGCATTGCACAGCCGGCGATAGCGGCCAAACAGGATCAGGTTGACCAGCCAGGGCCGCTCGAACAGGCGTACCGCCGCCGGTCGCACATAGGCCCACCAATAAACCTTTTCGAGATACTCGGGCACGGCGCAGGGAAGTTCGACGTCGGCATCGGACCCCTGCCGCAGGGCAGGCAATGAAAGCGGTTCGCGCTGCAACTTCGATGTAACTCCGCGTCAAATGGCGCGCGCGTGGCGCGGTGTGGGCAAGCTGGAGCGGCAGGCAGGATGCAGGCAAAACACAAGGGGAACGGCAGGGCGATACATGGCGTACGAGCGGAGGCAATTCGACTGGCATCTATGGTACGACACTTGCCCGGCCGGCGCTGGCACCGCCGCGCCTTGCGCGACACCGACAATGCTGACTGGAAAGGCCGGAAAGGCGCGCCGGCATGTGGATTAATTCAGATTGCGCAACAGCCCTGCAGAGCCCCCTCGCTTGGGGGTTGTGCCAAACCAAAGCAAGGGGGAACTTCCACGATAGCCGCAGCAGGATGGAAACCCTGCGCATGGAGGCCTAGCAGGCGCTGGACGGAAAAACGAGGCGCTTTCCGCCCAATGTAAGCCCCGGCGGGCATCCCAGGCTAGGCCTCGGCCAGCGCGCCGGTCAACTCCAGTTCGCCCATCCAGTAGCAAAGCAATGCCGCAGGTATGTGCAGGATGCGCGTGCTGCTGTCCGACACATCCGGTAGCGGACCAAAATGTTCGAGCGATTTAGTTACCACATAAGCGCGACTAATGGATTTTTCTCGGCAAACTTCCAGCAGGCCTTTCAAATCGCGCAGGCCGGTGTGCTGGGCACGGTATTTCACTTCGAACGGAATGATGCGCGCGCCGACTTCGGCCAGCAGATCGACCTCGCGATCCTTTTTGCCACGCCAGTAAGTAAAGCGCACGTTCTGCGGGTAATAATGCGCGAACAAGTGCTTGAACACCGCGGTTTCTGTGGCCACTCCCAGCGCAGCGGCATCTTCCACCAGACTTTTTCCCTTCAACATGACAGCCGGGGCAATGGCTGCGTCAGCCAGGTAAATTTTGAACCGCGCACGCAGCACGTCTTTACCATAGCCATGGGGCGGCAGCCGGTAAATGAGGTGCGTGGCTTCCAGCAGTTCGATGAAATGTTGTGCGGTCGGGCGTTTTACTTCCAGGTTGGCACACAGGTCCACCATGTCCAGCAGGCCGCCGTCGTGCATGCACAGGTATAAGAAAGTGTGCTCCAGATCCAGCACGCGGCGCACGCCGAATAGCGCCGTCATGTCGCGCTTGAGCACCTTGTCGATAATGTCCTCGCGCAGCAGGCGCTGCGCCTGGGTAATGCTGTCGATTTGCGCGGTTTGCGGAAAGCCGCCGCGCAGCAGATATTCGTGGAAATGCCCGACATAAGGCGCCGCCGTTTCGGTTACGCGGTACAGGTCCGGCTGCGGCCAGTCGAATAGTTCGCGCAATGATTTGATCTGCGGCAGCGCCGGCAGGACAACGCCCTTGATCTGCAGATACTCGAAAAACGACAGCGTGGTGAGCCGTATGGTGTGCCAGCGCCCAACGCCCGATTCCTGTCCGGCCTCCGCCAACGGCATGGCCGAACCCGTGAAAAATATCCGCCGCGATTTGTTGAAATCCACCTGGTGCTTGATCCAGGTGCCCCAGTCGCGGATGAACTGGGCCTCGTCCAGAAACAGATACTCCGGCCCCGCTCGCTGCGGCTCGCGCTCGCGCCAGGCCTGCAGCACCGCATCCGTGCCGGCCAGTTTCAGGATGGGGTGGTCGAAAGTTGCGTACAAAATGTTCGCTGCGGGCACACCGGCACGCAGCAGCGCGTCCACCGCCTGCAGCATGAGCGTGGTTTTCCCGATTTGTCGCGCGCCGGCCAACAGCACGGCGCGCGGCGCGGGCGGGTCGCCAAGCCACTCCCGCAATTCGCCGAAAGCTGCGCGCCGCCAGGTGGGCAAATCCGCCAGAGGCTCACCGCGCCACCAGGGATTGAACTGAGCCAGTACGGCGAGCAATTCCTGCTTTGAGACCAGCATTGGGGTATGTTTTTGCTCGGATCAGGTATTTATATATGTATATATTATCAAACGAAACGATTTAGGAATATTGTTTCGCATCACGGGTGTTCGTATCAGCGCTTGCGGGGCGCAGAACGCGTGCGGGACGGGCCAGAAGGACCGATCGGGTCGAGCCAAGGAGTGCAATCCCGCTGGCTCGACCCGATCCGATTGGCCGCCGATAGGCAAACAGCGCTGGGTGAGAAGGCGGACCTTCCCGCCCGCGCCTATCGGCTGATCGGCTTGTAGCGTATGCGCTTGGGGCGCGCGCCTTCTTCGCCCAGGCGCTTTTTCTTGTCGGCTTCGTATTCCTGGTAATTGCCGGCGAAAAAGCTCCACTGCGAATTGCCTTCGCAGGCCAGGATGTGCGTGGCGATACGGTCCAGAAACCAGCGGTCGTGCGATATCACCAGCACGCAGCCGGCGAATTCGAGCAGCGCGTCTTCCAGCGCGCGCAAGGTTTCCACGTCGAGGTCATTGGACGGCTCGTCCAGCAGCAGCACGTTGCCGCCGGCAATCAGGGTTTTGGCCAGATGCAAACGCCCGCGCTCGCCGCCGGAAAGCGAACCGACGATTTTCTGCTGGTCGCCGCCCTTGAAATTGGAGCGGCCAATATAAGCGCGCGAGGGAGTCTGGTAGCGGCCCACGGTAAGGATATCCGCGCCGTCGGAAATTTCCTCGAACACGGTTTTCTTGCTGGCGAGCGCATCGCGCGACTGGTCGACGTGGGCGATCTTCACCGTCGGGCCGACCACGACTTCGCCCGCATCCGGGTTTTCCTTGCCGACTATCATGCGGAACAGCGTGGATTTACCGGCCCCGTTGGGGCCTATGATGCCCACGATGGCGCCGGCCGGCACGCTGAAACTAAGTTTGTCCATGAGCAAGCGCTCGCCGAACGCCTTGCTCACGTCCTTGAATTCGATCACCTTGTCGCCCAGTCGCTCGGCCACCGGGATGAAAATTTCCAGGGTTTCGTTGCGCTTCTGGTATTCGTCGGAGGCCAGTTCGTTGAAGCGGGCCAGGCGCGCCTTGCTCTTGGCCTGGCGTGCCTTGGGGTTGCTGCGCACCCATTCGAGTTCCTGCTTCATGGTTTTGATGCGCGCGCTTTCCTGTTTGGCTTCCGTTTCCAGGCGCTGTTCTTTCTGTTCCAGCCACGACGAATAGTTGCCCTTCCAGGGAATGCCGTAGCCGCGGTCCAGTTCCAGTATCCATTCGGCGGCGTTGTCGAGGAAATAGCGGTCGTGCGTAACCGCCACGACGGTGCCCGGAAAGCGCGTCAGGAATTGTTCCAGCCACTCCACCGATTCCGCGTCCAGGTGGTTGGTGGGCTCGTCCAGCAGCAGCATGTCGGGCTTGGACAGCAGCAGGCGGCACAGCGCCACGCGGCGTTTTTCGCCGCCGGACAGATGCGAAATTTTGGCGTCCCAGGACGGCAGGCCCAGCGCGTCGGCGGCGATTTCGAGCTGCAGTTCCACGTCCTGGCCGGCCGCGGCGATGATGGCTTCGTACTTGGCCTGCTGTTCCGCGAGCTTGTCGAAATCCGCGTCGGGCTCGGCGTAGGCCGCGTACACCTCTTCCAGCTTCTGTTTGGCTTCGAGCAGTTCGCCCAGGCCGCCCTCCACTGCTTCGCGCACGCTCTGACCGGGGTCGAGCTGCGGCTCCTGCGGCAGATAGCCTATGCTGATGCCGGGCATGGGCGTGGCCTCGCCCTCGATTTCGCGGTCCACCCCGGCCATGATTTTGAGCAGCGTGGATTTGCCGGAACCGTTCAAACCCAGCACGCCAATTTTCGCGCCAGGGAAAAACGACAGGGAAATGTCCTTCAAAATCTGGCGTTTGGGCGGCACGATCTTGCCCACGCGTATCATCGTGAAAACGTATTGAGCCATCTGGGTTCCGGTGTGGAGGCGGCGCGGCGCGCGCCGGAGGATATTCGGAGAGGTTTTGCGAGGGCGGATTTTAACTCAGCTCAAGTACCCCGAAGCGCCAGCGGGGCGGATCGGCAACGGCCGGGCAAGGGCACACCGCCGACAACCCATAATGCGCACGCACAAGATTGTTGGCATCCTCGCACGGTGATGGGATGATGCAGTATGCGTACAACCGTAAACCTACCTGCGGATCTGCACCTCGCGGTGGCGTCCATCGCCGCGCAAACGGGGCGCAGCATGAGCCAAACCATCGCGGAATTGATACGGCGCGGGCTTACGCTTGGCGCCGACGCGAACGCGAACGCCGCCACTCTGACCCAACCGGTGTGCATGGACTCAAACACAGGCTTCCCTCTGATCCAGTCGCCGCGGCCCGTATCCGCCGAGGACGTGCGCACCCTGGACGACGAGTGATGGCACCCGCTTGATCGAAACTAGCCTTGCTTTGCCAATCGGACCAGCGCCCACGGCGCCAAGGCCGGTCGCTTGAATCGGCGACTATCGGAGTTTTTCCGGCCGCACCGTCTCAAAGCCCATCTGCGCCACCCCGGCTGCACGGGCTGCGGACAGAATGTCCGCGATGCGTTGATAGCGCGTGTCACGGTCGGCGGCCAGGCGCAGTTCCGGCTGCGGCTTGGCCAGCGCGATTGAAGCCAGTCGCTCCGGCAACTTTTCGTCCGCAACGGGCGCGTCGTTCCAGTACAGTTTGCCGTCGCGGTCCAGCGCCAGACGCACCGCGTCCGGCTTGGGTTCGAGCGCCGGGGCCGCAGCCCGCGGCACATCCACGCGCAGCGCCTGCGCCATGAGCGGGGCGGTCACGATGAAGATGACGAGCAGCACGAGCATCACGTCCACCAGCGGCGTCATGTTGATTTCCGCCATGGGCCGGCGGCCCGGCGCGTCCAGCCCGCCCAGGCTCATGCCGCGCTCCCGGCTGCGGCCGGCTCGCTGCAATAGTGCGCGTAAAGCGCAAAGCCGTAGCCCTGCAAATCCTGCTCAATCAATAACAGCGCGCGTGCCAGCAGGTTGTAAGCCAGCACGGCAGGAATCGCCACCAACAGGCCGGCCGCGGTCATGATGAGCGCCTCGCCCACCGGACCGGCCACCTGGTCCAGACTGGCCTGGCCGCTGGCGCCTATGGCTGCCAGCGCATGGTAAATGCCCCATACCGTACCGAATAGTCCGATAAATGGTGCCGTGGCCCCTACCGAGGCCAGGAAAGACAGGCCCGATTCGAGCTGCCGCGCGCTCGCCTGTATGGCCTGGCGCAGCGCGCCGCCCACCAGTTCGCCGCGCGTGACCGCTGCGGCGGCCTGGCCCTGATGGTGCAGCAGCGCGGCGTGGCCGTCGCGCGCGATGCGCCCGTAAGGTTCCGGGCCACTATGGGCATCGCGGACACCAGCACCCGGCAACAGCGCGTGCAGAAAGGGCCGGCCACGCCGCCGCAGGCCGTGGAATTGCCACGCTTTGGCGCCGGCCACGGCCCAGCTTGCCACGGACAGCAGCGCCAGCAACAGCGCGACGGCGTGCGACACGGCGTCACCTTGCGCCCAGTAATGAGCCAAGTCGAAATGATCGTGCACCTTCAATTCTCCACACTGAATGAAATCGGAATGAGCACCCAGGACGCCACGGGCACACCGCCGCGCTGCGCCGGAACGAAGCGCCACCTGGCCACGGCCGCCAGCGCGGCCTCATCCAGGCGCGCGTGGGTCGAGGACTGTTTGATTTCGAGTTGTTCCGCGCTGCCCAGCGCGCTCACCCAGGCGCGCAATAGCACCCTGCCCTGCTCCCGCATGCGCCTCGATAGTGCCGGATAAGCCGGCTTGGGGTTATCCAGATAGGCCGCGTCGAAACTGGCCGGGACCAGGGCGGGCGGCGCCGCGTCGGCCGATGCGGTGGGTCTTTCAGCCGTTGCAGAAGGTGCTGCGAGCGTCGCCGCCGCAGCGTGCTGGTCGGCCATGGCGGCGGACTCCGCGACCGCCCGCGGTGCGGCATCGGCTCGCGCCGCGGTTGTGGCGGGTCGGGCAGTCCGCAACGGCGGCTCCGCCGGCATGCGTTGCGGCTCACGCGGCGCCGGCACGGGCGCAGGTGCGGCAACCGGGGCCGTTTCCGCGCCGAGCAACTGAATGCGGATGGGCACATCCACCTGCGGCGGCAAGCTCGCCGGCAGGCGTGCGATAAGCGCGATCAACAGGCCGTGCGCGGCCAGCGCGAGCAGTGCCCAAAGCACGCGCGCTCGCCAGTTGGCGGGCAAATCGGTCGTAACGCTCAACATCAACTGTGCGCCCACATGCGCAGCAGGTTGTGATAGCAGGACGTGAAAGCCACAGCTTCTGCACTTTCGCCGGCCTGCGCGCGCAGCGCGGCGATGGCCTGGTCCATGTCGAACAGCAGACGGCGGCGCTCGGATTCGCGCACCATGCTTTCCAGCCACGAAAAACAGGCGAGGCGCGCGCCGCGCGTAACCGGCTCCACCCTATGCACGCTGGACGATGGATACAGCACCAGGTCGCCGGCCGGCAGCTTGACCGCTTCCGTGCCGAAGCCATGCTCCATCACCAGTTCGCCACCGGCATATTCGTCCGGCTCGGCCAGAAACAGCGTGAATGACAAATCCGTGCGCACATGATTGCCGCTCGCGGCGTGAGTACGGACGGCGTTATCGACGTGATTGCCGAAACTATTGGTGGCGCCGGTGTAGCAATTGAATAGCGGCGGGTAAATTTTGCGCGGCAGCGCCGCGGCGAAAAACAGCGCGCTGCGGCCCAAGGCATCGAGCATGAGTTCGCGCAGCCGGCGCGCGGCCGGCGCGTTTTCCGGCAATTGCAGGTTGTTCTTGACGCGACCGGCCTGGCTGCCGGCCGTCATGCGGCCGTCCGCCCAGTCCGCCTCGTCCAGCCAGATGCGGGCGCGCGCCAGTTCGTCCATCGTGAGCACCTGCGGTACGTGCAGCAACATCCCCTGTCCTTTCGGCCCAGGCCGCGCGAGCGGCCGGCCTATCAGAAAAATTTGTAGTCGAAACTGATTTGCAGCGTGCGCTGCGCGCCCGGCACGACGTGGCCGCCGTTTTCATAAACCGATTCGTAATAGCGCGTGTTGAACAGGTTGAACAGGTTCACGCGCAGCGCATGGTTGCCCGCAGCGTAAGCCAGCATGGCGTCCCAGCGCTGGTAGGATGGTGCAATATTCGGCGTGACCGGCACGGCCGTGGTACTGGTGGCAGCATAGGCCAGGCGCGCGCTCTTGCCCTCCACACCGCCGCCGACCTTCCAGTGCGGTGCAAATTTATAGGTGGTCCATAAGCTGTAACTTAGCGGCGGCGTATTGCGCGGGCGCATGCCGATCAGATTGGGATTCAGGTGCTCATCGATGCGCGCGCGCATGAAACTGAGCGTGGCAAAGGTTTCCCAGTTGCGCGTCAGCCGGCCGCTCGCCTCCAGTTCCAGTCCATCGGTATGGCGTTTTTTCGACAGCAGTCCGCCGCTCGATTCGAGATCGGTATTACGCTCCCATTCCTTTTCCGCGCGGTACAGCGAAGTACGCAAGGACAGGTCGCCGTCCAGCACATCCCATTTGGCGCCCAGTTCCAGCGTGCGGCTGCGCTCGGGCGGAAATGGATCATTAGCCGATAATTGGTACAGATCCGCGGTCGGATTGAACGAATCGCTGAAGCTGAGATAGTAGTGGCCGACGTCGTCCGGCTGCCAGGACAGTCCGGTGCGGAAGCTCCACTCGCCGAAATCGATATTGGCCGGGCCATTAAAAGTGTTATTTACGATCTGATAGTCCGCGCGCATGTCGTCGCGGCGCAGGCCGGCCAACATTTTCCAGTGCGGCGCCAGCTCGACCACATCCTGCAGGTACACACCTGTCGATAGCCCTTTGTACGAATTGATGGCATTCCTGACGCGGTTGCCGTAAGTGCCGGGCAGCGGATCATCCGGATTCGGGTCGCCTACCGTGGTGGGCGGCGCAACGGCAGTAGCGTCACTGTTATACGACCAGCGCGAAGCGCGCTCCACCAGCACTTCCACGCCGGCCAGCAATTCGTGTTTGAAACGGCCGGTCGCGAAGCGCGTCGTCAGATCGCTTTGTAGCGTATAGGTCTGTTCTTCGCCGCCGCGGGCCTGGCGCTGGCGGTTGATGGGGGAGGCATCGGTGACCGGTGCGGCGCCCGGCAGGCGCGGCGCAACGGCCCATAATTCGCGCCGGTAATCGGCCACGCGCACGACGGTGCGCAATTCCGTGTCGCGCGAAAAGCGATGCACGTGACGCCCCGTGAGCATGGTCGTGTCGTTGTCCTCATAGTCGCTGCGCGTGCCGTAGAAGCGCTGCGCGGGCACATCCAGCGGCCGGTGGTCGCGGCCGTAAGGCAGGCCATAGTCTGGAATATTGCGCGTCTGCAGGTAGTAAGCCGAGAGCAGAAATTCATCGTCCGTGCCTATACCCAGGCGCAGCGAAGGCGCCACCCCCATGCGTTTTGACTCGACCACGTCGCGCGTGCTGCCGGCATCGGTCGTCATCAGGTTCAACCTTAACGCGGCCTGCTCGCCCAAACCTTTGTTCAGATCGGCGGTGGCGCGGCGATAGCGCTCGCTGCCCAGGGTCACACCGGCACGGGCAAAATCGGCCGCCTCGGGCTCCTTGCTCACCTGATTCACGACCCCGCCCGCCTGCCCGCGCCCGAACAACATGGCGGCCGAGCCGCGCAATACGTCCACCTGGTTCAGATTGAACGTTTCGCGGTTGTACTGGGCGGTGTCGCGGATACCGTCCAGGTAAAGATCGCCGAACGAATAGAAGCCGCGCAAATTCATGTTGTCGCCGATGCGCCCGCCTTCGGCGGCATTGAAGGTAAGACCGGCCACGTTGCGCAAGGCCTCCTTGAGCGTATTGGCGTTGGTTTCTTCGATGAGCTGGCGCGGCAATACGGTAAGCGCCTGCGGCACGTCGCGCGGCAATTGCGGCAGCTTGCCGACCCGCGTCACGCCACCCTGCAGGCCGCTGGGCGCGGCATCGGCTGCGTCTTTGACACGCACCTCGGGCAAGGTGGTATCAGCCGGCGCGGTTTGCGCCTGCGCCCAGATGGAAGCGGATGCGGACAGCGCGATCAGCGCGCGCAGTGCCGGCGGCGCAGCGCCGCGTTCGATGCAATGAGCCATGATTTTCCTCGGTAAATGACAGAGGACATGGCTGGCATGCACGCACGCGGCGGCTGGCTAGTCCGTTGGGATGGTGGCCGCCACGGCATGTGCCGAGCGGCCGCGGGGGGTGGCGCCGAACGCACGGCGCCAGCCGCAGGGGCGCGCCATGGCCCAGGCAGCGCCGGGGCAACCGGCACGCCTGGGCAAGCTGGGCGAACCTGCGTCATTTGGTCAGAATGAGCTTGCCGGCGCGCGTCACGCGCAAGGTGTAAATGCAGCCGGCGTGGGCAATTTTGAGTTCACTCTGCCCGCCCAATATGGCCGCGCTATCCGTGGGTGCGGCTACGGCCTCGGGCAGTCGTTCGATAGGACGGCCCGCAGCCACTGGCGGAACTTGGTGCGCAGCCTGCTTCATGCTTGTCGCTCAATTCGAAAACCGTAATGCGAATTATTATTATTTACGAATTGTTCTCTGTCAAGCATGTCATGGGTCGAAAGATTCGCGGCTGGCGGGAGCCGGGCACTCCTGCGGAAACAGCTGCGCGCGTAGCACATCCAGAACTTGCGCCAGCGACGCTTCCAGTTCCTGCGCGAACACGTCTATCGTTTCGCCAGGACCGCCCGCCTCCGCGATCTTCAGTTCACGCTGCGCGCGCGCGGCAAGTTCCTCCAGCGCTTTGGCACCGATATAGCCGGCAGCGCTTTTCAGGCCATGCACGTAGCGCAAAGCTTCATCCCATCGCTGGTCGCCCAATAGCGCTTGCAAGGTACCGGTCTGGTGCTCGTACTTTTCGAAAAAGCGCCGCTGCATGCGCTGATAAAACGCTTGATTGCCGCCCGTATGCTTCAGGCCCAGGTCCACATCGACCCCCGCGGCAGGCATGCCCCCCGGCTCCGCAGGCGCAGCCACGGGTGGGCTGCCATGATCGCTGGCCTGCACGGGCGCAGGCTCGGCCGCATCGTTGGCGGCCGCTTGCAGCCATTTGAGCAGCATGACGTAAAGTTGATCGGCTTCGACCGGCTTGCCTATGTGGTCATTCATGCCCGCAGCAATGCAGGCGGCGCGGTCTTCGGCAAAGGCGTTGGCGGTCATGGCAAGTATGGGCGTGCTGCGATACTGCGGCATGGCGCGTATTTCCCGGCAGGCATCCAGGCCGTCCAGTTCCGGCATTTGCATGTCCATGAGGATAAGCCCGTAGCAAGCCGCGCGCGCCCGTTCCAACGCCAAATGGCCATTGCCGGCCACATCCACGACCAGCCCCACGGCCTCGAGCAGGCAAATCGCCACTTCCTGATTGATATCGTTGTCTTCCGCCAGAAGGACGCGCGTTCCGGCATGGTGTTCGCGCAGGCGGCTTTCGGCACTGCAGTCCGCCAGCACCACCGCGTCCGTTTCGGCTGGCCCAAACAGAGCATGCCGGATCGCCGCAACCAGGGCGCCGGGCAGCACCGGCTTGAGTAAAACGCTGCGGCAGCCCGCGGCCAGTGCCGAGGCCCGCACCGCTTCCGCGTCTACCGCGAGCGCAAGCACGCAACTGCCGGCTGCGGCCGCAAAGTCTTCCGCGCCCGGCAAATCCCAATCCAGCAACACCAGATCGCACTGGTTTGTGCTTGCCAGGAGCGCGCGCCCGGCGGCGATGTTGCCGACCTGCAGGACTTCCATGCCCTGGCTGTGCAGGGCGGTGGCGAGGGCGTCGCGGCAGGCCGGCAAATCGTCCACGATGAGCACCCGTTGTCCGGACAACGCGTCGCGCGCAGTCGATGGCGCCGCCGGCTCCTGCAAATGGCTCAGGCCTACCGTCATCCAGAACGTACTGCCTCGGCCCGGTGCACTATCCACGCCTATTTCGCCCCCCATCATTTCGGCAAAGCGGCGATTGATGGCAAGGCCCAGACCGGTGCCACCGTATTTGCGCGTCGTCGAGCTATCAGCCTGCACGAAGTTCGCAAATAGCTGCGCCTGCTGTTCCTGACTGAGGCCCAGGCCGGTATCGGTACATTCCAGCCGCACCATCAGGCCGCCGGGAATTTCCCGTTCCATCTTTGCACGCAGGCGCACGCTGCCGCAGTCGGTAAATTTGATCGCATTGTTTACGAAATTGAGCAGGGCCTGGCGCAGGCGGGTGGGGTCGCCGCATAGCGCAGCAGGCAGTGCCGGATCCAGTTCCGCCACCAGTTCCAGGCCTTTTTCATGCGCCGCGTCGGCAACCATGCACAGCACGTCGGCAAACAAGGGCTCCAGTTCCAGCCGCAGCATTTCGAGTTCCAGCTTGCCCGCTTCGATTTTGGAAAGATCGAGGATGTCGTTGATGATGGACATCAGATGCCGGCCGGCGGCGGTAATTTTGTCCATGCGGCTGCGCTGGCGCGGCGAATCCAGTTGCTGCTTGACGACACGGGTGAGGCCTATGATGGCGTTGAGCGGGGTGCGGATTTCGTGGCTCATATTGGCCAGAAAACTGCTTTTGGCACGATTGGCCGCCTCCGCACTATCGCGCGCCAGGCTTAGTTCACGCGTGCGCGCGGCCACCGTGGCTTCCAGCTCGTCGCTGTGCCGGCGCAACTGTTCCGCGAGGCGTTTTTCCTGCGTGACGTCGCTCACCAGCCATACCAGCAGATCGCGCTCGCCGCCGCGGATCGCGCCGCTACTGATGCGCGCGTCAAAGCTGCTGCCATCGCGGCGGCGCGGCTGCGTCTCGAATACATGGCCACCTTCCTGGGCCAGCAGCGCAGCGTTTTCGAGCCAAACGTGAAAATCCGGCACCAGCCGCTCGGCAGTGAGTTGCAGCAATTCGTCGCGCGCATAGCCGAACTGGCGATGGGCGGCGGGGTTGCCCTCGAGCACTGCGCCGCTTTGCCGGTCCAGCAGCAAAATCGCGTCCGCCGCCTGATTTACGATCGCCCCATACAGTTTGTCGCGCGCCACCACCCGCGCGACCAGGGCATTCACATCGTCCACGAGTACGCCGATCTCGTCGCCGGCATACTTGTGGGGCTGCGCCAGACGCGCTTCGGCGTCGATATCCAGGCTGTGCAACTGGTCTGAAACTGCCTTGATCGGCCTTACCACCTGCCGCAGCAATACCAGCAAGGCGGCCACCAGCAGCACCACCAGCATGAACGCCAGCAGCCCCGCTACCGACCCGAAATAGGCCAGTGCCTTGTCGCGCAAAACCGAACCGTCTGGATACAAAAGCAACTCGCCGACCACTTCGCGTTGGTCGAAGGGCGAGTGCAGGCGGCGGACTTGTGGCGCCTGCAGGCGGCCGGGGTCCAGGCCCGGATCGACTTCATCGGCCAGCACCTGCTTGCCGCCGTTCAGGATTACCCGCGCCACGGCATCGTTGCCGACCAGTCCGCGCGCAACCTCCTTGGCCAATGCCGCGTCGCTCACAAACGCAGCAATGCTCGCCGTGCGCTCCACGGCATCGACCAGTTGCGACAACTGGGCTTGCAGGCGCGCCGCTTCCGCGCGATACAGCCATATCCCGCCGATCGTCACAGTCACGAAACCGACCGCAGCGGTCACACTTAGCAAAAGGACCGCAGCGCGTAGCGCCAGCGTATTGCGCAGGCGCTGCAGGCCAGTATGGGAATCAGTGACCAAGCTCGAGCACCACCCGCACGCGGCTGTCGGCCTTGCTGCGTTCCAAATACGTTATTGCCCCCGGCGTCGCCGCCACTTTTGCCAGGGCTCGCGACTCGTCTTCCTGCTCGGGTGGCTGGGTACGCCCGGAAAACTTGAGCTGCGCCCAGTAGGCACCGATTTCCGCCGGGCTGCGGCCGACAAGCTTGCGATAAAACTCCTCCTTGAAGGACTGGTTGTCTATGGGCAGGGCGCGCCGGCCGTCCGTCAACTGGCGAAAGCGGCCAAGGAAAATATTGGCAACTTCCTCACGGCTCAGTTGTTCCACGCCGCTGCCCGCCGCCATGACCACCACCAGTTCCTCGGCACGCGCCAGCGTGCCGCAGGCAAACAGTATCAGGCCCAACAATGAGGAACGCAGGCGCACGCGAACCTCAGAACGCGAAATCCAGTGCCACGCTCAGCATATTGAAAGGTCGCGGATCGAGCGTCGTATCGGCCAGGTTGCGCACCAGCCTGGTTCTGCCGGCGCGCACGTTATCGAGCTGAAATTTGACATCCAGCCCGGACGAAATGTCGTAACGCAGGCCCAGGGTAAGAGTGTGCTGGTCGACCTGTACGGAGTTTATGGTCAAAGAAGTCACGAAATTTTTCAGGAACGCTCCCTGCGGCGAACCGGACAGGTCGGCCGCGACTTCGCGGCGATCGCTTTTGGCACGCGCGTAGGCGATGTAAGGCGTAAATTCCCCCACCCGGTACCCGGCAACGAAGTAGGCACCATGCAGGATGGGCAATACCGGATTGTCCTCGCGTACCCCCATGCGGGTTACCGCAGCCTGAAATTGAAATGGCCCATGGTTGTATGTTCCAGCCAGCGCCGCATAGCGATAGGTTTCATCCTGCAACTGCATCTGGTCGGCCAAGGCCGCCCCGTAGGGCGATCCGGTGCCGCGAAGGAACACGAATATTGGCTCCAGAGCACCATTGTCGCGCAGCCGCGCGCTGCCCAGCCATGCCCGCAAAATCAGGTCGTCGAGCGCATATTCGCCGACCAGTGCCGCGAATTTTGCCTTTGCTTGCTCGCGCAGGCCACCGTTGTAAAACTTGCCCTGGCTGGTGCCGGCATAAAATTTCAGGCTGGCGATCCCTGTCCCGACGGGCTGGCGCAAGCGCAGGTCGAAGCCGTCCAGATGGTCTATGCTGCTCAGGCCTACCACTTCAGGCGCGGGGCGTATCGGCAGATAGGAGTAGCCGATGTTACGCGTTTCGGAAAACAGCAACAGATCAAGCCCCACGCGCCCGACGCGAAATTCCCAGGATTCATTCGGCGCATAGCGCAAGAAGGCCCAGGACGTTTTCGGATTCCAATTGTTTTCTGGCTGTTGACGGCTCACCGCCTGGACCACGCCTTCCACCCCCTGCCCGAAATTTGCGTTCAGCTGGACGCCGATCAAGCTGTCGATGTCGTAATTCACCTTGCCGCCCATGGCACCGTCGCTCTGATCTATGGAGCGGCGATATTCGATCGAATCGGCGCGATGGTAGGCAGCGCCCAGCGTGCCGAAGCTCGAAAAGTGCAACATGCCGTCGTCGGCCTTGGCCGCTGGGGCCACAAACGCGCACAAGGCAGCAACACAACAGCGAATCTTTGGGCGGCAAGCGGCTATTTTCATGAAAATTCCAATCTGGGTGACGGCAGTGATGGCGAATACGCTGCGGCCCCACTCTACGTCTCCCGGCGGCTGATTCCCCAGCCCGCCGCTGATTTCGCGTTCGTCTTCGATCGGCCCCCAACCCACTGCAGCCTTCGGCCGCATCGGGTGCTAGCTTGGGCGTCAAGTCTGCTGCAATAATCTCGGCAATTTCAGGCTGCGACTTGAGCTTTTTTGTTCGGCTGCAGGCCGGACGAGTGCCCCTTGCTGCGACGGTCAAGAATCGCGGCTAATTCACAAAGGCGGAAGCAGCGCAGCGCGCTGGGGTTGCGCAGCAGACGCACCAGCGTACGATTTGGCAGGCAGCATAAGGCGCCGCATAGCACAATTACGCGAACTATATACGATAGGTTAGTAGGACTTTAGCACATAGCAAGCACAAGTGCCGCGCGGCCCGATTTACGCAAGCCAGGAGCATTTCACTTACCCCCTCATGGCGCGGCTTCGGCTGCCGCTCCAGGGTGACATGGGTGTGGAGACAGCGCCGCTGACCGGCGACATGTCCGCTTTGCGGCTTGAATTCCTGCCTCGGCCAAGAAAAAATTGCGCCAGATAGTAGAGTGTTCCGGCCCGAGGCGGGCGAGGCCGGCGTTGCGGTAGCCCGAAACACAGGGCTGTGTCTGGCAGGACGAGCGTGTGCAGTCCGGCAAGCGGTCTACGTATCAATTGCCCTGATGGCGGAGCCGGATGGACGATGGCTCACCCGGCACAGAAAATGGCCGCCCATCGCCGCAATACGCGTGGCTAGGCGGCACCTGCATGCGCGGCTGGCAGCGCGCCGCCCGCAAAAAATGTGGCCCCGGACCAAGGCGCGACACGGTGCCGGATCCACGCGAGGCAGCCCGCGCCCAAGCGCCTGGGCGCGCGCCGCGACGAAGACCAGGACAGGCCGGAAGCACGCGCCGGCAGCCCAACTAGGCGCAGAGCCTGCGGCGCAAGCCTAGCAAGCTGCAAACACCCAGACCAAGCAATGAAAGCACCCCGGGTTCGGGCACCCGGGTATTGCGTACCTGGATGTTGCTGGCGGCGACTTCGCCGTTATCGCCCACCTCGCCTATGTACAGAAACAGGCCGGTCGGGTCGGTCAGCGCGGTCAGATTGAATGCCAGCCGGCCGCCATCGCCCATGCTCATGAAGCCTTCGGCGCCGGGAATGGCCGTCGTGGATTCGCCATCGAACAGCCCCAGGCGTGCGACGGCATTGTCGACGGTATTGCCGGCAGGTCCCGTTCCGAACAGTTTGGGATCGGCCGGAGCACGCTGAGCGCCCGGGGTGAAAAAGGTACCGCCACCGAAATTGAATACCGCCAGGCCGGCCGCTGCCGCAGCGCACGCTGCATCGGCGCAATTGGTGGTCGACAGTTTGATCGCATCCAGATCGAAACCGCTGAACTGCCCCGGCGCGCCGCCCAGCCCCGCGCTCGCGTCATCTATCGAGATCGACGCGATCTGAAAGCCCAGCGCGCCCAAATCGGCTTTATAAACCGCCGTGGCGGCAATCGTGCCGCCAGTCACCCCGGTCAATTTGGTAAATCCTACCGGCACCGCACCGGCGGTTCCTGCACCGAGGACGCCGAGCAATGCCGCAGCAAGTGTCGAGCGCACAATCTTCATGTGTCGTTTCCTTTCGCAAGTCGGGTCAACTAATACGTGTCGCATCCCGGCGCCGTTAGCGTGTCACGTCGCAAAATCTGCCGCGCCCTCGGCGCCGAACGATGAGCACGAGAAGATCCATGCAAGCCACATGCCAGAAGTGAGAGTTTTCATGGATTCAGGGATTTATTGGTGCGCCTGAAAACGAAGTGCACGGTAGTCGTAAAAAATTTCGACAGCATCCACGCTGCTACCGGGCGCCGTCGTGCACGACTCTTGCAATCAAGCACTTAGGTGCTTTTTCGGGTGCTGGGAAGCAGCGCAGGTGAAAGCGCGTGAATACACCAAAGGGTCGCCACGGTGCGCCTAAGCGCCGCACAGGGCGCGCTCCCCGGAGTCGCTCATCGCGCGCATCGGCCGTGTACGAAAAGTCCGTCACGGCTGCGTCGGCTTAAGCGTCTTTTACATTAACGGCAGTACTGTAATGAACAGAAACCTGACAGGCAGATATGCCTATGAAGCAGAGATGGCCATGCACGTAAAACTGCCGCCATAGCAACACATTCGGAAGGGTATGCATAAACACTCGACCTGCAACACCAGAACTGAGCACGTCGCCATATTTGGCACTGAGCGCAGTCCGTAGCGTCGCACCGGGTAGGCGGCGGCGCTGTCGGCAAACGCGCCCCGTCATTGCAGCGCAAAGGGAAGCCCGTACACCGTATCAACCGGAGGCGGGCAGCGGCGTGGCATCGCGGCGCACGCGTACTCCCGCGCGCGCAAGCTGGGCGCGCAACACTTGCGCCGACGCGCCCGAGCGGAATGCAGGATTACTCGCAGCCCGCAGGAATGGCCTGGAACGCAATGCCGCGTTACGAATCCCGCCGGATATTTCGCCCTATGGTCGGTTTTGTGCTTTGCGGCGGCCACATCGCGGCGAGCCGAACCGCCTTATCGCTGCCGCTAGGCAGCGCGCAGGCGGGCGTTGAGCTCGTCTATGACTTCCGCCCAGTCGGCGTCGTCGAGAATTTCCTCGCGCAGGAAACAAGCCTGGGTGGATGTCCAGAAGCTGGCTTCCTCCAGCAGCACCTCGCGCGACAAGGGGCTGTGAGTCTCAATGAAGCTGTCTATCGACTCGACGTCGGACGCCAGGCCAAGTTGGGCAAACAGGTTGGTCATCGTGTGCAGTTGCGATTCCATGCTTCACCTCGCGTGTTGTGTGGTTGGCAGACTTGATGTTGCACCGCAACAAACTTGAAACGAAAGCGCTTCCTTCAACGCCGCTTCTGATACCTCTCCATCAGTTCGGCCGCGGCCAGAATGTGGCCGCGCATGGCTGCCTCAAGCTCCGCATTGGCGAGCGGGCCGCGCACAGCCAGCCTGGCGTCCAATGCATACAGCTTTTGAAAATAGCGGTGGCGCCCAATTGGCGGACAGGGGCCGCCATAGCCACTACGCTTCCAGTCGTTCAGCCCTCCCACCGTGCCGGGCGGCAGTGCCGCAGGCGCAATGCCTTCCGGCAAGCCGGTAGCCGCGGCCGGAATGTCGTGCAGCACCCAATGCACCCAGGTCATTTTCGGCGCCGCCGGATCGGCGACGCTCCGGGCCAAGCTTTTCGTTCCCGCCGGCATGCAGTTCGAGGACAAGGCCAACGAAATATCCGCGCCTTCACGGGTATGGCGCGCATCGAAGGCAGCACCGTCAGCAAAAGAAGCCGAAACGATTTGCACGAGCGCATTCCTTTTTGGCGACAGGGGTGTTCCGGGCAGCCGCTCCAAACCTGGCGCTGCGCTTGACCACGGCAGGCGTTCATTGGAGTTTAGCCCGCCAAACGAATTCGTCACGCGAATCTGCGGCCGCGCAGGCCCCAATCTGCGCTTTTTGCGCGCCACCACCGACCAGGGCATCGGGCGCATCGGGATGGCGCAATTTTGCGGAGCAGCATGCGTCCCGCTCGGGCTTTTATTGGCCGAAAATATCCTTGAATTGCAAGCCTTCACGATTTTGTTGCAACGCAACAAAAAACTGTTGACACAGCGTTCGGCAGGCGTATACTGCATCCCATATTGCAGTGCAACAAAACTTCCGATCAAACACTTTTTATCTATTTGGAGATCACCATGAACACCAAGCTGCCCAACCCTGAAGCTCTCGTCGCCGCTACCAAGGCGAATGTCGAATCCGCTCTGTCCGTTGCCAACATCGCCCTCACCGCGATCGAACGCCTGTCCGCGCTGAACCTCAGCGTTGCCCGCGGCACGCTCGACGACGGCGCCGCCAGCGCCAAGGCCCTGTTGGCCGTCAAGGATGCGAGCGAACTGCCCCAGCTCGACGCCTCCCTGGCCCAGCCGGCGGTCGAAAAGGCCAGCGCCTATTCGCGCAACGTGTATGAAATCCTGAGCCAGACCCAGTCTGACCTCGGCAAGATTTTCGAAGCCAAGGCCGCGGAAGTTGAAGCCAGCTTCACCTCGGCGCTCGAAGAAGTTGCGAAGTCCTCGCCGGTTGGTTCCGAAGCTGCGCTGGCCGCGGTGAAGCAAGCCGTTTCCGCTGCCAACACCAGCTACGAAAGCGTCAAGAAGGCCGTGACCGACCTGTCCGCGCTGGTTGAATCCAACCTCGCCGCTGCCGGCAACGTTGCCGCCCCTGCCGCGGCCGCCAAGAGCAGCAAGAAGAAGGCGTAAGTTTCGCGCCTTGTGCTCGCCGCAAGGCCGTGGCGGATGGTTTCGCCACGGTTTTGCCAATGGCATGAATGCGCGGCCGTGACGCCGTTGCGCGCCACACCGCGCCGAATCTGGTGCAATGCTCGTGTGCGCCGTCCCGCAGTGCAATAGGCACTGCCGGCCGGCCACACGGTGGCGCAGGGTGCACCGACCAATATCCGGACGGCATGGTCGTTGCGATGCTGTCGAGCATGGCCCGCTACACTGCGCGTAAGTTTGCAGCGGCGGGCCGGGTCTTGGATTACAGCTTTCCGGATCTGCTTTGAATGCAATCGTGGAGTCGAGAAAATGACTAACCCGTTTTTGGCCTGGGGCGAAATGATGCTACAGACCGGATCCATGTTCATGCCGCAGCAAGCCGCCCAGGCGGGTACGCAATTGCTGCCCGGCCTGCTGCCGGTCGGCAAACTTCCAGCCGCGGGATTTTCGCAACTGTCCGCCCCGGCCCAGGTTGAAGCCGCAGCCGGCCGCGCACAGGCCATGGCGGCCGACATGCTGAATGTCAATGTGCAAATGTGGCAGGCAACGCTATTGCATTTTGCGGCCGGCGCCCAAGCCATGCTGCATTACGCGACGGCCGAAAACCTCAATCGCAATATCGAGCGCCAGTCCGACGTTTTTCGCGCGCTTGCCCATACGGCCGGGCCTAATCCGCTGGCCCTGGTGCAGCAAGCGCTGGAACCTCTGCGCGATAACATGCTGAAAGGTTTGCCGCGACTTCCCGGTGCGTAAGAACCAATCATCCCTTGCTGTAGAGCCCTCGCAGTACCCAGTTGCCCCCGCCGAACTACCCACGGCGGGGGCTTGTCTTTTTCGCCGCCGCGCCGCGGGCGCAGCCTGCATGTTCGCTGACAAGGCGGCAGTAAAACCCTGGCCTTAGTGCAGCATGGGTAGCGTAACGAGCAAAATCGACAGCGTGAGCGGTGCGGCAACCGTGGACACCAGGATCACCGCCGAGGTCAGTACCGGATCGCGCTTGTAGTAAGTAGCGAGCATGAAAGAGCCGCTGCCGGTGGGCAGTGCGCTCATGACCGTCACCAGTATCGTGTCACGGCTATCCAGCTTGAACACGAACATTGCCAGCACTACCGTGAGCAGCGGCTGCAACACCAATTTGACCACCACCAGCGCCAGCGTGCGGGGTTGAAAAAAGGCCGACCAGGCCTTGTCGTCATTGGGATCGTCGCGCGCAAAAAACAGACCGATCGCCACCAGTGCGCAGGGCCCGGCGGCGCCGCCCAATAGTTTCAGCAAGCGCTCCACCGACGGCGGCAGCGTTACCCAACCGGCACTGACCACGACCGCGGATAGCGGCACGATCACCATGGGGTTGCGTATGAGCGAATTGAATACTTTGACTGCCGTGCTGCGCAATGAACTGCCACGCTGGGAATCCCACTCCAATAGAGCGATAGCAAAGCCGAAAATGATGCAGGTGGTAAATACCGCGGCGATGGCCGCGCCCGGCGCGCTGGACGGACCGAACGCCAATTGCGCGAGCGGCAGCCCGATGAAGCCGGTATTCGGATAACCCGCACACAACCCGTCGAGTACCGTATCGCCGAAAGGCCGCCCGCGCCGCAGGACAACAAACGGCAGCGCGAACATTGCGAAAGCGCCAATGCCGAAACTCGCGAGAAAGCCTGCCTGCCCAAGTTGTTCAAGGCGTACATGGGCAACGATGTCGAATAGCAGCGCCGGCAAAGCCAGACAGGCGACGAAGCGGTTCAGTTCGCTGAAGGCGGTGGGGCCGACCAGCTTGTACCTGCGCGACAGGTAGCCCAGAAACACCAGACCGAAAATGGGGGCGAGGATATCGAACATGCGCGCGGAGTAGTCGGTCGGATTTTTCGGCTATGGGTTTAATCGCCATGCCGCCATTCCACCTGCCGGAGCGGATCCGCCACAGGCTGGGCCGGCGCGCGCAGCAAGTATAGTTCAAGACGGTATCGCGCTCCCCGCGCACCGCCCTGCCCGCACACAGCGGGCGAGTACAAATCCGGCATGCAATCAGACCTACGCTGACACGCCGAAAAAGCGCTCGCCGGAAGGCTGCTGGCCCTTGCAGCCTTCCGGCGGCACCACCGCCCTAGCCCTCGTTTTCACATTAACCCGAACCGACGGCGCGCCGGCACGGGAACTCGCCCGCAACGCGACCGAAACGTCGCGGCGCCCCAACCCGGCGATAGCCGCCGTGCAACCGAGGGCGCCGGCACAATTACTAAAGGCGATATGTCTGACATTATCCGCAGCTTCGATCACCCGGACTTCAGTCCGGGTGTCCATGCCTTAAGTGCGTGACGATCACTTCGGAGGAGCGGACGGCATGGTCATGGTTTTCAACACTTCGCCCAACTCATCCAGTGCCTTCTGATCGTCCTGGGTGAGCGTATCCGGCTTGGCGCAGCGCGGGTCGGCTTTCTGCACGGCGGCCAGCATGCGGCGCGTGATCGGGATGGGATCGCAGCCATGCTCCATTTCGCAGACCAGATCGAATTCCGGCCGCGCCTTCACATGACAGGCGAAACAGTTACCACCGAAGCGATTGACCACGTCGACAAAGCCGCGCTTGCGGATGGTAGAACCTTCTTTGGCAACATCCAGCTCGAAAAACTCCCAGTCGTGCGTGGCAGCATTGAATCCCTTGGGCTGCTTCACCATGACTTCGCCGGGAATGAGCTGTACCACCGAACCGACCGGATAGTCACCCTTTCCTTTCTCGGCAACTGCGATCGTAGCCTTGCGATTGCCCTTCAGATTATCGACATAGAAATGCCGGACCTTCACCATGTCCTTGAGACATTTGAAAGACTTGTCGTCCACCTTTATCGGCTTCACCTCGGCTGCGTCGCCCTGCCCGGCCGCCAGCAGGAGCATAGCCGCGGTGCCGGTGGCAGCGAGCAATTTGGTCCAGGAACCGCGGGTTCTGGATACTGTCGGGGATTTCAAATGTATGTTCATGTTGTGCCGCCTCCTCTTGATTAAAGTTTTGCGCAAGGCATGCAGCCCGCGCGCGCCGCTGTTGCCGGGAACTACATCAGGCTGCTTGTACTACGTCCTGTCCTTGATCCACTTGGCAATGGCCGGCGCAAGAATTTTCTGCGCCTTGCCCCCCACGAAAGTACCGATGTGACCACCGGGCACCGCCAGTTCGCTATAGTCGGATGTGCCGAATTTCCCATCCAGACCGCGGCTGCATGAGGTGGGGATAATCACGTCGCCCTCGGCGAATACATTCAGCACCGGCATGTCGATACGTTCCAGGTCGACGCGCCGCCCATCGAGTTCGAGTTCGCTGCGTATGAGCTTGTTGTCCTGGTATAAATCCTTGAACCACTGCCGCATCACCTCGCCCGGATGGCCCGGCCGGTCGGCGATCCAGCGCTCCATGCGCAGGAAATTGAGCAGCTTTGCCTCATCGTTCAGGATGTGAATCAGATCGGTGGTGTACTTGGTCATGTTGGACACCGGATTCATCATCAGGAAAGCAAATCCCACCATGGCGCCCGGCGCCATGCCCAGGGTGTCCACCAGCAAATCCACGTCTTCGGCGTCCAGCGAGCGAGCCCAAAGATTCATGTAGCCGGCGCCCTGCTCGGGCTGGGATTTGTCACCGTGAAAGTCGAGCGGACTGACGGTAAGCACCAGATTCTTTACTTTCTCCGGAAACAGCGCGGCATAGCAGGTGGTGAACACCCCGCCCTGGCAGATGCCGAGAATATTGACCTTGTCCACGCCGTGGCGCGCGCGTATCGCGTCGACACAGTCATCCAGATAGCCCGACACATAGTCGTCTATGGTGAGCCAGCGCTGCGCGCGGGTCGGGTGGCCCCAGTCGACCATGTACAGGTCCAGCCCCTCGCCCAGCAGCTTGCGCACGAATGAACGCTCTTCTTCGAGATCTATCATCTGATAGCGCCCGACCAGGGCATACACGATCAGTACCGGCACCGGCGCCGGCTTTTCCACCACCGGCCGGTAGCGGTACAGCCGCACCATGTCCTGCCGCCACACCTCGTCCTTGGGCGCGGTGGCGATGGCCAGATCATCGTCCGTGTACTCGGTCAGCCGCTTCACACCCTGCGAAATTTTCTGCCGCATGTCTTCAAATTCCCGCAGCACCCCTTCCGGCGTGATGCGGATGGGCAGCACAGCCTGCGCGGGCGTGCCTTGATTGCCTGATTCGGGCTTGCTCATGCCTTTCCATCCTTGCGTTGGGTAACGCTTCGCTTGCTTGCAATGGGCGCCGCGCCAGACTTGCGCAAGCGCCGCAGCTCCCGCTTCAGTTCCTGGATTTCCCGGTACGCGGCATCCACTTCGGCGCGCGTCGGCACGTTCATGGCTTCGCTCATGATGCCCACCACGCGGTGCGCCGCCTGGCGGTAGCGCGTCGAGGCGCGAATCATTTTTGCCGAGGCCTGCAAGCCGTCTTCGGACTGCATGGCATCGTGAGCAGCGGCATCCGCCACTTTGGCCCACAGCCGGATGAGGGCCGACACCGACTCCACGCTCTCGCCACGCCCACCCATTTCGGTCAGATGCGCGCGCAATCCGTCCAGACCTTTGGCCCAGATACGCGCCATTACGCCGAGGTATTCGGCCTGTGCCTGTTGTTTGGCAAGTGCAGCGGCTTCCATGGTTTGCCAGGCCTCGCGCAGATCGCGCGAGGGCGCCAGGCCGAGCGCGTCGGCGACCGCGCCGAAAGTACGTTCGGCGCCGCTCATCAAGGAGCCGAGCACGTCGCTGTCGTGCTTCAGGAAGTTGTTCCAGGAGTTCACAGCCCCGTCAGGTAGCGCGAGCGGCGCCGAGAACATCTGACCGAATTTCCCGAGCACTTCGGAAAACTGTTGCGCTTGCGCCTCGGCGCCCATGGGCAGTGCGCCCAGGCCCGGCAGTTGCGGCATATTGCCGGCCAACGCCTGGGCATAGGCCTGGTAGATGGGCGCCAGGGTTTGTTGCGCGCTGGCCAGGGCCTGCACCATCTGTCCGACCGGAAAGGGCGATGCCGGTTTTTGTTCGGCCACATCGGGCGCCGCGCTGGCCGGCGGCATGAACGCGGCAAGCGGATTGGCCGGCGTAAATCCAGCGAACAGGCGCGGTATCGCGCCCAACCACCAGCCGTACAGCGACTGGGCGGACTGTGCCGCTGCGGAGGGTATGTCGTTCGTCATGTTCATTCCGGAAATAAGGTTCGGACCGGATGCACTACAGGCTGCTGGTCAGGTGGCCGCCGTCGACCACCAGCACCGAGCCCGTCATGTAGCTGGAAGCGTCCGAGGCGAGCAGCAGGAGCGGTCCATCGAGTTCTTCCGGGCGGCCGATGCGGCGTTGCGGAATGCGCTTAATAAGTGCCAAACCTGCCTCGCTGGCAAAAAATTCGCGGTTGATGCCGGTTTCGACATAGCCAGGCGCCAGCGCATTGACGCGAATTTTGTTGCGCGCCAGTTCCAGCGCCATCGCCCGCGTTAGGTGCGTAAGTGCGGCTTTGGAAGCCACATAGGCGGGTACCTGGCCGGCGACGCGCAAACCGACGATGGAGGTGATGTTGATGATGCTGCCGGACACGCCCCACGCAACCATGTGGCGCGCCGCCGCCTGGGCCACCCGCCAGGCACCGTTCAGATTCACGTCGATGACGCTTTGCCAGTCTTCTTCGGTCTGCTCCAGCAATGGCTTGGTAACCGCCAGACCGGCGTTATTCACCAGCACGCTCACCGGACCAAGCTTCGCGGCGGCCTCCTCGAAGCCCGCGCGCACGCTCTCGGCGTCGGTCACGTCCAGGCGCACGGCGGCCGCGGTTCCGCCCTCGGCACGTATTTGTTCGACCAGCGGATTCGGATCGCGCACGCGACGCTCCGCCAGCGCCACCTTGGCACCGGCACGCGCCAACGTGAGGGCGAAATGTCCACCCAGCCCGCCGGTGGTACCTGTCACCAAAGCGCATTTTCCTGCCAATACCTGTTCCATTTTTTTCACTCCTTGGTGTCAGTCATCTAGTCCTGCACTGGCCCCTGCGGCAGGCTGACCTCAGTCCCCGGCCGCGAGCAATTTCGGATTGCTGATGGCCAGCCGCGCCTCCACCGAGGCGTGCAGCACAGCCATCAGTTCGTCGCGGCGGGCGTGGTCGAACATGCCGAGGCGTATGTGGCTGCCCAGCACGCGGCGTAATTCCGGCAAATCCAGACCCTGCCCGGTCGCACCCAGAAGATCGGCGAGCGCCGCCCGCTCGCGGTGTGCGGCCGGTGCATCGAGTTCCACCTCGCGCACCGCAATCGCCAGAGCGTTGCTCACCATAAGGGCATCATAGCGCTGCGCTTCGGGCAGGGCTGGAAGCAGCCGCTCCAGCAAGGTTTGCCGCGCCGTAAGCAGCAGTTCGCGGGCGTCCGGACGGTCAAGCATGGTCCTCTCCGATCAGCTTGAGAATTTCGTACTCCAGGTCCACCACCAGGCGCCCGGTCAGCGCAAGCTCCAGCGAGCACTGCCGGCCCGACAGATGCCGCTCCGCCTGCTGCAAGGCAATGACGGCCCAGCGCAAATGCGCCATCGCCTGCCAGTAGCGCAAATCCGCCGCCGTCGCCGGACTACCCCCGGCTGCCAGATAGCCGCGCATGAAGTCCTCGCTGCCGGCGATTCCGCCGGCATCGCGCTGCCTGCCCGCGAAACGCCAGCATTTGGCGGTGAACCAGCCGATGTCCTCGCGCGGGTCGCCCCAGCCGGTAAATTCCCAATCCAGCACGCCAGCCAGTCGCCCGCCATGCACCATGTAATTGCCGGTGCGATAGTCGCGGTGGATGAGGCAGACGCGCCAGGTTTCCGGTGCGTTCAGTTCGCACCAGCGCAAGCCCAGTTCGACCACCGGATGAGTCGATCCGATTTCGTCCAGGTAGGCGCGATAGTTGGCGATCGCCTCAAGCGCCGGATTACCCGCCGGCAGCGGAAGAAAGGACAGATCGACATTGGGTGGCTCGACGGCGTGCAACATGGCGAGATTCACGCCCAATTCCACCGCCAGACGCGGGCCATCCGGCACCACGGTCGCATCGCGCGTCACGCGATGGGCGGCGGCGATTCCGGGCAAGCGCTCCATGATGAAAAAGTCGCGCCCTATCACCTGCGCGTCCTGGCACAGCCACAGCGGCCGCGCGACCTGCACGCCGGCGTTGTGCGCCACCCGCAGTACTGCATATTCCTGCGCGCGCGTCAGGCTCACCGCCACGGCGGACGGGGCGTCGGTACGCAATACCCAATCGTGCGGCCCGGCATGCGGCCCGCCTGTCACCTCCGCGCTCAGCGACCAGTTTTCCTGGATCGCGCCGCCGGACAACATGCTGATCTGCTTGATCACGAACTGTGTCGCGCGGGCTTCGCGACACAGCCACTGCTCCAGCCGCTGCAGCAGCTCCGGCGCCGCCAACCCGGCTGCCTTGTCGCCTGCAATGGCGTGCAAGGGACTCAATCCCATGACCACAACTCCGAACGCTGCTCGAGGAAAAATCTCGCTATCACCATCTTGTGCACCTCTGAAGCACCATCAACCAGGCGCGCCTGGCGCGCATAGCGGTAAATCCATTCGAGCGGGGTGTCGCGCGAATAACCGCGCGCGCCACACAACTGGATGGCGGTATCCACCGACTTGTGCAACACGTCCGCGACCGCCACTTTGGCCATCGACACTTCCTTGCGGGCAAAATCACCCTGGTCGATTTTCCACGCCGCGTGCATGGTGAGCAGGCGTCCGACCTGAATCTGCATGGCGACATCGCCCAGCATCCACTGCACGCCCTCGCGCGCCGCCAGTTTGACGCCCCCGCTTTCGCGCGCCCCGACGTAGGCGGCAGCAATATCCAGGCTGCGCTTGGCGAGCCCCAGCCAGCGCATGCAGTGCGTAAGCCGCGCCGTGCCCAGGCGAATTTGCGTCAGCTTGAGTCCGTCACCCACTTCCATCAGACGGTTTTCGTCGGGAATTTCGAGGCCGTCGAATACCAGTTCGCAATGCCCGCCGTGTTCTTCCGGGCCCATGATGGGTATGCGCCGCTCTATGCGCCAGCCCGGCTGGTCACGGTCGAACATGAAGGCAGTGAGACCCTTGCGCTTGTCATCGGAGGTGCGTGCGATCAGGATGAAGTGCTGTGCCTCGCCGGCACCGGTTATGAACCATTTGCGCCCGCGCACCACCCAGTGATCGCCACGTCGGGTCGCCGCGGTACGCATCATGGACGGGTCCGAACCGGCGCCCGGCATGGGTTCCGTCATGGCAAAGGCGGAACGCACCTGACCGTCTATGATGGGCTGCAGCCAGCGCTCTTTTTGCGCCGCCGTCGCCACCTTGTTCAGCACGATCATGTTGCCGTCATCGGGTGCGGCGCAGTTGAACGCCGCCGGCCCGAATATCGACCAATTCATCTCTTCGTAGCAGGCCGCCATGCCGACCACCGACATGCCCAGCCCGCCCCGCTCGCGCGGCATTTGCGGCGCCCACAGGCCCGCGGCGCGCGCCTTGGCGCGCAGTTCTTCCAACCTGTCCAGGCGCAGGTTCTGGTGTTCATCGTAGGCCTGGGGGTCGGTTTCCAGTGGCAGGACGTGCTCGCGCACGAAGGCGCGGACGCTTTGCTGGGTGTCCCGGACTTCCGGACTAAGCGCAAATTCCATCCTCCGCTCCTATCAATTGCTTGGTTGTTAAAAGACGCACGAACCCGGCCCCTGCGGCCGGGTCCGCGCGCGGCGTCCTGTTGTCTGTGTCTGGACGCACATTACGTTGCCTCTTGCGAGAGCAACGGCTGCCTCACTTTCTGTTTGCATGATTTCTTTCCGACTTCAACACCGCCCACTCCCTCCTCACCCCCACCTGCATTACTTGCGGGGCCCCGCCGTCACCTCGAACGAAGCTCTGTCCAGCGTGTTCAACCAGATGTAAAAAGAGGTCAATGCCGCCGTCGCGTTGGCCGGCACGTCCAGTTTTTCAGTCCTCAGGGCGAACACCGTGAACTCGTAGGTATGCTTGCGGCCCACCGGCGGGCACGGTCCGAAATAGCCGGGCTTGCCCAGATCGGTGTTGCCCTCCTTGGCACCAGCCGGCAATTTGGCGCTGGTGAGATCGCCCAGTTCGAACTTGTTGCTGCTGGCCGGAATGTCATACACCAGGTAGTGCCAGAAGCCCGATTGAGTGGGCGCGCTCTTGTCAAAGAACGTGACGGCGAAACTTTTCGTGCCGGCCGGCGCGTTTTTCCACTCCAGCATCGGCGAGGTGCTTTTACCCGTGCAGCCGAAATTGTTCTGGTAATAGTCGGCTGGTACGGACTGCCCGTTCCTCAGATTGCTGTGCAGATCCAATGCCTGACAGTTCGCGGCCGCCCCCGCCAGGAGGGCGGCCGTTAGTACACTGCGAATATTGCTGTCTTGCATCATTGCCTCCGTAAATCCTTGCCGGAACCTGTTCGAACGCACCTCTCGCGGGCGCGGACTTACGACTGCCGCCATTTACGCTCGGCGACATCCCAGGTTTCCAGCGCCTGCAAATCCGGCACCCAGGCCAGGCCCGATTTGGCGTCCCCGGACACCGCCTCGGGTGTGACCAGCACATCCAGCAGGGCCGGCCGATTCGCCAAGGCGCGTTCGATCGCGGCCGGCAAATCTTCCGCGCGCTCCACGCGCTCGCCATGCAGGCCGAATGCGCGCGCCATGGCCGCGTAATCGGCAAATTGCAGGCGTGTGCCCACCACCTTTCCAAAAGACTCCTGCTGGTCGCGAACTTCGATTGCCCAAGATCCGTTGTTGGCAACCACGACCAGCAGGGGTACACAATGACGAGCCGCTGTATCGATTTCCATGGCATTGAAGCCGAAAGAACCGTCGCCCGTGGCCACCACCACGGTGCGGTCCGGACAGGCCAGCGCGGCACCAATGCCGAAGGGCGTTCCCACGCCTATGCAACCCAGCGAACCGGGGTCCAGGTAAGTCGTGGCCGGCAGCGCCACACGCGCAAAACTGAGGAAATCCCCACCGTCCGCGACGATGACCGCATCGCGCGGCAAGGCGTCGCGCAGGGCAGACAGCAAGCGGTTGGGATGCATGCGGCCATCGCTGCCCGGCGCCGCAGCGCGTAGCGACGACACCAGCTTCTGCGCACGTTCTTCGTGTTTGGCGCGATAGCCGCGCGCCCAATCGCGGTCAGTAGCCGGCTGCCGGTCCCCGGCCACTTCGAGCATGGCTTCCAGGGCAGCGGCCGGGTTGGCAAACAAATCCACGGCGCCACGGCGGTTGTCGCGCAACTCGGCCGCGCAGTCGGCGATGCGCAGGAATTTCGCGTCGCCGAACACCGACGGCGAACCATAGGCCAACTGGAAATCCAGGCGGCGGCCCAAAGTGACTACGACGTCCGCGTCGCCCATCACGGTGCCGCGCATGGCGCCCACCACAGAAGAATGTTCGTCAGGCACCAGGCCGCGACTTTCGCCAGTGTCCAGATACAAGGCACCCAGGCGATCCAGCAGGCGCACCAAGGGATCCCCCGCACCGCGCGCACCGCGGCCGGAAATAACCAGCGGGCGTCGGGCCGACCAGAGGAGATCAACGGCCCGACGCACCGCCCCCATATCGGGCAGCAACACCTGCCGCGCCTTAGGCGCGAAGTGCTCTGGGAGTTGCACTGCGCGTGAAACCTCTCCGCGTAGCGTATCCACGGGAAAATCGAGATACACCGGCCCGGGGTCGCTGCCCTGGCCGAATGCGCGCGCCACCGCTTCGTCCAGTTCCTGCAGAACCAGATCGGGCTCGCGCACGGTGCGTGCATAGCGCGTGAGCGGGCGTACAAAATCTGTGTGTATCATGTCCTGCAATGCGCCGCGGTTTTCCTGTGCGCGCGGCGGCGTACCGGACAGCATGAGCACCGGCGCCCGCGCCACATGGGCATTGGCCAGCCCGGTCATGGCATTCGTTACACCGGGGCCGGCGGTAATGAGCGCCACGCCCAGGTTGCCGGTCAGTTCGGCATGCGCATGGGCCATATAGATGGCCGCACGTTCGTCGCGCACGTCGATAATTCTTATGCCTTCGGCGTCGATGCGCATCCACAAAGGCATGATATGGCCGCCGCACAATGCAAATACGCGGTCCACGCCGCGGGCCTTGAGAAAGCGGGCGATCACCGCCGCCGCGCAGTTTTCCGAAAGTTTGGGTGCAGCACTCATCGAATATTCTCCCGCGCAGTTTGGATGACCACTAAAGCAGGTTGAAACGTGCCGGTCATGGCCGGCGAGGAGTGACGGGACGGCAGCGCGCCGCCCCGTCAGGCCCGGTCAGAATACGTAGGCGAAGCGCACGTTCATGTTGTTTGACACACCCATGTTCTTGCCGTCGATACCACCTTCGTAGTGAACAGCGATGTGCCAATTAGGCGCCATGTGGAACATCACGCCAAGCGCCCCTGCCCACTCATGCGCGCGCGGGTTGCCATCCCTGGCGCTGGTCCAGTGGTAATCGATACCGATATAGGGCTCGACCATCTGGCTGGCGCGATAGCCGAAGCGATTGTTGAAGGAATAGACGTCGCCCGGCCGCGCTGCGCCCTTGACTTCCGCCGTTCCCTTCTGTTCGGTCGCAATATTGCCGGTCCAGTTGATCTTGTCGAATTGCCCGTCCCAGAACACCGATGCGACTGCATTCCAGCGCGTTCCGCGCAGTTTGTCATCGCCGATCGGTACCTGCAGGAAGAACATATCCATGCCCAGGGTCCAGTTCGGAGCCGGCTTGATCCACCACGCCGGACCGGTTAGCGGGTCGGCTATGCCGGACAAATGGGTGCCACCGGGATTCATTCTGTCGCTGATACTGACTTTTGGAACGATCAGCTCCCAGGCGATGCCGACACCTGGGGCAACCTCCCAGAAGTGCACGAACTTGGAAAGGCTGACCAGTACGTCAGTACTACCGACGTCGATCTTGTTTCCATTGGCGTTCCACATTTTTTTCGTCGACTGGAACGTCGAGTATTCAACAAATACATTCCACGGCTTCATGCCGGCCGGATCGGGCAGCGCGTATTCGTGCGCGCCGATAAAGCCGCGCTGTACCTGTGCCTGCGCCGTGCCGGCGAGAGCGGCACAGCCGATCAAGGCGGCCTGCCCGAGGTATTTGCCGTAACTGAATGACTTCTTTACTTCGCAGCTCATGATGTTGCTCCTCCTCTGTTGAATTCAAAAGCGGCGCTTCCGCCCCCGGAAGCGCCTGGTCTAATTGCTGCGTTCAGGCGGTCTGCATGTATACGACGTGCGTTTCCGTGTAGTCGTACAGCCCGTGCTTGCCGTCGGCCCCGCCTATGCCCGACTTGCGCCGTCCGGCGTGGTACCCCTGCATGGCCTCGAAGTGCTCGCGGTTAATGTAGGTTTCGCCGAAACTTAGTTCGCGTACCGCCTTCATGGCGGCGTTGATATCGCGCGTGAAAATGGACGAGGTGAGTCCATATTCGGAGTCGTTGGCGAGCGCGATGGCCTCGTCCAGGTCATCGACCGCCTGTATGGGAAGCACCGGGCCGAACAACTCTTTGGTCATCACGTCCATGTCGGGCTTGGCGCCGAGCAGCACCGTCGGCTCGTAGTGGTAGCCGGGCAGCGCAGCCACCTTGCCGCCGGTCAACACCTGCGCGCCCTGGGCCTTTGCGCTATCCACCATGGCTGCGATGCGATCACGGCCCACCTTGGTAACCAGCGGCCCCATGTGCAGGCCCTTTTCGACGCTGGGGTCGCCATATTTGGTGCCAGCCATAAGTTTGGTTACTTTCACGGCCAGTTCTTCCGCCACGCTGCGCTGCACATAGACGCGCTCGGCCGCGTTACAGGCTTGCCCTGTATTGAGCACGCGGGAGTTGAATAGCGCGTTGGCGGTCAGGTCCAGATCGCAATCCGCCAGCACGATCGCCGGCGCCTTGCCGCCCAGTTCCAGATTTACGCGGGTCAGGTTGGGCGCACAGGCCGCCATGATGCGTGCGCCGGTTTCCACGCTGCCGGTGAAACTGACCACGCCGACGTCCTTGTGGGTCGTAAGCGTGGCGCCGGTTTCGCGGCCGCCGCACACCATGTTGAACACACCGGGCGGCAGCCCGATTTCCGCGACCAGTTCGGCGAAGTCGAAGGCGTTGAGTGGCGTTTCTTCGCTGGGCTTGATGACGATGGTGTTGCCGGTCACCAGCGCCGGCCCCAGCTTGCGGGCGATCAGGAAGAACGGAAAGTTCCATGGCAGGATGCCGGCCACCACACCTATGGCCTTGCGAAATACCAGAATGTGCTCACCCGGGCGGTCGCTATTGACGATTTCGCCCTCGATGCGGCGCGCCCACTCGGCCATGTAGTCGAGGTAACTGGCCGTGAATTCCACTTCGACCGCAGCCAGTTCCGGCACCTTGCCCTGCTCCAGCGTGATCGTGGCAGCCAGGCGCGGCGCATTGGCACGGATTTTGGCCGACAGCGCCCACAGGAATTTGGCACGCTGTATGGCCGGCAGTCTTTCCCACGCCGGTTGGGCACGCTTGGCAGCGGCGATTGCGCGCTCGACATCTTCGCGGCCGCCGTCCGGCACGGCCGCGATCGGCTTGTCGGTCGCCGGGTTGAGCACCTCTATGGTTTTGCCCGAACCTTCGACCCAATTGCCGTCGATATAGTTACGGTAAGTTTTCCCCATCATTTCACCTCGTGTTCGAAAGCGATAAGCAGCTTGCTCGGCATGACTTACTTGGGCAGCTTGTACACCAGCACCGTCCCGCCCTGCGGCACGTTGGTGGCATAACCCAACAGCCGGTCGATGCCGCCCTGCATACGCTGCGCATCGACACCCCAGCCCGACTGAACCGCAACGTATTGCGTGCCATCGACTTCAAACGAGGTGGGTACGCCGGTCACGCCCGATGGGGTGGCGGTTTCCCACAACACCTTGCCGGTCATCGCGTCGAAAGCGCGGAACTTGCGGTCATTGGTACCGCCCGCGAACAGCAGGTTGCCGCCGGTGGTGAGCAACGGGCCCCAGTTAAAGGTGGGGAACTTGTGCGTCCATACCTGCTTGCCGGTCTTCAGATCCCAGGCTTGAATTTCGCCTATGGTTTTGGGCGCTTCGCTCGCGCCCTTGGCAAAACGCAGGCCGGTCAGGATGGCTTCGATCGGGAAGCCGATGTACAGATCGCCGGACTTGTACTTGATCGGCTCGGGCTCCGGCAGCTCCGCACACAGATTGTTGTTGGCCGGGATATAGAACAGGCCGGTCTTGGGGCTGTACGATTCAGGCGTCCAGTCCTTGCCACCCCACAGCGAGGGGCAGAACAGCACGTCGCCCTTGCCCACGCCGGGACGGCGCGCGTCATCGAAGGCCGGCCGGCCAGTCTTCGGGTCGATGGACTTGATCGTGTTGTTATTGACGTAAGAATGTGCATCGACGAAATTAAGCTTCGTACCGTCGCGATTGAGCACCCACAAATAGCCGCTACGCGAAGCGTGCACGGCCGCCTTGACCTTCTTGCCCTTTACTTCGGTGTCGATCAACACCGGCGCCGATACTTCGTCCCAATCCCAGGAGTCGTGCGGGTTGTACTGGAAATAGCCCTTCAGCGCGCCGGAATCGACATCCAGCACTACCGTGGACCCGGTGTAGAGGTTGTCGCCCTTGCGGTGTTCGGTCGGCCAGGGCGCGGGATTGCCGGTACCCCAATAGGCCAGGTTGGTAGCGGGATCGTAGCTGCCGGTAATCCAGATGCTGCCGCCGCCGTTCTTGTACATTTCCGGGGGCCAAGTGTCGCCACCGGGCTCGTTGGGGGCCGGCGTCATGTAGGTGCGCCAGGCTTCTTTGCCCGAGTCGGCATCGTAGGCGGCGACGAAGCCACGCACGCCGGTTTCACCACCGGAGGAGCCGACCATGATCTTGCCCTTGGCGGCGAGCGGTGCCAGCGTGATGTATTGCAGGGCCTTCCAGTCGCCAACTTTGCTCGTCCACACTTCCTTGCCGGTTTTCGCATCCAGCGCAACCAGGAAAGCATCGACCGTGGCGACATATACCTTGTCACCGTACAGCGCGACGCCGCGGTTGGTGGGGTGCAGTTGCAGCAGTTCGGCGGGAAGCTGCTTCTTGTAACGCCACAATTCCTTGCCCGTCTTGGCTTCCAGCGCGATCACCTGGGCGCCCGGTGTGGTCACGAACATATAGCCGTTATTGACGATGGGCGGCGACTGATGGCCTTCCACCTGGCCGGTGGAAAATGCCCAGGCAAGCTGCAACTGGCCGACGTTCTTGGTATTGATCTGTGCCAGCGGGCTATAACCCCAGCTCGCATAGTCGCCCCGGTACATGAGCCAGTTGGACGCCTCGGGCTTGGCCAGGCGGGCATCGGTTACAGTGGAATACGGCATGTCGGCCGAAACAGCCACGGTCGCGATGCCGGACAATACGAGAGCCGCAAGGCAGCGGGTACGCAGGTTCATCTAAATTGCCTCCTTTAGTGGTGGTGGGTCCGGCGCAAAGTGCGTCGTGCCGGCACGCGTGGTATCGGGCGCCGCGTTTACGCCTGGGGAGCCCCTCCGGGGGGGGCAGAAAAATCACCTGCAATGGCGAGCTTCCCGTCTTCGATTTTTAGCGGGATGATCGGCAGCGCCCGCGGCGCCGGTCCGCCGGTCACGGCGCCCTTGCGCAACGGGGAATATTTCGAGAAATGGCAAATGCACAGAAACTCTTTTTCTTTGGCCAGCCAGCCATTGACATCGCAGTTCTGGTGCACGCACACGGCCGAATAAGCAACCACACCATCTGCGGCGGCTTTGGCGGTATCGGCGTCCATTTGTTTCGGATCGAGCTTGATCACGACGATGCGATTCAGGCGGCTGCCGTCGCGCAGCTTGCTGGACTTGGCGTCCTGCGGCCAGACTATGAGCTGCTTCTTTTCGAACTTGATGTCGGCGCTCGTAAGTGGCGTTTTGCTCTCGTCGCCCTCGCGCACCAGCCTGTCACCCACGCGCGGGGGATCCTCGTCCGCCCCCCATGCCGGGCGCACGCCCGCCGCCGCCGCCAGCGCTGCGCAAGCGAACAACTTCACGGTTCTTCTGCGCGACGGATCCTCGCAGGTATCCGACACCTCCGCGTCGGTCGCGGCGCAAGCCGGGTCCAACCATTTATCTTCCATGGCCTCTGGTCCTTTCTCAGTGAGTGGGGTTGGGTGCGCGGTTTAGTGTTCCGCCGTCAAGCGGCCCTGCCTGTCGTGGCAAGCTTGTCGCGCAAGGTGCGATGAAGAATTTTTCCCGTGGCGGTGCGCGGCATGTCGCTATCCGACAGGAACACGATGGAACGCGGCCGTTTGAAGCCGGCCATGCGGTCCTTGCACCAATCGAGAATTTCGGCTTCGGTGGCCTGCTGTCCCTCGTGCAGCACGACCACCGCAAGTACCGTTTCCCCCCATTTGTCGTGCGGAATGCCTATGACGGCGACGTCCTTGACTTTCGGGTATCCGCCCAGTACGCCTTCGACTTCGGACGGATAGATGTTTTCGCCGCCGCTGATGATCATGTTGCTCTTGCGGTCGACCAGATGGATGTAGCCGTCCTCATCGCGCCGGGCCATGTCGCCCACCGTGCACCACTCGCCCTGGAAAGCTTCGGCGGTTTTTTCCGGGTTTTTCCAGTAGCCGTCGAACACATAAGAGGTGCGCGAATAAAGTTCGCCCACTTCACCGTCCGGCACTTCATTGCCATCCAGGTCGAGAATTTTTATGGCGCCCGATCCGGCCCACTCACGCCCTACCGAGCCTAGTTTTTCGATCTGTTCTTCGGGCCGAAGTATGGTCACCCAGCCGTGTTCGGTGGAGCCGTATAGTTCAAACAGGCGACTGTTCTTGAAGTGGTCCAGAATCGCCAGTTTGGTTTCCTTGCGTGCCGGCGCGGACGAAACCAGCAGCTTGTCGACCAGACTGACGTCGTACCTGGACTTCACTGCATCGGGCAGGCCCAGCATCATGATGTAGTGCGTAGGCACCAGTGAGGTAAAGGTGACTTTGTCGCGCGCCAGCGTGGCGAGCAGTGCTTCGGGATCGAAACTGGCGCGGTCCTCCACCACCACCGTCGCGCCCATGTAGATGAAGGTCATTGCGAAATACAGCGAATTGGCGTGGCACATGGGCATCACCAACAGGCCGACGTCATGGCGCGAAAAGCCGAATTCGACTGCCGTCGCAAGCGCCAGCAGGGCGTTGCCTTCGTGCGAGCGCACCGCACCCTTGGGCCGGCCAGTGGTGCCGGAGGTGTACATGAGCGCGAACATGTCTTCGGGTTTGACGCGTACTGCCGGGGGCGTCGCAGGCGCCGCTGCGATCAACCCTTCGTAGCTGGACCAAGCCGCTGGCGCCGGTGCGCCGAAGTGGACATAACATTCCGGCGCCAGGCTTAGTTCCGCGCGGACGGCATCGACGCGGTCGCACAGATCGTCCTGCACGATCATCGCGCGGGCTTCGCTATGCGACACGATGTACGATATTTCCGGGCTCATGAGGCGGAAATTCAGCGGTACGGCAACCAGCCCGGCGCGTGCCAGCGCGACGTAAATTTCCATCCATTCCACGCAGTTGTAGGCCAGCAGGGCGACGCGGTCACCCTTGACGAGCCCCAGGGCGAGCAGGCCGTTAGCCAGCCGGCTGGCTCTGTCGTTCCACTCGCCGAAACTAAGGGCGCGCTTGGAATCGCGCGTGGCGAGCCGGCGCGGTTCCACCCTGGCATGGGCAGCAATGGCATCTGATGCGGTCAGCAGGTGGCTCATGCACCGTCTCCTCTATCCGGTTTAAAGCAACAAAGAGCCCTTATGCCAATGTGGCTGCGAAGGACACGCACGGAACTCTCTCGCCACTAAGTCTGGTGGCGAACACCCACTGCCGTCGCATTTATGCGGCGCGCGGTATTCGGTTTCTTGCGCCGCGGCAGCAGGGGTGAAAATTTTGTGGTTACATTTTTTGCTCTTTGCTGGCTGTAAAGCATCAGGCGTGCCAGCCGCCGGACATTTTTGACAAATGTTTTGCCAAAACACCCCAAGCCATTGTTTAAACGTGTTTTTACATTTGTATTTGTGAGTTTCTGAAAAATGTTCTGCCGCAGCGAAACAGTGATAAATTTCATCCCTGGGTGAAATCTGTTTCAGAAATGAAACTGGAGTACCATCCTTCAGCCCTCTGAAATCCGGTGAAATTCTTTCCTTGCGAGCTGCCCATGCGCCACGCCGACCGACAAGCCCGACCCAGCGACGAACATTGGCCCCAACATCAGGACGATCGCCGCCCGCGCATCGTGGTTTTGTTGAGCCACCTTCAGCGCATACAGTCGCCGAGCCGGCTGGCGCTGGAGGTACATGACGTTCTGCCGGAATTCGGCGGCTGGGCCGACGTCCGCGTGATCGACCGCTTGTTCGATCAAGCGCTCGAGTACGCGATGGAACTGGAGCAAACCGGGGCTTGCGACTTCTTGATCTGCGCTGGCGCCACCGGCGCCTACCTGCGCAAGCATCTGAACATTCCGGTAATACTGATGGATTCGAGCGGCCTGGGCATAATGCATGCCCTGGTGCGGGCCGGCAGCATCTCGCGTCAGGTAGGTGTTTTAAGTTATCGCGATGTGAGCCACGAAATCGATTCGATACGCGCCGTGCTCAGCATCGAAGTGCTGCAGGCCTCATATAAGGACCTGAGATCCGCGCGCACGCAGGTCCGCAACCTCATTCGCTCAGGGTGCAAGGTGGTCGTCGGGTCACCGATGGTTACCGAAATTGCCGAAGAAGAAGGAATTACCGGGGTGCTGGCCTTGTCGGCGCCCGTGTGTCGGCGGGCGATCGAGGACGCCCTGGCGCTCTGGCGCGGTTCTCTGGCGGAAAAGGCAAAACGCCGCCGCCTGGATTCCATCATTCACCAGCTTCGCGACGGCGTGCTGGCGCTGGACAAACTGGGGCGGGTGGAATCGGTTAACGTCGCCATGGCGCGACTATTGGACGTAGACGTCGGCCGTGCATTGGGTCGCGATATCGAAGAATTGGCACCCGGCTGCGGCCTGCGTGAGGCATTGGATGCCGAGCGCGAATTCACAAACCGCGTGCTCACGCTAAGAGGGCGCAGCATGCTGGCCAATTTCACGTCCCTGCGTGAAGGCAGCGAGGCCGCTGGCGCAGTATTGACAGCTCGCGAAACCGCCGAGGTGCAGCGCGCCGACGGCCACATACGGGCGCAGACCCGCCCCGGCCGCTTTGCCGCGCGCCACGTGCTGCGCGACATCGTGGCCGAATCGCCGCTGATGCGCGCCGTGGTCGCGCTGGCTGCGCGCTACTCGCACGCCGATTCGACAGTGCTGATTACCGGCGAAAGCGGGACCGGCAAGGAATTGCTGGCGCAGGGTATACACAACGCCAGCCATAGGCGCGACCGCCCTTTCGTCGCCATCAATTGCGGCGCGCTGGCCGAAACCTTGCTGGAGAGCGAGTTATTCGGCTACGAAGAAGGCGCGTTTACCGGCTCGCGGCGCGGTGGCAAGCCCGGCCTGTTCGAGGTGGCCCACACCGGGACGGTGTTCCTGGATGAAATCGGGGATATGCCTCTGCCGCTGCAAACGCGGCTGCTGCGCGTATTGCAGGAGCGCGAGGTGCTGCGCCTGGACGGCATAGAACCTACGCCCATCGATGTGCGCGTCATCGCTGCCACCCACCGCGATTTGAAAGCCGAGGTTGCGGCCGGACGTTTCCGTGACGATCTGTTTTATCGCATTCAAGTGCTGCGCGTACAGGTGCCACCGTTGCGTGAGCGGCCTGGAGATGTGGGCGCGATCGCGAGCCAATTGGCGGACCGGCTGGTGCGCCGCCTGGATAAACTTGACCGGCCATCATCGGCCGAAGGGATGGTGGAGGCCTTGTTGCCGCATTTACAGGCCTATGACTGGCCCGGCAACGTGCGCGAATTGCAAAGCGTACTTGAACGCGCCTTATTGCTTGGCCCGTTTCAACCGGGCGATACACTGGATGTTCCGACACTTGCCGCTGTCATGCCTGAACTGATCAACCGGCCCCATCCCACGAGCGCGTCAGTTGGTTTACGCCATCTTGGCAAGGCGACCGAGAGCGCGCATGCACGACGCGTAGTAGACGAATGCAACGGCGATCTGGACGCTGCGGCGAAAAAACTTGGCGTCAGCCGCTCCACGGTGTGGCGCCGGCTGCAATCCGGCGGCTAAGCGGCACAAGTTGCGCCCGTGCGGCGGCAATAGGGAAAATGAAGCAAACGAAAAGGGCTGCATTGCTGCAGCCCTTTGACAACTGGCGCGCCCGGCAGGATTCGAACCCACGACCCCCTGGTTCGTAGCCAGGTACTCTATCCAACTGAGCTACGGGCGCAAAGAAAAAGATTATAGCAGAGATTACTTTCGATTCAAGCCGCTTCGTCTTCTGCGCGGCATTGCTGCTGCCTGACGCAAGCGCCCGACTTGGCTTACAGACCGGCCCGCCACATAAAAATCGGCAATCTGGCTACACGCCAGTTGCCGACGCGGGTGTCTGTTGGCGGAGAAGGAGGGATTCGAACCCTCGATACAGGTTTTGCCCGTATGCTCCCTTAGCAGGGGAGTGCCTTCGACCTCTCGGCCACCTCTCCGTGCCACCAAGGGCCGGAATTCTAGCCCAAGTCCAATTTGGGGTCAAACCCGGCCTGCCAGATCACGCGCGAATTTCGTCCAGCTCGAAAGCCTTATGCAGCACGCGTACCGCCAGTTCCAGATATTTTTCGTCGAGCACGACGGAAATTTTGATTTCGGAGGTCGAAATCATCTGGATGTTGATGCCCTCTTCCGCCAGCGTGCGGAACATGCGGCTGGCGATGCCGACATGCGAGCGCATGCCCACGCCGACCACGGATACCTTGCAGATGCGATTGTCGCCCACCGCCTCGCGCGCGCCGATATGCGGCTTGATCTGGTCGTTGAGAATTGTAAGTGCACGCTGGAATTCGCCGCGCGGGACGGTAAAGCTGAAGTCGGTCGTGCCGTCGTGGCCCACGTTCTGCACGATCATGTCGACGTCAATATTGGCTTCGGCGATCGGCCCCAAAATCTGGTATGCGATGCCGGGCCGGTCCGGCACGCCCAGCACGGTTAGCTTGGCTTCGTCGCGGTTGAACGCAATTCCCGAAATGATCGGCTGTTCCATCTTGATGTCATCCTCGAAAGTGATCAGCGTGCCCGGGCCTTCCTTGCCCTCCTCCTCGAAACTCGAAAGGACGCGCAACCGAACCTTGTATTTACCGGCAAATTCGACCGACCTTATCTGCAGCACTTTCGAACCCAGGCTGGCCATTTCCAGCATTTCTTCGAAAGTAACGTGATTGAGCCGGCGTGCTTCCGGCACGATGCGCGGATCGGTCGTATAGACGCCATCCACGTCGGTATAGATTTGGCATTCGTCGGCCTTGAGCGCTGCGGCCAGCGCAACGCCGGTGGTGTCCGACCCGCCGCGGCCCAAGGTCGTGATGTTGCCGCCTTCATCGACACCTTGAAAGCCTGCCACCACCACCACGTTGCCGCTATCCAGATCGGCGCGAATATTGCGTTCGTCGATGGCCAGAATGCGCGCCTTTGTGAACGCGCTGTCAGTCAGCACCCGCACCTGGGCACCGGTATAACTGCGCGCCTTGCGGCCCATTTCATGCAGTGCGATACACAACAGGCCGATCGTGACCTGTTCGCCGGTCGCGGCAATCACGTCCAGTTCGCGCGGATCCGGGCTGGCTGAAATCTGTTTTGCCAAGCCAAGCAGGCGATTGGTCTCCCCGCTCATCGCGGATACCACGACTACCACCTGGTGACCCTGCGCCTGCCAGCGCGCGACGCGACGCGCCACCTCCTTGATGCGCTCCGGGTTGGCTACCGAAGTACCGCCGTATTTTTGTACGATCAGAGCCATGGGGCGATTCCAGATTTGGAAAAGGCCGGAATTGTAGCCGAAAGCCCACCGGCGTGCGGTTTTGCAGACCGCGCCGCGTTGCGCATCGGACCGCACAGGTACGACTCCATCCACGGCCGCAACAGGCAATCGCGACTCCGATTTCCTGCAAGCCTTTTGGATTTGTATGTGAGAAAAATATTGCTCTATACTTGGAGCCGGGTATTACTTTCGTCGTACCCAGAAGATGCGGTGGCACCGCACGCGCGCCGCAATGACGACACTCGACTAGGAAGGCAAAACCATGAGAGCTGCAGAGAAAATAGACGCCCGCGAGATCCGGCGCAAGCTGGGTTTGAATCAATCGCAGTTTTGGTCCAAGGTGGGCGTAACTCAGAGTGGGGGCTCGCGTTACGAATCCGGCCGTAGCATGCCGCGCCCCGTCCAATCGCTGCTGCGCCTGGTCCACGTCGAGCAGATCGACATCAATAAAATAAAACGCGAAGATTGGGAAATCGTGGAGTATTTGAAAGTCCACGAACCCGAATTGTTCAAACGTCTCAAGAAAGACGCGCGCGCAAAACCCAAAAAGGCCTAATGCCGGCCTGCGTCGTATCCGCGCAACTTTACGGGCAGCCCGCTGCCGGCGCGGTAAACGGTTTACGCCTAAGCACGCGCAAAGCCAGGCCAGCGTTACCGCCCGCAAGAAAACCCTGCAAGAATCTTTATTCGGCGCTATCCAGAGTTAAGGGCTGACATGTACTGTCAGCCCTTTTTCACGCAGGCGCTCTGCTATGGCCTGTAGTTCGTCGTCGGCGAGGCAGGACACACGGCTCGCTTCGGGCTGCATCGATTTACGCGCCGGGCCATACAACAGTACGCCGCGCAGGCGCTCCATGCCTGCGGCATCGAGTATGCGCAGATAATCGTCAAGTCCGTCCTGCAGCAAGGACAGCCCGTCGAAACGCAAGGCGCAGGTCTGAACCCAGGTCGAACATAGACTGGCGCACAGCGCGAGGCGCCGGGCAATGGCCTGAGGATCGAGGTCCACGCCATTCACCTGCTGAATATCGGAACGCCGGCCGCCGTCCAGTTTGAACCAGGCTTCGCCACGGCAAACCCCCAGCCGCTCGAATCCGGCACGCGCTTGTGGCTGATCGACCAGACTGCCATTGGTAATCACGCGTACCAAGGCGGATTGCGCCAGTCCGTATTGTTGTAGCGATGCAGCGGCGAGATCGATCACTTCGGCGAATTCGGCCGCACTGCTCGGTTCGCCATTGCCCGACAGAGCAATATCGCTAATGCGGCGCGCATCGGCGGGTACGTGGCGGACCATGAAATCGCCCTGCAGCGCGTCTTTCAGAAAGCCATGTAATTCCGCGCCCAGCACATGGACATCGACCGGCGGCGCCTTGCCGCGCACCAGCCCGGGCACCTGACAGTACACACAATGCCAGTTGCAGGCATTGTTGGTATTGAGGTTGATACCCACGGATACGCCACCCGCCCGGCGCGATACGACCGGATATACGTAGCGCATGGCGGTGAACGTGCGGTCGTGGTCGTATATGTCTAACAAGCGTCTGGAAGCCATGTCCTAGCCATGCATAGCAGGTATTTTTGCGCCGCCGGCGGAGCACCGCCGAGACGTCAGGCAACTTAAGGTGGGGCTCAGGCGGCCGCAGCGTTGCGAGTAAGGCAAAGCAAATCGATCAGAGGTGAAAAGCTTCTCGGCACCGCCGCTCCTGCGCCACAGACGGCACGCTGTGCGAGGGGATTACCTGCGGCACGCCGCCAATTCTGGCGGATGGGGTGGGATTCGAACCCACGAGCCCCTTGCGGGGCTGCCGGTTTTCAAGACCGGTGCATTCAACCGCTCTGCCACCCATCCCGAGCCAAGCTTGAATTTTAACCCGCCTTGCATTGTGCCGCGCGGCGCTACCCGCGCGCAGCCGCAGGAGCCGGAAAAAACTTTTCCGCTCCTACGGCGCTTCGAATAGCGCGATCGATTCGACGTGCGAGGTATGCGGAAACATATTCGCAATGCCGGCGCCAAGGAGCCGCATGCTTTTTTCATGCACCAGCACCGCGGCATCACGCGCCAGCGTGGCCGGGTTGCACGATACGTACACAATGCGCATGCCGGGATGCGGCTGCAACGCCTTCACCGCCGCCAGGGCGCCTTCGCGCGGCGGATCGACGAACCATTTGTCGAATCGGCCCCAAGCGGCGAGCTGCGCCGCATCCACCTCGAACAGATTGGCGCTGGCGAAACTTGCGCGCCCGGCCAAGCCGTTGCGGGCCGCATTGGCATTGGCACGCGCAACCAAGCCGGCACTGCCTTCGATGCCCAGCACATCCGCGCCAGAACGCGCAATCGGCAGCGTGAAATTACCCAGCCCGCAAAACAGGTCCAGCACGCGCTGGCCCGGTGCCGCTTCGAGCAGGCGCACGGCGCGCCGCACCAACATGCGATTGACGGCAAAATTGACCTGGGTAAATTCTGTCGGACGAAATTCGAAGCGCAGGCCGAAATCCGGAATCGTGTAATACAACTCCTCATCGCCCTCGGCGAGCGGCCGAGCACTGTCCGGCCCGCCTGGCTGCAGCCATATTTTGACGCCATGCTGGCGGCCGAATTGCGTCAGGGCGCCACGGTCAGCGTCGGACAGCGGTTCCAGATGGCGGAACACCAGTACCGTGGCATCATCGCCGCAGGCAAGTTCGATCTGCGGCAAGCGGTCAGGGCGCGCCAGACTGCCCACCAGCGCACGCAAGGGCAGCAGCAGGTCTGAAACCGCACGCGGAAGTATGCGGCAGGACTGCATGTCGGCCACATAGCTGCTCCCGCGCTCGTGAAACCCGACCAGCACCCCGCCCTTTTTCGGCACATTGCGCGCGGTAAGACGCGCGCGCATGCGGTAAGCCCAATCCGGCCCCAATATGGGCGGGAAAATCGTGTCGGGCCGCAGCCGGCCTATGTGCCAGAAGGCATCTTCGAGCACGCGCTGTTTGATGGCCGCCTGCGCACCGGGCGCCGCGTGCTGCATGCTGCAGCCGCCGCACACGCCGAAATGCGGGCAAGCCGGCGTGACGCGCTGGCTGCTTTCGCGCACGAAATTCGCCACGCGCGCCAATTCATAGCTGGGTTTGCGCCGATACACGTTGGGCACGATGCGCTCGCCCGGCAGCGCACCTTCCACAAACACCACCTTGCCCTCGACGCGCCCGATGCCGCGCCCTTCGTGATCTACCGATTCGATATCTATGTAATTCATGCCCGCCGACCGGCGCGGAAAAAGGGCGGATTGTATCGCCTGTACTGCCGTACCCGGCAAAGTCGGTACCGCCGCTACGCTGGCTGGCCTTTGCCGCATAATCGCGCCCATGCAAGAACAACTTCTGGGCGGACTGCAAGCCGCCGAATTTCTCGATCAGTATTGGCAGAAAAAGCCTCTGCTGGTACGGCAAGCCCTGCCCGGATTTACCGGCCTGCTGGATCGCGACGCCGTACTGCGCCTCGCGCAACGCGAGGACGTGGAATCGCGCCTGGTGGCCGGGGCCGGCACGGACTGGGAAATGGAACGCGGCCCGCTCGCCAAAAGCTTGCTGCGGCGCGCCCGCAGCACCCCGTGGACCGTACTCGTGCAGGGGCTGAACCTCATATTGCCGCAAGCCGACGCACTGATGCGCCGCTTTGCGTTCATCCCTTACGCGCGTCTGGACGACGTCATGGTCAGTTACGCCACGCCGGGCGGAGGGGTCGGCCCACACTTCGATTCGTACGACGTGTTCCTGATTCAGGGCATGGGCCGCCGCCGCTGGCAAATCAGCGACGACGAGGACCTGACACTGATCGACGGCCTTCCGCTGCGCATATTGAGCAATTTCCAGCCCCGGCAGGAATGGGTGCTGGAACCCGGGGACATGCTTTACCTGCCGCCGCGCTATGCGCACAACGGTATTGCCGAAGGCGAATGCATGACCTATTCGATCGGCTTTCGCGCCCCCTCGGCACAGGAACTGGGCCGGGCCTTTCTCGATTATCTGCACGAACGTCTGCAAATCCCCGGGGCCTATGCCGATCCCGGCCTGAGGCAGCAGGATTCACCGGCGGAAATTGCCGACGCGATGGTGGACCAGGTATCCGGAATGGTGAATGCGATACGCTGGCAAAGTGCCGACATCGAACAATTCCTGGGCTGTTATCTGACCGAACCCAAGCCGCAAGTGTTTTTTGACCCGCCGCGGCGCCCCATGTCGGGGCCACGCTTCGCGGCTGCGGCGCGGCAGGGCGTGCAGCTCGACGCACGCAGCCAGTTGCTGTGGCGCGCCGGCCGGCTATATATGAATGGCGAAAGCCATTTTCCGGCGGCCGGCGATATCGCCTGGTTCATCGCGTTAGCGGACCTGCGCCGTTCGGCCGGACCGCCGGATTCCTTCAGCCCAGCCGCGCAGGCCTTGTTGTATGAATGGTATTGCGCCGGCTACCTGCACCCCGAAACCCCATGAGCGAAGCGCAAGACGACACCTGCAGCACGCCGGCGGGCGAATTTCCGTTCGACACGAAAAGCAGCTACGAGCGCGGCATCATTGCGACGCTGGCGCGTGCGTTTGCTGCAGTGCGGATTTTCGATCCGGACCTGCAAACTACCGGACTGGAATCGCGCGGCGGTGCACAAGCAGTGGACGAATTCCTGCGCCGTCCAGGTGCCTCGCTGCGGGTCGTGCTGCAGCACTGCGACAGGCTGGAAGCGCACTCACCGCGACTGATGAATCTTTTGCGCATCCATGCACATTGCTTTACCATTCGCCGCGCGCCTGCGGACCTGCGTCATCTCAAAGATTGTTTCATTCTGGCCGACGCGCAGCATGGGATATTGCGCATCCATGCCGATCACATGCGCGGCAAGGAATTCGTCGACCTGCCCGAGCGCGTCGAACCACTCGTGCAACGCTTCGATGAACTTTGGGAATTATCGGAACCAAGTGTTGCCGGAACCACACTTGGGTTGTAGTTTTACGACATGGCCGGCAAAAATGCTGCATTGCATCATCGATCTGGTAAACTTTGGCCCTGGTCGAGGCGTTATCGGCTTGCCCCCAGTTTTTGGGCTATCTTGTCACTTCAAATAAAGGACTTGTTCCATGAAGCATTCCGTTCTCGTTGCTCTGTTTACCGCCCTGGCGCTGACCGCCTGCGGCAAGAAAGAAGAAGCGCCGAAGCCGGCCCCGGCTCCGGAGCCGCCCAAGGCTGAAGCGCCGGCTGCCCCGGCCGCGCCCGCTGCCGAAGCGCCCAAGCCTGCCGAAGCTGCGCCGGCTGCCGCTCCCGCTGCTGCGCCCGCTGCCGCTCCGGCCGAGGCGAAGCCCGAAGAGAAGAAGTAAGCATTTCGTTTCATATCCGGCGGCCCGCTTGGCGCCGGAAACAAAAAAGCCGGCAGCAATGCCGGCTTTTTTGCGTCTCTCGCCCTCAGTTGCGCACCGAGGAGGGCACGCCAAGTGCCCGCCGCGACGGGCACCGACCACCTATTTGAGCTGCTCGTAGAGCAAGCTCATGATCCTGCGCGAGGTATCGGAGGTGTCGTTACCGCCTTCGCGCGCCAGCACGCTGACCGCACTTGCGTCGCCCTCCGCCTTCACGTAGACCCGATAGCGCGCCTCGTCGGTGAGCACATTGCTCGATTTGCTGCTGCTGAACACCGAGAACATGCGGCTGAAAAAGCCCTTTTCTTCCTTGGATTTGGCATCCTTTTCGGGATCGACGTAGCGCACGAAATACATTCCGCTCGAGCGGTCGCGATCTTCGACGGTAAAGCCGACGCGATCCAGCGCCAGCCCAACCCGGCGCCAGGCACGGTCGAACGGCTCCTGCAGGGCGAGCACCTGGGCGCCGCCCGGCAGCTTTTGCAGACGCGCGCGTTCCACCGCCTGGTCGGCAGCGAGCATGGTTTTGGCGCGTACCTCGTCCACGCCCAGCCTGACCATGAGGCGGCGCAACATTTCCGCCTCCAGTTCCGGATCGGGCGGCCGCGGCTGCCACACCGTGTCGGTGCGTCCTTCGCTGGTGAAAATTTCCAGCACGCCGCGATGGCTGATGTAAATTTCCGTCGTTCCGGCCTTGGAACCCGGTTCCAGGCGGGTGCGGAACTTGTCGCGTTCCGGTGTCGAATAGAGCTGATCGACAAATTTCCCTATGGTGTTGCGGATGAAATCCTGCGGAATTTTGGCGCGGTTTTCAGCCCAGTCGGTTTCCATGATGCCCGCGTCGGGCTGTTCGATATTGATCAGGAAGCCCAGTTCCTGCCAGAACTCCTTGACGCGCGGCCACAACACCTCCGGCGGCGTATCAACCACCAGCCAGCGCTGACTGCCGGAACGTTCGATGCGCATCTTGTCGACGTCGGGCAGTACTTCCTGGCCGGTCGTAGCCTGCGGCTTGCCGGCACGCTCGGCGTTATACACCGAGTAAGTTGCCGAGCTGCGCGGGTTCACGTCGGGCACGGCGAAGCGGTCGTCACGCGTGGGCGCGGTAAGATCGGGCGGAACTTCCAGCGTCGGCAATTGCTTGCTTGCCGATTTGTAGTCGATCTTGCGGCCTTCGAATAACGAGGTGCTGCAACCCGTTGCCAGCACGCCGACCAGCGCCAGCGCAAGAAATTTCCTGCTTTGCATGAACGGATTCCTCAAGCCAGCAGTCCTGCCTGACGCATGGCTTCTTCCACCCGCGGCCGCATGGCTTCCGACAATTCGGTAAGCGGCAGGCGTATGCCGGAGGCGATACGCCCCATGCGCGCCAGCGCCCATTTGACAGGTATGGGGTTGGCTTCGCAGAACAGGTTGCGATGCAGCCCTACCAGCGGCGCATTGAGCGCGCGCGCACGCGACAGATCGCCCGCGGCAGCGGCTACGCACATGTCGTGCATGGCGCCCGGCGCGACGTTGGCAGTCACCGAAATCACACCATGGCCGCCCAGCAAAATGAAGGGCAGCGCCACCATGTCTTCGCCGGTATACAGCGCAAAACCTTGTGGCGCGCGCGCGATCAGGTCGCAGGCCCGATCCACGCTGCCGGTGGCATCCTTGATGCCTACGATGCCCGGCACTTCGGCCAGCCGCAAGGCGGTGTCATTGGACAGATCGGCCACCGTGCGGCCCGGTACGTTGTACACGATGAGCGGCAGATCGACCGCTTCGGCCTGGGCGCGAAAATGGCGGTACATACCTTCCTGCGTGGGCCGGTTGTAATACGGAACCACCGACAGGCAGGCCTGCGCGCCGACTTTGCGCGCATATTGCATAAGTTCTATGGCTTCGGAGGTCGAATTGGCACCCGTTCCGGCGACGACCGGAACACGGCCGGCTGCAAATTCGACAGTCTGGCGTATCAGTTCGCAATGTTCGGGAATGTCGACCGTGGGCGATTCCCCGGTCGTACCGACCACCACGATGGCATCGGTTTTTTCGGCCACGTGCCAGTCGACCAGTTGCCGCAGGCGGGCAAAGTCGAGACTGCCGTCCTCGAGCATGGGTGTAACGATGGCAACGAGCGATCCGGTGATCATGCTTGCCCCAAGTGTGAAAAAGACGAGTAGTTTAGCCGAAGCGGGCGAGCCGCAAAACGCGAGCCATGTAAAGGCGCGTAAGCGCCCCCCGCTTGCCGAATCAAGAACGCGGCGCGGCCGCCCGCCGGCGCAAGTCCGGCGCGGCGTTCAAAGATCGGCCAGCGCCTTGACGTGGGCGCCCACGCTACGCCCCAACGCGGACAGCGCGTAGCCGCCTTCCAGCATCGACACGATGCGCTTCTGGCAGTGCACCGCCGCGAAGGCCATCAATTGCTCGGTTACCCACGCGTAATCGGATTCGACCAGCCCCAAGGACCCCATGTCATCCTCGTAGTGGGCGTCGAAGCCGGCCGAAATGAACAGCATTTGCGGCCGGAATTGCTCCAGCCGGGGCAGCCAGATTTCCGACACGATGCGGCGGAATTCGTCGCCGCGCGTGCCGCGCGGCACCGGCACGTTGCACATGTTGGGGGCCGGATTTTCCGTGCCGCTGTACGGGTAGAAGGGATGCTGGAAAATGCTCACCATGAGCACGCGCTCATCGCCGGCAAATATATCTTCCGTCCCGTTGCCGTGATGCACGTCGAAATCGATCACGGCGACACGTTCCAGGCCGTGCCGTTCAAGCGCATGGCGCGCCGCGACCGCGATGTTGTTGAAAAAGCAGAAGCCCATCGCATTGCTGCGCTCGGCGTGGTGACCGGGCGGACGCACGGCACAAAACGCGTTTTCCACCTGACCGCCCACCACCAGATCGACCGCCAGCACCCCCGCCCCTGCCGAACGCAGCGCCGCCGGCAGGGTGTCGGACATCATGGCGGTATCCGGATCGAGGTGCACGATGCCACTTTGCGGCGCGGTCTGCATGATGCGCCGCACGTGCTCGGGCGGGTGGGCGCGTATCAGCTGCTCTATTTCCGCACTGGGCGCATCATAGAAATTAAGGTAGAGGTCCAGACCGGCCGCTATGAGCCGGTCCTGGATGGCGGACAGCCGCTCCGGACACTCCGGATGGTGTGGCCCCATGTTGTGCAAATGGCAGTCGCGGTGGGAAATGTATGCCGTTGTCAATGCCTGTCTCCCGGATGAATTTTCGCCTTCTTGGCGACCTGCGGCCAATACGCGCGCGGCGATGGCGGCAAACCGTTATTATCGCTTCTGCAGTCCCGCCTTCACAAGTTATGCCTAATTCACCCAGCAAGAATCTTCAGCGTGTGTTGGAAGCTGCCAGCGATGTGGTGCTTGGCAAGCCACATCCGATACGCATGGCACTGGCTTGCCTCGTTGCACGCGGGCATCTGCTCATCGAGGACATGCCCGGCGTCGGCAAAACCACGCTGGCCCACGCGCTGGCGCGCCTGCTCGGGCTGCAGTTTGCGCGCGTGCAATTCACCAGCGACATGCTGCCGGCCGACCTGCTCGGCACGACCATATTCGAGCGCGATTCGGGGCGCTTCCGCTTTCACCCCGGGCCGGTATTCGCGCAGGTATTGCTGGCCGATGAAATCAATCGCGCCACGCCGAAAGCGCAAAGCGCGCTGCTCGAAGCGATGGAAGAACGGCAAGTCACGCTGGATGGCGAAACGCGCGCGCTGCCGCAGCCTTTTTTCGTGATCGCCACGCAAAATCCTGCCCACCAGATTGGTACCTTCCCCTTGCCGGAATCGCAACTGGACCGCTTCATGATGCGCATCGAACTGGGTTACCCGGCACGCGATGCGGAGCGCGCCCTGCTCGCCGGCATGGATAGGCGTCAGCTCATCGCGCAATTGGCACCCGTCATGGATCCGACGGAACTGGAGGCCGCCCAGGCCGCGGCAGAGCGCATACATGCCGCGCCGGCGCTGTTCGATTACGTGCTGGCGCTGATCGAACACACCCGCGGTGCGCCGGAATTCGAGGTCGGATTGAGTCCGCGCGGTGGTCTCGCGCTCATGGCGGCAGCACGTGCCTGGGCGCTCCTGGCTGGACGCGACCATGTGCTGCCGGAAGACGTGCAGGCCGTCGCCCCCGGTGTGATCCCGCACCGTCTGCTGCCGGCAGGCGAATTGCGCGGCCGCAGTGCGCCGGACCTGACCGCCGCACTGATAGCGGCGGTCCCCGTCCCCTAGTCCGCAAAAGACCGGCGTGAGTGCCGCCACTTTGCGCGCTCGCTTCGAGCGCTGGCTGTTCCGGCTGAGCAAGGACGAAGCGGCCCCGGTGCGCCTGAATTACCGGCGCGTGTTCGTGTTGCCGACCCGCTCGGGACTGTTCTGGGCGGTGGGGGTATTGGTCATGCTGGTCGGCGCGATCAATTACAACCTGGGCGCGGCCTATATTTTCGTGTTCCTGCTGGCGGGCGTCGGCAATGCCGCGATCCTGCATACGTTCCGCAATCTGGTCGATCTCGAAGTCAGCGCCCTCTACAACGAGCCGGTATTTGCCGGACAACTCGCGCAGGTGCGCGTATCCCTGCATAACCCGCGCAAGGATGCGCGCCACGGCATCCGGCTGTCGCTGGAAGGCAGCCAGGCCGTCGCGGCCGACGTGCCGGGCGGCGAATCCTGTACGGTGTCCCTGCCGGTACCGGCACGCCAGCGCGGCTGGCTGGTGCCAAACCGCATTACGCTGGAAACGCATTTTCCGATCGGACTGATACGCGCCTGGTCTTACGCGCACCCGCGCAATTTGCGCGTACTGGTCTATCCGCAACCGGAACAGCCACCGCAAGCTTTGCCCGCCGAGCAACCGGCCGGCGAAGCCGGCGGCCACGCGCGCTCGGCGCGGGCCGGCGATGACTTTGCCGGCTTGCGCCCGTGGCGGCGCGGCGACACGCCCAGGCAAATGGCCTGGAAAGCCGTCGCGCGCGGCTCAAACCCGGTCAGCAAGCTGTTCGAATCGAGTGGCACCGCAAGGCTTTGGCTAAGCTGGGCCGAATTGCCGGGCCGATTGGACACCGAAGCACGGCTGTCCCGCCTCACGCGCTGGTGCCTGGACGCTCACGCCAGCGGCCGCGAATTCGGATTGACCTTGCCGGATCTGGAAATCGAGGCAGGCAGTGGCGCGCAGCATCTGGAACACTGCCTGCGCGCGCTCGCCCTGCACGGCCTGGAGGGCGAAGCATGAAGTGGCTGCGGCTGCGCACGGCCAGCGCGGCGGTGCCGTCCGAAGCATTGACGCGGCCCCAGCTTGGCTGGCTCATCGCCGCATCCGCCGCCGCCTATGCGCCGCACATCGGCCAGCAGCCGGTGTGGCTGCTCAGCGCCTGCCTGCTCCTGCTGGGCTTGCGCGCGCTGTTGTGGCAACAACGCCGCCCCACGGCACCGCGCTGGCTGCTGGTGGCTCTGTCGGTCGCCGCGCTGGGGGCGGTACTGATCGCCTATCGCCAGATATTCGGGCGCGCTCCGGGCGTTGCGCTGGTGGCCCTGTTCCTGGCCCTGAAGCTCAATGAAACGCACTCGCGGCGCGATGCCCACGTGCTGGTGCAAGGCGCGCTATTTCTTACTTTCGCCACCTTCCTGACCGTTCAAGGCATGGCCACCACACTGCTGGCAGCGTTGAGCGCCTGGATCAGTCTGGCCGCACTGTGCGCCGCCACCCACGGCACGCGCGGCGTGCGCGACAATTTGCTGCGCAGCGGGCGGCTATTGTTGATGGCCATCCCGGCCATGCTGGTGCTGTTCGTGCTGTTTCCGCGCATATCCGCGCCCTTGTGGGGGTTGCCGCTGGATGCCCATGCCGGCCGCAGCGGCCTGTCGGACAGCATGGCACCCGGCAGCATCGCGCAGCTTTCCCTGTCCGATGAAATCGCGTTTCGCGCGAAATTCGACGACGCCCAACCGGCACAGCAGGATTTGTACTGGCGCGGGCCGGTACTGTCGCAACTGGAAGGCAATCGTTGGGCCATTAGCGCGCGCACGCGCCACAGCTTTGCAGCACTGCCCTACACGCCGCGCAATGCGCAGGCAAGATATGAAATCACTTTGGAGCCACATGGCAAGAATTGGCTGTTCGCGCTCGATTACCCGCAAAGCTTGCCCGAGGGCAGCACGCTCAGTGCGGACTATCAGTTGCTCGCGCGCAAGGCAGTCATCGATCGCCGCCGCTATGCCGTGGAATCCGCTCCAGTGCCCGGTTTGGGACGCGACGAGCCTGCCGCCATCCTTGACGAAACGCGCGCACTGCCGCGGCTTGGCAACCCGCGCGCACGCCGCTTCGCGCGCGAACTTGCCGCGCGGGCGGACACTCCACGCGCGCTCGTGGCAAGCGTACTAAGCAATTTCCGCGAACAGGAATTTACCTACACCCTGGAACCACCTTTGCTGGGCGACGATGCGATAGACGAATTCCTGTTCGATACCCGGCGCGGATTTTGCGAACACTATGCAGCGGCCTTCGTGTACCTCATGCGCGCGGCAGGCGTTCCGGCCCGTATCGTGACCGGCTATCAGGGCGGCGAGCGCAATCCGGTCGATGGCTACATCGTGGTGCGCCAGTCCGACGCCCATGCCTGGGCCGAAGTCTGGTATGCCGATAGCGGCTGGACGCGCATAGACCCCACCGCCGCCATCCAGCCCTCACGCATAGAGCGCGGCCTCGCGCAAGCACTGCCGCGCGGCGAGCCCTTGCCCTTCATGCTACGCGCCGATTTCGACATGCTGCGGGCGCTGCGTTTCCGCTGGGACGCGCTCGCCAATGCCTACAACCAATGGGTAATTGGTTACGACGCCGTTCGCCAGCGTGAACTGATGGCGCGCATGGGCATGCGCGACGCAGACTGGCAGAAACTGGCGTTCTGGCTGGTCGGCCTGGGCGCCTTGTTGCTCGCCGTATACACCCTGTGGGCCCTGCGCCAGCACGCGCCGCGCGACCCCTGGCTCATCGCCTGGCGCCGCGTGACGCGCAAACTGGCGCGGCGTGGGCTCGCCCAAGAAGCGTGGGAAGGCCCCCAGGCCTATTGCGAGCGTGTCGCCGCTGCGCGCGGCGATCTCGCCGCCGCGATGAAACAGATTGCCGCGCTATACTGTGCGGGCCGCTATGGCCCCGCACCGGACAACACGGCGCTGACCGAATTGCGCCGTCTGGCGCGGCATTTCAAACCCTGAACGCCCTTACGCAGCGACGCCTGTACCCGCCCTGCCCGGCCTGACCGGCTGGCTCGCTTGCACGGCAATCCCACAGATATTCCGAACCATGTCCAATCTGTTGCTATCGCGCCGCCGCGCGCTTACCCGCCTTTCCGCGCTTCCGTTCATGGCCTGTCTGGCCGGCCCGGCACCGGCCGCTACCCGTGCCTATGCCGAACGCGAGGACGTGCGTGCCTTCATTGCCGACATGCAGGCCAGACACGGCTTCGACGAGGCCGAACTGGTAAAGGCCTTCCAGCCGGTGCAGATGGATCCGCAGGTGATCAAACTAATCCTGCCGGCAAAAAGCCCCGCGCAGCGCTCCTGGAAGCGCTATCGCGGCCGCTTCGTCGAACCCATACGCATTGCCGGCGGCGTCGAATACGCCGACGCGCGCATGCCGCTGCTATTGCGCGCGCAGGAACAATATGGCGTGCCGCCCGAAATCGTGGTGGCCATCGTAGGCGTGGAAACGATTTATGGCCGCAACATCGGCAATTTCCAGACCTTGTCGGCGCTGGCCACCCTGGCATTCGACTATCCGCCGCGCGCAGAACTGTTTCGCGACGAACTGGAAGCGCTGTTCCTGCTGGCGCGCGAACAGGGCACGGCAGTCGATAGTTTCGTCGGCTCCTATGCCGGCGCGCTGGGTCCGGCGCAATTCCTGCCCAGCAGTTGGCGCCGTTATGGTGTCGATTTCGACGCCGACGGCCGCGTCGACATGTTCAACAGCGAGCCCGACATCCTGGGCAGCGTCGCACGCTATCTACGCGACTCCGGCTGGGCCGCGGACGAACCGGTGGCTGTACCGGCGAGCGTGCAACAAGGTACGGCGTTCCGCCCGCTCATCGACGCCGGCATAGAACCGCGCTTCCGGCTGGCTGCCTTGCAGGAGGCAGGCGTGAAACCGGCCGAACCGGCCACGGATGATTTGCCCTGCGCCTTGATCGATCTGGTCACGCCCGGACAGCCGACTGAATATTGGCTGGGCTACCGCAATTTTTACGCCATCACACGCTACAACCGCAGCAGCTTTTATGCGATGTCGGTATTCCAGCTCGCGCGCGCGATACGCACCGAATGGGACAAGAAAAGTACTGGTGCGAAAACCGGCAAGACCGGCTGATCCGCACCGCAGCGCGGCGCGCGGCGAGGATCAGAGCAGCACGTCTTTCGACACGCCGCCGCGCCGCATGATGCGGCGCAATTGCGCCAGCACCTCGATCTGGATTTGCCGCACGCGCTCGCGCGTCAGTCCCAGATCGTCGGCAAGGTCTTCCAGGGTGGTCAGCTCGCGCCCGTTCAGCCCATAGCGGCGTTCGATGATATAGCGCTGCTTTTCGTTGAGCTGTCCCAGCCACTCCTGCACCAGGTGGCCAACTTCGGACTGATGGATCTGATCTTCCGCACTTACGGCCTGATCGTCCGCCAGCGCTTCGCCTATGGATAGCGATGGGTCGATGTCCAGCGGCGCATCGAGCGAAGCCGTATGCTCGTTCAGGGACAGGATGTGGCGCACCTCGTCCACCGGCTTGTGCAGCACCTGTGCGATGTCCTCGGCACTGATGTCCAGGCCACCCTGCGCTTCGAGCGTACGCAACACGCGCAAAATGTGGTTCAGTTCTTTCACCACATGGACGGGCAGACGTATCGTGCGCGACTGATTCATGATGGCGCGCTCGATGTTCTGGCGTATCCACCAAGTGGCGTAGGTGGAAAACCGGAAACCGCGCTCGGGGTCGAATTTTTCCAGCGCGTGGATCAAGCCCAGGTTGCCTTCCTCGACCAGATCGAGCAAAGGTATGCCGCGATTGAGGTAGTGCTTGGCGATATTCACGACGAGCCGCAAATTGTGCTCGATCATTTTTTGCCGGGCGTCGAAATCGCCTTCGCGCACACGGCGCGCAAGCTGCAATTCCTGTTCCGGCGTGAGCAGCGCGTTGGCGCCGATTTCATTGAGGTACAACTGCGTCACGTCGCCGACCAGCTCACTGTCGGAAGGTGCTTCCGGCAGCGGCGCCTCGACGTCTTCGGCTTCCTCGTCCTCGACCATCTGCGGCTCGAGCGTATCTGCCGGTTCGACGCCTTCCAGGCCGTCCGGATCCTTGGCTGCCATCAGCGTGCAGGCAAAAATTTGAGCGGATCGACAGGTTTGCCCTGGCGCCGTATTTCGAAGTGCAGGGCTGCCACGCCGGGCGCCGTTGCGCTCATTCCAACTTCGGCTATTTTCTGGCCGCGAGCCACGGTATCGCCCTCCTTGACGAGGAACTTGCTGTTGTTGGCATAGACCGACAGATACGTTTCACTATGCTTGACCACCACGAGTTTGCCATAGGCGCGCACGCTCTCACTGACAAGTATCACACGCCCCTTGGCCGCAGCCATTACCGGATCCCCGGCATTGCCCGCCATGTCGATGCCCTTGGAAGTGCCCTCGCCAAAGGCGGTGAGGATTTTCCCGCGGTAGGGCCAGCCCCATTCCAGGGCGCCGTCGCCGCTTGCAACGGCAGTGTTTTCCGGGCTGCTCGTGTCGGTTTTGACCGCAGGTTTGGTCTCCGGTTTGGCTTCCGCGACAACTGCCGCAGCGCCGCCCGCCGCAGCGGCGCTGCCCTCGTCACGCCGCGCCTGTGCCAGCGCTTCTTCCGAGTAGGGCTTGATGCCGCCCTTGGGCGCGCGCTTGAAAGTGTCCCCTTCCGCACCGGGACGCGCGCCGGCTTCGGCAGCAGTACCCGCCGGCCCCAGCGGCCGCACCTCGATGGGTGCCGGCCCGGCGACCGGCTTGGCTACCGCCGCGCCTTCGGGCGGCTCGACACGCAGTTCCTGACCGATCCGCAGCATGTTCGGATTGTCGATGCCGTTCCAGGCTTTCACCTCGCGCCAATCCTGCCCGTGCTCCTGCGCGATGCTATAGAGGGTTTCGCCTTTGCGAACGACGTGATAGCCGCTGCGCGGGGCTTGCGGCGCTGTAACCGGGGTGCCACCGCGGTCAGACACGGGGGCGGGCGGGCCGGACGCACAGCCGGCCAGAACGGTGGCCGCGCACCAGATGGCAGCGCGGCAATAAGTGGGCTTCTGAAAAATCATTCGGTTCCGGACAACAGGGGTACGAAACGCACCCAGTCATATCTGGTTTCGGAAAGGCCGCGCTCGCCGCGATCGACCATGCTCAGTACCTGTTCGCCCGGCCCGCCCAGCGGCGCCACCAGCCGACCGCCCGGCGCAAGTTGTTGCAGCAGCGCCTGCGGGATGCGCGGCGCAGCCGCGGCAACGATGATTGTATCGAAAGGTGCAGCCTCGGGCAGGCCCAGACTACCATCCCCATGTTTGAGCCGAATGTTGTAGGCCTTCAAGGGGCGCAGATTGACTTTGGCTCGCGCGAGCAGGCCGGCGATGCGTTCGATGGCGTATACCTCGGGCGCCAGGCGCGCCAGCACGGCAGCCTGATACCCACAACCAGCGCCGACTTCCAGCGTTTTGCCAAGTTGCCGCGGCCCGCTGCGCAATAACTCTAACATGCGTGCAACCACCCAGGGCTGCGAAATGGTCTGCTGAAAGCCGAGCGGTAGAGGCGTGTCGTCGTAGGCCCGGCTGGCCAAACCTTCTTCAACGAACAGGTGACGCGGCACTTCCTGCATGGCAGCCAGTACGCCGGCATCGACGATGCCCTGCGCACGCAGGCGCTCGACCATGCGCGTGCGGGCACGCACGGAGGTCAGGCCGAGATCGCCGTTCAACGGCCCAGCCAAGTTTGCACCTTGTCGATCTGGCGCGTATGCGTGAGGTCGATCTGCAAGGGCGTAATGGATACCCAGCCGTTTTGCACTGCGTAAAAATCGGTGCCCTCGCCGGCATCCGCCGCGGCACCGGCCGCGCCTACCCAATAGATTGGCTCGTTGCGCGGGCTGAAAGATTTGACCACCGGCTCGGCCTTGTGGCGCCGGCCCAGGCGGGTGACGCGCATGCCCTGGATTTGCTCGAACGGCAAATCCGGCACATTTACGTTGAGCAGCACCGGCTCGTCGAACACGCGCGCGGAAAAATTTTCCACCAGTTGCCGCGCCACACGCGCAGCGCTTTCGAAATGGCGGCCGTCATGGCTAGTGAGCGATATCGCGATGCTGGGCAGGCCCAGCAAATAGCCTTCCGTCGCCGCCGCCACGGTACCGGAGTAGATCGTATCGTCGCCCATATTGGCGCCGTGATTGATGCCGGATATGACCATATCGGGCAACTGGTCGAGCATGCCGGTCACCGCCAGATGCACGCAATCGGTCGGCGTGCCATTGACGTGAAAAAAGCCGTTGGCAGCACGGCGCAGCGATAAAGGACGGTCTAGCGTGAGGGAATTGCTGGCGCCGCTGCGGTCGCGCTCGGGCGCCACCACGGTAATATCGGCGACCGCCGCCAGGGCGCGCGCGAGAATTTCGATGCCGGTGGCGAAATAGCCATCGTCGTTGCTCAAAAGAATGCGCATGCCAAGGACGGGCTGATGCGGGCCTTGCGAAGGATTTGAATTGGTCGGGGCGAGAAGATTCGAACTTCCGACCCCCTGCACCCCATGCAGGTGCGCTACCAGGCTGCGCTACGCCCCGACACAAGAAAGAAGTATAGCAGACGCCGGGCAGGCTTTCTTCAGCGCCGCAGCATTTCGACGATGGCGGCCAGTTCCGCGCGCAGGCGCTGCATGTCCAGCTCGCCCTGCGTCAGTTCGCCCGGCGGCGCGCCGAGCGCGCCGCTTTCCTCGCGCGGATCCATTTCGTTGAGGCGATTGCGCGCGCCGCTGATGGTGAAACCTTCCTGGTACAACAGTTCGCGTATGCGCCGCACCAGCAGCACTTCGTGGTGCTGGTAATAGCGGCGATTGCCGCGCCGCTTGACCGGCTTCAACTGCGTGAATTCCTGTTCCCAATAGCGCAGCACGTGCGGCTTCACGCCGCACAGGTCACTGACTTCTCCTATCGTGAAGTAGCGCTTTGCCGGAATCGCCGGCAAGGGATCGGAATCCATGGCAGTAGCGTTTATTCCTCGATTGCGGGCGGCCCGAGCTGTTCGACCGCCGCCTTGAGTTTCTGGCTGGCGTGAAAGGTGACCACACGCCGCGCGGTGATGGGAATTTCTTCACCGGTTTTAGGATTGCGGCCCGGCCGCTGCGGCTTGTCGCGCAACTGGAAAATACCGAACCCGGATAGTTTGACCGTATTTCCGGCTTCGAGCGCGGCGCGAATTTCGTCAAAGAAAGCCTCGACCATATCTTTTGCTTCGCGCTTGTTGAGCCCGACTTTTTCGAATAGCAGATCGGCCAGTTCCGCCTTTGTCAAGGTCATACCGTATCAACCTCCCCCACTTAAACGCGCAGTTTTGCGGCAAATTGCTGCTCTGCAGCACGCACCATGGCAGCCACTGCAGCATCTGCTTCCTTATCCTCTAGCGTGCGTTCAGTATCTTGCATAACTACGCGAAAAGCAAGGCTTTTTCGGTCTTGAGGGATGCCTGCGCCGTGGTATTGATCGAACACTTCAAGCTCCGCGACGATAGCGGGCGCGGCGCGCCTGAGGCAATCCTGGAGCGTTGCCGCCGGTACCTCGAGCGCGACGACGAGCGCAATGTCGCGCCGCACCGCAGGGAAACGAGACACTTCCCGGTATGCCGGAACCGTGCTTGCGGCGATCAGATCGAGATCGAGTTCGAACACCACGGGCGCGCTGCCCAAATCGTATTTCTGCACCCATTGCGGATGGATTTCGCCCAGCAGCCCGATCCGGCGGCCATCCAGCTGCACACTGGCGGCACGGCCGGGATGGAGCGCCGGGTGAGTGGTGCGCTCGAATGATAGCCGCGCCGGCGCCAGCAGCGCTTCGAGGTCGCCCTTGAGGTCGAAAAAATCCACCTTGCGTGCGGCCTCGCCCCACTGTTCGGCCGCCTGGCTACCCCAGGCCAGGGCCGCGATGCGGCGCGGCTGGTCGAAGCCGGCCACTGGCACGCCGTTTGTGTCGAGCTTGAAACAACGCCCCATTTCGAACACCCGCACGCGCTCCAGATGGCGCTTGCGGTTGGCCGCGACGGTGGCGACAAGGCACGGAATCAGCGAAGAGCGCATCACCGCCATTTGGCTCGCGATGGGATTGGCGAGCGTAACCGGCGTAGTGTTGGCACAGAAATCCGCTTCCCAATCGCGCTCTATGAAGGCGTAGTTGATCACCTCCTGATAGTCGCGCCCGACCAGTATCTGTTTGAGCCGCGCATCGCCGCGGCGCGCTTCCGGCAGCGGCAGCATGGGCTGCGGCGCGCGCGGCACGGCGGCGGGTATGTTGTCGTAGCCATAGAGGCGGGCCAGTTCTTCGATCAGGTCGATTTCCAGCGCCAGGTCGAAGCGGTAGCTGGGCGGCGTGACGACGAAAGCATCGTCCGCGCGCGCCACCGGCAGGCCCAGACGACCCAGCAGGCCGGCAATGTCGGCATCGCTCAGGTCAATTCCAAGCACGCGGCGCGCGCGCGCCGGGCGCAGCGTAATCGGTGCGCGCGACGGCAAATTCAGCACATGGTCGTCGATGGGCCCGGCCTCGCCGCCGCAAATTTCGAGGATTAGCTGCGTGACGCGCTCCACCCCGGCGACGGTATCTTCGAAATCCACGCCGCGCTCGAAACGGTGGCTGGCTTCGCTCACGAAACTGTAGCGGCGCGCGCGCCCCTGTATGGCGTCCGGCCACCAGAAAGCGGCTTCGACGTACACGCGGGTGGTGTCCGGCGTGCAGGAGGTCGATTCGCCGCCCATGATGCCGGCCATGCTCTCGACGCCGCCGGCATCGACGATCACGCCCACGTCGGGCGCCAGATCAATTGTCTGGCCGTTCAACAGCAGCAATTGTTCGCCCGGCCGCGCCCAGCGCACTTCCAGGCCTTCGCGAATTTTGTCGGCGTCGAATACGTGATTGGGGCGGTTCATTTCCAGCATCACGTAATTCGAAATATCCACCAGAGCTGAAATCGAGCGCTGGCCGGAACGTTCCAGCCGCCGCACCATCCAGTCCGGCGTCGGCACACGGGCATTCACGCCGCGCACGATGCGGCCGGTGAAGCGGCCGCACAGATCGGGCGCGTCTATGCGTACCGGCACGCTGGCGGCATGGGTGACTGGCGCAGCGTAGGGGCGCGGCGGTACCAGCGCGATGCCGGTCAACGCCGCCACTTCGCGCGCGATGCCGGCCACGCCCAGACAATCCGCCCGGTTGGGGGTGAGCTTGATCGTAAAAATCTGGTCGTCCAGCGCCAGGTAGCGGCGTATGTCCTCGCCCACCGGCGCATCCGCCGGCAGTGCCAGCAAACCGCCGTGGTCTTGCGACAAGCCCAGTTCGCGCGCCGAACACAGCATGCCGTAACTATCGACGCCGCGCAGTTTGGCGGCCTTGATATCCAGCCCGGGCAGGCGTGCGCCCACCAGCGCGCAGGGCACTTTCATGCCGGGCGCCACATTGGGCGCGCCGCACACGATTTGCAGCGCCTCGGCGCCGCCGGCCGACACCCGGCATACGCGCAGCTTGTCCGCGCCGGGGTGAGCTTCGACGGCGTCGACCTGAGCCACCACGATGCCGGAAAACGGCGGCGCGACCGGAGCCAGCGCCTCCACTTCGAGGCCAGCCATGGTCAGTTCGTGCGCCAGACGATCGGCCGCAATCGGGCCGGACAGGAATTCGGCGAGCCAACTCAAAGGAAATTGCATCGCGTCGCCTCAGCGGAATTGGGAAAGAAAGCGCAGATCGCCGTCGAAAAACAGACGCAGATCATTGACGCCATAGCGCAGCATGGTGAGCCGGTCCGGCCCCATGCCGAAAGCGAAGCCGATGTAGCGCTCGGCATCGATGCCGCAATGCGCCAGCACATTGGGATGCACCATGCCGCTGCCGGCAATTTCCAGCCAGCCGGTGTGCGAACACACGCGGCAGCCCTTGGGGCCGTCGCCGTCGTCGCAAAACACGCAGCTCATGTCGATTTCCGCCGATGGCTCGGTAAACGGGAAAAACGAGGGCCGAAAGCGCGTGCGCATGTTCGGCTTTTCGAAAAACTGGCGCAGGAAATCGGTAAATACGCCCTTCAGCCCGGCGAAACTTACGTCTTCCGCAATCCACAGCCCTTCCACCTGATGAAACATGGGCGAGTGGGTGGCGTCCGAATCGACCCGATAGACCCGCCCCGGCGCGATGATTTTGATCGCCGGCATGGTCTGGCCGGCGTCCATCTGCGCGCGATGGCGCGCCACGTGGGCCTGCATGTAGCGCACCTGGATGGGGCTGGTGTGGGTACGCAGCAGCACACCGGCATTGCCTTCGATGTAGAAGGTGTCGTGCATGGAACGCGCCGGATGGTTTTCCGGCGTGTTCAGCGCCGTGAAATTATGGAAATCGGTTTCGATTTCCGGCCCGTCCGCCACTTCGAATCCGGTCGAACGGAATATGGCCTCGATGCGATCCAGCGTGCGCGTGACCGGATGCAGTCCGCCCAGACCCAAACCACGGCCGGGCAAGGTGACGTCCAGCGCTTCTTCGCGCAGCTTGGCCTCCAGCGCCGCCTGTTTGAGCGCTGCGCGGCGCGCTTCGAGCGCCTGCTCCAGGCGCTGTTTGGCCTGGTTGATGAGCGCACCGGCTTCTTTGCGCGCATCTGGCGGCAGGCCGCCCAAAGTTTTGAGGCGCTCCGTGACCACGCCGCTTTTGCCCAGATAACGGGCCTTGGCCTGTTCCAGATGGGCGGCTTCGTGGATGGAGTCGAATTCGCTCAGCGCCTGGCTGACGATGCTGTCGAGGTCTTGCATGTGGGGTTTTCCCGCGGCAAACAGAATGGTGCGCACAGCCGGCAAAGCCACGCGCGGCACGCAAAAAAAGAGGGAGGCAAGCGCCTCCCTCTGTTTCTTGCGGCGCGATCAGCCGGCCAGTTGGGCCTTGGCCTTGTCGGCAAACGCCGCAAATGCAGGCTTGTCGAACACCGCCAGATCGGCCAGCACCTTGCGATCGACCTCGACCGCAGCCTTGCGCAGGCCGTTCATGAAGGTCGAATAGGTCATGCCCAGTTCGCGTGCCGCCGCATTGATACGCGTGATCCACAGCGAGCGGAAATCGCGCTTGCGATTGCGGCGATCGCGATAGGCATATTGCCCGGCTTTCATGACCGCCTGTTTGGCGATGCGGTACACGTTGCCGCGACGGCCCCGGTAGCCTTTCGCCTGGGCCAGAACTTTTTTGTGGCGCGCGCGCGCCGTTACACCGCGTTTGACTCGTGGCATGGTTCCGTCTCCTTAGGCGTAAGGCATCATGGCGCGAACGCCGGCCTCGTTGGTGGCATGCACACCCGTCATACCGCGCAGCTGGCGCTTCATCTTGGTGGATTTTTTGGTCAGGATGTGACGCTTGAACGCTTGCGAACGTTTGATGCTGCCACTGGCACGCACCTTGAAACGCTTCGCCGCGCCCTTTTTCGTCTTCATTTTGGGCATGATGGCCACTCCATTTTTTGTGGCAACAGGTGGCTTCCCCCTGGAAGCGCTTGTCGGAACCCGCAACCACTTGTTTTGAACGGGTGCCCGGCACCCGTTCCTGCGCGCCGCACGGCCTGTGCGGGCGACTGCATCACTGCGAGCCTGCGGCCCTCAGTGCGGCTTTTTCTTGGACGGCGCCAGAATCATGATCATCTGGCGGCCTTCCAGTTTGGGAAACTGTTCGACCGTGGCGTACTGGTCGAGGTCGTTACGCACGCGCTCCAGCAGGCGTATGCCGAACTCCTGGTGCGCCATTTCACGGCCGCGAAAACGCAGCGTAACTTTCGCCTTGTCGCCATCCTGCAGAAACCGCACGAGGTTGCGCAGCTTGATCTGGTAGTCGTTCTCGTCGGTACCCGGACGCAGCTTGATTTCCTTCACCTGCACCTGTTTCTGCTTGAGCTTGGCCTCGTGCGCCTTTTTGGCTTCCTGGTACTTGTACTTGCCAAAGTCCATGAGCTTGCACACGGGCGGCTTGGCGAGCGGTGCAATTTCCACGAGATCGACTTCCGCTTCTTCGGCCATCGCGAGCGCCTGACGCAGCGGCACGACACCGATCTGCTCACCCTCGATACCTACCAGACGCACTTCCGGGACGGAAATTTCATCGTTGATGCGCTGCGTCTTCTGCTGTATGGCTATGGTTGGATACCCCGCTAATAAAAAACAAAAGCCGCGCGTCTACGCCCTTTCGGCAACTTCATGCCGAAGACGCTCGATGAAGGATTCGAGACTCATCGGTCCGACATCCTTCCCGCCACGGGCACGCACGGCTACCTGTTGCACTGCCATTTCCTTGTCGCCCACGACAAGGTAATACGGCAGCTTCTGCAAACTATGTTCGCGGATTTTATAGCCTATCTTTTCGTTTCGCAAATCCGCCACTGCGCGCAGGCCGGCGCCACGTAGCCGGCGCGCGACATCGGCGGCATAAGATCCGGCGTGATCGGTAATGGATAGCACCACCGCCTGCACCGGCGCCAGCCAGGCCGGCATGGCGCCGGCATGGTGTTCGATGAGGATGCCGATGAAGCGCTCCATCGAGCCGACGATGGCGCGATGCAACATGACCGGCACGCGGCGGGTGTTGTCCTCCGCCACGTATTCCGCGCCCAGGCGTTCCGGCATGAAAAAATCGACCTGTATGGTGCCGCACTGCCAAACCCGCTCCAGCGAGTCCTTCAGCGAAAATTCGATCTTGGGGCCGTAAAACGCGCCTTCACCGGGTAGTTCCTCGAAGGGCACGCCTTTGGCGTTCAGCGCGTCGGCCAGCGCCCGCTCGGCCTTGTCCCAAATTTCGTCCGTGCCTATGCGCTTGGCCGGCCGGGTGGACAATTTGTAGACGATGTTCTCGAAGCCGAAATCGGCATACACCTTGTGCAGCACGTCTATGAAATCGGACACTTCCGAGCCGATCTGGTCTTCGGTGCAGAAAATATGCCCGTCGTCTTGTGTAAAGCCGCGCACGCGCATGATGCCGTGCAGCGCGCCGGACGGCTCGTTGCGGTGGCAGGCGCCGAATTCGCCGTAGCGCAGCGGCAGGTCGCGGTAACTGTGCAGACCGGAATTGTAAATTTGCACGTGGCCGGGACAATTCATGGGCTTGATGGCGTAATCGCGGTTTTCCGCGGCCGTCGTGAACATGTTGTCCTTGTAATTTTCCCAGTGCCCGGTTTTTTCCCACAGCGCACGGTCCAGAATTTGCGGGCAGCGCACTTCCTGGTAACCGTGTTCCTGGTAGATGCGGCGCATGTATTGCTCCACCTGTTGCCACAAGGCCCAGCCCTTGGGGTGCCAGAATACCAGGCCGGGCGCTTCGTCCTGCAGGTGAAACAGATCGAGCGCGCGGCCGAGTTTGCGGTGGTCGCGCTTTTCCGCTTCTTCCAGGCGGTGCAGGTAAGCGTCCTGCTCGTCCTTTTTGGCCCAGGCGGTGCCGTAAATGCGCTGCAACTGTTCGTTGCGCGAATCGCCGCGCCAATAGGCGCCGGCCACCTTCATGAGCTTGAATACCTTGAGCTTGCCCGTGGAGGGCACGTGCGGGCCGCGGCAAAGATCGATGAAATCGCCCTCGCGGTACAGCGACACGTCCTCGCCGGCCGGAATGGAGGCGATGATTTCGGCCTTGTAGTGTTCGCCTATGGATTTGAAAAATTCCACCGCGCGGTCACGCGGCCACACTTCGCGCGCCACCGGAATGTCGCGCCTGGACAACTCCTGCATGCGCGCTTCGATGGCCGCCAGGTCTTCCGGCGTAAATGGGCGCTTGTACGAAAAATCGTAATAGAAACCGTGTTCGATCACCGGGCCTATGGTTACCTGCGCGTCCGGGAACAGTTGTTTTACGGCATAGGCGAGCAGGTGCGCGGTGGAGTGGCGGATCAAATCCAGCCCCTCGGCGTCGCGTTCGGTCACGATGGCGACTTTGGCATCGGTTTCGATGCGGTGCGACAGATCGACCAGACGCCCATCCACCTTGCCCGCCAGCGCAGCTTTGGCAAGCCCCGAGCCGATGGATGCGGCAATTTCGCCGACACTGAGCGGCGCGGCATATTCACGCACCGAACTATCCGGCAAGGTGATGGAAATGCTCACTTGGCCTCCGCGCAAGCAAAAAAAAAGTGCGGTCGAGCCGCACTTTTCGCATCAAGATCGGGCTCGGTCCAGGACGGCTAGGTCGTAGTAACGGTGGTGCAGCCGCACGTGAACGTGCACACCGCGGAACCGTACAAGCGGACAGCCGACATTCGAAGACCCCCGGCAATTCTGGTAGGCGCGGACGGGATCGAACCGCCGACCTCTACCATGTCAAGGTAGCGCTCTAACCAGCTGAGCTACGCGCCTAAAGAGAAAAGAATTATAGCCTATTCACAGCAGCCGGCAAACAGAAAATTGACGTGGCCGTGACGCGACTGGCATCATTGCTGCCGTCGCACGCAGTCCCGGCCGTATACCAGCACAGCATGACGTTTTTGCTACGCTATCCACAATTGCTGTGGATAAGTCCGGGGACAAGCCTCCCGCAAGTAACAAAAACCCGTGATTTGTCAGAAGAATTCCTACACTGCTCGAAAATGCGGCAGAAACCTCCCGCTGCTCGACCGATCACCCTGCTGCATTTTGTGCTAGGCAAGCTCATTCACCAGGGCACGCAAGGCCTGCCGTCCGCGACCGCACAGCTCCGCCCTGGATGATAGGCAGCGCGCGGCCCAGCCTATCCAGGCGCACAAAATGCGGGCGGAACGCCCGCACGCCCCCAGGAATTTTCCCGTGCCGCAAGGCGTCTGCCCGGCCAAATCTATCCTATACAATGCGCGAGCCGCGTAGCCGCCCAGCCTGATGCGCCCAAATGGGCCTGCGCACACAGCCCCTTTCCCAAGACCCGACAGGAAGCCGCCATGGCCAGCGAAAAAATCGTCGTATTGAGCGCAGAAAATTTCGAAGCCGAAGTGCTGCAGTCCGAACTGCCCGTTCTGGTCGATTTTTGGGCCGCCTGGTGCGGGCCCTGTCGCATGGTGGCGCCCGTGCTGGACGAACTTGCGGAAGAATTCGCCGGCAGGGTACGCATCGCCAAGCTGAATGTGGACGATGTCCAAGAGTTGGCTTATCAATTTCAGGTCAGTTCCATCCCCACCTTCATCCTGTTCAAGGACGGCCAGATGGCGGACCGTATGATGGGCGCCATGCCGAAATCGGCGTTCAGGTCCTTTCTGGACCGCAACATGTGATTTGCGCCGGGCGCCGCCGCCGGGACGCTCAGGCCGGCTCGTCCAGCAGACGTTCGAGCAAGGCGTTCAGTTTGGCCACACTGAGCGGCCCGACGTAGCGCGCCACGATGCTGCCGCGGCGGTCGATCACGAAGCTGGTCGGTGTCGCGGCTACCCCGCCGAAACTTTCTGCAAGCTGACCCACCGGATCGAAAGACACATCGAACGCCAGCCGCTCGCGCGCCGCATAGCCGGCCACGTGACTGGGCGCGTCGTAGCGCATCGCCACCGCAACGGTACGCAGGCCGCGCTGCTCGAACTTCTGGTAGGTCGCAGCGATATCGGGCATTTCGGCCAGACAGGGCGCGCAGGATACAGACCAGAAATTCACCAGTACCACCTTGCCGCGCAAGTCTGCGGTGGCAAACGATTGGCCAGCCACGGTCTGAAACGTCACTTGCGGTGCCGGCCGCGCCTGCCACGAGTCCATCGCCCGCCACGACAGCAGAGTGACCAGCAGCGCAAAGGCGACTGGCGCTGCGAGGGTTTTCGGTTTCATAATGGAATACATTTTCTCACGGAGACCCGTGCCATGCGCCGCTTCCTGTCAGTCCTGCTGCTCGCCTTCGCCGTCACCCTGCCCGCCCACGCATTCAGCCTTGCCGACATCAGCAATCAGGATGCCGCCGGCGGCCTCAAGGAAGCGCTCACCCAGGGCGCCGGCAAGGCGGTCGATGTGCTCGGCCGCAAGGACGGCTTTCTGGGCAATGCCAAAGTAAAAATCCCCCTGCCCGGCGGCCTCGAAGAAGTGGCCGGCATCATGCGCGGCCTGGGCATGCGCAAACAGGTCGAAGAACTGGAAGTCGCCATGAACCGCGCCGCCGAAGCCGCCGTGCCGGAAGCCAAGGCCCTGCTGGTGGGGGCGGTCAAACAGATGAGCGTACAGGACGCCAAAACCATCCTGACCGGTGGCGACACCGCCGCCACAGATTTTTTCAAGGGCAAAACCGAAGCGCCGCTCACGGTGAAATTTTTGCCCATCGTCAAGAACGCCATAGGCAAGGTGAAGCTGGCCGAAAAATACGAACAGTTCGCCGGCAAGGCGTCCAAATTCGGCGTGATCAAAAAGGAAGACAGCCATCTGGAAAATTACGTCACGCGCAAGGCGCTGGACGGCCTGTTCCTGATGATAGGCGAGGAAGAACGCGCCATACGCAAGGATCCGGTCGGCGCCGCGGGCGGTCTGGCCAAAAAAGTATTCGGCGCATTGGGGCACTGAACCCACGCACGCCTAGCACCAGCCCGCGGCGCACGACTGGAAGCCGCCGCGGGCGCTGCGGTAAAATCCGCCCTCCTCCGGCTTTCCCTGCGCCGCGCCGCGGCGCCTCCCGCTCCCCGTGGACATGAATCAACCACAGCGCGATGCCGTGCGCTACCTGGACGGCCCGTTGCTGGTGCTGGCTGGCGCCGGCTCCGGCAAAACGCGCGTCATCACGCAAAAAATCGCCCATCTGGTCGAAACCTGCGGCATGGACCCGCGCCATATCGCGGCCATCACCTTCACCAACAAGGCCGCGCGCGAAATGGCCGAGCGGGTGGCCAAACTGATGCCCGGGCGTTCCACCAAAGAAGCCACCATCAGCACTTTCCACGCGCTGGGCGTGCGCATCCTGCGCCAGGAAGCCAAGCTGGCCGGCCTGAAGCCGCAATTTTCCATACTGGACGCGGCCGATGCCCAGTCCATTCTGGCCGACCTGAGCCACGATCACGACAAAGCCCACCTGCGCGCGCTGGCCGCCCGCATATCGAACTGGAAAAACGCGCAGATCGCCCCCGCGCAGGCCGAAAGCCACGCCCAGGACGCGCTCGAAGCCGCCGCCGCACATGCTTACACTGGCTACGAGCGCGCCCTGCGCGCCTACCAGGCGGTAGATTTCGACGACCTGATACGGCTGCCGGTCGAACTGTTCGCGCAGCACCCGGAGGCGCGCGAGCGCTGGCAGGGCCGGCTGCGCTATTTGCTGGTCGATGAATACCAGGACACCAACCACTGCCAGTACGCGCTGCTACGCCTGTTGGCGGGGCCGCGTGCCGCATTTACCGCGGTGGGCGACGACGACCAGGCCATCTACGCCTGGCGCGGCGCCGACGTTGCCAATATCGCCAAGCTGCAGACCGACTATCCCAGCCTCAAAGTGATCAAGCTGGAACAGAATTACCGTTCCACCGGCCGCATCCTGGCTGCCGCCAACAGCCTGATCGCGCGCAATACCAAACTGTTCGAAAAGCGTTTGTGGTCCGAGTACGGCCCCGGCACGGCGGTACGCCTGCGCGCCTGCCGCGATCCGGATGTCGAAGCCGAATGGGTAGCGATGGCCATCGCCGGCCACAAATTCGAACATCGCTCCAAACATTCCGACTACGCCGTGCTGTATCGCGGCAATTACCAGTCCCGCGCGATCGAGGCGGCGCTGCGCGAACAGAAAATCCCTTATGTGGTAAGCGGCGGGCAGTCGTTTTTCGACCGCGCGGAAATCAAGGATTTGCTGGCCTATCTGCGCCTTATCGCCAATTCCGACGACGACCCGGCTTTCATACGCGCCGTCACCACGCCGCGCCGCGGCATAGGCAGCGGCACGCTGGAAGCGCTGGGCCAATATGCCGCCGGACGCCACATCAGCCTGTTCGCGGCGGTATTCGAATCCGGCCTGCAACTGCGCATGGCTGCTAAACAACTGGCGCCGCTGAGCGAATTCTGCAATTTCATAAACCGCATGGAATGGCGCGCCGGACGCGAACCGGCGCGTGCCGTGCTGGAAGATTTACTCAAGGCGATAGGCTACGAAACCTGGTTGTTCGAATCCTGCCCGCCGCGCGAAGCCGAAAGCAAATGGGCCAACGTGCGCGAATTTGCCGACTGGATGGGCAGAAAGGGCGAGGACGAAAAGCGCAGCCTGGTCGAACTGACCCAATCCATCGCGCTTTTGAGCATGCTGGACAAGGACAAGACCGAACAGGACGCGGTACAGCTTGCCACCCTGCACGCCGCCAAGGGGCTGGAATTCAAGCACGTCTATCTGATCGGCGTGGAAGAAGGCATCCTGCCGCACCGCGAATCGGTGGAAACCGGCAAGCTGGAAGAAGAACGCCGGCTCATGTACGTGGGCGTCACCCGCGCCGAACGCACGCTCACGCTCACCTGCTGCGAACGCCGCCCCATGGGGCGCGAAATCCGCAAGTGCGAGCCCTCGCGTTTCATCGCCGAACTGGGCGGCGACATACAGGAATTAGGCAAGGCGACCGCCAACACGCCGCAGGACCGCAAGGCCAACGTGGCACGGCTGGAGCAGTTGAAAGCTTTGCTGGCGGCGAAGAGCTGAAACCGGCATAACGCCCGCATTGGCGGCAACCAGCGCTGGTAGATTGCGGCGGAACCGAACGCCAGAGCAAGCACCAAGCCGCCAGGCCGGGCGACAAAAACTCCGCTGCGTAAAAACAAAAAAGGCGCCGCAGCGCCTTCTTTGTTTTTGGTAAGGGCGGCTACTTGGCCGCATTCACCATATATTCCATCGCGGCCTTCACTTCCGCGTCGGACAGCGCCGCATTACCACCCTTGGGCGGCATACCATTCTTACCCTTGAGGGCACTGCCCAGCAGCGCATCCATGCCGCCTTTGACGCGCGGCGCCCAGGCCGCCTTGTCGCCGAATTTCGGCGCACCGGCCGCCCCGCTGGCATGGCAGGCACCACAGGTTTTTTCATACACCGCCTTGCCATCCGCCTTGGCGTCGCCACCCTTGGCGCCGGCCGCCGGCATGGCCGGCTCCTTGAAGCTGGCGCCAGACTTGTTGGCCATATACGCGATGGCACGTGCCAGATCGGCGTCCGTCAAATCTGCCGCGCCACCTTTGGGCGGCATCGCGCCCTTGCCCGCCGCAGCGGATTTCACCAGTCCATCGAGACCTTTGCCGATACGCGGGCCCCAGGCACCGGCATCGCCCACCTTGGGCGCACCGGCGGCACCGCTGCCGTGGCAGGCGGAACAGACCGACTGATAAATCTGCTCACCGGTTTTCGGCCCTTTGGAAGCGCCGCCGGCAAGATTCAGTTCAACCCGCGCGACCGGCAGAATGGCCGCCGCGGTGCGCTCTTCCGTGGCCGAATCGACGCCCTTGCGCCCCACGGTCACGAACTGCGCGCCCAGCAATGCCAGACCCACCGGCACCACGAGCGCGAGTACACATGCAATGATCAACTGTTTGGGGGTACGGATGAGCGAACCGTGTTCTTGCTGGTCGGACACTTTTTTAGCTCCTGGATCAAAGGATTGGGCGCAAATAAAGCCGGTGAGTATAGCCCGCCGCGTCAATTCTGGCTACTGCCGCATGGACGCTGCGCCGCACGCGGGTTACAATCTGCGGCTGTCCGTTTGCCCCAGTTTGTGTGGGGTGAGCCGTCACCGCCAGCGCGCCCGTAGCTCAGTTGGATAGAGTACTGCCCTCCGAAGGCAGGGGTCGCACGTTCGAATCGTGTCGGGCGCGCCATTTAGTTCCCCCCTTGCGACAACCTGGCGCTGATTGCGCTGACTGGCGCGTTACCGCCTTCGAGCGTCGAACTTCAGGCAAATTCGAACGAGGTTCGAGGTCTGAAGCGGCCACAAACGCAACAGTAAAAGGCGAAATAGCCAACGTACGCGCAGTATCTCCGTCGCCGGTCCGCGGCTCTGTCAAAACCAGGTTCGCAAAAAAACTCCGGTCGGCGGCATCGACACGAACGCAGGTCCGCAGTTATGTATGCGTCGGCCAACGCCGGTTCAGATCTCGTGAAGCGCTCTGCCGAAGCAGAAAGCGCGGCCTCGAAGCTGTTGGCGGGGAAATCGGGCGGGATAACTGACCGGAAAACTGGGACACACCCCGTTTTTACTCGCTCTATACACCTTGCGCCGCGCGGTTGACCACAACGCCTGCGACGGCCTGATTGAAACCCACGCCCGAGAGCGGTTCGTATTCGGGTTGATGGCTGAACGAAGGGCGCGAACGAAGCGGTCGCTGTGTTCCGCTACCTCGCCGCGAAGGGACGCATTGACGACACTCAGGCCGGCGCGATCTTGCTGCATCTGCTCGGAGGCGCGCCGGGCAGACAGCCTGTTTCACGCTGCCTCGCCCGATTGCCGCATCGTGCGCGATACCGGCGCAGCGTACCAATACGAGAAGCGTGAACGGGTGCGTATTCCGACCCAACGAGAAATCCGATTGCATTGAACGTCGCGCCTGTCTCGATCCGTCGAACAATACGTGTGTCGACACGTAATGCCCTCAGTTTTCCGAGTACGCCCGTTCGATGAGCGCTTTGGCGCGCTCGAAATCGCCGGGGGAGCGCAAGGTGAGTTCCATGTCGCCTGTACCCCAGTGGCCGATATTGCTCACATCGCGCCCAGCGGGACGGGGTATTTACCCCGTCCCGAACGTTTCGGAACGTGACGGACCAGGGAGCGTGCTCTGGATGGAAACGCCCGAAACGATGCGGACGGGGCAACATGCCCCGTCCGGCGATGGTGGTAGAGACCGACACC
>JAEUNM010000054.1 GCA_016791105.1 Rhodocyclaceae bacterium | reverse complement strand
CCCGTCGGATATACGTCACGGCGTTCCGTACAAGTTTCGGGCTTCGACGATATTGGCCGCCTTACCCCGCCGTGCCGCCTCGTATCCGCTTCCTGTTCGTCAGGCCAGCGCTTTGCCTTCGGCTTCCTCCAGATTTCCAGTTGCCCAGAACACCCTTGCCGTTCAGCTAACTCTTCCCCTTGCCGGGCGAGTAGAGGACTTTCACCTCCAAGTGAGTGCGCCCTGCCGGGCGCACGAAACAAAAACGCCCGCTCGAAAGAGCGGGCGTTTTTTTGCCCCGCGCCCGCATTAAGCAGACGCCCGGCCGATAGGCAACTACTTCTTCTTGCGCCTGCGGCTCAGCACAGACACGCCGAGAAGCGAAACGCCCAACAACCCCAGGGAATTCGGCTCGGGCGTAGCGTTCCGCCTTGCAACAACGTCCGCACCGAGATTCAAGGTCAGAAAAAATACTGCAGGCGTACCACCGATGCCCGTCGCGTTGTCCCGCAGCTGGATCGAATAGGTTGCATCAAACCCGCCTATTACAGAAGTATCGAGGAAAGCGGCACAATGAAACGCATCGCCAGGCGCAAGCGCAAGAAACTGCATCAGACAGATTGACAATTTATCCGTGTCGCCACTTCCCGTCACGCTCACGAGGTCCAGGCTGGTACGATCGTTGCCAAACACGTTGAATATGTCGAACAGCATCGGAGACACGGTGTCGCCGATAAAATGCCGGCCAAAGTCGAGTGACAAGGTGTCCAGAACCACCGTCCCGTCGAAAGATGCTGCCGCGTGATCAACTACCTGCCCGCCCAGTTGCACTGTCATCGAATAGGTTTGTGCGGAATTCCCCTGCACGGTGGATCCCAAGTCGTCAGCCAGCGCCAATGTGTAGGTAGCGGAAAAATTACCGACTTGTGCCGTGTTCAGGCGCGCCAGGGCATCGGAAGACGCGCCACGCGCGATCGAAATCGGCGCCAGCGTTGTCGTAAGCGCATTCGTATCGCCGCTTCCGGTAACTGCGTTCAACGCTAGCGCGACGCGATCGCCTGCAGCGTTATAAACGGAGAGGTTGGCAACGGGGTTGGTCGAATTGACGAACACGCGCCCCAGATCAAGCGATGTGCTGGTAACCGTTGAACTCGAGTCGAACGAGCCCTGCGCATGATCCACCACGCGTCCCGCAAGGTTCAGGTTCAGCGTGTAATCCGACGCACGATTGATGTAGTCGAAGCGGCTTGACGCCGCACCGACGTCCTGGTCGGAAAACTTCATCACGTAGACGCCGCTGAATGAACCGACTGCCGACGTATCCATCGCTGCGGTGTAGTTCTGCGCGGTCCCCGCCCCGAGATTCGTAAAAGTCGCTGCGTTGGTGCTGAGCTTCGAAGTGTCGCCCGACGGCTGGATCAAATCCAGATCAAGACCAACCTGATTTTGCGCAGAGGCCGTATTGAGCCGGTTGATCACGCTGTATCCGACCGGGGACAGATTCGTGGAACCGATCAGCCAGCTACCGAAATCGATGGTGTTGCTGGTCTGGGCACTGCCGGCGGCAAAACTGGGGCCCGCATGGGCAAGGTAGTCATAGGTCACGCCGGCCGTACCGCTCCAGCCGACGCTATAGGTACTTTGTGCAGACGAGAAACTGTTGCGGTTCGCCGTGTCCGTTACTTTGGCCGAGCGTGTGAGCGCAGGCGCCCCCCCGAAAGTATCCACGTAGGTATCGAGTTGGTTTGCCGCGACGGTCAAATTCGCCACCGGCTGACTTTGCGTAACGGTGGAATTGCTGTTTGAGCAGCTACCGCCAAGCGCGGCGGTACAGGAAGTCGCGCGAGACAACTGCGCAAAAGTCGCACTGGCAGTATTCCCTGTCATGGCGATGGTGGCCTGGTCGGTTCCGCTTGCCGCCCCGAACACACCGGTACCGCTTGCGCTCGCACTGCCCGACGAAGTGCGATTGGTCGCCGAAATCGTTGTGCCATGTGAGCGTGAGGATTCGACACTTGCACTGACGCCCGTCAGCACCCCCAATGAGCTATTAAATGTGGCAATCGCTGTCGTACCCTGCAGCGTGGCAGACGTGGCAGGATTTGTAATTGACGACGTCGTGTGGGTATCGGTTACCGCAAGGGTGTCGTTGAAAGTGTAATCGGTGGTCTGCACGAGCGCCGAATGCGCCGGGAATGCAAACGCCCCCAGGCCGAACGCAAGCACCAAGGCGCTAGGAACAGGTTTGACACCGGGAAGTATTTTCTTTTTCATATCCGTATTTTTCATGAAGGCCGACGCCGCCAACCGGCGCAAGAATTTTTGTATAAAACATAAAAGCAAATTATGTACCAATACAATATTTACTTTATATTTCATATATGTATGCAATTTTTTCGCCCCCACCCAGAGGGCTGTGTAAAATTTCTCGACAAGACAACAAGAAAGCACCAAGCGAGAAACATGTGTCACGCTGGCGTAGCGGACGACGGGCAGGATTTTCGCACGGAGGCTAGAAAACCTGACGCCCCACTTGCACAAAAACCTGCAGAAATGCATGCAAGGGCGAATTTCACTACCGTCGGCAGAGCGAAACCGCCCAGCAATTGCAGTGATTACGAAGGATCCGTAGGATGCAGGGCGATATCGACCATGAGGTCGTCAGCGATGCCCTCCAGTTCCGCCTGCAGCACGGCATGGTCCACGCCCGCCGGTAGCGCCAGATCGGCCTCGGCGTGAAACAGTGTGGTCGCCGCCATGGCAGCCACGTCGGTCCAACTTTCCAGGGTTTCGACATTCACCCCGCGTGCTGCGAGCACATGCGTAACTTCCTTCACGATCCCAGGCCGGTCGTGGCCAACCAACAGCAGCTTGCAGCGCCGGAAACCCGTTTCCTGTGCCGCAATAGCCACCGCAATTTCTGCCACCGCCTTGACTTCAGTCAGCGCTGACAAGGCATTCTGCAGTGGTGCAACCTGCGTTTCCTCAGCGGCCACGCGCAAAATACCAGCGAATTTACCGGCCAAATGGGCCATGGAGCACTCCAACCAGTTGCCCTCGTGCGCACAGACCAGGGCCGACAATTTTTCGACGATTCCGGGCCTATCGTCACCTATGATCGTGATCACCAGATATTGCTGCATTTGGGCTGCTCCTCGTTCAAATCTGCGGCATTATCGCGGTTTGCGGGCTTGCCGCGTAAGCAGCGTGCCTGGATCCTGGCCGTTCGCCGCGAAACGAGGGCTGGTGTGGTGCAGCGGGTCAATGCGCGGCACGCGCCGCGCTTCGACGGCTGTCGGAATCCCTTACACAGGTTTGATTGCCCTGCAACTCATGACATCTCACCCCTACACAGCCGGCGTTACATTGCTGATCGTACTTTTAATGTTCGGCACAGCCAGCAATGTCGGTTACGCACGCGGCCGCTATGGCGTCAAGGCGCCAGCGGTAACTGGCCATCCATTGTTCGAGCGCGCGCTACGCATACAGATGAACACGCTGGAATGGGCCGTCATGACGCTGCCCTGCCTGTGGTTGTTCGCAGCCTACCTGAGCGATCGCGGCGCAGCAGCCATCGGCGGGCTTTGGCTGGCTGCCCGCATTGCCTACGCCATCGCCTATCAGCGTGAGCCGGCCAGCCGCGGCCTGCCCTTTCTTGCCGCGTCAATTGCATTCGGCGCACTGGGACTGGGGGCCGGCTGGGGCGTGCTCCGAGCACTCTGGTTTGCGTCATGAAAATGCAAACGCAGGCTAAAATGCGCGCCACTGCAACTCCTCATCCCTGCCATGAAAATTGCATTGTCGCTATCGGCCATCCTGCTTTCTTCAGCGGTCCAGGCGGAAAGTTTCAGGCTCACCAGTCCCGATCTGCCGGCAAGCGCGCCGATACCCGAAAAGCATGTTTTCAAGGGCTTTGGCTGCGACGGCGGCAACGTTTCCCCAGCGCTGGCATGGAAAGGCGCGCCACAAGGCACTAAAAGTTTCGCGCTCACGGTGTATGACCCGGATGCGCCGACCGGGTCGGGCTGGTGGCACTGGCTTGTAGTGAATATTCCCGCCGAAACGAATGCGCTGCCGGCGGGAGCGGGCGACCCCGCCGCCGGCAAGGCGCCCGCCGCCGCACTCCAGACACGGACCGATTTCGGCAGCAGTGGTTGGGGCGGCCCCTGCCCGCCCAAGGCCGACAAGCCGCACCGCTACATTTTCACGGTTCACGCCCTCAAGACCGACAAGATCGAGATCCCAGCCGATGCGCCGGGTGCCATGGTGGGCTACATGATCAACGCCAACAGTCTGGGCAAAGCCAGTTTCACCGCCCGCTACGGCCGCAAATGAAGTGCCGCCCGGGCTGTGGCGCGTGTTGCATCGCGCCGTCGATCAGCAGCCCCATTCCGGGCATGGCCGCCGGCAAGCCAGCCGGCCTAGCCTGCGTGCAGCTCACATCCGATATGCGCTGTGCCATTTTCGGCCGGCCGGACCGGCCCGGGTGTTGCGCCGGCCTGGAACCCAGCCAGGAAATGTGTGGCACGAATCGCGATTCGGCACTGATCTGGCTCACCCGCCTGGAACGCGATACGGCGCCAGCGCCCGCTTTTTTGCAGCATGGCGCAGCCACCTGACAATGCGGCCTTGCCGGGTCTGCACCTGATCGCCGACCTGTACGCCTGCCGCTGCGCCCCCTGCTGGATGCAGGACGACGCTCTGATCGCCGCGCGCCTGCTCGACTTGGTGGCCGGCGCCGGCCTGCGTGCGGTCGCGCGAGTATTCCATCGCTTCCCGGGCGGCGGCGTAACCGGCGCCATCGTTCTGGAAGAATCCCACCTCGCGCTGCACACCTGGCCGGAATCCTGCCTTGTAACGATGGATTTGTACGTGTGCAATTTCTCCGGCGACAACCGCGCCAAAGCTCGCGCCCTGTTCGCGCAGTTGCTGCGTTTGTACGATGCCGCCGATGCCCGCGTGCACGAGTTGGACCGCCGCTGAAGCTGCATAGGTGCGCCGAATTCCCACCGCCTGACGCAATGCTGTCGCCCGTCGTGAATTTTTTGCCGCGTGCTCGCTGCAGCGCCGAACCGAGGTTTCCCGCATAATCCCCCCCTTTTGGCTCCCGCGCAGTATGGATATCGCACTGATCGTCAAAGCTTTCATCATGGGTATCGTGGAAGGTTTGACCGAATTTCTTCCCGTTTCCAGCACCGGACACCTCATCCTTGCCGGCGAGTTGTTGAATTTCAACAATGAGCGCGCCAAACTGTTCGACATCGTGATCCAGTCAGGTGCCATTCTGGCGGTGGTATGGGAGTACCGCGCGAAAATTGCATCGGTGCTGGGCGGTCTCGCCACCAAGCCGGACGCGCAGCGTTTCGTGCTCAACCTCGTCATCGCCTTCCTGCCGCTGGCGCTGCTGGGTCTGGCTTTCGGCAAGGTGATCAAGGCCCACCTGTTCAATGCCGGGACCGTCGCCACCACCTTCGTGCTCGGTGGAATATTCATCCTTTGGGCAGAAAAACGCCGCCACCGGGTGCGCTGTCATGAGGTGGACGACGTGCGCCCGAAGGACGCCCTACTGCTCGGTCTGTGTCAGGCGCTTGCCCTGGTGCCCGGCACCAGCCGTTCCGGTGCAACCATCATAGGCGGACTGTTTCTCGGCCTGTCGCGCCGCGCCGCCACGGAATTTTCATTCTTTCTGGCCATGCCGACGCTCATCATGGCAACGCTGTACCAGTTGTACAAAGAACGCCACCTGCTCGTGCTCGATGATATCGGAATGTGGGCTGCCGGCTTTCTGGCCGCGTTCGCCTCGGCTTTTCTGTGCGTGCGCTGGCTGTTGCGCTATATCAGCAATCATGATTTCACGCCATTTGCCATATACCGCATCGCATTCGGACTATTGATCGCAGTCACGGGCTATTTCAACCTGATCACCTGGGGTCCGGATTGATCATTTATCTGCACGGTTTCCGCTCCGGCCCACGCTCGTTCAAGGCGATGGCCGTACATGCCGCGCTCACGCGCCTGGGGCAAGGCGCAAACTACTTCTGCCCGCAATTGCCGGCAGAACCGCTTGCCGCCATGGATCTTGTCGAACGAGCGGTCGCGGCCTGCGCCGCGCCGCCCACGCTGGTGGGCAGTTCGCTGGGCGGCTTTTATGCCACGTGGCTGGCAGAGCGGCACAACTGTCGCGCCGTGCTGCTCAATCCCGCCGTCATCGCACCGATTTCCCTGGAAAAATACATCGGCCCGCAGACCAATTTGTACACCGGCGAAATTTTTGACTTTACCGCGCAGCACTTAGAACAATTGCGCGGACTGGAAGTGGTACGCATCACGCGCCCGGAACGCTACCTGCTGGTCGTTGAAACCGGCGACGAATTGCTCGATTATCGCGCCGCGGTGGAGCGCTACATGGGGGCAAACATGATCGTTCGTGCGGGCGGCGATCATAGTCTCGCAAGCTTTTCCGAACACCTGCCGGCGATCCTGAAATTCGCCGGCCTGAGTTGATGGCGTGCTGCCACGCGTTTGGCAATGAACATGTAATCGCCGCCGGAACGGCAACGTAACCGCCGCAATACCGAGCGCCCGGTGGCCGCTTGCACCGCGGCCAGCACAGCAACTCGGCAGCAGTCTTGCCGACTGCCACCGCGCGATGCTCCCCGCAAGCCGGCCGGGTATAATTCGGGCGCCGCTTCGGCCCTTCGCGGCGTATCATGCGGCGCCATTCAAGACCGATCCGACCGCCAGGCAATTCGTGAAGCAGCCCGCCGCCCTCATCTTCGTCCTACATCACGGCCACACCGGACGCACCCTTCGTGCCGCCGAAAAAATGGCCGGAATTTCGCCCGAAAGACTCGTGGCATGAACGTTCTGTTCGAGGAAGACGGCGCATTCAAAGCCGGCGCCGTGCTCGCCGACAATGACAGTTCGCTGCAGGTTGAATTGCCCACCGGCAAACGCACCAAGGTGAAATCCGGCAACGTGTTGCTGCGTTTTGCAGCCCCCGGCGCGCAACAACTGCTGGCCGCGGCAGAAACCGAAGCCGCTGCACTGGATGTAGACTTTCTGTGGGAAGTGAGCGGCGCCGAAGAATTCGGCTTCGAAGATTTGGCGCGCGAATATTACGGCGCCGCGCCGCAGGCCGCGCAATCGTCCGCCATTTTGCTGCGCCTGCATTCCGCGCCCATCCATTTCCACCGCAAGGGCCGCGGGCGCTTCCGCAAGGCACCGCCGGAAATTCTGCAGGCCGCCTTGGCGGGCCTGGAAAAAAAGCGCCAACAGGCCATCCTGCAGGAGCGCATGGCGGCCGAACTGCAAGCCGGAACCCTGCCCGGCGAATTTGTGCCGCTATTGCCGCAACTGCTCTACAAGCCGGACCGCAATCGCATCGAAACCAAGGCGCTCGAAGCCGCCTGCGCGGCGAGCGGCCTGTCGGCCGCGCGCCTGCTCGGCAATGCCGGCGCGTTTGCCGACACGCACGCGTATCACCTGGGACGCTTCCTGTTCGAACATTTTCCGCAGGGGACGGAATTTGCTCAGCTTGCAGCGGCCCCGCCCGCCGCCGACCTGCCGGTCGCACAAATGCCGGCATTTTCCATAGACGACGCCACCACTACGGAAATTGACGACGCATTTTCGGTTGAATTTCTGCCCGCCGGCGGCTGGCGCATCGGCATCCATATCGCCGCGCCGGGGCTGGCGATGCAGCCGGGCAGCGGGCTCGCCGACATCGCCCGCGCGCGCCTTTCCACGGTGTATTTTCCAGGCCGCAAAATCACCATGCTGCCGGACGCCTTCATCGAGCAATACACGCTCGCTGAGGGCGCCGAAAAGCCGGCGCTTTCGCTATACCTCGAGGTAGCGCCGGATTTGCGCGTGCTGGCCACCGAAACCCGCATCGAGCGCGTGGGTGTCGCGGCCAATCTGCGCCACCATGACATCGAGCCGAAATTCAATGCCACGACGCTGGCGAATGGCACGGTGCCCGAATTCCGCTTTCGCGACGAATTGACCGTGTTGTGGCGCCTCGCCGAAGTGCTCGAAGCCGGGCGCGGCAAGGCGTCGGCGCAGGCTGGGCTGTTCGATTTCAATTATTACGTCGATTGGAACATCCCCAGCGCACACGGTCCGGGTCATGTTGACATCCAGGTGCGCCCGCGCGGCAGCCCGCTCGACAAACTGGTCGCCGAACTGATGATCGTGGCCAATGCCACCTGGGGAGCACAATTGCGCGACGTCGGCGTGGCGGGCATCTACCGCGTGCAGACCGCGGGCAAGGTACGCATGAGCGGCGTTGCGGGTCCGCACGACGGCCTGGGCGTGGATTGTTACGCCTGGTCCAGTTCGCCCTTGCGGCGCTATGTCGACCTGTTGAACCAGTGGCAAATGTTGAGCCTGCTGCGCGGCGAGCCGGCGCCATTCACGGCCAATTCGGAAGCCATGCTGGCGACCATACGCGATTTCGAGCTGACCTACGCCGCCTATGCCGATTTCCAGCGCCAGATGGAACGCTACTGGTGCTTGCGCTGGCTGCTGCAGGAAGGCGGCAGCGAATTTGCCGCGCACCGTCTGCGCGAGCCGCTGGTGCGCCTGGAAGCCGTCCCGCTGGTGCTGCGTTGTCCCTCGGCACCGTCCGGCACGCCACGCTCGCGGCTACTGGTTGCGGTGCGCGACATCGACCTGTTCGACATAGACGCACATTGCCGTTTTGCCGGTGAACTGGCTACCGAGGTGAGCCCGGAACTTGACGAAGAAGGAGTGGGCAACCCCTATTGAGCCCACCCACCCAGTTCATGGCACACACCCGCCGCGCCACGCGCACCCGCCCACCCCTCACGATGCCCGTCGTTGCGGGTTCGTCATGGCTGGCGGTAGCGCTTACCGTATCGGTTTTTCTGCACGCGCTGATACTTTCCCTGCAGTTCAAGCAGCCCAATCCTAGCCGATTGAAGCGCGAAGACCGCCAGCTCGAAGTCGTGCTGGTAAACGCCAAACACAAACACAAACCCAAGGACGCGCAAGTCCTCGCCCAAGCCAATCTGGACGCGGGCGGCGATGTCGATGCACCGCGCGTGGCGAAAACGCCTGTAACGCCGACCCGGCAAGCGCGCCAGGGCGAAGATTTGATACAAGCGGAACGGCGCGTACAGGAGCTCGAGGCGCGCCAGCGCGACCTGTTGCGCAAGGCGCAAAGTAGCGCACCGCCGGTCCGCGCGGAACCTCCGCGACAGGAACAGCCGACGGCGGAAGCCGCCACCGGCGGATCGGACCTTGCCGAACGCAGTTTGGCGATGGCGCGCCTCGAAGCCCAGATTGCCCGCAACCTGGACGAATACAACCGGCGCCCGCGCAAAAAAATGATCGGGTCGCGCGCCGAAGAATACGCCTTCACCCAGTACGTCGAAGAATGGCGGCAAAAAGTCGAACGCTATGGCAGCCGCTTCTATCCCGACGCGGCGCGCGGCAAGCTGTATGGCAGCGTGCGCATCACGGTCGAAATCGATTCCGCCGGGGAAGTAATAAAAGTGGAAATCAATCAGCCATCTGGCGAGCGCGTACTGGACGACGCGGCGGTAAAGATCGTCAAACAGGCTGCACCCTACGGCCGCTTTTCGCCCGCCATCCGCGCCAAGGGCATAGACATCCTGTCCATCACCCGCACCATCACGTTTACGCGCAGCGATCAATTCGCGGCCGAGTGAGGCGGCGGTGACAAGATCAAGCCACGCTTTCAGTGTTCCGATCTCCGGCAGCAGGGCGCCGGCCGCCCGATGCTCTCCTCTTCACCGCCGGCCCAAATGATCGCGCGTGTCTGGCGCTGGACGAAATGGGCCATTGCCGGCCTGTTGTTGCTGTTCCTGCTCTACCAATTGTGGATATTGGGACATTTGTTCTGGTGGAAAAGCCACGCCCCGGCCAGCACCAGTTTCATGTCCATACGGCTTGCCGAACTACGCGAAAAAAACCCGCGCGCCAGTTTGCAGTATCAATGGGTGCCCTACGCACGCATTTCAGACAGCCTGAAGCGCGCCGTGGTGGCAGCCGAGGATGACGGCTTCGTCGATCACGACGGATTCGACTGGGAAGGTATACAGCGCGCGCTGGAAAAAAACCAGAAGCGCGGCAAGGTGGTCGCGGGCGGTTCCACCATCAGCCAGCAGCTCGCCAAAAACCTGTTTTTGTCGCCGGCCAAATCCTGGCTGCGCAAGGGCGAAGAAGTGTTAATCACCTTCATGATCGAATCGGTGCTGGACAAGCAGCGCATCCTGGAAATTTATTTGAACGTGGTCGAATGGGGCAACGGCCTGTTTGGCGCCGAAGCGGCGGCGCGGCGCTACTACGGCCTATCCGCCGCCCAACTCGGACCCGATCAGGCAGCTCACCTGGCGGTCATGCTGCCCAATCCGCGCAAATACGAAAAGCAGTTCGGGCCGCGCCTGCAGGCACACGCCGAGCGAATTCTTGGGCGCATGCGCTACGCGGAAATTCCCTAGCGCCCAGCCCTAACGCGAGCCGACTACGCCTCTTGGCAATGCCGCTCTGTCGGTCGGGTTGGCGCATGGAAGCGTGTCTGAGTATCGCCCCTGCAGACCTGCATGGCCCGGACGGTCGGAACGAAATTTCTCGCTTACCGGAAGTTGCCAGCCCAAGCATGAAATTTCCACAGCCAGCTTCGCGAGAAAACGGGTTACCCTTACGTGTCTGCCATGCCCAGCTCCAGTACTCGGATTCTCGCCGGGAGGATTTCATGAATCGCAATAAAGCCCTCAAGCCCAATCCGGGCGCAGCCCTGATACTCGCACTGGCCGTGCAGGCGGCCTTTGCCCCCCCCGCCCGCGCCTTGCCGCAAGGACCGGAGGTTGCGCACGGTGCGGTCGCCATTTCCGCGCCCAGTGCCAAGTCGATGCAGATCAATGCCGGCAACCAGTCGGTCATCAACTGGCGCGGTTTCAGCATAGGCAGTGGCGAGTCCGTGCGTTTCGTGCAGCCCTCGGCCGCGTCGACGGTTTTGAATCGGGTGACCGGACAGGATGCATCGCAAATCCTGGGGCAGTTGCAGGCCAATGGCCGGGTGTTTCTGATCAATCCCAACGGCGTCGTCATCGGCCCCGGGGCGGTCATCGACACCGCTGCATTCGTGGCGTCCACCCTGGGCATGACGGATGCAGATTTCCTGCAACAGCGCCTGCGTTTTGAAGGCGGCGCCGGCGCGGGCGCAATACGCAATGCGGGGCTCATCACGGCGGGGCCGGGTGGGCGCGTCGCCCTCATCGCGCCGGACATCCAGAATTCCGGCATCATCAACACCCCCGACGGCAAGCTGCTGCTGGCCGCCGGTTACAAGCTCGAAATCACCAGCCTGGATTTCGAAGGCGTCAATTTTGAAGTGCAGGCGCCTTCCAACGACGTCCTCAATCTGGGTCAATTGCTGGCCGACGGCGGTGCCGTTCAGGCCTTTGCGGGCAGCTTGCGCCACAGCGGAGAAATTCGCGCCGCACGTCTCAGTGCCGATGCCGACGGTCGCGTGCGCCTCGTCGCATCGAATGAACTTGTCGCGGACGCCGCCAGCCGCACCAGCGCCGGAAGCGTGCTCATGCAGAGCACCGGCGGTGCCACGCGAGTCGCCGGCCGCGTCGATGTATCGAACGCGAACGGGCGCGGCGGCAATATTTCAATTTTGGGCCAGCAGGTGGCGCTCGAAGCAGGCGCCCGGCTAGACGCATCAGGCAGCAGCGCGGGCGGCCAAATTCTGGTCGGCGGCGACTATCAGGGTGGCAATGCGTCGGTCCAGAACGCCGAGCGTGTATATGTCGGCGAGGATGTGAAACTCGATGCCGACGCGCGCAACCAGGGCGACGGCGGCCGCATCATCGTGTGGGCCAACGACGTGACGCGTTATTACGGCAGCCTCAGCGCGCGAGGCGGGCCGCAAGGAGGTAATGGCGGCTTCGCCGAAGTGTCGGGCAAAAACCATCTGCAGTTTGCCGGCAGCGCTGATCTGAGCGCACCCTCAGGCCAGATCGGAAATCTGCTGCTCGATCCGGGCGATATTTTGGTCGCGAGTTTCGGTGGCCTCGTCGCCAGCGTGCTGGACGAATTTGCCGAATTCGGGCTTAACGTCGTAACGGTCGCGCCCGATACGCTTAACAACCTGCACGCGAACGTCGCACTGCAGGCAAGGCGCCACATCTTCTTCAACAGTAGCGTCGCACTAACGACGCCCGGCGCCGGACTGTCCGCCCAGGCAGCGGCCGATCCGGCCAATTTCCCGGACGGGGCAATCGCGCTGAACGCCAATATTTCCACCAGCGGCGGCGCAGTCACGCTGGCGGGCGCAAGAATTTACGGAAACGGCTCCATCACCACCGCCGGTGGTGCAATCACCGAAAACGCAAGCGGGTATGTTTCCCACAGCGGCGTGCTCAATGCTGGCACCGGCGCATTGAACATCACGGCGGGCAGTTCGATTAGCGCCAGTCAAATGCTCGGTGGCGCGGTTAGCCTCACGGCGGGCAGTTCGATATCTGCCGGGGTCGATGCGGCAACTCGCGTGGACGCCAATGCGGGATCCAATTTCATTTCGTTATACAGCTCGTCGGCACCGCTGCGCGTCGGCACCATTACGGGCGGCAGCGTGTACCTTTCTTCCGGCCTGGGCTACGAACAGGCCGCGGGCGGGTCGATCACGTCATCATTCGTCCAGTTGTACATGAATGGCGCCAGCGGCACGATAGGCACGGCAGCCGCGCCCATCAACCTGAATAGCGCCGGTATTTCCGTCTACACGAATCAGGCGTTTCACCTTTCCGCCCCATCCTCACTCGCGCTCAACAATCTGGAAATTTCCGGAACCAGCGCTGCTCTGGGCGCATCGACCTTTAGCGGATCGTCAAACCTGACCAACCTCACGCTCGGCACCTCGGCCGGCGACGTCACGGCCGCTATTTCGGCCAACGCAGGGCTAGGCAGCGGCCTGTCTCTTACCGTAACGGATGGCGGAATCAACGCAAGCGCGTTGAATACCTCGACATCCAGCGGCACCCTGGAGCTGTCCGCACAGGGCGCCGTTACGGTCAATAACGCCGACGTCCGTTCGCTGAGCGTATTCACGTCGGGCAACGCGTTCACGAGCAATGGGCTATTGAGCGCGACCGGCAACGTAACGGTTCAAACCTCCGGCGGAAACATCACGACCGGTGACATGAGCACGGGCAGTGGATTGTCCATGTTTTCCTCGTCGGGCAGCATCAGCACCGGAAACATTACTTCGTCCGGGAACATAAGCCTCGGCTCGGGAATCGGCAGCATCAACACCGGCAACCTCAGCTCCGTTTCCAACACGAATTTAAGCTCCAGCGGGGCCATCACGGTCGGTAGCGCAAGTTCAAGCAATAGTTACGTGAGCATCAGCGCCTGTAATTCCAGCATCTGCAGCGGAGGGCTGGTACTTGGCGGCGCAAGCGGTGCCGGAGGGGTATTCCTGAATACCGGGTTTGGTTCGCTGACGGTGAATGGTGCGATCAACTCTGCCAGTTCGGTAAGCCTTGCGGCCAACAATGCTGGCATCAACCTCACGACGCTCAATTCGAGCGCCGGGACGATCAGCCTGAACGCGCGCGATGACATCGTGTTCGACAGCATGGCAATTTCCAATGCCAATCAGTTCGGCACACCGGTATCCATCAGTTCTCAGCAGGGCGCCATACGCACCCGTATCGACAGCAGCGCCTACGACATCATGGCCGACGGCGCGGTATCGCTTTCGGCCGGAAGCACACTGGGGGATCCCGCCTTCGTGCATCCGCTGGACATTCAAGCCGGGCAATCGAATAGTTTCAACACGCCCGGGTTGTCGCTGGCAGCCGGACAGAGTGTGGGCGCTGCGGGTCACAGCATCGTTGCCCATATGATAGGGTCGAGCCAGCGCTCCATCGCGGCACGCGCCGGCACCACTGTCGATATTGCGGTACAGGACAATGCGGCAAGCCCTGTTGCCGACAGCTTGACAGGCCTGGATCTGACGCTTTCCGCCTCCGGCATAGGAGCCGGCAACAGCGCGCGCGTCACATCGCAAAACCTCTCGCCCAATATCGCCAGCGACGGCACCATGCTCACCCTGCCCGACGTGAGCATTGCGAGTGGTCAGTTCGACTTTTTCCGCCTTAATGCGAGCGGCGGCCTCAATTTTGGCGCGATCCAGCTCGCCGGCAGCGGCAGCAATGCCTTGACGTTAAGTGCCGGTGGCGACCTGACGCAGTCGCCCGGTGCCAACCAGATTCCGAACGGCATAGCGGCCGGCGCAATTTCGCTTAGTGCGAGCGGCAACCTGTCCACGGCTGGAAATATCACGAGCAGCAGCAATGTGTCGATCTCGGCCGGCAACGCACTCACCGTGGGCAGCGCCCTGGCCGGCTTTGGGTCCGTGCAGGCGGGCACTTTCAGTGCGCTCAGTTTGTCCGCCGGCAGCGATCTACACACCGCCAACCTGAGCGGCGGCAGCAACATGAGTGCAAGCGCCGGCGGGCTGGCCCACATCGGCAGCGCATCGACGAGCGGCGGCTTCGGCGACATCACCATCAGCGCAAGCGACGTGGATGCGCAGGCGATCACGTCCAGCCGCAGCGTGAACATCAATTCCGCCACGCTCTCATCCGGTGCCATTACGGCCGGCGTCGATGCGACGCTGGATTTGGGCAGTGTAGGAACGCTGGCGACCGGCAACATTAGCGCCCAACGCAATGTTTCCATTTTCAGCACGGGCAATCTCGACGTCGGCACTTTGCAGATCACGGCCGGTTCGGGCACGCTTACGTTACAAAGCAGCGGCAATCTGACCATAGGTGCAAATGCGCTGGTCGATGCACCCAACGTCAGTCTTACAGCCGCCAACGCACTGGACGCACAATTGACCGGCAGCGCGCTGCGCAATCTGATGCTCGATGCCGGCGGCACATTCAGCGTGATCGCGGCGCACTCACTCAATTCGCTATCGATCACCGCGCTGGGCGACGCGGTCGGGCCTTCGTCCAGCGTGACGGCCGGCGGCGGGGTGCAAAGTTTCATGTCCGCCTATGACGGCAGTTCCACCACCACGTTGAATCTCGTTACCAATGTGGACGCGCCGGTGCCGCTCAGTTTGACATTCCGCGACGATTCTTTTTCTTCCGGGCACGTGCTCGTATTGAGCAATCTCGATTCCTCGGGCGGCAGCATGGCCATAAGCGCGGGCGGCAGCGACATCGCTGTTGGAACGCTCGTCAGCACGGGCGGCAATATTTCCATCTCCGCCGACAACGGCAGCATGGTTGCGCTTGGCGCGGGAAGCATCAATGGCGGCAGCGTAAGCGGCGGAGCGACGAATGCTCAGATCGCCCTGTTTGCTGAAAACGGCGCGGTTGGGACGCAGGCAAACCCGCTCGCGCTCACCAATGCCCGATCCGTGGCCGTCTCGGCACATGACGACATTGGTCTCACCATTGATGCCGCCGCGACCAATCTGGACATTGGCGCGGCTGCAACCGGCAGCGGTGCGATAGCGATTCAGGCCGGAAATTTCCCCGGCTTCACGCTTACGCGCAGCACGGGCGACCTGGTGCTGGGGCCGGTGCAACCCAGCACGCCAGGCAATTTCAGCCTGCGCGCCACATCGGGCGGCATACGCGTAAATGGCGATATCAACGTCAATACGCTCACGCTGGATGCGCAGGGCGGCAACCTCATCCTCGCCACCGGCAACGCGCGCAACATCCAGTCCGCCGGATTCATGGAACTCGACGCAATGGGAGACATCATTGCGCGCGCAGGCAGTAGCGCTGGCCAGAACGTCAGCATCGTTGCCGGCAATTTCCTGAATCTTGTCGCCGGCCATGACATAACCCTCATGGCGGACGGCGGCTCGGTGACGGCAGCGGCGACAGGAGGATTTTCCCAATCCGCCGCGGCCGGCAACAACATCCTCGTTCAAGGCGGCGCGCTGGCCGGCGCATTTGCAAAACTTGCCGCGAATGACGACTTCGACATCAGCGCGGGCGGCAACATTTCCATCCTCGGCGGTAGCGGCAGCGGCGCCTTTGCCGAAATCCACGGCGGCTTATCGTCTTCGGCCTTCCAGTTCCTGTCCGCGCGTGATTTGACCGTACAGGGCGGCAGCGGCAGCGAAGCTTATGCATCCCTGCGCAGCGGCTCGCAATCCATGGGCTCATTGAGCGGTGCCGTGCTGGTAGCGGGTGGCGCCGGTGACGGCGCCTATGCCTTGATCGAATCCACGCAGGGCTTTCAGTCTATCGGAACCACGTCCACCTTCAGTAGTCCGGCGCCGACTGCGAGCGTAACGGTGCAGGGTGGCAGTGGCAACGTCAGCCTGTCGAGCAGCAATGCGGCCTATGCGGCCATTCGCGGCAACGGCCAAAGCATTCTGGCGACCGGCGACATACGTGTCATCGGGGGCAGCGGCGGCGGGGCGAGCGCCGACCTGTCGTCGCAGGCCAGCTTCCAGTCCATCGGAACCGACAGTACTTTCTTCAACAATCCGACCGATAACATCGTAGTGCAGGCGGGCACCGGAGCCGGCGCAGCCGCATCCATTTCGGGCAGCAATGGACAAAGCGTAATCGCCAGCCAGGACATATACGTTCTGGGTGCCAATGCCAGCGACGCCAGCGCGTCCATCAATGCCGGCGGTTCCTCTCAACAAGTGGGTGGTTTCAGCACCCAGCACCTAATCCTGACGGCCGGCAACGCGGCCGGCGCCTATGCAAAAATTGCCTTCCTACCCGCCAGCACCTCAGGGTCGCAGTTCGTGCGCAGCGCACAGGGCATCAGTCTTACTGCCGGAAGCGGCGGGAATGCCTACAGTGGCATTTATTCTGGCGGCAATGCAAGCCAGGACGTCTACACATCTGGCTCGCTCAGTCTGAGCGGCGGCACTGGCGTCGATTCCAACACCCCAGCGCCGGCCCTCATCGAGGCCGCCAACGGTACGCAGGACGTCACGGCGGCAAGCCTGTCGATCCGTAGCGGATCAAGTTTTGCGTCTGCGGGTCTGACTGCCAACGGCAGCGGATCCCAATACGTGTTCATTTTCGGCAATATCGACATAGGTACCAGCGCTGGCGCTAATATCGACACCCAGTCCGGGATAGCGGCGCTGGGCGGGGGCGATCAGAGCGTATCGGCGGGCGGCAGCATATCGATCAACAACGGCCACGGCGCCAATCTGGTTGGCATTCTGGCCAGCGGCGGAGCCGGAGGCCAAACACAAACGGTGCAAGCCACGATTCTGAGCGCGATCAATACAAGTGCTTCGGGACGCGCGGGCCTGCATAGCGACGGCGACCAGGACATCCAGGTAACCGGCACCTGCCCGGATTCGAGCTGTGGCATCCGCGTCGTGGGCGAAGGAGGCGGCAGCGCCGAAATTTCTGCAGGTGGTGATCAAACGATTTTTGCCGATCTGGGCGGAGCGAACCCCTATGCAGGCTCCTCGAGCGTGATCGTAGGCAGCAGCACCGCGCTGGGCAACTCGACCATCAGTGCCGGCGGAGCGCTGATCTTGGTGGCGTCGAACCTTACCGTACAGGGCGGCAGTACCGCGGCGGCCGCAGCCAAGGTGCTGGCGGGCGGGGACATCGGCCTGAGCACCCTGACCGGCGGTATCGCCGTTCTGGGCGGCAGCGCTGGACCCGCGAGCATAGACCCGAACGCCGTCGATCTGGTCGCCAACGGTTCGATCGATACCGTGGGCGGGGGCGGTTCCACGGCAACGGCAACGATCAGCGCGGGAACCCTTTCCATGGCCGCCACCAATGGCAACATATTCGTCACCGGCGGCAGCGCGCCGGCGACCATCGCCGCCACATCGACCGCCGATGTGGTCGCTTCCGGCGACCTCGCCTTCGCACCCAATGCGACCGATGCCAGCCTGGACGCCGTTTCCGGCGGCACGGTTTTGGTGGGTGGTTCCTGCATCAACTGTTCGGGCGGCTTGCGCGGCGGTTCGTTCAGCACGAACGTCATACCGGTCACGCAGGACGTCGTGACCGAAGTGATAGCCGCCGTCGAGGCAGCAGCCACCGGGGACGTATTGGCCGCCACCGAAAGTTCGCTCGCCAATCCGGACATACTGAACGCGCAACTGGACGAACTGAATGGTTCGAGCGATGAATCCACTGGCCTTAACCGTCGCGGCAGCCAGTGCCGCTAACCCTGACAGGAACGATCATGCAGATGACACGCACGCAAAACCTGCTCCTAATTCTGGGGCTGATCGCCGCGACGGGCAGCGTACAGGCGCAGAACAAGGTAGGCGAAGTCAGCTACGCGCAGGGCATCGCCACCGCGCAGCGCGCGGGCGAACCGGCGCGTTTTGTCGCCAAGGGCGACGCCCTCATCGAAGGCGACGTAATCACCACCAGCAATCGCGGCTATGCCGTGCTGAACATGGATGACGGCGCGAAAATGACGCTGCGTCCCGGAACCGTATTCGCGGTCGAAAAATACGAAAAAAAAGCCGGCCAGGAAAGCGCCGTCATGCGCCTGTTCCGGGGCGGATTTCGCGCCATTACGGGCCTGATCGGCAAGCGCAATCCGAGCGGCGTGGCGATCAATACCGTTACTGCAACGATAGGCATACGCGGCACGGAATTCGACGCCCGCCTGTGCACCACCGACTGCCGCCAGGAAAGCCAGCAGTTCGCGCAGAATTCGGCCACTCCGTCGGCCCCGCCGGCGCCACAAGCGGTTGCGCGGGTAGTCCAACTGAACGGCAGCGCTAGTGCATCCAATCAGGGACAAAGCCGTTCCCTGGAGACCGGAGCGCCCCTGTTCGAGGGCGATATCGTGCGCACGGCCGAGCAGGCAAGTGCCGTACTGGGGTTTCGCGACGAATCCAAAATGTCGCTTAATCCCAACACTGCGTTGCGAATAGACAAATTCAGCTATCTCGCCCAGGACAAAGCCGATAACATGCTGTTCCGTTTGCTGCGTGGCGGGCTGCGTGCCTTCACCGGGCTGATAGGCAAGCGCGATCCTCACAAAGTACAGTTTCAAACGACCGTCGCAACGATAGGCATACGTGGCACGGGGCTGGACATGAACTGCGAAGGCCCCTGCGCAGATCCTTCCGAAGGCAACTCCCCTGCCACGAATGGAAACGGCGATCTGCCCGGCGACGGCTTATTCGTTTATGACTGGGAAGGCAACGTATTCGTCGAGGCGCAGGGTCGCAACCAGCCTCTTGGCGAGAATCAAACGGTACTCGTAGACGCACGCGGCTTGATACGGCTGTTGGCTGGGGTGCCGGAATTCATGCGTAACATGGCTGCGCCGCGCCCGGATCAGGTCCCGGTCGATTGGGGCACCCTGTTCAATGCCGCGGATGAAGGCGGACTATACGTGGCGGTGCGCGACGGAGCGGTCGAACTGCGCGCCGGCGGCCAGGTGGTGGCACTGGGGCCGCGTGATGCCGGCTTCCTGAGCGAATTCGGTACGGGCGGGCCGGTGCGCCTGGAGCGCATTCCGGAATTCATGCGCAATGACCCCTTCCCCTTGCCCAACCGTTTCGATCCCAACAACGCCCGCATATTGCAATTCCCAGGCGCAAGCACAGGTCAGCCGGGGCAGGATTTATGCACGATGTAAAGATGTCGCGATGAAAAAACAGCTTTCACGTATTTCTGCGTTTGCGCAGGCGGCCGTCCTCGGTGCGGCAATATCCTTGGCTTGGCCTGCGTTGGCGGCCGAAACGGCGATTCCGCCGGAGCCAACGGTAGATGTCACGCAGTACCTCGTCGAGGGCGACAACCCGCTGCCGGAGTCCGAAACTTCTGCGCTGTTGGCGCCATTCGTCGGTCCGGGGCAATCCCTGACCAAGCTCGAAAATGCCGCCGAGGCGCTGGAAAAAGTCCTGCGCGGCAAGGGTTTTGCGTTCCATCGCGTGATCGTGCCGGCGCAGAAGCCAGAAGCAGGCATCGTGAAACTGCAGGTACTGCAGTTCACGCTTGCCAAGGTCGAGGTGGAAGGCAATGAAAATTTTTCCACGGAAAACATCCGGCGCTCTTTGCCTGCACTAGAAGAGGGCAAAGCACCGGACGTCCATCGCGTCGGGCGCGACCTTGCCGCTGCAAATGCCAACCCCGCCAAAGAAGTACGCGCCACCTTCAAGGAAGGCGAGCAGCCCGACACCGTGGACGCGCAACTGAAGGTGCGCGACAACCCGCCCTTGGCGTATTTCGTCGGCGTAAGCGGCAATCGTGCCCTTGACGCCGCCACTCACAAAAATGGTGACAGCAGCTACCGGCTCACGCTGGGCGTACAGCACTCCAATCTGTTCGACCGCGATCAGGTCGGGATGCTGACTTATACAACCGACCCGACGCAACCGAATGCCGTAAGCCAGTACGGCGTGTTCTACCAGATTCCCATATATGGCACGGGATTGAGCCTCGCGGCCTGGTATACCTATTCCGACGCCGATTCCGGGACCATTAACGGTCTAAGTGTGAGCGGCCGCGGCCAGTTCTATGGTCTGCGCGCTACCCAAACTTTGCCGCGGCTGGGCTTGGCCCAACCCACCCTCAGTTTGTCACTTGAGGACAAGCATTTCGAAACCAGCGTGGCCGGCTCTCCCAATCAGCCGATAGGCACGCGCCCCGTTACCTTGCGCTATGGCCTCAAGCTGGACGACACGTGGGGCGCACTGGGCGGGAGCATCGAATACGCCTTCAATACACAGGGCGGCCCTTCCAATACGGCCGACGTATACAGCGCAAGTAATGTGAACTTCCACTGGAGCGCGTGGCGCCTTGGCGTCGATGTTGCCGCGCCCGTCGGCGGCTGGGTGCTGTCTGGGCGCGTGCGCGCCCAATTGACCCAGGACCGACTGATTTCCGGCGAGCAATTTGGCGTCGGCGGCCAGTACTCGCTGCGCGGCCTGCGCGACCGCGAGATTTCGGGCGATCGCGGAGTGGGGTGGAACGTAGAAGCGCTCGGACCGCAGTTCTGGATTCCGTCTTTGCAACCAGTGCTATTTGTCGACGGCGCCTACCTGAGTCGGGTTGGCGGGCTACACACCGGCACGGAGGGCCTGCTCAGTGTCGGCGCCGGCCTGCGCTGGACGTGGTTGCGCCGTCTGGATACTTCCCTGGATTTATCGAGGGTACTCGACGGAACGGCCATCTCCGTACCTACCACCTCGAATACCGGCACGACGCGCCTCAATTTCTCGGTGTTTTACCGCTTCTAAGCGCGGCGGGAGCGGCTTTGCCGCTTCCGTAACATTCGCACTTCCGGGCGAACTGGCGGCCCCACCGCTTTTCGAAGCAGGCCCGGTTTCCAGCCTATCGCATGGCTCGCGGGCCATGCGCGCGCGCTTTCCACCGCGGCACCGGCTCAAACCCGGCCGGAGCCCTACTACAATTGCAGCCCGGCCAAATATCGGCAATGCCGTCCCATGATCGAGTCCGAAGAAATTCAGCACAGTGACGACCTGCAGAAACCTCTGCAGGACGTACAGCGGCTGATCGAACGCCACCGCTTGGTCGAGCATCTGGTCGACCGGCAGGAAGGCGCGCGCCAGGAATTGGTCGCCGGGCTGGTCCACAAGCAGCATCTGGCAGAACTGTCCAGCCGCCTGGAGCGCATGCACCCGGCCGACATCGCCTACATCCTGGAAGCACTGCCGCTGCCGGATCGCCTGCTGGTGTGGGATCTGGTCAGGGTAGAGCGCGACGGCGAAATTCTGCTCGAAGTATCGGACGCGGTACGCGAGTCGCTGATCGAGGCGATGGAGCCGAAAGAGCTGGTCGCCGCCGCCGAACAGCTCGACGCCGACGAACTGGCCGACCTTGCTCCGGACTTGCCGCGCGAGGTGTTGCAGGACTTGTATCTCGCGCTGGATGTGGAAGAGCGCGAGCAATTGCGCGCCGCCATGTCCTACCCGGAAGATTCTGTCGGCGCGCTGATGGATTTCGAAATGGTCACGGTACGCGAGGACGTGACGCTGGAAGTGGTGCTGCGCTATTTGCGCCTATTCGACGCGTTGCCCGATCAGACCGACCAGTTATTCGTGGTCGATAGGCAGGAAATGCTGCGCGGCACGCTGCAGTTCGAGCGCCTGCTGGTCAATGATCCGGAATTGCTGGTCAGCGCAGTCATGCGCGCGGAAACGCTCACCCTGCATCCGGACGACAAGGCCGACGATGCGGCGCAGGCGTTCGAACGTTACGACCTCGTATCCGCGCCGGTGGTCGATGGACAGGGACGCCTGATCGGCCGCGTGACCGTCAATGCCGTGCTCGATTTCGTGCGCGAAGCCGGCGAGGAAGACTTGCTGGCCCAGGCCGGTCTGGCCGAAGACGAAGACATATTCGCGCCGATCTGGGATTCGGTAAAAAACCGCTGGGCCTGGCTGGCAATCAATCTGGTCACGGCTTTCATCGCCTCGCGCGTGATCGGTGCGTTCGAAGCCTCGATCGAAAAGCTGGTGGCGCTGGCCACCTTGATGCCCATCGTGGCCGGCATAGGCGGCAATTCGGGCAATCAGACCATCACCATGATCGTGCGCGCGCTGGCGCTGGGTCAGGTACAGGCGGAACAGACCAACAAGCTTTACCGCAAGGAATTGGGCGTGGCCACCTTCAATGGCCTGATCTGGGGCGGCCTGCTCGGCAGCGTGGCAGCGCTGCTGTATAAATCGGTCGCGCTGGGTGTCGTCATGACGGCCGCCATGACGCTCAATCTGCTGCTCGCGGCCTTGGTGGGCGTCACCATTCCGACCTTGATGCAACGCTTGGGGCGCGACCCGGCGCTGGGTTCTTCGGTGCTCATCACAGCGGTCACCGATTCCGGTGGGTTTTTCATTTTCCTCGGCCTCGCCACGCTCTTTCTGCTCTGATAGCCGGCGCTCAATGCGCGCTGCCGAATAGCTTGAGCCCCACGATGCCGGCAAGTATCAGTGCCATGCTGGCAAGGCGCGCAGCCGTGCGCGGTTCGTCGAACAGGTAAATGCCGGCCAGCGCGGTTCCCACCGCGCCCAGCCCGGTCCACACCGCATAAGCGGTGCCGACCGGAATTTCGCGCATGGCGCGTTCGAGCAACAGCACCGAAGCCACCATCAGGATGAGCGCCATCGCCGCAGGGAAAAGGCGGCTCCAGCCCTGAGCGTATTTGAGCGCGACCGCCCAGCCGACCTCACAGGCGGCGGCGGCCAACAGCACCGCCCAGGCGCCGCCCGGGTTCACGCCGACGTCAATTCGGCGAAACTGGCACGCGCCGCGGCCAGCGTTTGCGCCAACGTTTCGGCGTCGTGCGCCGCTGATACGAAGCCGGCCTCGTAGGCAGAGGGCGCGAGATAAATGCCGCGCGCCAGCATGGCGTGGAAAAAGCGGTTGAAGCGCGCCGTATCGCCCTGCATGACTTGTGCCAGATTGCGCGGCGGCGCAGCGCGGAAATACAGCCCGAACATGCCGCCCACCGCCTGTGCCGAAAATTCCACGCCGGCATCCTGCGCCGCGGCACACAAGCCTTCGGTGAGCGCCCGGGTCGAGGCAGCCAGGCGCTCATAAAACCCCGGCTGGCCCACGATGCGCAGGGTGGCCAGACCGGCCGCCACCGCCACCGGGTTGCCCGAAAGCGTGCCAGCCTGATAGACCGGCCCGAGCGGTGCGATTTTCTGCATGACCTCGCGCGGGCCGCCGAAGGCGCCGACCGGCATGCCGCCGCCTATCACCTTGCCCAGGGTAGTCAAATCCGGCCTCACGCCGTACAGCGTCTGGGCGCCGCCCAGGCCAACCCGAAAGCCGGTCATGACTTCGTCGAATATGAGCAAGGCACCGAACTGCGAGCACAGTTCGCGCAGGCGCACGAGATAGCCCGGCGCCGGTGCAACCAGATTCATGTTGCCGGCTACCGGCTCCACGATCACCGCCGCGATGCGCTCGCCGGCGCTGCGGAAAGTCGCTTCGACCTGTTCGACGTCGTTGTAATCGAGCACCATGGTATGGCGCGCAAAATCTTCCGGCACGCCGGCCGAGCTGGGGTTGCCGAAAGTGAGCAGGCCGGAACCGGCTTTCACCAGCAAACTATCGGCGTGGCCGTGATAACAGCCGTCGAACTTTATGATCGCGTCGCGGCCCGTATAGCCGCGCGCGAGCCGTATTGCGCTCATGGTCGCTTCGGTGCCGGAACTGACCAGGCGCAGCATTTCCATGGATGGAAGGTGCGAACGGATCAGTTCCGCCAATTCCGTTTCATCCGGTGTCGGCGCGCCGAAAGACAAGCCGCGCGCGGCAGCCTGCTGCACGGCCGCCACGACGTCGGGATGGGCGTGCCCGGCGATGGCCGGCCCCCAGGACCCGACATAGTCGATATAGCTGCGGCCTTCCGCGTCGCTTAGTCGCGCCCCCGCGCCGGACACGAAAAAGCGCGGGCAACCGCCCACCGAGCGAAATGCCCGTACCGGCGAATTGACGCCGCCCGGTATGGACTCGCCGGCGCGTTCGAAAAGGCTCTCGTTAGTGTTGCTCATGCGGTACCCCCACGAATAGTTGCCGAAATGCGGCCGCGCGCGGACCGATTTCGGCAGCCTGATAAATATCACTAATGACCGCCACCAGATCCGCCCCGGCGGCGATGGCGCCGGGCGCGTTGGCGAGCGTGATGCCACCTATGCCGCACAGCGCAAGTTGCGGCCAGCGCCGCTTCGCGCGCATCAACAAGTCGAGCGGCGCCACCGGTGCGGCGGGTTTGGTGGGCGATCCGAACAGCGCGCCAAAGGCGATATAGCTTGCGCCCGCCGCTTGCGCCCATTCCGCGCGCGCCCACTCGTCATAGCATGACACGCCCACGATCGCCGCGGCACCGAGTAATTGCCTGGCCGCCACCGGATCGTCGTCGTCGCGCCCCAGGTGCACCCCGTCCGCACCGACGGCACTCGCGAGCTGCACGTCGTCATTGACGATAATGGGCACCCCATGACGCCGCGCCAGCGCCACCAGGGCGCGTGCCCGCTCGGCCTGCCGCACGGGCGAACTTAGTTTGTCGCGATATTGCAGCAGCGCGGCACCATTGCCGAGCGCCTGCTCGGTCGCCGCCAACAGTCCATCGTCGCCGATGCCATCCGGCGTCACCACGTATAAGCCGCGCAATTCAGACATTACCGCCATCCCTCTGCCGCAGCGCATAAGAACGGTCCGGGATACGCTGCGCGCGCCCCAGCGCATGCGCCCCGGCGAGCGCCGCCCAGGTAAATTGCTGCGCCCGCTCCACCGCCTCCTGCATGGACGCCCCGCGCGCGAGCCACCCCGCGCAGGCCGCGGCGAGCGTGCAGCCGGAACCATGGAATTCACCGGCCAGGCGCGGCCAGGCGAAGCGCCGGGCGCCGTTTTCGCCATGCAAGGAGTTAACGACCTCGGCACCCGCCTCGTGCGTGCCGGTGACCAATACATTGCGTGCCCCCGCAGCGCACAGTTCCGCCGCCGCCGCGTCCAGCCCTGCGTTCTCGGACAGGCAGGCGAGGCGGCGCGCCTCAATACTGTTGGGCGTGGCGAGCCAGGTCAGGGGCAGGATGTGCGCGCGCATCGCAGCGATCAGTTCGGCGCCGGCAAATGCATCGCCGCGTCCGGATGCCAGCACGGGATCAAATACCACCGGCAGTTGCGGGTATGCCGCCAGCACGCGGGCGACTGCATGCACCGCAGCGGTGCTGGCCAGTACACCCAGCTTGAAGGCGGCCACCGGGATATCCGCCAGCAGCACGCGCGCCTGGCGCTCCACCAGATCACCCGGCAGGGGGACGACCTCATACACCCCGGCGCTATCCTGCACCGTCACGCCGGTCAGAGCGCTTGCCGCATGCACCCCCAGCGCCGCGAGGCTCATGACGTCGGCTTGAAGCCCGGCGCCGCCGGTAGGATCGCTGGCGGCGAACACCAGCACCACGGGCGGAATAGACGGAAATGGGACAGACATGGTCGCGCGGCGCGCGACGCGCCAAGTCAAATGCGGTAAGATGCGGCGGATTTTAACAAAACTGTCCGGACACCCATGAATCACTCGGTCGCGGTAACCTACCGAACTTTCATGTGCCTGATTTGCGGCTACATTTATGACGAAGCGGCAGGCATTCCGAGCGAAGGCATAGCCCCGGGCACACGCTGGGACGACGTCCCGCCCAACTGGACCTGCCCCGAATGCGGCGCCCGCAAGGACGATTTCGAAATGGTGCAGATATGAAATTCCGCCGGGCCGGCCGCGGGGAGGCGGTAGCGGCCGCAGGCCGACTGAAACCGCAGCGACGCCGGCACCGGTGAGGAGACCAAGGTGGCAGAAGCGGTAAATCTCAGCGGCGTCAAAGTGATGGTGATAGACGACAGCAACACCATCCGTCGCAGCGCGGAAATTTTTCTGGTGCAGGCCGGCTGCCAGGTCGTCCTGGCCGAAGACGGCTTCGACGCCCTCGCGAAAATCGCCGACCACCATCCGCAAGTCATATTCTGCGACATCATGATGCCGCGTCTGGACGGCTACCAGACCTGCGCACTGATCAAGAAAAACGCCAAATTGCGCGCCACGCCTGTGATAATGCTGTCCTCCAAGGATGGCCTGTTCGATCGCGCGCGTGGCCGCATGGTCGGGTCGGACGAATATCTGACCAAACCTTTCACGAAGGATAGCCTTCTGCAGGCAGTCGCCACCCATGCGCGCAACAACAGATGACGGATTGCAATAGGAGGGTTTCATGGCGGTCAAGAAAGTACTCGTGGTGGACGATTCGGCCGTGGAACGCCAGGTTCTGACCGAATTCCTCATCAAGAACGGTTACGACGTCGTCACCGCCGATAGCGGCGAAGACGCCATTGAAAAAGCACGCTCGGAGCGGCCGGACCTGATACTTATGGACGTGGTGATGCCCGGCATCAATGGCTATCAGGCCACGCGGACAATTTCGCGCGACGAGGCGACGCGCAAAATTCCCGTCATCATGTGCACCAGCAAGGACCAGCCCACCGACAAAATCTGGGGCATGCGGCAAGGCGCACTGGATTACATGGTGAAGCCGGTCAACCTGTCCGATCTGCTGGCACGCATTCAGTCGCTCTGAGCGGAGCAAATCGCCCGATGGCCAAAAAGATCAGCCTGCGCGAATTCCAGGCCAGCCTCGCCCAGCGGCTTGCCAGCGCCCAACGCGGCGGCGAACAGCGTGCCATGTTGGGACTGCAGGCCGGGGAGGAATTCTGGGTGATCGATCTGGCCGATTCCGGCGAAATTCTGCCGGTCCCGCCCATCACCTCGGTTCCGATCACCAAACCCTGGTACCTGGGCTTGGCGAATATCCGCGGTTCGCTCTGGAGCGTGGTCGATTTTGCCGCTTTCCAGGGCGGCGACCGCGTCGCCCAGAGTGGCGAGTCGCGCATACTGCTGCCGCATGCGCGCTTCGGCATCAATAGCGCGCTACTGGTGCGGCGCGCGCTGGGCCTGCGCAACCCGGACGATTTCGAGCCGGCCGCAGGAACGGAAGACGCCCGCCCCTGGGTGGGCGAATGCCTGCGTGACCTGCAGGGCCGCACTTGGCGCCGCCTGAAACTGCGCGAGCTATTTGCGGAAGACCGATTTCTGGACGTGACTGCATGAATGCCGCCCCGACAGCCGTAGCCGCGGTGATGACAAAAATTGGAGGAATTCGATGGCACTGACCCTGTTTTCCCGCAAGCCAAAAAGCGCGGACGATGCCGCCGCCGGCCAGGAAGCTGAGGCCGGGCGCCTGCGCGGCGCCCTGGGTGGCGACGGCACGCAGACGTCCACCACGCGTCAGTTGTACATCCTGACCGCGGTTTTCGTCGTATTCCTGCTGCTGTCGGGCTTCCTGCTCAACCAGGACGCCAGCAATGCGCGTCTTGCCACCAATTACCAGTCCGCCGTCGATGACTTGCGCACACAAAGCTTGCTGATCGCCAATTCGACGGCAGGCGCGCTGCGCGGTCAGGACAGCGCGTTCGCCGAAATCAAACAGGCGCACGACAGGTTTGCCCTGGTGCTTAAAGCGCTGATCGAAGGCGGCACGATAGACGACCAGTTCGTACCGAAAAGTCCCGAACCCATCCAGGCACCGCTCGAACAATTGGGCAAGGACTGGAAGGCCTCCAGCCAGGAAATCAACACCTTGCTGCAGGGCAAGGTATTGCTGGGCGGCATGCGTAAATCGGTGGACGTGCTGGACGAACAGGACCGCACGCTATCCACGCTGGCCGATCAGCTCGTGGAACTGAAGGCACAATCCAAAAACCCGGCCGAACTGCGCGCCGCCAATGATCTGGCGCAGGCCTTGCAGCGCCTCGGCAAAACCGCGAATGGCCTGCTGTCTCCTGATTTCGTCGGCCCCAACCGAAGTTTCGCACTGGCCGAAGATCTTACGAAAATCCGCGGCCTGCTCGCTGTACTCATCAATGGCAGCGAAAAGCTCAAGATCGCCGCCACCACCGATGCCGATGGCGTGAAATTGCTGACCGACCTGAACAACTCCTTCACCACCGTCGATACGCCCATGAGCGCCATGGTGAAAGGCCTGTTCCCGCTCGCCAATGCCAAGGAATCCGGCGGTGAAGTGCTGAAAATCCACCCCTCCCTGCAGAAAGATATCGACGCTCTGGCCGGCGCCTACCGCACCGAATATCCGATTCAGGCCGCCGGCTCCATCGTGGCCGCGATATTCGGCCTGCTGGGCCTGCTCATTCTGGGTTTCGCCGCCAAAATTTACATCGACGACCAGAAACGCCAGCGCGAAGTTGCGGAACGCAGCGCGCAAGACGCCCAGCGCGAAAAAGAAGTTACCCAGCAGGCCATTTTGCGTCTCATGAACGAAATGGGCGACTTGGCCGACGGCGATTTGACCGTGCGCGCAACGGTGAGCGAGGACATCACGGGCGCCATCGCGGACTCGGTGAATTACACGATTGAAGAACTTTCCGTGTTGGTGAACCGCATCAACGACGCCGCCGGACGCGTGAGCGCGGCATCCGAAGCTGCGCAAAAAAGCACCAGCGAACTGCTCGTCGCCACCGCCCGCCAATCGCACGAAATTCAGACCGCCGGCCAGTCGGTGCTGGAAATGGCCCATCAGATGACCGGCGTGTCCTCTGAAGCCATGCGCTCCGCCCAGGTTGCCCGGCAGGCGCTGAACGCTGCCCAGAACGGCGCAACGGCCGTACAGAACTCGATCAAGGGCATGGACGAAATCCGCGAGCAGATTCAGGACACCTCCAAGCGGATCAAGCGGCTGGGCGAGTCCTCGCAGGAAATCGGTGAAATCGTGGAACTTATTTCCGACATTACCGAACAGACCAACGTGCTGGCCTTGAACGCCGCCATCCAGGCAGCGAGCGCGGGTGAAGCCGGGCGCGGATTTACCGTGGTTGCGGAAGAAGTGCAGCGTCTGGCGGAACGTTCCGGTGAAGCGACGAAACAGATCGCGGCCATCGTGAAAACGATTCAGACCGACACGGCAGATGCCGTGGCGGCCATGGAAAACTCCACCCGCAACGTGGTGGAAGGGGCCAAACTTTCCGACGCCGCCGGTCAGGCACTGTCCGAAATTTCCTCGGTGTCGACACAGCTCGCACGCCTGATTGAAGAAATTTCCAACGCCACGCAACGTCAGGCGGAGCGCGCGACGACGGTTGCCGGCACCATGCAGAGTATCCTGAAGGTGAATGAACAGACGACCTTGGGTACGCAACAAACTGCCCTGTCGATCGGGCAGCTCGCGGATTTGGCGGTTGAACTGAAAGGCTCGGTCGCCGGCTTCAAGGTATAACGCTGGATTTTTCACAGGATGCCGTCATGAGCGCCAGTGCCGACGTCGATCTGGGGCCACTGATCTGGGTCAAGGGAGAAATCGATCTCGCCTTGAATCGGGCGCAGGAAGCGCTTGGTTCCGACGCCAGTGCGGAACAGATCAAATTTGCCACCACCCATCTGCACCAGGCTCGTGGCGCCCTCTCTATCGTAGGGCTGGATGGCATCACGCAGTTCTGCACCGCGCTCGAAGAAATGCTGAGCGAACTGGCCGCGGGCCGCATCAAGGCGCGCGACCAGGCGCTGTCGGCAGCGCGCCGCAGTCTGCCCGTGGTGCGTCAGTTTCTGGACGATCTTGTCAATGGATCGTCCAACCAGCCACTCACCCTCATGCCGTTGTACGCGGCCATCCAGGAATTGCGTGGCGAGCCCACGCCGGTGGCGTCCGACCTATTTTTCCCGGACCTCACGCTGCGGCCGCCCAAACCTTCAGTGCCGGGGCCGCAACTGTCTCCGCTCGATCTTGCGCGACTGTTGCGAACCCAGCGCGCACAGTTTCAGCGCGGTCTGCTCACCTGGCTGCGTAACCCGAAAGACCGCAGCGGGCTGCGCACCATGTGCGACGCCGTGGCAGCCATAGAACGCAGCCAACCCACCGCTGCGACGCGGGCCTTCTGGTGGGTGTCGCTGGGCATGCTGGAAGCCCTGGCGGAAGGCGGCATCGCCCCTGACGTGTCGGTCAAACGCCTGTGTGCGCGCATAGACCTGCAAATGCGCCGTCTCATGGAAGGCTCGCGCACCGTTGCCGAACGCCTGCTGCGCGACACCCTGTACCAGGTAGCAACGGCGAAAAGCCACGGCGCTCAGGTCGAGCAGGTACGTACCACCTATCAGCTCGAAAAACTCATTCCCAGCGGCCCGGCCAATGTCGAGCTGGAACCGCTCAAGCCCGTGCTGCGCCAGTTGCGCGAAACGCTGCAAAACGCCAAAGACGCCTGGAACCGGTTTTCGGCCGGCGCGGCCATAGGATTACCGCAGTTTCACGATCGCATCAGTACGCTCAATGAGCGTGTGGGCGAATTGCGCGAGGAAGGCATCGCGCGCCTCGCAGGTGCACTGCTCGAAGTGGCGGTATCACTGCGCAAGAACCCCTTGTTGCAAAGCGACAGCCTGTCCATGGAACTGGCCACCGCGCTGTTGGTGGCAGAAGCGGCGCTCGACCAGTTTGGCCGCTATAGCAACGAATTGCCGCCGCAGATGCAAGTCATGGCCGACCGCCTGCGCGCCATACTTGCCGGCAGGCCATTGGGCGAACTTGAACTGGCGGCCCTGAGCGACATGTCGCGCCGGGCACAGGAACGCCTGTTCATGAGCCAGTTGGCGCGCGAAATCCAGACCAATCTGGCGCAGATCGAGCAGGCGCTGGACGCATTTTTCCGCGATAACGCACGGCGCGGCGACCTGGTGGGGCTATCCGCGCCGATCAAGCAGGTGGAAGGTGCGCTCCAGGTATTGGGCGAACAGCGCGCCGTCGACCTGTTGCGCGGCTGCGCGCGCCAGATACGGCAATTCGCGCAAACCGGTGCCAGCTTTGCCTCTGCCGATTTCGAGGATTTGGCTCACAAGCTGTCGGCCCTGGGGTTTTTTGTAGACGCGTTGCAGCACGGCCCGGCCGACCTCGATGCGATTCTGGCCCCCAAAGCCGCCCCCGCCGAAGAGGAAGAAGCTGAGCCCGAAGCCCCGGCCGCCAGCCTGGAGGCCGAACTTGCGCAACAGCGCGAAGCCGCCAACGCCCTGGCCGCCCAGCTCAAGGAAAAGCCGCAGGATGCGCAGCTCATCGAGGAACTGAAGGGCAAGGTCGAAACCATACGCCAGGATGCTTCCCTGATTGCCGACGCCAAGCTCGAAAGCGATGCCGCAGCGGCGCTGGCAGCCCTGCGCGAGGCGCCGGAAAACGTCGGTGCGGCACTCGCCAATCTGGCCCAGCCCAAAAATGAGGTCGCGGCGCCTTCGGCCGACACCATGCGTCTTGCCGCCGCACCGGCTGCCGAGTTGGACGCCGAATTACTCGGCATATTCATCGAAGAAGCGCACGAAGTCCTCGGCACCATTGCCAGCCAACTCCAGGAGGCACGCCAGGAACCACATCGCTTCGACGTCCTCACCACGATACGGCGCGGCTTTCATACCCTGAAGGGCAGCGGCCGCATGGTGGGCCTGCGCGATTTCGGCGAAGCCGCGTGGGCTGTCGAACAGCTCATGAATCGCTGGCTGCAGCTCGAAAAACACGGCAATGATGGCTTGTTTGGCGTCATCAGCAACGCGCATACACTGTTCTCCGCCTGGGTGGCGCAACTCGAAGCCGGCGGACCGGCCAGCCGCGATGCGGCTGCGCTGATTGGCGCAGCCGATCGCATGCGCCAGGAGCTGGACGGCGGCGAAGAGCCGACGCTCATTTCCGTCCCCGCCGCGCCGCCCGCCAGCGCCCCGCCGCCCGCCCCCGCAGCCCCGGCGGCCGAGCCGGAATTCGACCCCATGGCCGCCACCGACGTGGTAGGCATTTCGGATCACCTTACTTTCGACCTCGAACCGCCACCGTCGCAGCCCTCCGACCTGGGCATCGATTTCGACTGGAACCCGAGCAAGCGCCCCCCGCCCGATAAACCTGCCGCACGCGAAGTCGATCCCAATGCAACCCTGGTCGTCGACATCAACGATTTCGCGCTGGACATCGAGCCCGCGCCTGCGCCATCGGCTGCGCCGCAGACGGATATGTCATCCACGATGGTGGTGGATATCAACAGTTTCGATGTCGATCTGGACCTCGTGCCCGAAGCGGCGCCATCCGCAGCAAATGTCGACCGCAAGCCCGCCGCGCCGGACATGGACAGCATGGCAGCCGCCACCCAGATCATGGATTTCGCCAATCTGGCCGCGCAAGCCGATGCCATGGCGCAGGAAGCGCCGAGCAGTCTGAATGTCGATATCGATTTCGCCGCCGTACCGGACCAGGAAGCCATCGTCGTCACGCTGGACGAAGCAGACGATCTCAGCCTGGATCTGGATGCCGCGCCAGATTTCGACCTGGGCGCCGCGCCGGAACCGCCCCCCGCCGTAGCCGGCAGCGGCGCCACAGGCACGCAAGCCGCATCGCCCCCGCCGAGCGACGAGGCGCCGGACAATGAAGTCCAGTTGGGCGAAGCACGCATTTCCCGGTCATTGTTCGACCTGTATTGCAGCGAATGCCGTACCCATCTGGCCGTGCTGCAGCAGGAACTGCATGCGCTGCAGGAAAACCCCGACGCCGCTCCCGGCGAACCCTTGGTGCGCGCAGCACACACACTGGCGGGCATTTCGCGCACGGTGGGCGTACAGCCAATTGCCGATCTTGCGCGCGCGCTGGAGCATGCCGCGGAAGCGTTCCGAACGCAATTTCTGGCACCGCAAGCGCAGGAACAGTTGCTATTTGCCGAAGCGATCGACGAGCTGGAACGCCAGGCCGCCACAGTAACCCTCATGCGCGAGCCGGCGGCGGACCCGGATTTGGTGGCGTCGCTAAATGCGCTCACCGCCGATCTGGCACGTAAGGCCATAACCGGCACAACAGCGACACCGGGCGCCGCTTCCGGCGACGGCATGCTTGATCTGACGGCGGACGCGGATGCCTCCGACGAGCTTGTGTTGCTGGACCTCGAAGAGCCTGAAGCGCCGGCTGCGGAGCAGCCCGCCATCGACCTTGAGTTCGGCGAAGAACCCACGGTGCTCGACCTCGAGGCACCGGAAGCACCAGAAGCGCCGGCGGTGGAACTGGCGCCGGCCGAGCCACCCGTCATTGATCTGGAATTCGGCGAAGAACCCGCGGTGCTCGACCTCGAGGCACCGGAAGCACCGGAAGCGCCGACTGTGGAACTGGCGCCGGACGAGCCACCCGCCATCGATCTGGAGTTCGGCGAAGAACCCGCTCTGCTCGACCTCGAAGCACCGGAAGCACCAGTAGCGCCGGCGGTGCAACTGCCACCGGCCGAGCCGCCCGTCATCGATCTGGAATTCGGCGAAGAACCCGCTCTGCTCGACCTCGAAGCGCCGGGAGCACCAGTAGCGCCGGCGGTGGAACTGCCACCGGCCGAGCCACCCGTCATCGATCTGGAATTCGCCGAAGAACCCGCCCTGCTCGACCTCGAAGCGCCCGCAGCACCGGCTGTTGAACCGCCGCCCGCCGAGCCAGCCGAGATCGATCTTGAATTTGCCGAAGCACCTGCGCTGCTGGACCTGGAACCGCCTGCAACGCCGGCACCGGACCTGCCGCCCGCCGCAGCGCCCGTCGAGCCTATGCAGCCCGCCAGCGGCATGTCGGCGCAGATCGCGCCTCAAGTTGCCGCACCGGCCGCCAAAGCCGCGGAAGACGATCGCCGCAAGCACCGCGTACAGGACGACATAGACCCGCAACTGCTGCCCATTTTCATCGAAGAAGGTCAGGATTTGCTGCGCAACATGGGCAAAACCCTGCGCGACTGGAAAGACCTGCCGCAGGATCCCGATGCCGCCCGTCAGATGCTGCGCCTGCTGCACACGATCAAGGGCAGCGCGCGCATGGCCGGTGCCATGTCCTACGGCGAATTGATACACGCAATGGAAGGCCGCGTCGAATCAGCGGTAGCGGAACAAGCCATCACGCCCGCATTTTTCGACGATTTCGACAACTCGTTCGACCGCGCCAACCTGCTCATGGAGCGCCTCGAAAGGGGCGAACCGCTCGTAGACCAGGCGGAGTCCGCCCCGGAACAGCAGGTCGCAGCCGAAATTGCCGAAGAAGAGGCAGCCACGCCGGGGCTCGCGCGCGCCACCTTGCGCGTGGCCGCGCAACTGATAGACCGCTTCGTGAATGAGGCCGGCGAAATATCCATCGCGCGCACCCGCATCGAAGCGGAAATACGCACCCTGCGGCGCTCCTTGCTGGACCTGACGGAAAACGTGATCCGCCTGCGCAATCAGTTGCGCGAAGTGGAAATTCAGGCCGAATCGCAAATGCTGTCGCGTATCGCGCAGGCGGAAGCCCAGCACACCTCTTTCGACCCGCTCGAAATGGACCGCTTCACGCGCCTGCAGGAACTTACGCGCATGATGGCGGAAAGCGTGGGCGACGTGACCACGGTGCAACAAACCCTGTTGCGCAACCTGGACAACGCCGAAGCCGCCACCCACGCGCAAAGCCGGCTCAACCGCGAATTGTCGCAGGCCCTCATGGGCGTGCGGCTGGTGCCCTTCGACACCCTCAGCGACCGCCTCTACCGCATCGTGCGGCAAGCCGCCAAGGAAATGTCCAAGAAGGTGAACCTCGACATACGTGGCGGGCAAACCGAATTCGACCGCGAAGTGCTGGAAAAGATGACCGGCCCTATCGAGCACCTGGTGCGCAATGCGGTCGCGCACGGCATCGAGACGGCCGATCTGCGGCTGGCGCGCGGCAAGGCGGAAACCGGACAGATCACCTTGCTGGTGGGGCAGGAAGGCAACGAGGTGTATCTCGAACTGTCCGATGATGGCGGAGGTCTGGATTTCGACGCCATCCGCCGGCGCGGCGTCGAACGTGGATTGCTCGCGCCCGATGCGGAGGCCGATTCCACCCAACTCACTCAGCTCATATTCGAACCGGGCTTCACGACCGTGCAGCAATTGTCGGAACTGGCCGGCCGCGGCGTGGGCATGGACGTTGTGAAATCCGAAACCACCACCCTGGGCGGCCGCCTCGAAGTTTCCACCGAACCCGGCGGCGGCACCCACGTGCGCATCTATCTGCCGCAGACTTTGGCCCTCATGCAGGCCGTGTTGCTGGGTATCGCCGGCCGCACCTATGCCGTGCCGTCCGCCATGGTGGAGCAGGTCGCCGAGCTGAAACCCGCCGCAGGGACCAATCTACGCCTGACCGGCTACCGCGAGTGGCAGAACAATCGTTATACCTATCGTTACGCCGCGCACCTGTTCGGCTGGCGCGAGCGCGCCCCGGCCGGCGATCAATCGACCTGGGTGCTGCTATTGCGCGCCGGTACGCAGCGCGTCGCGATGGAAGTGGATGTAATGCGCGGCAACCAGGAAGTGGTGGTGAAACAGATCGGCCAGCAGCTTTCGCGCGTGCCGGGCATTGCCGGCGCCACCGTGCTGGGCGATGGCGAGCTGGTGCTCATCATCAATCCAATCACGCTGGTGGACCGGGAGGCGCGCACGGCCGCGGCCGCCGCCGCTGCTGCGGCGGGAGGTACTGCGCTACCGGAACCGGTCGCCGTGCAGGCGCCGCAGGTGCCGCTGGTGATGGTAGTGGACGATTCCCTCACGGTGCGCAAAATCACCACCCGCCTGCTCGAGCGCGAGGGCTACCGCGTGGTCACGGCAAAGGATGGGGTCGATGCGCTGGAGCAGTTGCTCAACACGGTGCCCGACGTAATGCTGCTGGACATCGAAATGCCGCGCATGGATGGTTTTGACGTGACGCGCAACGTGCGCGCCGACGCCAACCTGAAACACCTGCCCATCATCATGATTACGTCGCGCAGCGCCGACAAGCACCGCAATTACGCGGCCGAAATCGGCGTCAATCACTACCTTGGGAAGCCTTACGTCGAAGAAGAACTGTTACGCCTGGTGGCGCAATTCACCGGGCGCGAAATCGACGCGGCGTCCTGATCGGGCAGGCGGCGGGCGGCAGGCCCGCCCGCCGTTCGATCTGAATGGATGGCGTTGCGGCTCAATCCAACGCTTGCGCGAAATCCTCTATCAGGTCGCGTTCCGATTCCAGCCCTACCGCCACGCGCACCAGCCCCGCGCCGACGCCGGCCTGCGCGATCTGTTCCGGCGTAAGCGAGCCTTCCCAGGTCGAGGCGGCGTGTATGGCCAGCGTTTCCACACCACCCAGGCTGACCGCATTGCTTACCAGTTTGAGCCTGGCCAGCAAATTCTGCGCGGCGCCATAGCCGCCCTTCAGATCGATCGCCAGCACCCCGCCGAAATGCCGCATTTGCGCACGCGCAAGGGCGTGCTGGGGATGGCTATCCAGGCCCGGATAATGCACCTGAGCGACGCCACGATGGCGTTCCAGCCAGGTCGCCAGCGCGAGTGCCGTTGCCGCGCTGCGCTCCACGCGCAGCGACAGGGTGCGCAGGCCGCGCAGCAGCAGGTAGGCATCCCAGGCATTGCTGCAAGCACCCAGCACGATCGCGTGTTGCCAAACCTGTGCGATGCGCGCGGCATCGCCACACACCACGCCGGCCACCAGATCGCTATGTCCGCCCAGATATTTGGTCGCGCTATGCACCACCAGGTCGATGCCGAAATCGCGCGGACGCGTGGCGAGCGGCGTCGCAAAGGTATTGTCGGCCAGCGTGGTGATGCCGCGGCTGCGCGCAAGTTCTGCCACGGCAGCCAGATCGGTCAGCGCCAGGGTGGGATTGGAGGGCGTTTCCACCACGATTAGCGCCGTGTTGTCACGCAGCGCCGACGCAAACGCCGCATGGTCGGACTGATCCACGCAACTGACCGCCACGCCCATGCGCGGCAATATGCGGGTAAGCAAGGCGCTGGTACCCATGTAGTGCGACTGCTGTGCGACCACGTGGTCGCCGGTGGCGACCAGCGACAGCACGGCGGTGGAAATGGCGCCCATGCCGGAGGCGAACAGCAGCGCCTGTTCGGCATTTTCAAGCTGCGCCAGCAGGGTTTCCGTCTGCGCCAGGGTAGGGTTGCCGTAGCGCGCATAAAAGCGCTGCGGCCGATCGGCAGTCGCCAATTCGGCGAAATGCCGCGCGTCGCGCGCGCGATAGGTGGAACTCGGGAACAACACCGGCGCAACGGCTGCCTCATCGCCGACAGCGCGATCTCCATGCACGAGCAACGATTCGATATCCATAGCGCCTTCCTCCTGGCACAAAGCACTGCGCAAGCCCGTATCATGCGACAAAACGCACGTGAAAATCCGGCCGGAGGGCGCCTGGAATGGGTCCCCCGGCATGGGCGCGTCGCGCGCTATCCGTGCGCCGCGGGGCGCCCAAAAAACCGCACGGAGGTGCCGCGGCAGGATAGCCTGCTGTCCCGCCAGCCGTCCGGCGCAATATCCGCGCCCATTTCGCAACCCCTGACCGCCAGACCCGGTCCGGCAGGAGAGCAGCATGGCCAATCAGCTCGCCGGCGAAACTTCGCCCTATCTGTTGCAACACGCTGCAAACCCCGTGCACTGGGTGCCCTGGAGCCAGGCCGCGCTGGCCCGGGCACGCGATGAGGACAAGCCCATCCTGCTGTCGGTCGGCTATTCCGCCTGCCACTGGTGTCACGTCATGGCGCACGAGTCCTTCGAAGACGCCGGCATCGCAGAGGTCATGAACCGGCTGTTCGTGAATATCAAGGTCGATCGCGAAGAGCGCCCGGACCTGGACCAGATTTACCAGCTCGCCCACCAGATGCTCACGCAACGCAGCGGCGGCTGGCCGCTCACCTTGTTTTTGACGCCGGACGGCATGCCGTTTTTTGGCGGCACCTATTTTCCGAAACAGCCGCGCTACGGGCTGCCCGGCTTCGGCGATCTATGCGAACGCGTCGGCCGCGCCTGGCGCGAGCAGCGCGCCGCCATCGACACCCAGAACGCGGAATTGCGCGAGGCAATGCAGCGCCTCAACCCGCCTGCCGGATACGAGGACGACGATTTTGATGCTGGCCCCGTGGCCGCCGCGCGTGACGCGCTGGCAGCGGGATTCGACGCGGCGCATGGGGGCTTTGGTCACGCTCCGAAATTCCCGCACGCGCCAGAATTGGCTTTCCTGCAGCAGCGACAACTGAGCGCGGGGGATGCCAAAGCGGGTGAAATGTTGCTCGCCACGCTGCGCGGCATGGCGGCCGGCGGCATCCACGATCACCTGGGCGGCGGGTTTTGCCGCTACAGCGTGGACGAGCGCTGGGAAATTCCGCATTTCGAAAAAATGCTCTACGACAACGGCCCCTTGCTCGGCCTTTACGCGCGCGCCTGGGCAGGCACGGGCGACGAACAACTGGCCGCCGCCGCCGAGGGCATCGCAACTTTCGTAATGCGCGAACTGCAGGCACCGGGCGGCGGCTATTACAGTGCCCTGGACGCTGATTCGGAAGGCCACGAAGGCAAATTTTACGTGTGGACGCCGGATCAGCTCGAACCCCTGCTAAGCGTGGATGAACGCGTCGCGGTGGGGCTGCGTTATGGCCTCAAGGACGCGCCGAATTTCGAGCGCAGCTTTTGGCATCTGAAAATCGCACGCTCACTGGGTGAAGTCGCCGCCGCCATGCAGCGCGATGAAGCGGCCGTAGCCGCCCTGATCGCGGCTGCGCGCGCAAAAATGTTCGCGGCGCGCGAACAGCGCGTGCGCCCCGGTTGCGACGACAAGGTGCTGGCGAGCTGGAATGCGCTCATGATCGAAGGCATGGCGCTCGCGGCGCGTTTGATGGACCGCCCGGACTGGCTGCGATCCGCACAGCGCGCGGCCGACCACCTGCATGCCGTGCATTGGCGCGACGCACGCCTGCTGGCGACCAGCAAGGGCGGCCGTGCGCACCTGAACGGCTATCTGGACGATTACGCCTTCTTGATTGCGGCACTGCTGGAATTGCTGCAGGCCGAATTCGTACCGCGTTACCTGGGCTGGGCACAGGAACTGGCGGACGCCTTGCTGACGTACTTCGAAGACGCGCGCCACGGTGGCTTTCACTTCACCAGCCACGATCACGAAACGCTGATCGTGCGCAGCATGAACGCGCAGGACAACGCGACACCGTCGGGCAACGGCGTCGCTGCACTGGCGCTCACGAAACTTGGCCATCTGGTCGGCAATCAGCGTTACCTGGACGCAGGCCGCAATGTTCTGGCGCGTTTCCGCACCCTGCTTGCCAATCACCCGGCCGGCTGCAGCAGCCTCGTAGCAGCGCTGGAACAAATCTTGTGCGCACCGCGCATCGTGTTGCTTTGCGGGCCGGCGGAGGCATTATCGCAATGGCGGGGCGCGCGCCGCGGCGCGCGGCCTGATACACTCACGTTCGCGCTGCCCAACGGCACGCCCGATTTGCCCGCCACGCTCACCCGGCCGGAAGCAGGCGTGGTCAACGCATGGGTTTGCTTGGGCGTTAAGTGCCTGCCGCCGGTTGATCGGCCGGCAGAACTCGAGCGGATACTAAGTCAGTAGCGGCCGCCACAAGACCAGCGACTTTGCGTTCGCCGCTTGATCCTTCTTTTCCAACCGTTGCGAGGAATCATATGAAATTGCTCGTTTCCGCCGTGCTGGCTGCCAGCGCGATCGCCGCCGCGCCGGCTTATGCCGCCAGCGAAAAGGATTTGGCCACTTCCAAAGGCTGTCTGGCCTGTCATGGCATCGACAATAAAATTGTCGGTCCCGGCTATAAGGAAATTGCCGCGAAATACAAGGGCCAGAAAGACGCCGAAGCCAAATTGATCGAAAAGGTCAAGAAGGGTGCCTCCGGTACCTGGGGTCCGGCCGCCATGCCGCCGCAGTCGCCTGCTTCCAGCGACGCGGACATCAAAACCCTGGTGCAGTGGATCCTCAAGATGTAAATTCCCGCCCGCCGGGAAACCCAAGGCCAGTGTTCGCACTGGCCTTTCTGTTGGTCGCCGCAACACCAGTCGCGCACGCCGTGCAACAATCGCGCCTGCTTTGTTACCTGCAAAAATCCTCGGGAGAATCGCCATGCATCTGCGGATGAAAACCTTGTCTGTTTGTACTTTGGCCGCCTTGGGTCTGTTGGCCTGTGGCAAGGAAGAACCCAAACCCGCACCGCCACCACCGCCCGCAGCAGCTCCCGCACCGCCCCCGCCGCCGCCCGTGCTGACCGTCAAGATCGGCCACGCAGCGCCGCTCACCGGGCCGCAGGCGCACCTCGGCAAGGACAATGAAAACGGCGCCCGCATGGCGATTGACGATGCCAACGAAAAAGGCATGGAACTGGGTGGCACCAAGGTCAAATTCGAACTGATGGGCGAAGACGACCAGGCCGACCCGAAAACGGGTACCACCGTGGCGCAGAAACTGATAGACGCCAAAGTGAATGGCATCGTCGGGCACCTGAATTCCGGTACCACCATTCCGGCTTCCAAGCTCTATATGGAAGCGGGCATTCCGGAAATTTCGCCGTCGGCCACCAACCCCACCTACACCGAACAAGGCTTCAAGACCGCCTTCCGCGTCATGTCGAATGACGTCCAGCAAGGCAAGGCGCTGGGCGAATACGCGGTCAAGAACCTGAAGAAAAAGAGCATCGCCATCATCGACGACCGTTCCGCCTATGGCCAGGGACTGGCCGACCAGTTTCAGAAAGCCGCCGTGGCGTCCGGCGCAAAAATCGTGACGCACGAATACACCTCGGACAAGGAAACCGATTTCGCGGCCATCCTGACCAAAGTCAAATCGAAGAAGCCGGACCTCGTGTTTTACGGCGGCATGGACGCCCAGGCCGGGCCGATGGCAAAACAGCTCAAGACGCTGGGCATCAAAGCGCCCATGCTGTTTGGCGACGGTGGCTGCACGACCGAATTCCACAAGCTGGCGGGCGATGCCGCAGCCGGAAATTACTGCTCGCTGCCCGGTGTTCCGCTGGAAAAAATGCCCGGCGGCGCGGATTTCAAGGCGCGCTACAAAACCAAGTTCAACACCGACATCCAGCTCTACGCGCCTTACGCCTACGACGCCGCGATGGTCATGATAGACGCGATGAAGCGCGCCAATTCCGCCGATCCGGCCAAGTACCTGGCGGAACTTGCCAAAACCACCGACTACTCGGGCGTTACGGCGAAAATTTCCTTCGACGACAAGGGTGACGTGAAAGATGGCGCCGTCACGCTGTATCAGGCCAAGGACGGGCAGTGGATGCCGCTCGAAACGGTGGGCGGTGCGCCGATGGCGCAGGCCGTCGAAGGCGCCAAGGAAGCCGTGAAAGAAGCGGCGGCCGAAGTTAAGGACGCCGCCAAAGATGCCGCCAAAGCCACCGGCGACATGGTCAAGGAAGGCGTGAAATCCGCCGCCGAAGCTGTGAAGTCGGGTGCGGAAGCCGTCAAGTCCGGCGCCGAAGCGGCCAAGAGCGCCGTCGAAAAGAAATAAGCTGCATCAGCCTTGCGCGCGCGGCGCCGTGTGGCGCTGCGCTGCGCATTCCGGTTTTACCCGCGCCCTCGCGCCATGGACATTTTCATCCAGCAGATCGTGAACGGCCTCGTGCTGGGCAGCATCTATGCCCTTGTGGCGCTGGGCTACACGATGGTGTACGGCATCATGGGGCTCATCAATTTCGCGCACGGCGAAGTGGTGATGATAGGCGCCCTGACCGCCCTGTCCGTCATCAACAAACTCGCCGGCAGCGGTCTGCCCGGGCCCGTGGTGGTGCTGGCCGGCCTGGCCGTGGCGGTGCCGGTCTGCATGGCGACTGGCTTCATTATCGAGCGCATCGCCTACCGGCCTCTGCGCCATGCGCCGCGTCTCGCGCCCCTCATTACGGCGATCGGCGTATCCATCCTGCTGCAGCAGGTCGCGATGCTATTCTGGGGACGCAACTACCACACCTTTCCGGCCGTGCTGCCGTCCGCGCCGCATCAAATTTTCGGCGCCGCACTCACTGACGTACAGATCATCATCGTGTTGCTGGCGGCGGCCACCATGAGCGGGCTGTGGCTGCTCGTCAATCGCACCCGCCTGGGGCGCGCAATGCGGGCAACGTCCGAACATCCGGCCATCGCCAGCCTGATGGGCGTCGACGTGAACCGCATCATCGCGTTCACTTTCGTACTGGGTTCGGCGCTGGCCGCGCTGGCCGGCGTAATGGTGAGCGCAAATTATTCGACCGCCCACTATCACATGGGCTTTCTGCTCGGCCTTAAAGCCTTTACGGCAGCCGTGCTGGGCGGCATAGGCAATCTGGGCGGCGCCATGCTGGGTGGCGTGCTGCTGGGCATCATCGAATCGCTGGGTGCCGGTTACATCGGCGACCTGACCAATTTTTGCTGGTGGAGCAACCATCTGCCGGGCGGCACTGGCGCCGGCCTGTGCGAACAATTCGGCGATCGGGGCTTTCTGGGCTCCAACTACAAGGACATTTTTGCGTTTTTCGTGCTCATCCTGGTGCTGGTATTCCGGCCTTCCGGACTGATGGGCGAAAAAGTCGCGGAGCGCGCCTAATGAAGCCGCTCGCTAACCTGCTGCCACATCCTCTGCCGCCCGCGGCAGCCTATGGCGGCGCTGCGCTGGCCGCTTTGGCTCTGGCTGCCGTGCCTTTCGTGCTGGGCATGAATTTCGGCAATTCCTGGGTACGCATCGTCGATTTCGCGCTGCTCTACGCCATGCTGGCGCTAGGCCTCAATATCGTCGTCGGCTTTGCCGGGCTGCTCGATCTGGGTTACATCGCGTTTTATGCGGTGGGCGCCTATCTGTACGCCTTGCTGGCCAGCCCGCAATTCGGGCTGCATTGGCCGCTGTGGGCGATTTTGCCCTTGGGTGCCACCTGCGCCGCAGCGTTCGGCGTACTGCTCGGCGCCCCTACGCTGCGCCTGCGCGGCGACTATCTCGCCATCGTGACGCTGGGCTTTGGCGAAATCATCCGCATTTTCCTGAACAATCTGAACGCGCCCGTCAATATCACGAACGGTCCGCAAGGCATCGCCAACATAGACAGCATGAGCGTGGCCGGACACGCGCTGGAAAAGCCGCTGGTCGTGTTCGGCTTTCCCATCCCCTCGCTCTACCTGTTTTACTACCTGTTCCTGGCGCTCGCGGTACTCACCATGTTCATCTGCATACGCCTGGAGGATTCGCGCATAGGCCGCGCCTGGGTGGCGATACGCGAAGATGAAATCGCAGCCAAAGCCTGCGGCATCAATACACGCAACATCAAACTATTGGCATTTGCCATGGGCGCCAGTTTTGGCGGCGTGGCGGGCGGGCTGTTTGCCGGTTTCCAGCAGTTCGTGAGCCCGGAATCGTTCGGCCTGCTGGAATCCATCATGGTGCTGTGCATGGTGGTGCTGGGCGGCATGGGCCATATTCCGGGCGTCGTACTTGGCGCCCTGTTGCTGGCGATTTTGCCCGAGGCATTGCGCTATGCCGCCCGCCCCGCGCAAATGTGGCTGTTCGGCCGCATGCTGCTCGACCCGGAAGCGCTGCGCATGCTGCTGTTCGGCGGCGCGCTGATTGCCGTGATGCTGTTCCGCCCGGCCGGCTTGTGGCCGTCCGCCGTCCGCCGGCGCGAATTTGCGGCTTCCGGAAACGGAACATGAGCGAAGTACTGCTCGCGGCGAACGGCATCAGCAAAAATTTCGGCGGCGTGCGCGCACTGGCGAACGTGTCGCTCACCATAGGCAAGGGCGAAATTTATGGCCTGATAGGCCCCAACGGGGCCGGCAAAACAACGTTTTTCAACGTGCTGACCGGCCTTTACACGGCCGACGCTGGCAGCGTCACATTGTCCGGACGCGCCCTCAATCTGGGCCAGCCGCATGAAGTCGTGCGCGCCGGCATCGCCCGCACCTTCCAGAACATCCGCCTGTTCGCCAACATGACTGCGCTGGAAAACGTGATGGTCGGGCGCCACACCAAAAGCCGTGCCGGAGTGTGGGGCGCCGTCACGGCCAGCCGCGCCACGCGAGCGGAAGAAGCTGCCATCGTGGCGCGCGCCCATACGCTGCTCAAGTACGTAGGCATAGACGCGCGCGCCAACGATCTGGCGCGCAATTTGCCCTACGGCGACCAGCGCCGGCTGGAAATTGCCCGCGCGCTCGCCACCGAGCCGGGGCTGCTGGCGCTGGACGAACCGGCCGCCGGCATGAACGCCAGCGAAACCGCAGCGCTGCGCGAATTGATCGCCGGCCTGCGCAGCGACGGCATCACGATTTTGCTGATCGAGCACGACGTGAAACTCGTAATGGGCCTGTGCGACCGCGTGGCGGTGCTGGATTACGGCGAAAAAATCGCCGAAGCCACGCCGGAAGCCGTGCAGCGCGACCCGCGCGTAATCGAAGCTTATTTGGGCGGACCGGTCGAATGAAGGCGCCCATGCTGGCGGTAAAGGATTTGCGCGTCGCCTACGGCGGCATCCAGGCGGTGAAAGGTATCGATTTCGAGGTAGGCACCGGCGAAACCGTGTGCCTGATCGGCGCCAACGGCGCCGGCAAAACCAGCACCTTGAAGGCGCTGGCGCGCATGTTGCCGGCCAGCGGCTCCATCCTGTACCGCGGCGGCGACATTTCGCATTGCCCGCCGCACGCCCTGATAGGTCAGGGGCTCACCCTGGTGCCGGAGGGGCGCGGCGTGTTCGCGCGCCTGTCGGTCGAGGAAAATCTGGACATGGGCGCCTATCACCGTGCCGCCGCGGCAGACATCGCCGACGACCTGGCGCGCGTGTATCAACTGCTGCCGCGTCTCAAGGAGCGCCGCACCCAGCTCGCCGGCACCTTGTCCGGCGGCGAGCAGCAAATGCTCGCCTTGGGCCGCGCCCTCATGGCCCGCCCGCAACTGCTGCTGCTCGATGAGCCTTCCATGGGACTCGCCCCGCTCATGGTGCGCAAGGTATTCGAAGTGGTGCACTCCATCGCCGAACAAGGGGTGTCCATCCTCCTGGTGGAACAGAATGCGCGCCTCGCGCTGACAGTGTCCGCACGCGGCTACGTGATGGAAAGCGGCCTCATCACGCTGGCCGACCGCGCCGACCGCTTGCTTGGAGACAGCCGGGTACGCCAGGCCTATCTGGGCGGCGAGTGAGGCGCCCGCCGCCCGTCATAGCCCAAGCTTATCCCACAGCGCATCCACCCGCCGCACCACTGCCGCGTCATGCTCGATGGGGCGGCCCCATTCGCGCTGGGTTTCGCCGGGCCACTTGTTGGTGGCATCCAGGCCCAGTTTCGAGCCCAGGCCCGCGACGGGGCTGGCGAAATCGAGGTAGTCGATCGGCGTGTTATCCACGATCACGGTATCGCGCCGGGCATCCACGCGGGTCGTGATGGCCCAGATCACTTCTTTCCAGTCACGTATGTCCACGTCGTCATCCACCACCACGATGAATTTGGTGTACATGAACTGGCGCAGGAAGCTCCACACGCCAAACATGACGCGCTTGGCGTGGCCGGGGTACTGCTTTTTCATGGCGACCAGGGCCATGCGGTAGGAACAGCCCTCCGGCGGCAGGTAAAAGTCCAGAATTTCCGGAAATTGTTTCTGCAGGATAGGCACGAACACTTCGTTCAATGCCACGCCCAGCACCGCCGGTTCGTCCGGCGGCTTGCCGGTGTAGGTGGAGTGGTAAATGGGTGCGCGACGCTGCGTGATGCGTTCGACGGTAAATACCGGGAAGCTGGCCACCTCGTTGTAATAGCCGGTGTGGTCGCCGTATGGCCCTTCATCGGCCACCTCGCCCGGATGGATCACCCCTTCCAGCACGATTTCGGCGTAGGCCGGCACCTGCAGGTCGGAATTCACGCATTTCACCAGTTCCGTGCGCGCGCCGCGCAACAGGCCGGCGAACTGGTATTCCGACAGACTGTCCGGAACCGGCGTGACGGCGCCCAGTATGGTGGCCGGATCGCAGCCCAATACCACCGCGACAGGAAACGGCCGTCCCGGATTTGCCGCGCAATGTTCGCGGAAATCCAGCGCACCGCCGCGATGGGCAAGCCAGCGCATGATGAGTTTGTTGCGCCCTATGAGTTGTTGGCGATAAATGCCCAGGTTCTGGCGCGGCTTGGCGGGTCCGCGCGTCACCACCAACCCCCAGGTAACCAGCGGCGCGGCGTCGCCGGGCCAGCAGGTCTGTATGGGCAGACGGGTCAGATCGACATCCGGTCCGCTGCACTGGTCTTCCTGCACCGGGCCGCGCGCCAACACGCGCGGCGCCATGTTGAGCACCTGTTTGAGCAGCGGCAATTTGTCCCAGGCATCGCGCAAACCTTTCGGTGGTTCCGGCTCCTTGAGCACCGACAGCACCCGCCCGACCTCGCGCAAGGCCGTGCGCCAGGTATCCGCCGGCTGCCCCATGCCCAGCGCGACGCGCTGCGGGGTACCGAACAGATTACCCAAAACGGGTATCGAGTACGCGCCGGCCGCACCGTGCGGGTTTTCGAACAGCACTGCCGGCCCACCACGGCGCAACAGGCGATCACAAATTTCCGTCATTTCGAGGCGCGGGTCCACGGGGTGGGGCACACGCTTCAATTCACCCAAAGTTTCGAGTTGCTGGATGAAATCGCGCAAATCCTGATAGCGCATGGGGTAACCTTACACGTTACAAACCTGTAAAGATGCCGCAGGTGGCGTCCAAACGCAAACCGGGGAGGTCCATACATGCAGTCCGTCGCACTTGTTACCGGCGCGAACCGCGGAATAGGTTTCGAAATTGCCCAGGGGCTGGCACGCCAGGGGTATTTCGTGATCGCCACCGCGCGCCACCCGGCCGAAGCGCGCCCGGCATTCATCGGCCAGTCGGTCGAAGTGTGGGAACTGGATCAGCGCTACGCCGGGTCCGTCGCGCATCTGGCCGAACGCCTGCGGCGCGCGCCGGGGCGGCTCGACGTGCTGGTGAATAACGCCGGCGTAATGCTGGATAGCGGCCGCCGCAGTGCGCTGGCGCTGGATCCGGACGTGTTGCGCAATACGCTGGATGTCAATCTGGTCGGCGCCCTGCGCGTCACCCAGGCCTGTGCGCCGCTGCTGCGTGAATCTCCGGCCGGGCGCATCGTCAATGTGTCGAGTTCGCTCGCCAGCCTGGACGGCATGGGTAGCGGCACGCCGGCTTACCGCATGAGCAAAACCGCCCTGAACGCACTTACCCGCATCCTGGCGGCGGAATTCGCCGGCACCACGGTCAAGGTGAATGCCATGTGTCCGGGTTGGTGCCGCACGGAAATCGGCGGTCCGCAGGCGCCGCGCAGTGCGCACGAAGGTGCGGATACCGCCTTGTGGCTGGCGAGCTTGCCGGAGGACGGACCGAGCGGCGGCTTTTTCCGCGACCGCGAGCCGCTGGCCTGGTAGGCAGGCCCCGATGCGCTGTTTCTACACCGATGCTTTCGTGCTGCCGTTGCCGCCCGAACATCGTTTCCCCATGCAGAAATACCGCCTCCTGCGCGAACGGGTGGAGGCCGAATTACCCTGGCTGCGCCTGGAGGTGCCGGCCGCCGCCAGCGATGTCGAACTGCAGCGTGCGCACGCCCCCGAGTACGTTGCCAAAGTTGCCGCCGGACATCTCTCGACGACTGACATGCGGGCCATTGGGTTTCCGTGGTCGCCCGAAATGGTGGAACGTTCGCGCCGCTCGGCCGGCGCAACCCTGGGCGCCTGTCGCAGCGCACTGCAAGAAAATATCGCCGTCAATCTGGCTGGCGGCACGCACCACGCGCGGCGCGACGCCGGGGCGGGATTTTGCGTATTCAACGATGCGGCGGTGGCCGCCCGCGCCATGCAGGCCGAAAGTTTGGCGGCGCGCATTGCGATCATCGATCTGGACGTGCATCAGGGCGACGGCACGGCGGCAATATTCGCGGGTGACCCATCGGTCTATACGCTGTCCGTGCACGGCGCAAAGAACTATCCATTCCGCAAGGAACGCAGCCGGCTCGATGTGGAACTGGCCGATGGCGCCGGCGGCGCGGAGTATCTGGCTGCGCTGGACGCTGCCCTGGCGCGATTGTTCGGCGAATTCGACGCCGACCTGGTCATCTATCTGGCCGGCGCGGACCCTTATGCAGGCGACCGCTATGGACGACTGAAGCTCGACAAGGCAGCGCTGGCAGAGCGCGACGCCCGCGTGTATGAGGCCTGCGCGGCGCGCGCACTGCCGCTCGCCGTGGCCATGGCAGGCGGATACGCTGACCGCATCGAAGATATCGTAGACATCCATTTCGCCACCGTGCGGCTCGCCGCCCTGCACTGGGCTCGCTTCGCACCGGGATGCATCGTGCCGGCGCTGGCCGCGCGCGAGGCGCTGTAGTGCCGGCCTGCCCGCCAAGCCCGGGCCAAATTACCTGGGCTGCGTAACAGTCTCCCTAAGGGTTTGTGTTCTGAGGCAAAATTTGCGCTTTCGTGGTCTTTTGACCGTTGCCCCGCATGCGCGCACTTGACCTCTCTCATTGGCGGCACTTCTGCCTGGCGGCCATCGTCTTTGCCGCCACTAGTTTTTCCGCCTGCGCGCAGAACGTGGTCGCCATCGTGGCGGCCAGCACGCCCCAGGGCACGCTCACGCGCAACGCGCTGCGTACCGCATTTTCCATGCGCCTGAACAAGTGGCCGGACGGCAACCGCATGACCGTATACGTCCTTCCCGATTACGATCCGATACACGCAGCTTTCTGCAAGGAGGTATTGGACGTTTATCCGCATCAGCTCCGCCTGGTCTGGGACAGACTGGTGTTTTCCGGCACCGGACAGGCGCCGCGCGAGGTAGAGAGCGAGGACGAAATGATCGCAAAAATTGCGGTCACGCCGGGCGCAATCGGATACGTGAAAAGGAACAAACTCGATGAACGGGTACGCAGCCTTGAACTTTATTGACCGCCGCCTGCAGCGACTGCTCGCACTCACTCTGGTCGGCGTCTGCGCGGGCGCCGGGCCCGCACTCGCGGTCGAGTTGTTCGACGGAGCCGTTCAGGTACACGGTTTCGCGAGTCAGGCCGCGATACGCAGCAATGGGAACAACAATTTTCTTGGTCCCAGCAGCCAGCAAACCAGCTTCCGCTTTACGGAACTGGGCCTGAACGTCGCGGCGCGCCTGGACGAACGACTGAATGTGGCGGCGCAGGTCATGTCGCGCAGTGCCGGCGCCGACGCGCACGGCGCACTGCGCGTCGATTTCGCGCTGGCCGACCTGACGCTGCAGGACACCGAAACCCTAAGGCTGGGCCTGCGCGGCGGCCGCGTGAAAATTCCTTACGGGTTTTACAACAGCACGCGCGATATCGCCTTTACCCGGCCCGGCGTGGTGTTGCCGCAATCCATCTACCCCGAACGGGTGCGTGCATTTTCCGATTCCCTCGACGGCGTGGCGCCCTATGGGCGTTTCAGCGCCGGAAACGTAGAACTGTTGTTCGAGGCGGCGCTGGGCAAACCCCGCCTCGACGACAAGGAAACCACGGCGACCTTCCTGGGTAGCAGCGTACGCGGCCTGTTCGAGGGCGACCGTGCGGCGATAGGCCGCGTCATGCTGCAGGATGCCCGCAGCAAATGGCGCCTGGCATATAGTCAGGCGCATCTCAATGGAGATTATCGTCGGGCCGGGAGCGACCCGCTGGCAGCCGGGCAGGTCAAACTGGAGCTTTCCCTGTTTTCGGCGGAACTCAATCTCGAACCCTGGAGTTTCACCGCCGAACATGTGTTCGGTTACGCCAGCACCAAAAACTTTGGCATCTCCCGGCCCGACGTGAGCGTCCCCTTCGAAGGCGCCTACCTGCAGGGCGCCTGGCGTGCAGGAACTCGCTGGCAGTGGTTCCTGCGCTATGACACGTATTATCAGGATAGATATGACCGTGACGGCAGCCGTCTGGCCACGGCCACACGGCTGCCGAGTTACATTGCCTACGCACACGACCGCACGCTGGGCGTGCGCTTCGACGTGTCGCCGGCGTTCATGCTGCGCGCGGAATTCCACAAGGTGACCGGAACGGGCTGGTTGCCGGTGCTGGACAATTCGAGCGCGGGCAGCGTACCGCAGCGCGAGTGGGACATGCTGATGCTGCTCGGTTCGCTGCGTTTTTGAGACCGCCATGCAGTCGCCCCGCAGCGCCGCCATACCGTTTCTGAGCCTCAAGTGGAAAGTGATCGTGCTGCTCGCCATCGCAATGGCGGTGATCAGCGTAGGTGGCGCGCTGTTTTATTACCATCGTCTGAACGATCAGTTCCAACTGGAACGCACCCACGCGCGCGAACGCTACCGCCAGGAAATGCATGGACTGCTGGCACAGGCGAAGGAGCGCTTACAGCAGTTGGCGAGCCTTCTGCCCACCCTCGCGGGCGGGCGCGTTGCGCTCGCCCGCGGCGACATTGCCGGCTTCCGGCGCCAGGTCGACGCATTGTGGCCATCCTTGCAACTGGACATGGCACTGGACGAGGCCGCATTTCTGGAACCGGGTGGCGCGCTGGTAGCGCACTGGGGCGACACCGAGCGCCCTCACTTACCCGACCCCATCGCCGAGCGGCTGCGTAAAGTAAGAGGAGGTGAGATATTACCGGGGTGGGGGTGAGATATTACCGGGAAGATGCGGGAATATCGGGGGGGGAACGGGACGGGCCGCGAAAATGGTTTGCGCCGGGTGAAAGCGCGGCGGCCCGGGGATCAGAGCGGGCTGGCGGGGAAATTGTGGTGCAGGGTGCCGTCTAGGAGGCGACCTGCCAGGCGCTTTCCGATGCGGTAGGAATCCGGCTCATCATCGCGGTGTCCGTCGCAGCTTGCGAGGTCTTCACAGTAGTAATACCACTGGCCATTGATGAAAGAGGCGGTCTGCACGACGCCAACATGGACATCGACGTTTTGGCCGTCGGTCCATTCTCCCCATTGTTTGAACAGGAATGGGACTGAGGAGCGGGCGCATTGGTCGCGCAGCGAGCGAACCCAGTCTGGGTGCATGGGGCGCGCGCCGCGGCCGGATTCGCCGCCGCAGATCACCCAATTCAGCGTCGGCATGTCTGGCGGATCGTCAGCCAACGGCCGACCACCACCAGTGTAGGCGGACTCCAAAAAACGGTGTCCGCGTAGAGCGTCGATATAACCAGCTGCCATCGGAAAGGTCTGGACCTGGATGCGATCGAGTTCGACGGGGCCGAGCATCGGCTCGATGCTGAGGAAGCGCTTCGCGGCCGGGGTAGCCAGTAGTTTCGGGATGTCGCGGTCTGCTTCGGCTTGATTTACCACTGTGGCGCCGAGCCAAATGTTGCGAATCGGGTCGTGGTAGAACACGTCCTCGCCCTCGCATAGGCGCGCGGCGGCAATCATTTCCGCCGCGTTGCCGATGCGTTTTGTGAGCACCAACCAGTCCAGGTGTGGCGTCATGGCGATTAGCGCAAACAGGTCGGCGCGCCAGGCCGGCGGTACCGCGCGGTCGAAAACGTCCGCGAGGCTTGCGCAGAACACGCGCGCGCGGACGCCTGCGCGTTTTGCGGCCTCGTTCCAGCGAAGGGGCTGGCGCCAGTACGCGGGGCTGCTGCGGCGACGCTCGGCGGCAGGCCCCCAGTGCACGAGGCCGGAACGTTTCGCCCAGCCCTCGGCGTAGCAGTGATCGCAACCGGGCGAAACCCTCTGGCAGCCGTACCATGGGTTGAAGGTGTGGTCGCACCACTCGATTCGGGTATCAGCGCCCATTGTGGGGGTCCTTTTTTGCGTCGCGCTCGATCTGGCGAATACGCTCGGGCGTCAGGGCGTGCTTGCGCGCGACTTGGCCCCGTGACATGGTCCGTAGATCAGAAAGAATTTCCGTGTTGCGGGCGGCGTTGCGGGCGCGGTTGCCGACCGCTATGTACAGCCAGGAGCGGCCCGCTACGCGCTGCAGCTCCAGGCATATATCCATGGCGTACTGCTCCGCCTGCTTGGGTGACAGGCCACGCCGGCGCAGTGCGACGGCGGCGTGGGCCGCGATTTCTTCGAGGCCCTCGCCAAGATCAGGACGGCCCGTATCGTCCTGATCGTACGGAGGCGCGGCGCGGGCGGGAGCGATCAGCGGGCCAGCCATTTTTTCAGCGCCTCGACTACCTGCGCTGCGAATGGACCGCCCAGCCACTCCAGCCGCTCGGGGCCGCCTTGATGGCGCGCGATCCACTTGCACAAGGCGCCCTCAGAGCCGTCGCGCACCTTGCCGCAGCGGGCCAAATCGGCCCACAGCGCGCGGATTTTTGCGACATGCGGATCCTCGTCCGGCCGGCGCTTCGCCGCGCGCGGAAAAGCGCCGGCCGCCTGCAGATGCGCGATCACCGCCTTGCGGCCGCGGGCGCTCAGGTCGGCCGCGGAGCGGCTACCGCCGTGCTGATCGAGCATGGCACGGTAGGTCTCATCGTCCAGACCGAGCGCCTTTTTGCCACAGTGGATGCGGGCGAGGTCGGCCCGGCGCTGATCTTCCGGGCTGCGCTTAGGCGCTCCGCTCACGGCGCACCCCGCTCGATGCTGCGCGCCAGCAACAATTCGCACGCGCGGCTGCGCAGGGCAGCCGCATCGCCCATCATGCAGCGGGCGTGGAACTCGATGCGGGCCGCGGTGTCCTGCAGCTCGCGCGCACGCCATTCCAGGTAGGCCAGGCGCACGCGCAGCATTGCGCGCCGAGCCGTGCGGACGATGCAGTCAGCCGGCCGCATGAGCGTCCTCCCGAGTCGCGTCCTTGATGAGCGCATCCACCAGCTTATCCAGCTCGCTATCGACCGGACGCACGAAAGGTCGATCATCCTGCCCGCTAATCGAGCACCCGAGCTTGCGCAAGTCGGCCGCGCTGAGCTGCTGCAGCGCGGATTTTTTCGGCGTGTACTTCACCCCGATCAGCTCGTCGAACTCTTGCGGGCGATGCTTGCGGATCAGCTCGACGGTGCGCGCCAGATCATCGATCTCGACCGACGCCGGCGACACCTGCCAGCCCATCTTTATGCCGTGCGCAATGATGCTGCGCGGCTTGCAAAACAGCGCCGGATTGGCGCCTACGCAATCCCGCAGCGCGTTGTGCGCATCGGCGGATTTCCCGATGCGCGCACGGATCGCGCCCATTGCCTTGCGCTTGGAGGCCTCGATATCCACCTCCAGTGCGCTCACCACCTCGCGCAGCGCGTCACGTGCGCGGGCGTAGTTGCGCGCCAGCGCCTCGATGTCATGGATCGTCGTCATCACAGGTCTCCCAGGTTTTGCACGGCACGTATCAGTGCCCGAGTTGCGACCATCACTGCCAGCGCGCAAACCGCCACCGAGCCGAACTCCACAACCAGCACGATGAGCGTGAGCAGCCAGCCCAACGTGGCAATCATGTCGACGTCGCGGTTCATTTGGCCTCCCGTGCCGGCCGGCCGATCAAATCCGCCAGGCGGGCCGCATCGATAGGCTGCAGTTGAAAGTGCAGCGGCTGCGAATCGTCATACAGATCCAGCCGGCCATCGTCCCAGATCGCCATCTGGATATTCTCCTGGCGTGGCCCTCCCACGCGCGGCAGGCGCGGGATAGCGCCGACCAGATCGGCCGGCGCAAAATCGCGCAGCCAGTAGCGATAGTGCGCGCGCTGCGTGGTATGGTCTTTTTTGCGCACCGCGCCTGGCGCCCGATGCAGCGCCACCGACCAGCGGATTTCCGAAAAATCCGCATAAAGGGCGGCCGCCTCCGCAGCAGTCAGCCCGGCGCTGCCAGCCTGCCGCAGCGCAGAGACCGCCGCATGCGAGGTCAAGCGCGCCCCGTCGCCACTACGAGTGGCCTCCTTGGCGGCGCGGCCGGCATCACGCGCCGCCTGCCATCCCATTACGCGCGCCGCGGCTGCACCGGCGCGGAATTCCTTGCACGCGCGGCTGGTCGTGGGGTTGATCACATCACAACTGACCAAATGGCCGCACGCCACTGCCGCCGACAAATGCGAGCAAACAGAATTCGGCGGCACGCCGAAACGCTCCGCCAGTTCCGGAGACCGCACAGGACCGTGTTGCACCACGTAATCGACCATCGCGGCAGTCAAATCGCCATAGCCAGACGCATCATTCGCACCCATCAATGCACCCTCCCGGACTCGGAAACGTCGATCAATTCCTCGACCCATGTGAACCGCACGCTCCAGCGCGTAAATTCGCCGCGCCGGTGGTCTGCCGCCGTCACCGGGTAGCACGCCTCGTTGCGCGCTACCATGTCCGTGAGCGCGGGGCTGGCGCGCAGCTGCACGGTCGGCATGCTGGGCGAGGCGGCGCAAAAATCCGCGCGCAGCACGACATGCCCAAGTGCCTCGATGCGCCACACGGCGGCCGCCAGCAAAATGAGCGCCATTTCGGCCACGCTGGGCACTGACGCCGGCGCCGCGATCTGCTCACCCAGCAATTCGCGGGCGCCATCGCGCATGGATGCCATGCGCGCACTGGAAACCTTACGAGCATCCATATCAGCACCCCCTCACGATTTCAGCGCTCACCTTCGGCACACCCAGTTCCGCGGCCAGGTTGATGGCGCGCACGGCCAGGTTCTGCACCGCGAGCGGATACAGCATGGTCGCTGCCTTGCCGCCCGGCCGGCGGGCCGGGAAGGTGAGGCGTGCCGACATGGCCTCATACGCGCTGGCCTCAAAAATTTCCGCCGCATCCTTGCCGATGCGACCAAAGCGCGTGGCGATGAAATCCGGCAGCGCGCCGGCCAAGGGCGCCAGCTCGACCAGTTCGCAACGCTGTGCCACTTCGCGCACGGCCGGGTTACGCGGGTCGAGCCGTTCCGCCAGTTCGGGCTGCCCCACAAGCAGGATGCCCAGCAACTGGCGCAGCCCGTCCTTCAGCTCGCGCCAACGCTTCAGGTGCTTCAGGGTTTGCACCGGTAACGCATGCCCCTCCTCGATCAGCAGGCACACGCGGAACCCGGCGCGCGCCGTGTCTTTCAGCAGCCGGTGGCAGCGCTCGAATCGTGCCTGGCTCGCCTGCGGGGCGGTTTGCCCCGGCGGCATCAGCACCTGCAGCATGGCTGCCACGATGTCGGCGCTCTTGAGCTGCCGGCCGCGCTTATCCGAATCCTCCATGCCGAGCACGTAGGGTTCGATAAGTATGATAGGCGCGTTTTCGCGCACAATGCGGTCGCGCAAGTCGTTCAGCAGCGTGGTTTTACCGCTGCCGCTTTCGCCCACAATGGCCCGGAATCCGCCGTGCTTGGAGGTATCCCATGCTGCCTCACGCGCGTAGCGGAAATCTGCCCACATGAACACATCCTCCGGCGCTTCCGGATCCTCGAACGGGGACCGGAACAGACCGAATTTTTTGCGCGCGTCCGGGCGCAGGGTGGCAGCAGCCAGCAGCATATCTACCTCACGTATGGGAGTGTTCTTGTTCGTGGCGGCCGCGGCCGCCAGGGCGATAGGTGCGTCCGAGTCGTCGCGCTCGAACGCGGTGGCGATTGCCGCCTCATCCGCGCCGCGGGCACGCAAAAAATCCACCGTCTGCCGGCGGATCGATTCGGCCGGCGTTTCTGCGGGCACCGTACCGTGGTTCACGTACATCGCCGCGGCAGCTGGCGACAGCGCGCGACCTACCGCGCGGCCCTCCAACTGGATGACGGCGGCCGCCCACTCGCGCTGCTGGATACCCAGCGCCGCGAGCAGGCGTTTCAGCCGCAGCGGCCGCGCCTTCTTGGTTGCGGGGCTAGCCATGGCTGCCCCCGTCACTGCTATTCATGTAGACTCTCCCATGCTGTGTGTGCATCAAAACCCCGCCGCCAAGCGGGGGCCAGGCCGGCTGAGGTTGCCGCCTCAGCCGGCCGCATCTGCCGCGCGCGGTGCCGACTGCTCGGCCCCGAACGCAGCGATTACCGAATCCAGCAAATCCTCGCGCGCCCCGTCCGGGTAGCGCGCCGCAATCCATGCGTAGGGCACCCCGGCGTGACGCAGCCGCATCGCCACTTCCACTGGCGATAGCAGAGGCGACTCCACCACGGGCGCGCGCACCCCCAAATCCACACCGCGGCGTGGCATGAATGCCGGCGTGGTGCGCTGGGCCAAGTACTCCACCGAATCGAGCGCCCCGCCGAACGCAGGCTCGCGCGAGCGGCGCGCCTTTTCGCGCTCCGCGGGGGTGAGCGCCTGGCCGTCCGCCGCCTGGTAGGCCTCCGCATCCATCGCCTGCACGGCGCGCACGGCCGGCGTATGGGGCGCGCTGGCGTGGCGCTCGCCGAACACCGGTGCGCGCTGCTCGAACCCGGCTTCCGTCACGGCCAATCGCTCGCAGGGGAAATACGCCGGTCGGCCGCCCTCGCCCTGCTCGATGACCACCACATCCGGCAGCCGGTAGGGGTTGATCGCCACCTGCAGGGTGTCGCCGACGTTCACGCCGCAAATGTGGCGCACGCAGTAGGTGCCGGCGCCGTGGCCGCGCACCGCGTAAGAAATAGTCAGGTCCGGGCGCACGCGGCGCGGCTCCGGCGCGCTGGTGAATAGATCGCGGCACACCGCGAGTGGCGGCGCGATGCGCAGTTGCTCGGGCCGGATGGTCTGCCACAGGCCGTAGCGCGTGTGGCCGTGCCGGCCATGCGGTTTGATGGACTGAAAATGTGCAGACCAGGTATCCGCCTCGCGATTGAGCTGCGCCAGGTCCGCCACGCGGTGGAACATGAGGCGGCCCTCGAAGGCGCGCTCGATGATGTTGTGGTGCGTCTCGACTGAGCCCTTGGCGCGCGGGTTGCGCGGCTGGTGCGGCTGGAATTGCACCATCAGCCGCTCCATCAGGTTGCGCGTGGTGCCGGCGGTATTCATGGCGCCGGGGTCGCCGATCAGCATGAGCGGGACACCGTGCAGCGGCATGCGCTGCGGGTCCGCCTTGGGCGTAATGGCTTCCAGGAGAAAATCCGACAGCATGACCGCAGAATCCGCGCCCTGGAAATAGCGCAGGTGGAATGCGCCGCTGTAATGGTCCGTGACCAGGTAGCGCACCACCATGTCACGCGCGCGGCGCTGAAATGACTCCGGCCGGTTCTTGTAAAACTCGTCGGCGTGCATCACGCCGACGCCGCCGTGGTCCAGGTAGTACAGCACGCAGATCGACGCATCCACCTGCCAGACGTGATTCGGGTGCTTTGATGCCATGCGGATGTGCGGCTCAGGCTGGCTCAGCGAACGGCGGTCCAGGCCGTAGGTGCGCAGCGCCCGGCGCACGGTAGACGTAGATACCGGCACCACCTCGCCACTGTCCGCATCCACGCGGCCGATCGCGGCACGGCCGTTGGCGCGCAGAATTTCCGCCGCGTCGGCGGTGCTCAGTAACTGCTTGCCGTTGGCCCGCTGTGCCTGGCGCAGCACGTTTGCGACCTGCATGGCCTCATCCGGCCGCACGCTGCTGGTGCCGGCATCCGCGCGCCGCTTGCGCACCGTCGCGCGCAGGCCGGACAGGCGCCTGTACAGCGTCTGCACAGACATGCCGAGCCGGGCCGCCTCCGCCGCGGCGATGGCGCCGCGGTCGCCGCGGTCGGCGGCATCCAGGCGCGCAGCCAGGGCGGAAAACGTGGCCAGCTCGGCGGGGCCCATTACGCAGCCGCCTTATCGTCGCGCCAATCGCCGCCGAGGGATACATCGGCGTCTATGCCCCAGGCGGAGGCAATGTCCCGCACCTCGGCTACGATGCGGCCAAGCGCGCCGGCCATGGCCGCGTGCAGTCCGTCGCCCGGGCGGTCTATGGTTTCGTGAGTCGTGGCGATGGCGGCGCGCAGCGGCAGCAGCGCGGCGACGGCGGCTTCGGAGGCATGGCGCAGCTTCTTCTCGCACGCAGCGGATTTTTGCGCCTCGGTGGCGCCGGACCAATCGTCCAGTTCCGCCTGCAGCTTATCGATGCGCTGGTTTTTGGCATCGATGAGCTTGTCTTTGGCGGAGAGGGCATCCTCGCGCTCGCTTTTTGCCGAACGCAGCTTGTCGCGCAGCTCGCTGGCGGACATGCGCTCGATCTCGTCGAGCGACACGCCGGCGATGGTGCCGCCGTCGGCCAGTCCGGCTAGAGCCTGGTCATCCTCAGCCAATAGCTCGTAAATTTTCGAGCGGCCGAGTTCCAGCAGCGGCCGTGTTTTCGGCCCCCAGAATTTCAGGGTCGCGCTCATAATCCGCTGCGCGGTGCGTGGGGCCATTCCGATCTGGGCCAACGCCTCGCCAAACTGGCCGGGCGAATGCTCGCGGATCAGCAGCAGCGCCTGTCCGACACGCAGCAGCTCATCTGCTGAGCGCTGTATACATATATGCAACGCGGCGACCGTGGCTTCGTAGCTATACGCTGCGCCCTGGGCGAGCAGCACACGATCCACCTGCGCCAGCTCGCGCTGGCGCTGCGTGCTGAACGCGGACACCTGGTCTGCCGACGCCAGGTCGGCGCGGATTTGTTCGGTGTTCATCGCCGGTTGCTCAATGACTACCGCGGGTCGTGCAGGTCTGGCCATGTTTGCCTCAGTTTGGAATGCGCGTGTAGCGCTGGTTGATTTCGGTGAGACGCCGTTCGGCATCCGCCAGATGCGTGGTGAATGCCGTGGCAATCTGCACCACGGTGGGGCCAAGTCGCCAGCGGCCAGTTTGCTCGATCTTTTCCGCAAAGCCGGCCTCAGCGAGGTTCGCCAAGTCGCGCGTAATCGCGCTCGGCGTGGCACGCACGGCGCGGGCGATTTCGGACGGCGCCACGCCGCCGAATTCGTTGCCGGCCAAGGCGCGGATTACCTGGCACAGGCGCTGCTGGCTGCCGTTTTCGTAGTCAGCCATTGGCGGCGCCCCCGAAGTCCAGTTCCGGCTGGCCGGCTCGGCGAACCTGCTCGCGCTCATAGGCCAGCGCGGACATGGCTGCGTTAAGCGCGGACATCGTGGCTTCCACGTCGCGCCGGCCGGCCGCAAAATCCATCAGCGCGCCGACCGCTTCATGCAGCGTGCCCTGTACGGCCTGGATATCGTCAGCCGCCGGCTTGCGGCCGCGCGGTACCGGTATGCACAGCATGTGCGCCTGCGTGGCGAGGTACTCACTCACGGCGTGGGAGCCGGCAATCTCCTCGAACGCCGGCAGCAGCGCCACTGGCATGCGCAGGTCTTCCAGCCACTTGTAGTAGGCCGCGGTGCTGGTGCCCAGCATTTCGGCCATGCGTTCGGCGTTGCGACGGCGCTCTTTCAGTGCCGTCGCGGTTGCGCTCTGAAAGGCCGCGCGCAAGCTGGTCGCCGGACCTTTCCAATTTTTCGTGCCCATCGAAACCCCCGAGTTTTACGGTTTCTAAAAATTTGCTCTTTTCGACCGGCGCAAATCGTTTGCGCCTGGCTTAACATGGCGCCCATCAGTTACGGAGGGTCGCCATGGACACACACGCGATGGACTGGTCCGCTGTGCATGCAAGGCTGGATGCAATGCGGCTGTATCAGGGGGTGCTGTTGGCGCACCTGGAATCCGTTGCGCCTGGGCTGCGGCTGGATCTCGAACGCGCGTTCGAGGCGTTGCTGGCGGGCGAGGAGCGCTCGCCCGCAGCGCGCGACATAGACCGCATCTTCGCGGTGGCGGACGCCACGTCCGCCGCACTGGCGGGGGAACCCATCCTGATGCGCTCCGGTTGCTGATCGGGCGCAATGAGGGCGATGACGATCAGATCGTCGGCCAGGCCGGGATCGAAAATGGCGAGGACCGCTGACATGCCGAATAGGGCGATGCCGGTCAGGCGGCCCAGTACGCGGCCACCGGTCCAGCTTTCGCAGGCCTCCAGCGGGTCCTCGACGGTGAGCGCGACGGTCGCCATCCACACCGCCGCGCGCAGCGACAGTGCCGACAGCACCATGCAAATTAGATATAGAAATACCGATTCGATGCGGCGCAGAGCGCCGCGACCGATGCCTGCCAATGTCTGCTTCATGCTTTCCTCGCTGTGTGTTGGCCGGCTGGGACGGGGGCCGGCGACCCGGTTATGCGGCTTTCTGGAACTGAACTGGGTTCACTTCAAACTCGGGGTACTTCCCTGGCCAGAGCATGTCGGGCAGGACGCGCGTTACCTCGCAGATTCGGCGCGCGATGCGTGCCGAGCGAGAATTGCCCTCAATCACCTGGAACACCGCAACGTCAGAGCAGCCGCAATCGCGTGCAATTTTGGCGCTGCTGCTGCCCCTGATTTTGAGCAGCGCCTTGATCACTTCCGGATGCAGAGCACCCTGGTCAGTCATCAGGATTTGCAGGGTTGTTTCATCCATTGGCGCACTCCACGCGGCACGATTACGAAAATCGGTTCAGTTAATTTCTTTCGTCCCGCGAACATTTGCCGATCACGAAGGAAATTCAGTAGCAAAGCTAAGTTAAGCCAATGCTACTAACCAAAATTACCTATGTCAACTTTTTTTGAGTCAAAACGGTGAGTATCGGCGAACGCCTGCGGGAGGAGCGCGTGCGATTGGGTCTGACCCAGGCGCAGATTGCTGCACGGGTCGCGATGACGCCGAAAGCTCAGGTGGATTACGAAATGGGCCGGCGGTACCCTGACGCGGCCTATCTCTCAGTGCTCGCGGAAATGGGGTTCGACGTGAACTACGTCGTGACAGGGGGGCGCGCATCCCGCACGCTGAGCGCCCAGGAGTCCGATCTGCTGGCCGCCTACCACGCGGCCCCCGAGCCACTGCGCGACGCTGCGCGGCGAGTGCTAGGGGCACCGGTACCGGATGCCCAGAGCCCGCCCGCGGCGCCCAAGCGGCAGAAAACCGTCACCGTATCGGCGCCGGGAGGCGTGGCCGTGGGCGGCGACATGACAGTCGGAGCCCGACGGACTAGGCCAAAAAGCAAAGGTTGACGAACGTCAACGAAGCCGGTCGGCTGCGTGGCATATTCGGGCCATCAACAGGGGCCAACATAATGAATGTGACCGTCGAAGCGCCCGCCGGCGCAGCCGCGGGACGTGACCAGATCACTGTCCACGCGCATGTCTACATCGAGCAATTCAGCGGACCTATCACGCTGCAGATCGGCACGGGAGAGTCTGCGGCCGTGATGCTGCGGCTGGAGTTGCTCCACCCCAGCCGTGCGGCGGATAGCCACCCAGGCTAGGCGCCAGTACAATTTTTCCGGCCACACAAGGAGACAAAAATGCGGAAATTCATACGTTGGATGGCCGGCGCGTTACTCGCGTTGGCAGCCGTGGGTGCGACCGCCCAAGTGTACAAATGCAAGGGGGCAGATGGGCGCACCGTGTTTTCGGATGCGCCCTGCCCGGCCGGCGCCCAGGCTACTGTGGTCGATTCGCGGCCCGCCGCGGGCCACGCCGGCGCGGCCTATGGCCAGCCCGACCCGGCCACGGCGCGGGCGCTGCGGCAGCAGGAATATGAGCGGCGGCTGGAGGCTGCGGGAGACCAGCAAGTGCGCGTGCAACGCGCGGCCAATGAGCCCTACCGGCAGATAGCCGCGGATGCGCAACGCGCTCGGTGTTCCGACTACCAGGCGCAACTGGACTACTTCAACGAGCGCATGCGCGCCGGGGCGCGCGCAGACATGTACAACTACTACAAGGCGCAGGCGGCCAGCTATGGCGGCCGTATCGACCGGGAGTGCCGCTGATGCGACTGTTTGCCGCAGCGGCGTTCGCGTTGGCCGCTTTCCTGTACTACCAGGCGTGGCACGCCGATTCCGGCGTTGATCTGGACAGGGTGCCCGCCGTGCAAGCTTTGAGCAAAGATGCGGGCGTCGCAGTCGACAAACTGCCCGGCGTGCCGGACCGCGTCTATAACCTCCAGCGTGGCGCCAGGCGCGCCGAGCTGTGGATGGGCGGGCATGTGGCATGGCTGACTGGCGTACTACTGGCCATTGGCGCCGGCATCGGACGACGCATCGACGCTGCTAGCCTGGCCGCTGAGCCGGTGCCGGAACTACTTGAGCGTCCGCGCAGCCGTGCGGCCTGAGGCGATCAGCCTGCCCCGTCCCAGGGGCCGGCTGCTGCAATGGCGTGCCAGGCGTCGAGATATTTTCGCCGCGCGTTGGCCGCCGCCTGCGGCGTGACACCAGCCAGGCGGGCGGCATCGTTGTTGGCCAGGCCGTCCACGAGCATGAGCCGTGCGGCTTGAACGGACGGCGCCAGCGCCGGCAGCGCCGCATCCGAAGGCAGCCCCAATTTGACACGGGCCAGCGCAGCGAATTGCCGCGGGCTCATTTGACTGGCCGTATCACGGACGGCCCGCCATCACCGAGGGCCATGCCGACCCCGATGGGCGGCAGCCAGCGCAAGTCGAAGCGGCGCGCCGGCCCATTGGCACGCGCGCCAGTCCAATAGCCGTGCCAGTGCGCGCGGCGCACATGGGGCCGCGGGGTGGCGCCTGGCGCCTCGGCGCCGATCTCCCTCGCCTGGTAGGCCGCGCGCAGCGCAGCCCCCATGCGCGTGCCGACCTCCCAGGTGCGTGGCCCGGGCGCCGGAAACAGGCGCCAGCCATCGCGTCGCGTGCGCACTGGGGCTGGATTGCCAGGCGCACCCCGTCCGCTAATATCGGCGGCCTGGCTGCACAGGTAGAGCAGGAGATTTAGGAGCGGCGGCAGCGCATCGCGCAGCGCGTCCGCTTCGGACGCCGTAACGGCCGCGGTGCCGAGCAGGCGCGCGCTGGTATCCGCCTCGGCGATGCGCCGCGCAATGACCTCATCCAGCGTGCCCGCGAGCGGCAGCACGAGCACCTCGCGGTCATAGTCGATCTCGCCCTGGCGTCCGGCCAGCAGAACGGCCATCAGCACCTCCGCGCTGCCTTCCATCAGGGTGTTGCGCCACAGCATGACGGCCGGGCACGGCGCACCGGCGGTCAGCGCGGGCGCCCAGTCGGGCGTGTCGATCACTACCGCCCATTCCGGCATGGTATCGAGCACATCGACCGGAATGCGCTCGATAGGCGTGCTGCGCACGGCCTCATACACCGGCGGATCGTAGCGGTAGATGCCCTGCGTCATGCGCCAGGCCGACCAGCCGGACGCCAGTGCGACATCCGTTGCCCAGGTTTCGAGCGCGCCGCGACGCGGGATGACGCCGCAAATTTCGGCATGCCGCGCGTAATAGCGTGCGTCGCGCGCCGCGGCGCTGTCGACGCGCGCCGCTTCGACGCGCTGCCAGATGTCCGGCGGCTGTGTGGCCGCCCAGGCGCGCATGGCGGACTGGGCGGGGTGGATGCGGGGGGGGAATTTGGCGGACATGGGATGGCGCCCCTTGCGGGGCGCGGCGGGGTCAGCGGCGACGGCAGACGGCGGCTTCCGCCTGATCTACCCACAGTTCAGCGCGCGTCCAGACAGATGCCGGCAAAACCTGGAATCCGTCGCGGAAACGCAGGAATCCTTCGCTATCCGCCTCATGGGGCGCGATGGAGCATCCGAAGTTCGTGAAATGGGCGTATTTAATGGGGCCGAAATATTCGTCCGCCTGGGTGGGGTGCCGCACCCACACCAAACTTCCCTGTGCGACCAATTTTTTTACGAGCTTGGTAGCAGCGCCCTTGTTGCGCGTCACTTTTTGCACGGTCCAGCGGCCGGCGGCGAATTCGGACACGATGTGGTTGATCAGCGGGCCATCATCCGGGCTCGACTTGCGATCATAGGTGGCGGCGAAACTAGCCATGACAATCTCCTTCCGAGATTTTTGCCGGCTACTCACCGCCGGCGGGTGTGTGTGCGTCGTGCACAATTCGTACTATACACCGCATACGGTGTATGTCAACAGGTGCGCGTGATTTTTTTGCGTGCGGCCGCACAAAGCCGTGGCGTAATGAATTTGTGCGCCCGGCGCCGATACTCGGTGCCATGGATGCGCACACCCTCCCGCAGGCCCCGGACCCTCTGATTGCCGCGCTTGCGGACCTCGAAACGCAGGTCGCGGGCCTGTCTCCTGATGACACGCGCGCCCACCTGATGGGCATGCTGTGCGTCGCGGCCACTGCGATGCGGCAGCGCTACGGCGCGCACTACGTGCTGGGTGTGCTGGATTTTGTCGCCGACGATATGCGCGGCTGCGGGACGCGGCACTGATGCTGTCGCTCCAGGCCCCGGCGTTGCAGCTCAGCCTCTACGAGCTGGCGGGCATTCTGCTTGCCGTGTGCGGGTTCTGGTCTGCGCTGCTGTCTGTGCTGGCCATGGCGGGGTTGCGCTTCGTCGTCCGCTCCACCGAACAGCGCTGGACCTCGGCGCAGCAGCTCGTGGACGCGCGCCTGCGCCCGCTCGAGGGCCACGTCGCGGATTACCCGCGACGCGCCGGCGAAGTGGATAGTGCAATTTCGCAGGTGCGAGAGATGCTGCGCGCGGAATACGTTGCGCGCGAGGACTGGATTCGCTTCGCGGCGAATATCGACGGGCGCATGGAGCGCCTGGTGGCCGAGCAGCAGGACAGCGCGACGGCCCTGGGCCGGATAGAAGGTGCGCTCGCACACATTGCAGAGGGGGCGCGATGAGCCCCCGGAAGGTAGCCCATGGACGCTGAACAGACGCTGCGCGAATGCGCGCGGTGGAAAATCCTCGCACTACTCGCCCGGCTGCTGCCGGACGGCGCCCCGGAGGGCGTCATTGCGGCCGATCTGGTCGATGCCGGCATGGCGATATCGGACACCCAGCTACGCGCCCAGCTCGCGTATCTGCGCGACCGCGACCTGATCATCGGGCGCCAGCACCGCGGCGGGGATAGCTGGGCACTGACCTGGTACGGGATCGATCTGGTCGAGTACACCACCGATTGCCAGCCCGGCATTGCGCGTGCGGCTGGCGGCGTCAGCGATGCGGTGCGCGAGCGCTACGTGATCCGCTGGCGCCTGATGCGCTGCCTCTATCTGGCCGGTGGGCTACCCACCGCCGAGGGCATTTGCGCGCGCCATCTGGCCGACATGGGCTATGCGAGCGACCCGCACACGGTGCGCCGCCAGCTCGACTATCTGGAGCGCCGCTCCATGGTCGAAATTGTCGACCGCGCCGCGACGCACTGGCTGGCGCGGCTCACGCGGCCCGGCACCGACGTGGTGGAATACAGCGTCGATTGCCGGCCTGGTATCGCGCGCCCGCCCAAGCTGCGGAGCGAGTGACATGCCGCTGCGGCCAAAGGTCGGCGGCCTGCCCGACGAGGTGCGCCGCTGGCTCGATGGGTCGCTGATCGACAGCGACTTTTCCGGCTACGAGGCGCTCGAAGCCGCGCTCGCCGAGCGCGGCTACAGCATTTCGAAATCCGCCATCCACCGCTACGGCCAGGCGCTGCAGCGGCGCATGGACACCATACGCGCCAGCACCGAGGCGGCACAGGCCATCGTGACCGCCGCCGGCGACGAGGCCGATGCACGCTCCGGTGCCGTGATGGCGATGGTCCAGACAGAAATGTTCGACGTGCTGCTGCGCCTGCAGGAATCGACCGAGGACGGGGTGTCCGCAGCGGACCGCGTGGCGCTGCTGTCGGAAGCTGCGCGCGGCATCGCGCAACTCACCCGGGCCTCAATTGCACAGAAAAAGTGGGCGCAAGATGTGTCCGCGCGGGCCAAAGATGCGGCCGCCAAGGCGGCGAAAATCGCCAAAAAGGGCGGCATGTCGGCCGAAGCGGCGGACCAAATCCGTGCCCTCATCCTGGGCATTGCAGCGTGAGCAATCCGCTCGTCGACCTGCTCAATGCTCGCGTCGCCGAGGGGGCGCCGCCACCGGCGCTGCTGCCGTATCAGCAGCGCTGGGTGGCCGACAAATCGCCGGTGAAGGTGGTCGAAAAATCGCGCCGCATCGGCCTGACATGGGCCGAAGCCGCTGATGATGCCCTGATCGCCAGCGTGCGCGACGGCCACAACGTGTTCTACATTTCCGCCGCGCAGGACATGGCAATCGAGTACATCGAGGCCGTGGCCATGTGGTCGCGCGCGTTCGCGCTGGCTGCGTCGGAAATCGGCGAGGGCGATGATGATCTCGTCGATCTGGACGGTAAGACAGTCAAGACGTTCAAGATCGCCTACCCATCCGACAAGCGGGTGGTCGCGCTGTCCTCGCGCCCGGCCAACCTCCGCGGCAAGCAAGGCACGATCGTGTTGGACGAGGCCGCGTTTGGGCCAGACCTGCCGGGCCTGCTCAAAGCGGCAATGGCGATGCTGATGTGGGGTGCCAGCGTGCGAGTGCTCTCGACGCACAACGGCGTGGAAAACCCATTCAACCAACTGATCCAGGACATTCGCGGCGGTCGCCGCGGTGGCCAGGTGCACAAAATCACATTCGAGCAGGCCGTAAGTGATGGCCTGTACGTACGCGTATGCCTGCGCAAAGGAATTCCCTGGACCCAAGCCGGCCAGGATGCCTGGGTAGCCGACGTGCGCCGATTTTACGGCGCCGATGCGGCCGAAGAACTGGATACGATCCCCGCCAATAGCGGCGGGCGCTACCTCAGCATTACGCTCATCGAATCGCGCCAGTCTCCGGATACGCCTGTACTGCGCCGCGAATGGTCGCCGGAATTCGCGCACGCGTCCGATGCGGTCCGCCACGCCGAAGTGCAGGCCTGGCTGGATGAGGAGGTTCAGCCGATCCTGCACGCCCTGGACCCCGACCGCCCACATGGGCTGGGCGAGGATTTCGGCCGTGTCGCGGACCTATCCGTCTACGTCGTCGGCGAAGAGGGGCGCGATCAGTGCGTGCGCGTGCGCCTGCAAATCGAGTTGTCCTGCTGTCCGCATCGGCAGCAGGAGCAAATCCTCAAATACATCATCGACCGCCTGCCCCGGTTTCGCGCGGCGGATTTCGACGCCGGCGGCAATGGGTCCGCGGTCGCGGAATTCATGGTGCAAAAATACGGCGCCGCGCGCATCGCGGCGGTGCAGATCAGCGAGGGGTGGTGGATAGATAGCGCGCCGAAATTCCGCACCGCGCTGGAAGACCGCACCTACGACTGCATACCGCGGGACAGCGACACGCGCGACGATTTCCGCGCGCTGCAGGTAATCAACGGCGTCGCGAAATTGCCCGCCACACGCACCCGCAGCGCGGATGCACCGAAACAGCGGCGGCACGGCGACGCGCTGGTGGCGCACATGATGCTGCGCAATGCGATGCGCCGCGATGTCGCGCCGATCGACTATATCGAGGTGCCGGCGGACCTGCAGCGCGCGCCGCGCGGGCGGGCGGCGGACTATCCGGAGCATTCCGGCGACACCGCCGGCCCGGTCGGCACCTACGGAGGTAGCTGGTAGTGGGACCACTCTTACTCGACCAGTTCGGGCGCCCGTTCGACCGCGCCCATGGCGCACAGCTCGCGCAGCCGCAAACCGCGGCGGTGGCGCATCTGCATCAGCAGTACGCCGAGCACCCTGCGGCCGGCATTACGCCGGCACGGCTGCATCAGATTCTGTGCGACGCCGAAACCGGCGCCTGGACAGCGCAGCTCGATCTGTTCGAGGACATGGAGGATCGCGACGGCCACATGCTGGCCGAAATGCTCAAGCGCCGCCGCGCGCTCATGCGTTGCGAGTGGAAATTCGAGCCGCCCGCACAGCCTACGCCGGATGAGGAGCGCGACGCGGAATGGATAGAGCAGTGGCTGCGCTCGTATGCCGGGCGCCAGCAATTGTTCTTCGACCTCACTGACGCCATAGGCAAGGGGTTTGCGCCCGTCGAAATAGCCTGGCGCTACCGCGACGGCGAAATTCTGCCCGAGGCCACCACGCTGCAGCCGCAGCGCTGGTTCGTGCCGGACCGCGCGACGCGGCGCGAAATCCGGCTCTACGACCATGCCAGCCCGGACGGTGCGCCGCTGCGCCCGTTCACCTGGCTGCTGCACCGCCACGCCGCGAAATCCGGCTACCCGGCGCGCGCGGCGCTCTATCGCGTGCTGGCCTGGCCGTATGTGTTCCGCTGGTACTCGGCGCGCGATCTGGCGGAATTTCTGGAGATTTACGGGCTGCCGGTGCGCATCGGCAAGTACCCGTCGGGGGCGAATCCAGACGAAAAAGCGACGCTGTTGCGCGCCCTCGTCGGCATCGGCCACAACGCCGCCGGCATCATTCCGGACGGCATGCAGATCGATTTCGAGGCGGCTGCCGAGGGCCAGCACGACGGGTTTGCGTGGATGATCGACTGGTGCGAGCGCACCGCGTCGAAGGCGATCTTGGGCCAGACGCTGTCTGCCGAGGCGCGCGGTACCGGCCTGGGCAGCGGCACGGCCGACCTTCAAGCGGAGGTGCGCGATGACATCCGCGATTCCGACGCCGAGCAGCTTGCGCCGACCATTACGCGCGACCTGGCCTATCCGATACTGGCCCTCAACGGCCGCTGCCGCGGCGGTATCGCTCGCTGCCCGCAATTCCGCTGGGACCTGGGCGATGCGGCAGACATGGCGCTGTTCGCCGAGGCGCTGCCGAAATTGGCGCCCGTGATGCCCATCCCGGCGGCCTGGGCGTATCGCTCGCTGCGGATCCCGGCGCCGAAAAACGGCGAGGCGGTGCTGCAGGCGCCCGCTGCCGTCGCGCCGATGCCGGCGCCGCTGCCGGGTAGCGCCGGTGCAGGCGTGGCCCCGGTGGCACAGCATCAGGCTGCACTGCGGACCGGGCTGCCGGCCGCTACGCCGGATTTGCTGGATGAACTGATCGACCAGGCGCGCGCGCAGTTCCGGCCGTTGATCGAGCCGGCCGTGGCTACGCTGCTGGATAGCGTGTGGCGCAGCGCGGCCGCCGGTGCGCCCCTGACCGCGCTGCGCGATGAGCTGGCCGGGCTGTTGCGCACTATGCCGATAGACCAGCTCGCCGAGCAGCTCGCCCGCGCCGGGTTTACGGCGCGGCTGCTGGGTGAGGCGGGCGTCGATCCGGATGGGGCGGGGCAATGAGGCGTTGGGAAATCCTAAATTTCCTGGCCGGTGGGCTGGCGCTCGCGGCTGTGGCGACGCCAGTTTCGGCGGGCTCGGCTACGGGGCCCCGCGGCGAGCCGCCGAAGAAGCGCGGCGCGGAAATGCGGCGCGCGAAGCGCAAAGCGGCGAAACTCGCGCGCCGCAAAAACCGGCGGACGTGAAGATGGCGCTCTGTTCGGTTTCGTGGCTCCTGCTGCCGTCATTCGCCGGGGTGGCGCATGACTAACGCGACATCTCGCGCGCAGCGGGCGTCTCGGGCCGCACCCGAGACCGAGCAAGCCGCAGATAGCGACTGCGGCGGGGACGGCCAGTCCATGGCCTGCGCAGGCTCCAGCGCTGACCGATTCAGCGGACCTGCTGCACCGGATTTCCGGGGCGCGAGCCGGATTGCGGGCGAAGCGCCGCTGGCAGGCGGCCGTTTTTACCGCCGTTTTATGCGGCTCACCGCGGCGCAGCGCCGCGCACTCAATTGGGCCGAGGATGACGCGGTGCTGCAAATTGGCGGCCTTGATGGACGCCCTGTGCGACGCGACGTTGCTGAACGGCTGGTGGATCTGGGCCTACTGGTGCGCAGCAAAACGCCAGACCCAATACAAAACTATTGGGAATACCGCCCCGCTACCAAGGCGCATGACCAGAATTCGCCGTCATCCTGATGCCCGCCGACCGCACGCCCCTGCCGCCGAATTTCCGCCTGCAGCTACTGCCGCCGGCGGAGGCCGTATCCGCGTTTGCGGATCGCGCGCTGCTGCTGCCGTCGTTTGCCTGGCAGGACGTGTGGCAGGAGGAGCACACGCGCGCATTCACGGTGGCGAAGCTGCTGCGCGCCGACCTGCTGCAGACGGTGCACGATGCCGTCGAGGCAGCGATCACTCAGGGCATCAGCCCGTCTGCGTTCGCTGACCTGGTCGAGCCCGCGCTGAAAAAAGCGGGCTGGTGGGGCACAGTCGAGGTGCTGGACCCGGCTACCGGCGAGCTGGCCAAAACGGAATTTACAGACGCACGGCTGCGCCTCATTTACGACGTCAACGTGCGCCAGAGCTATGCCGCCGGCCGCTGGGCGCGTATCGAGCGCAACGCGGCGCAATTCCCGTTGGTGCGCTACCGCACACAGCGCGACGAGCGGGTACGCGCCGCCCATGCAGCGTGGGACGGTGTGACACTGCCGGTGCGCCACGTCTGGTGGCAGATGCATTACCCCCCGTGCGGATGGCGCTGCCGCTGCCACGCATACGCCCTGGACGCGGCCGGCGCGGACGATTTGCGCGCGGCAGGCCTCTCGGTCAAGACGGATGCGCCAGAAACGCGCTGGATCGACTACGAGCGCCCGGACGGTACGGTGGTGCAGGTGCCCGCCGGCGTGGACCCCGGGTTCGGCTACAACCCGGGCTTGGCCTCGCAACGCGCGGACGAACTGGATGCGATGGTGCGCGACAAACTGGCGCGGCTCGCGGCGCCCATCGCGCATCAGCTCACGCTCGACCTCGGCAGGTGACACATGGATGATCCGACGCTATCGCCCGCGCAACTGCTGGCCTATGCCGACCATCTGAGCGCCTGCGCTACCAGGGCGTGCGAGTCGGCGCAGTATGCAGAGCGAGGCTATGCGGACGCGCTGGCACGCGCCGCGCGCACAGAGCAGGCTGCCGAGGCGATCCGCCGGGCGGTCGCCCTGCTGCGGAGCTGAGCATGGCAGACGGCGCAGCAGTAGATGGCCTGACCGTCACGATCGCAGATGCCGGCGTGGATGCCGCGCTGGCGCGCCTGGCCGGCCGCATCGCCGATCCGTCCGAGGTGCTGGACGCCATCGGCGCGGCGCTCGAAGCGCGCGTGCAGATACGGTTCGAGCGCAAGGTGGACCCGGCCGGCCAGGAGTGGGAGCCGCTCGGCGCCGGCACACGTGCCGCATACGACAAGCAGGACAAGGTACGCGACCGCAAGGGCGGGCAGAAAACCGTGCGCCGCGGCACCCTGCTGGAGCGCAGCGGCCGCATGCTGGCATCGCTGTCGCACTTGGTGGCGGGCGCGGCGGTCGACGTCGGGTTCGGCGTGCCGTATGCGCAATATCACGAGACCGGCACCGAGGATGACCGCGGCGACCCCGTACTGCCACGCCGCGGCATGCTCACCGCAGACCCCGATACGGGCGAGCTGGGCGCCGACGACGCGGCGGCCCTGGTCGATATGATCGACCAGTTTCTAGGGCCGCAGGCGTGAGCGCGCCGACCGCCGCACCGTCACGCACGTCGCCAGCGCTGCGCGCGCCACATAAACCACATAAATCGGTTTATGAAGCGGATTTATTCGGAGGGCGACCGGCGCGACAGGGCAAATCGGTGGAGTGGTATACGCCCGCCTGGGTGTTCGATGCGGTACCGGCGCGCGTAAAACTCACGCGGCTTGAGGACGGGCTAAATCGCGACTGGGCAGGCCGCGTGTGGCTTAACCCGCCCTACGGACCAGATACCGGCCGCTGGGTGGCGCGCCTGGCGGCGCACGGCGATGGGATCGCGATGGTATTCGCCCGCACTGACGCGGCTTGGTGTCAAGCTGCCATGCAAAGCGCGACCGCCATATTGTTTATGCGCGGGCGCGTGGAATTTATTCCCGGCGCCGAAAACCGCCACAAGCGCGGGCGCTGCGGCGCCGCGACCATGATGCTGGGCTGGGGCGCCGAGTGCGCAACGGCGCTGACGCGCATGAGGGATCGTGGGGTGTTGATTGAGCGTTGAGGTAGCTTGGCTAACGCCGAAAATCAGCCGCGCCGCTAGGCGTCGGCTGGATTGAGAGTTGGGCGGCAGCGCCCGGAAAGGATTTGTATGAATAAGAAAATAGAGGTCGGTTTCGTTCGCAAAATCGAGACGGGCGAAATTTTTGTGGTTGTGGCCGACGCGCCCGAACCGCCAGCGCCAGCGGAAATGACTGCGCACCAACTGTTACTCGCGCTGGTGCCGGATTTTGATAGCCGGTTTGAGGCCGCTGCGCCGGAACTGCGGGCGCGAATTTTGGAGCTTGCGCAGAGTGAGGACGGGTGGCGGCCGTTGCATTATTTGCAGGGGTGTCTGTGACGCCTAACGCCTGAATTAAGCCGCGCCGTAGGCGTCGGCTTGAATGAATTGTTAGACCGCACACCGAGGATAACGTGATGAGAAAAGGCGATTGGATTTTTGATGGCTGCGAACAGATCGGCAAGGCCAAGTCTGACCCGTATGAAGTTTGCGGCCGCATGCACGTAGACGTGACGCTGTACGACCGAGACGGCACCCGCATCGGACGGAGGTCGCCCGCGATGGGCGGGCCTACGCACTTTGAACCTGCATGCGATCCGGATGGCTGGGCCGTGATCGAAAAGCCGCGTTTCCCTATCTCTCGTTACTGCTACCTCGATGAAGTGCTTGTGCGGTCTAACTCATAAATAGGCACCGCAGCCCCTGCGCGAGCGCGAATCAGACATGAATACAGTTGACGTCCCACTCCCGATGCCGTGCCCGTTTTGCGGTCAGTCGCCCGAGTCGCCTATCTATGTGCATGGTGACGTCACTGGGTGGGTCGTGTGGTGCGGCGCATGTGGTAGCCAGGGACCGGCGGTGCAGGGCGACACTACCGCGGCGCGGCGCGCTGCCCTCCGCCTCTGGAATCAGCGCGCCAAATAGCCGCAGCCCTATTCCTTACGCCAGGTAGCTCCCAAAAAATGCCGTAATCGCCTTGCGGCGGCGCCCGTAGCATCCGCGGCATGTCAAAAGTCGCGGCCCCCCTGTGTGCTTTCCTTGCTGCTCTTCCCGAGCCGGCGGCGGGCTTTGCTGTCTTGCTGCCGGCCGGTCGTTTCCGCGCCCGTGACGGGCGGCCAGGGCCGGGCAAGTACTGGGAGTGCACCGAGCAGACCGCGGCGCAGCTGATTGCCGATGGACGCAGACGGGGGACGCCATATGTAATCGACTACGAGCACCAGACGCTCAATGCCAAGGACAACGGCCACCCTGCACCGGCGGCCGGGTTCTTCCAGCAGATGGAATTCCGGCCAGGCGTCGGCCTGGTGACTGCCGACCTGCGGTGGACAGACCGCGCCGCGCAAATGATCCGCGACGGCGAATACCAGTTCCTCAGCCCCGTGTTCACGTATGACGACGACTGTCAGATCACTGGCCTCGTATGCGCTGGACTGACCAATTTGCCCGCGACGGATGGCACCCGCGTCGCGGCCCTCACGCAACTGATAGCAGGAGATAGCATGGACATTGTGCAGCAGTTAATCGCCCTCCTGGGCCTCGCCGCCGGCGCCACGCCCGAAACGATTTTGCAGGCGGTGCAAGATTTGGTGTCGCGCGCGGCATCCACGGCGGCATGCAAAACGGAGCATGAAACCCAGGTTGCGGCGCTGAAAGCGGCCGTGGCGGCGGCGCAGTCGGCAGCCCCGGACCCGACCAAATTTGTGCCGATCGGCGTCATGACGGAAATGCAGACGCGCCTCGCGGCATTGACCACGCAGGTACAGACCGACGAGGGCCAGCGCCTCATCGATGCGGCGCTGAACGATGGGCGTCTATTGCCGGAGCAAAAGGTCTGGGCGCAAACCCTCGCCGCGGTCAATGTCGCGCATCTCAAAACGTACTTGGCCTCCGCCAAGCCCCTGGCGATACTGGCCGGAACGCAGACCGCAGGCAAGCCGCCGGCCGGGCTGCAAGACAAATCTGCACATAGCGAGGAATACCTCGCGGTGTGCAAGCAGCTCGGCATCGAGCCGGAAAAGCCCGCCGCTTAATCGACCTCATACAGAGCCGCTCGGCATCGAGCCGGAAACGCCAGGCCCTTAATCGACCTCATACAGGATTGATCAAATGTCCCAAATCACGCAGGACCGCGATACCCGCAGCGCCGACTCGAATCTGTCTTTCGACCAGCCCGTCGCCGCCAATCAGATTTTGTTCGCCGGAACGCTGGCCGAGTTCAACGCCTCGGGCTACATCGTGCCGGCCACCGCCGCTGCGGGCCATCGCTGCGCCGGTTGGTCGGCGTATCACGTCGATTCGACCGGCATGGCGGACGGCCAGTACATCACGGCGATAAACCGCCAGCCGGCGGCATTTGCGTCCGGCGCCGGCGCGGACGCGATTACCCAGGCCGATGCCGGCCTCGCCTGTTACGTGATCGACAATCAGACGGTAGGCAAAACCGATGGCGCCGCCCATGACCGCCCCCGCGCCGGCAAAATTCTGCGCGTGGATGTGGACGGCGTGTGGGTGGATTTCATCGGCTGAGCAACCTCGTAGTCGATCTAACCTTCGCCAGGAGGCGACATGAATCTGAATCAGCAATCCATCGCGGCGGCTTTCCGGGGCTTTTCCTCGGTGTTTCAGGGCGCCTTCCGGGGCGTGAAGCCGCAGTATCCGCAGTTCTGCATGACGGTGCCCAGCTCCACCGCAGAAAATGTATATCCGTGGCTGAAGTCGCAGTTTTTCATCCGCGAATGGATAGGCCCGCGTCGCCTGCAAAACCTCGGCACGGCGGATTGGTCGGTCAAAAACCGCGATTTCGAAGGCACTGTGGCCGTGCCGAGAAACGCAGTCAAAGACGACCAGCTGGGCGTCTACAAGCCGATGTTCGAGCAGATCGGCCATGAAACCGCTGTGTTCCCGGACCGTTTGGCGTACGCGCTCCTCAAGGCCGGCGTCGTCCAGAAATGCTGGGATGGTCAATACTTTTTCGACACCGACCACCCGGTAGGACCGCAAGGCCGGGAAGTTTCGCAGTCGAATTTCCTCGGCGGCGGTACCGGCCCGCTGTGGTTTTTGGTCGTGTCCAGCATGCCGCTCAAGCCGCTCATTTATCAGGAGCGCGAGGCGTTCAACCTGGTCCGCAAAGACACTCCTTCCGATGACAATGTGTTCTTCGACAAGGAGCTGATCTACGGCACGGACGGCCGCTGCAACGTGGGCTTCGGCCTCTGGCAGCTGGCTGTGGCCAGCAACCAGCCGCTCAATGCCGACAATTACGAGGCGGCGCGCAATCTCTTCGGCGCCATGACCAAAGACAACGGCGAGCCGCTTGGCGTGATGGGCGATCTGCTCATCTTTCCGGCCACGCTGGAAGGCGCTGCGCGCAAAGTGGTCGGGGTAAAAACCCTGGCCGGCGGCGGCGATAACCCGTGGTACGACACCGCAACGCTGTTGCGGTCCGCCTGGCTGAACTGATTTCCAGAATACCAGGGGGGCGCCGGGAACCCCCGTTAGTCGGGTAGCCAGGGCTGCGCTATGTGGATGCGCGGTCCGGTCCGATAAAGCCGGCACCAACACAGTAAAAGGAGCCAAAAAATGAACGTAGGCAGGGCCGTCGCAAATTTCATCCACGTCGCCGCGCGGCCGGAGACGTTTCGCCGCGCCGGCATGGCGTTCGACCAGGTCGGGCAGGTGCTGGAGCTGGCGAAATTGACCGCCGAACAGGTGCGCGCCCTGCGTGCCGAGCCCAACCTGATCGTGCGCGATCACCCCGGTCCGGACGCCGCGCCCGCTGCCGGCAGCGATGCTGGCAGCGACACCGGCAAGGGCGGCAAGGGCGGCAAGGGCGGCGCGGCCTGATGTACGGGTCTGTCGCCGAAATGGTCGCCGCGTTCGGCGCGGCGACCATTCAGGACCTCACCGATCGCGCCGATCCTCCGGCCGGCGCGATCGATGAGGCCCTGGTGCTGGCCGCGCTACAGCGCGCCAGCGACCTGGCTGACGGGTATCTGAGCGGGCGCTACGCGGTGCCATTGGCCGCACCGCTGCCGGCGCAACTGATCGCCTGTGTGCTCGATGTCGCGCGTTACTATCTGTATGTATGCGCGCCCACCGAACAGGCGCGCCAGGCGTTCGAAGACGCGCGCGCCTGGCTGCGCGATGTGCAGCTGGGCCGCGTCGGCCTGCCCGGCGTTGCGCCGATTGCGCCCGCAGCGGGCGGCGGGTCGGCGCAATTTCAGTCCGGCGGCACCGCCTTCGGCCGCGGCAAGTTCTGAGGGGCCGTCATGCTCAGAAATTTCCTGACCGCCACGACTAATACGGCCGGTACCGGTCCGCTCACGCTCGCAGACGTGGCCGGCAAACCCTCGTTTGCACGCCTGGCGGTGGGTGAGCTGGTGACGTACTCGATACGCACGGCAGCTGGCATACCCATCGAAACCGGGGTGGGCACCTGGCTGGGCGCGGGGATTCTGGACCGCACCGCGGTGTCCGAAACCTGGGTCGGTGTGTATTCGGACGCCAACTCGCCCGCGGTTCTCAGTGGCACTAATTACGTCGAGGCGACGATTTCGGCGGGATCCGTGCAGCCCACGCGGCGCGGCGGCTATGACGACGGGACGCAGGCTGATCGTGTGCATTTTTGCGGCGTTCCGGCCGCAGTAGTGGCCACGACGGTTGCGGTTTCCGCCGCAAACCGTGTGCACTACGTGCCGACGCTGTGCAATTTTGGCGGGCTTGTGGCCGGGATCAGTGCCAAATACGGCAGCGTCAATGTATGTGACGTCGGCATCTATCCGGCGTTGCCGAGCGGGTTGCCGGGGCGGCTGCTCTGGGGCTGGACCGGGACTGCGACTACCACGGCCCAGGGCATTCTTATTTTCGACGGCGCCAACGTCGGTGCAGCGCCGCGGCGGATTCAGCGCATTGCGCCCGGGTGGTATTTCGTCGGCGTGAATTTCGCTGTCGCGAACACAGCGTATAACGAGGGCGTCCGCCTGTGGGAGACCCCGGTCCCCGCCCCAGGGCACAATGCCAGCACGGGCGGGCATCGCGTCCTGATGCAGCAGTGGACGCAGGGCACATTGCCCGACCCGGCCGCGCCCACCGGCGTGGGATATTTCAGCGGCGTGTCCACAGGCTACATGCCGAACTATGGATGGGTGGCGGCATGAGCCTCAATATATCGGTGCCGCTCACGCCGGAATTAGTCCGCCGCCTCGAGCAGTATGGATTCCATACTTTCAACGGCATCCCGCGGGTGGTCGATGCGTCCGCCGCACAATCTGTGCTGGATGCATGGACGCCGGCAGACGCAGCCGCCGAAAAATGCGCTCAGGTGTGGGACCACGCCGCGGCTCTTTTCGAAGCACTGACCTCCGGCTATTCAGCGACAGAAAAAAGCTCGTGGTCGGAAATCGAGCGGCAAGCCCGCGTTTGGCTGGCTACCCGCATTGATGGCCAAGCGCCCTGGTGCGTGCAGGAAGCGCAGTACCGCAGTCGGCCCGCTGCACCGGTCACGATTGAGCAAATCGCGCTGCGAGTAGTCGCTGGTGCCGACAGGTTGAGCGCACTGCGGCCGATCATCGCCGGCGTGCGCGGGCGGCATTGCGATGCCATCAATGGACTCGCAGCCGTGGGCGACTTCGACGGAATATACGAGTACGACTATTCGACAGGGTGGCCGACATGACCGCCTGCGGGCAGACGCTGTGTGGCTACGATATTTGCGGCGGCATGCCGCATTTGGCGCGCGTCGCGACCGCCGCTTCGAGCGGCTATGCGATGCGGGCACGGGTGGTGCGCACAGCTGCAGCGGGGTATTCGATGCGGCGCCGGATTACGCGCAGCGCAACTGGCGCGTATTCGATGCGGCGGCAGGTGATGAGCAGCGCTGCGGGCAGCTATGCGATGCGCAGCCGGCTCGCAGCCGCGGCGGCGTTTAGTTTCGCCACGCGCAAGCGCGTTGCATGCGGCGTTAATTCGGGTTACGTGATGCGCTCGCGCGTCGCGGCGTATGTGGCGATGGCGTATCGCATGTCGCAAGCGGCCAGCGGCGCGCCGCGCGGGGTGCGCTATGCGCCGGTGGCGGCCGAAATGAGGGTGGTCTGATGCTCAATAGCAGCGATTTGGAATGGCGGCTGTCCGGCGGCGCCGGGAACTCGAATCCGGCTCTGTCTCTCGGCGGGGCAATGTCTGCGACGGCGGTTGATCTGGCGACCACGTTGCACAACTTATGGGACATGGTTAGCGGCCTCGAAACGGCCGCTGGTGATGTCGAGTACCGCTGCATCTACCTGCTCAATAAATCGGCGACGAACACCGCGTATGGTGTGGCCGAATATCTCGCCGCGAACACGGGCCGGGCCGATACGTTTATTGCGCTCGGCCTCGGAACGTCGGGTATCAGCGGCACCGAGCAGGTGATCGCCGATGAGAATACGGCCCCTGCGGGGGTGACGTTTTCGGCGGCGCCCAATCTCGCGGCGGCGGTGTCGCCCGGCGATCTGGCGCCCGGCGCACGCCATGCGCTGTGGCTGCGCCGCACGGTGGTAGCCGGCGCCGCGGCGGTGAATGTCGTGGCCTATTCTCTCGCTATCGAGTGCGACAGCGCTGAGTGATGCAGACATGGCCCTGCCCGTACCTGTCCGCTATGACCGCGACGGTGTGCCGTGGTGGACGCACGCGCCGGATGCAACGCTCGGCTACGGGCGTGACTGGGCGGACTGGCTGGGTGGCGATCACATCGCCAATGCGGAGTGGTCCGCCGATGACGGTGTGCTGGTTTTGACGTCCGGGCTCGACGGGCCGCGCACCTGGGCTTTGCTGGCCGTCGCGCCGGGCACGCAGGGGCGCGATCTGACAGCGACGGTGCATGTGACGTCCGGCGACGGGCGCCGGGATAGTCGCAGCGTGCGGCTCAAGGTGCGCGCGCGGTGAGGGGGTTTTTCGCGCTCGGTGAAGCGGTGGCGGCGCGCCTGCGCGAGCAGGAAATCCGCGCCATCCATGTGCTGTCTGCCGCGGATGTGGCGCAGCAGGCGGAGCGCGCACCGGCCGCCATCATCGTGCCCGGCACATACCGGATTAAAGATGCGTCGCCCGGACAGGCGCTGGTGACGCAGAAGCTGGACATCATCTGCGTGGTGAAAACCGCCGCGCAGACTGAGGCGGTGGAGCGGGCGCGTAATGCGGCCTCTCCACTGGTGGATAGGGTGCTGGCCGCGCTGCTGGGCTGGGCGCCCGAGGGCTGCAGCGACGTGCTGACGCTGACGGACTCGACGTACCGCCCGACGTTCGGGCCGGGCACGTTTAATTTCCCGCTCGCATTTGCGGCGGATGTTTATTTGGGGGTGTGACACCATGGCAAATGCGAAGCGGTTCCGCGGGCAATTGATGATCGGGCTGTACATGGCGAATGCGGCCGCAATCGCATACGCCGGGCTGGGGAACGCAACGAAGTGCGATCTGGCGCACGCAATCCAGTCCGATAAAGTGCCGAACATGATGGATATCTCCGGCGGCAGCGCGGATATCTATGACGAGGTGACTGACGTCACGCTCGACCTGACTCTGACGGAATTGACGCCCGCGAATATCGCGCGCGCGGTCCAAGGGCTGTCGACGCTGGTCGCGGCAGACCTGGCGGTAGTCGCGGAGGAGCATCAGGCGTCGCCCGGCTCCTTCATGCCGTTCGATTTTCTCGCAGACCTGGCCGTGCCGCCCGTGCTGAAAAAAGGTGCGACGACGTTTGTCGCTGGTACGGACTATACGGTCAGCGAACATGGCGTCGATTGGCTCGCGCCGGCCGGCCTGGTCGCCGGCGATGACGTGACGGTGGATTACACGCGCGCCAATCAGACCCTGATTCACGCGCTGACCAATGCCGGTGCTTTCTACGCGCTGATGCTGCGCGGGCATGACCAGGTGACCGGCGCACCTGTCATGGTGCGGTTCAACCGCGTGAAATTGCCGCCCGCGGCGACGCTCGGGCTTTTGAGCGACAAGTTCGGTACGCTGAATCTGAAACTTACGCTGTTGGCCGACCCGGCCGTCAGCGGCGTAGGTCTGAGCAAGTTTTATTCGCTCCTGATCTAACACTCCTCCCGTGGGGGACGCCGGCTCTCCCTGGGCGCTCGCCCGAAACCGGCACCTACACGGGAGACGCCATGCGAGCATTGCGACAGGTACGGCCAGGTGACGGCGAGACGGAGTTCGCCGTCCGCGAACTGACGGTCGCCGAAATCCGCCAATGGCTGAAGGGCACCGCGGCGCGCAATAGTGATGACGCGCTGCTCGGCGTGCTGTGCGGCGATTTTTCCGCCGATGATTTGCTGCTGCTCACCACGGCCACGCAGGAGCAGATCGAGCTACTGACGCCCTCGGAATGCCGTGAGGTATGGAATGTGTGCCGCGAGGTGAACTCCGATTTTTTTGCGCTGCTGGATCGGCTGCCGGCGATGCCGATCCCGGCGCAGCCCTCGCCGCCATCGAGCGGTCCTGCTGCTGCTTAGTCATGCATGGGCATGCTGGCGTGTGGGACTATCCGTATAGCCTCTACCTGACCGCGCTGGACGTCGCGGCCAGCCGCACTTGAGGCGGCCGCCGTGGCCGATCTGCAAACCAAAATCCGGGTGCTCTTGGAGGGCGGACAAGCCCTGTCCGAGACAGACCGGCTCCGCCAGAATTACCAGCGCCTGACCGGCGAGCTGACGCGCCCGCTGAAAGATATCGGGGCGCTGCGCGAACTGCAGCGTATGCGCGAGGCGTCGGCCGAAGCCGGGCGCCAGGCGCAGTCCCTGCGCGGCGATCTGGACGCGCTGCGCGCGCAGTCACAGGCGCTCGCGGAAGCGGAGCGCGCACTCGCCGCCGAGCAGGCCGGCGTGGCGCGCACGCTGGGGCAGATAGGCGGCGCACGGGACGCTGCCGCCGCGCTCGCGGCGCAGCGTGCCCAGGCCGAGCTGTTGCGCGCGACGTTGAATGGCGCCGGCGTGGCGACGCAGTTCCTTGCCGACGAGCAGCGCAATGCCGCGGGCGCGCTGCGCGAGGTGCAGCGCCAGGCCGGCCAGATCGACCGGCTGCAGGCACTCACGCGCGCCGGCCCGCCTACGGCCGCCGCCGTGGCGGAGATCGGGCGGCTGTCCGCGGCGCTGCAGCGGGCCGGCGTGGATATGGACGCGCTGGGCAAGGAGCAGGATAGGCTGCGCGACAAGGCCGCGGCCTGGGCGGACAAGCTGGGGAGCATCAAGGCGTTGGGCGCGCTGGAACGCGATTCAGCGCGCGCCGCGGCGAGCCTCGAGACGCTGCACGCTGCCTTGCGCGCAGCCGGCGTGGATACCGCCGCGCTGGCGGCAGAGGAAGAGCGGCTGGCGGCGGCACAAGCGCTGCGCCAGGTGGAGCGTGAGCGGCTGGCTGCGACGCGCTCCGGCGCGCCGCGCGAGGTGGCTGCGCTGCGCGAGCAGATCGCGGCAGCAGACCGGGCCGCCGCCGCGGGCGAAAAACAATCTGCACAGGCGGCACGCCTGGCAGAGCGGCTGCAGCGTGCGGGCGTGGATACCGCCGCACTGTCTGCCGAGCAGGACAGGCTGGCGCACAAGCTGGCGCTCGCGGATGACGCCATGCGCCGCGGCGAGGCCGCGGCCGGCGCGCTGGCCACGGCGCGCGAGCGCGCGGCCGCTGCCTCGCGTTTGGTGGCACAGCAGGCGGAGGCTGCGGCGCTGCGCGAGGCGGCGGCGATATCGCGCGTGGAGGTGGCGCAGGAGCAGGCGCTGGCGCGCCGCGCCGCATTGCAGGCTGCCGCGGCTGCGCGGCAGGGGCGTAGCGATACGGCATTCGATGCGCTGGGGCTGCGGTCGAGTGCGCAGATTGCGGCGGAGATCGGGCGCGTGCAAGCGGCGGTGTCAGCGCTGCGTGCCTCTACGGCGGGGCCGACCGATCTGGCGCGGGCGCTGGAAGCGGCGCGGGCTCGCACCGCCGCGCTGCGCGCGGAAATGGCCGGGCTGGCATCGGCCGATGCCGCCGCCGGGCCGCAGGCTCTGCAGTCCAGACTGGCCGGGGTGGTGACGGCGGCGTTGGCGGCACGCGAGGCGCTCGAGGTTGTGCGCTCCATCGTGCATTCCGGGCTTGATTTGGCGGCCCAGGAAAATCGGTTCAGTTTCGTGTTTGGGTCCGTCGCGCAGGGCCGACGGGAACTGGATTTTGCGAACAGAACCGCAGATCGACTCGGGCTATCGATCAAGACGGTGGCCGAAGAATACGCGGAGCTGGGCGCCTCGGCACGCGGATCGGGACTCACGCTGCAGCAGCAACGGGAGATTTTTACGGGGATCGCGGAAGCCGCGGCGACATTGCACCTGAGCAACGACCAGGTCGGCAGCAGTTTCCGCGCGATCTCGCAGATCATGTCGAAAGGCGTGGTGCAATCTCAGGAATGGAAGTTGCAGCTCGAGCAGGCGCTGCCCATCGCTGCGGATGCGGGCCGGGCAGCGATCGGGCGCACCGCGGCCGAGTTCGAAAAGCTGCTCGCTGGGGGGGAATTGCGCGCTGCCGACTTTCTGCCCAAATTCGCGGCGACACTGCGCGCGCAGGTGGCGGAGGCGGTGGGCAAGGCGGCGGAATCGGACCAGGCGGCGTTACAGCGCCTGGAAAACAGGTGGGAGCGGTTCAAGCAGCAGATCGCAAGTAGCGGCCTACTGGCCGAGCTATCACGCCAAGTGGAAATGATCGGCCGCGAGCTCGACCGCGCTGCGGAAAGCGGCGAGCTGCAGCGCGTCGCGACCGGGATTGCGCAGGCGCTGGGCGATCTGCTGCGTGTGCTGGCCACGGTGACGCAGGTGCTAGTCGAGCATCGCGACGTGGTGCTGTCCGTCGCCGCAGCCTATGCGACCGTCAAAATTGGCGGGCTGGTGGCCGATGCGGGGCGCCTCGCCATCGCGCTGGCGTTCGGGCGCCAGGCGGCCGCGGCGGCCGAGGGCCTGAGCGGCATGGCATTCGCGGCGCGCGGTGGGGCGGCTGCGTTGGCATTGCTCGGCACGGCTGTGCGCGCTATCCCGTTTGTGGGCGTCGCGGCGGCGATTGCGGCGGTGTTGGCCGAGTTGGCCAAGCTGATCGATTCGCACCGTTCGGCGGCGGCTGCGGCGCGAGATGAAATGCAGTATTTTCAGCGTCTGCAGGCCGCGAATTCAGAATACGCATCGGTGGTGATCCACACGCGCGACGAAATCGAGTCGATGACAGCCGCGCAACGGAGCGCGTATAGCGAGGAGCTGGCGCGCTCCGCTCTGTATAGCGGCGCAGCCGCTGCGGAGGCGGCGCGCAACGGCAACCGCGAGGTGGCGGCGATCTATTCCGAGCGCCTGGCGATGGTGCAGGCGGCCCAGGTGGCGGTGAGGGCGGTCGATGCGGTATGGGAGGCCGACGAGCGCCGCCTCGCGACGAGTGTCGTGGCAATTCAGCGCGGCATGCTCGCCGAAATGAAGACGCACTATGCCGAGCTGGTGACGCAGCTCGACAAGGCTAATAAAGACCTCGAAGCGGCGCGCGCGCGCCGGGAGGCGATTGCTCAGCAGTACGCAGCAATCAACGAGAAGCTCGCGCCCACGCCGGCCAATGAACTTGCGCGGCGTGAAAAGCAGTTGCAACGGGAGCTGCAGGCGAAGCAGCAGCGCGAGCAGAGCCAGGCCGAGGGCGGGGGCGGGGACGGCGGATTACAGGTATTCCGCGGCGGCGAGCGATCGGCCGCTACGGTGCAGCAGGAGCTGCAGGGGCTCCAGCAAAAGCGCGCGGAAGGCCCGTCGCTGACCGATCTACAGCGGTATGTCGACGAGCTGCGCGCCGCCACTTCCGTGGCGGAAAAGTCCCTCTCCAAAGCTGATTTCACGAAGGCCGGCCTGAAAGAGGCTGAGCTGCAAAAGGCGCTGTCTGAAGCCGCGGATGCTGGATCGCTGGACACGGCCGTGGTCGGCTATATGGCCAAGCAAGCCGAGGCGCTCGCTCAGAATTTGGCGGGCGTACAGGAAAAGGCCGCGAGCGGCGCTGTCGACAAGATCACGGCGCAAATGGAGCAGATCAAGCAGCAGGTGGAGGCGCTGAAAAGCGTCGATATCAAGCTCACGCCGCTGCTCGATCCGCACGACCTGGACGCGATCCGCGCCGAGATCGAAAAGAAGCTGCAGGGCATCACTGTCACGGTGGTGCCGGCCACGAAAGCGGACCAGCAGGCCGATCAGGCGCTGGGCACGATCGGGCTGCCGGCCAAGGCGGCCGGCGGCCTGGTGACCGGCCCCGGTACCGGCACGTCGGATAGCGTGCTGATGTGGGGATCGCACGGCGAATACATGCTGCGCGCCGCGGCTGTGCAGCACTACGGCCTGGCCGCGCTGGATTCCATGAATTCCATGCGCATGCCGCGTTTTGCCGCCGGCGGGCTGGTGAGCCTGGCGGGCGCGCAGCGCTCCGCGCTATCCGGGTTTGCGCCCCCGGCTGTGGCGCTGCCCGCGCCGGGTGCGGCGGGCGGGCGCCCGGTGGCGATCACGCTGCCGGGCATAGGGACGTATCAGATGACGGCAGCACCGCGGGTGGTGGATGATCTGGTGCGCGCGGCGGCAAAATTTGGCGGGGTGCAGGGATGAGCGCGGCAAAAAAATGTTGCGCGCAGCGGGCGTTAGTGCTCGATCGGGCCGGCGAGGTTACCCGTGCCGAGCAGGCGCTGCAGGACGCGGCGGCGATCGCTGCGCTGCTGGAGCCAGACACAGAATGACAGTGCCGGCCCTCATCATCAGCGGCTACACCGTGCCCGCCCGCGCGGCGCTGGGCATCGCGCAGACCTATGAGCAGTTCGGCGGCATATCGCGCCAGCGCATGCTGGATGGGTCGCTGATCGAGCAGGTATCGTGGCGCCGCTGGCGTACCCAGCTATCAGGCGCCGGCCAGGTACCGCCCGGCCTGGGTGGGCTGCATGGCCAGCACACGCTGGCGTGCGTCGCGCCGCACACTGCCGGCGCGGCAATCAATCAGATCACGCTGCCGATGGATGCGCGCAGCGATGCGCCGCTCGCCGGCTATGCGACGGTGATGCGCGGCGGGGCGGCGGTGATCGAGCCGTCCGCCGTGTCGATCGCCGGCCGCGTGGTGACTGTCGCCGCGGTGGCCGGTGCAGTGAGCTATCAGTGCGCCTACTATCCGCTGATCGCGGGTATCGTCACCGAGGCGCAGGACCATGTGGCGTATGCGGAGGGCCGCTGGGGCTGGTCCGTGACGCTCGAGGAGCTATGAGTATGAGCGACCCCTGTCTGTGGGCCAATGAGTGGGTGTCCACGCTCGCTGCCGACGCGAGCGCCGGCAGCACTTCGGTGGTGGTGTCTGACTCGGCTGCCCAGGTGCTGATAGATCGACTCGCGGCGCCGGCGGGCATGTCTCCGCTCTGCTACCTGACGCTCGGCGCGGCGGACCCGCGCGAGGTGGTACAGGTGACGGGGTTTGGGGCGGCGGTCGCAGGCATGCGCACTATCACGGTCGTGCGCGGGCGCGACGGTACCGCCGCGACCGCATGGCCGAGCGGTACGCAGATCGGCCTGTATGTGCCGCGTGCCGCGCTGGAGTCTCTGCGCGCTGGGGCCTGGGTGCCGGCAGCCGGGGCGCTGGACGTCCTCGACCTGCAGGGCGATGAGGCGGCGTTTCTGTATCTCGATTTAGCGCGGCCGCTATGGATATTGCGGCCGCATAACGGCAGCGAATACGGCGTGACGATAACGCTGTCGCCGCCGTCCGGGCCGGCGCCGGCAGGGTGGGTGTGGCGCGGCCAAATCGTGGTGGCGCCGGTATCCGGCAGCGTGATGGGGCCGGTCCAGATTCTGGCCGCGGCGCCGTTCATCGCCAGCGCGGGCATCCTGTTCGACACCGTCACGGTGTCCCAGGGCCAGTGCATCGTGCTGCATGTCTGGGCTGCCGGCGGCGCCTGGATGATTGACGGCAACCGCTATTGATCCGCGCCCGCTATGAACACGGCTCCGGTCAATGCCGCCGCCCTCAATACACCAGGCGCGGCGGCAGCGCCTCCGCCTCCGCCGCCGCCGCCTCCGCCGCCGGGGCCTGATCCGCTGCCGGCTGGGCAGTGGGCGTGCCAGGTGCTGCTGGGCGGGGTGGATGTGTCGGCACGGCTGACCGGCCGTGTCGAGATCGACGCCGAGGAGGGTGCGGCCCGTATCGCGACATTTACGCTGCTGCCGGCGGCCGGGGCGATAGAGCCGGCCACCTGGGGCGGTGCTGCGGTGCAGGTGGACTACCGCAGCGGTGCCTCGGATTGGGTGCGGCTATTCACGGGCGTGGTGGATGTGCCGGAGTGGGACTACGGCTCGCGCCGCGCGACATTCCGCTGCACGGATAATCGCGCCGGGCGGCTGGATGCGATGGACCGCGCCGCCATCGCCGCGCTGGTGAGTGGCGGGCGCTGGAGCGCTATCGTCACTGCGGACCGCGGCACGTATCGCTATGCCGAGGATTTGGCGTCCAGCGCGCCGGGCGCGCTGGATTATTCCGCCGCCGGAGTGCTGCGCTGGTCGCCGTGGCAGTCCGGCGCGGCGCCGGTGCGCACGCTGGCCGCGGCGGATGTGCTGGATGGCTCGCCAGCGCTGCAGCTCGCCGGGCGCGGGCAGGTGCACAATCAGTGTGCCCTCGCGTTCGACTGGCGCTATCCGCGCCTCAAAGAGCGGACGTATTTATTCCGCTGGGATCACCCGGACAATACGTTGCCGCTCATACTGGAGCACGGCCCGACATTCCCGCTGATCACTCAGTGCCGCCAGGCGTGCACGGGTACGGGCTGGACGCTGCGCGCTGAGACGGTGACGCTGCTGCCGCCTACCCAGCTCTACGCCGTACCGGGTGGCGGTGTGGCACAGTGGGAGATAGACGAGGGGGTGCGCCAGACGCTCGCGTGGTCCTACGCTGCGCGCATGACGCGGCGATACGTCCAGTCTGTAACGGAGGGCTGGCCAACCACCGTTACTGCGCCGCAGTCTGTAGCGGCGCTGGGCACGATAGCGCGTACCGCTGCGTATTCCACCGAGACCCGATTCGAGGGCGCAGCGGACTGGGAGGCGTCATCCGCGGCATTGCCTGTGCTGCCCGAGCCGGTGGTACAGGAGTCTCTGCTGGTCGGTGAGGTGACGCAGGATTACGTCGACGGCGACGACGGCCGCAGCGCAGCCGAGGCGGCGTATCTGGCCGCGGTGGCGATCGCCAGCACGGCAATTCTGGCCGCGCATCGGCTGCACCGCGTGCGGGTGTCCGTGCTGCTCGACCCCGCGCTCGATCTGCCCCAGCGCCTGGCCGTGGCGACTGACCGCCTGGCCTGCGAGGGCAAAATTGCGCGGGTGCGGCACGTGATGGATGGTGACGGCGGCAGCGCAGTGACGGAGTGTGAGATCGCGCTATCGCTGGCCCAGGCCACCGGGGTGCCGACGGTGGTTGAGGTCGAGCCGCCCACGGCGCCGGCCAAGCCGGCGCCGACATCGGCGGGCGCTGGCGCGCTCACGGTAGTGGGGGATACGGTGCTGCATGACGGCGGCGAGACGCCCACGGCGGAGCCGGTCTGTGGATACCTGGGTAATTCGGCCGCGGCATTCGGCGATGCGGGCCACGCTGTGACGGCTACATTTTCGGTTACGGCGCCGGAGATTCCGGCAGCGGACCGCGACCCCCTGGCGCTGACAGCCACGCGCGATGATGTGCGGGTGGCGATCCCGATCGACCCGCTGGAGCTGGCGGCATGAGCGATGCAGACCTGGCGCGCGCCATCCGCGTGCTGAGCGGCGGCAGTACCGCCGCTACAGATACCCCGCAGGGCCTGCCGCCGGTGGCGCCGCGCGGCGCCCTGCCGTCGCAGCGCGGCACCGCCGCAGCGCCCGCCTCTGGCCAGACGCGCCCCACGGGCGGCGCGGGCGGTGTGTCATCCCCGCTCACGGAGGCGTCATACGCGGCGCGCACGTATCACTCTCCGACCACCATCATGAGTAGCGATGGCATTTTTGCCCTGCAGATTGCCGCGGTGGCGAGCGTGACGCTGCGCGATGCGGATGACCGTCAGATCGTCCTGCAGCTCGCTGCGCCCGGCACATGACCGCCCCGCCGCTGCCTGGCAGCCTGCTCGCCTGGGGGCAGCCCTGGCACGGCACGTGGGAGTCGGAGGGGCTCCGCCTCGCGACTAACGGGCAGATACTGCCCGGCGCGATCGCGCCCGCCGACCAGCACGTGCATTACATCTCGCTCGGGATGCCCACGCCGAGCACACCGGCGGACCTGGCCGCGCAGGGCGGCCTGCTCATGCCCGATGCGGTGCTGATCGGGCAGACCAAGCGCTACAGCCCGATGTCCTCTGCCGGCATCGGCCGCGCATCCACGCTGATGCGCGATCCGGCCGGCACGATCTGGCGGGTAAGCGGCAGTCTGCGTCAGACCGAGGAGTGGATATCCGACCCGCACAGCAGTCAGATGCGGGGCATCCACGCCTATGTGGATCTGACGGCGCAGGAGTGGGGCCGCATCGGCGGCGCTCCGGCGGCTGCGCCGGTGTCCCTGGGGACTCTCGATGCCGGGCTACTCGGGTGGTTCTGGGCGCCGTATGAGGATTTCACGCAGGCGGAGCCCTATAGGGCGTGGCGCCTGGTGCCCACTGGGCTGACTCTACACGTCGACCCGACGCTGCAGAGCGGGCTGGTGGTCATTGACGGCCACCTCACGGCCAGCCACAACGATTGGTACAGCACAGATATGGCGTGCTGGTGCGGTGTGATCACACTGACCGGCGCGGGCGTGTCGCTCACACCGCTGCAGTGCGGCGCAGCCGGCTGGAGCTACGTGTCGCACTCATCAGGTGTCGGTGGCGCACAGCAGGATTGGACCCAGACAATAACGCTGGGGGCGGTGTACTCAGGCGCCTCGGCGGTGCTGGTGGTCAGCGATGACCATTGGGAGCACTCATATGATGGCTCCCAATTCAACGAGGTCTATACGTACAGCCGCGTGACGTGCGGGGGGAGCGTGCTGATGGTCGAGCAGCGCTACACCACATCGCACAACCAGGCCGTGGTGCAGTACTGGGACACGATGGGCGGTACATTCCCTGGCGATGTGCCTGGCCTCGATCCGGAGCCGGATATGGTGCGCATCCGCGCCCTGCCGGCTGGGGCGTGGTGGATCGGCTGGACGGGGTACGTGGACACCCGGTACGGCGAGGGGAGCCAGCGCGGACTCGTGGGCATCAGCCCTGTATGGACCGGTCCGAGGACCCCGTCGAGCGGCTACGATCCCCGTACCCAGTCCATAGCGAGTGGTGCGCGGATTTAGTATTTCCGGCCGCGCAATTCGTTTTCTTCCCGCGCAATTTTCCGGCGCTCTAAATATCTCGCGCCGCGCGCCGCAAATATCGCGCGCTGCTTTAGTAAAGGCGCGCTGGAGGCGCCGGTCAGTTACCTCCAGTGCGCCGAGCAGTGCCGGCTGTTCGCCCTGGCGCCGGTATTGTCGGAAGGTCGCACGGCGGGCGCATTTCTGGTCTCCACCTCGATTGCCGATCTTGTCGTCGCGTTCAATCGGGTATCCGGTGCCAATCTGGCCGTTCTGGCCGAAGCCGGAGGTGGAGCCGGCCCCCCGGTACGCAACCTGCCGAATTGGGACCTAGCCTTGCGCGGCTCGACCAACGGGAACCGCATGCTGCCGGTACTGGCCGCCACACAGGGCAACCCGCGCGATCCAGCGGGAAGCCCCATGCAGGCGCACGTGGAGTCGCGCGAATACCAGCTGTCGGCGATACCGCTGGCCAATCTGGACGCCGAGCGCAGCCCCATATTCATCGCCATCGAGGACGTTACCGAAGCACGCGAGCGCGTGCACGGTATGGCCAGGCGCCTGTTGTGGGCTGCGCTGACCGCGTCGGTCGTATGCGCTGCCGCGCTCTACGTCCTGCTGTCCCCACCGTTGCGGCGCCTGCAACGCACGGCTGACACGATGCCGCTTCTGGGCGAGCAGGAATTCGCCGAATTGCGCCGCACGATCCTGCCACGGCGCAGGATATTGCCTGCGGACGAAATCGATCGCGTCGACCGGACGGCGCTCGATCTTTCCTACCGGCTGGAACATCTCGAGCGTCAGGTGGCGGAGCGCACACAGGCGCTGGGCGACGCCCTGCAGCAAATTTCGCGCGAAAAAGATTTTCTGCATGGCCTGCTGGATAGCGCGCCGGTCATGATCGTGACGCGCAATGCCGCCGACGAATTGCTGTCGATGAATCGCTATGCCGAACACATGTGCGGGTTTACGGCGGCCGAACTGCAGGGGCGCCCATTTGCCGATTGCATGATCCACGCTACCGCGGTTCCGCCGTTCGGCAGCGGCCCCACGGCCGCGGAAGGCATACCGGCCGAGGCCACGCTGCTCACGCGCGACGGCACCACGCGCGAAATCGCATGGAGCCATTCGCCCATCGCCGGCAGCGGTCCCGACCAGGCGGCCATGTTGTCGGTCGGTCTCGACATCACCGAGCGCAAACGCTTCGAACTGCGCATTGCCTATCTGGCGGACCATGATGCGCTCACCGGCCTCATGAACCGCCGCCGCTTCCAGCAGGAACTGGAAAGCCGCCTCGCCGCGGCACGCCGCTTCGATCGCGGCGGCGCCCTGTTATTCCTCGATCTGGACAATTTCAAACAGGTCAATGACACCAGCGGGCATCAGGCTGGTGATAGTTTGTTACGCTTGGTGGCCGACGCCCTGACAGCGCTGGTGCGCGGCATAGACGTGATCTCGCGCCTGGGGGGCGACGAATTTGCGCTGATCCTCGAAGAAACCGGCAGCGAGGGCGCGCAGGAAGTCGCACGCAAAATCAACGCCCGTCTGGGCACCTTGACGCTGCTGGGTGCGGCGGGAAAACACCGCTCCAGCGCCAGCATAGGTATCGTGCAGTTCCCGCGCCACGGCAGCACGGTAAACGAATTGCTCGCCAATGCCGACATTGCCATGTATCAGGCAAAAACCCTTGGCCGTGCCCGCTGGCATGTGTTTTCGGGCGAGGAAGCGCTGGGCGACCGGCTGCGCAATTGGGTGTATTGGGAAGAGCGCATCAAACAGGCGCTGGAACAGGATCGCTGCGTGCTGTATTTCCAGCCCATTCTGGATCTCGCCAGCGGCCGCATCATCCATCACGAAGCTTTATTGCGCCTGCCGCTGGACGACGGGCGCATCGCCATGCCAGGTGAATTCATGGAAGTGGCGGAGCGCGGCGGGCTGGTACGCGAACTTGACCGCTGCGTGGTGCGCCAGGCCATCCGCACCCTGGCGGCGAGCCGCGAGAACATCACGCTGGCCGTCAATCTGTCCGGCCTCAGCATAGGCGATGAAACGCTCATCACGCTGTTGCGCGCAGAACTGGCGGCCTCGGGGGTGGCGCCGGCGCGTCTCATGTTCGAAATCACGGAAACCGCGGCGGTGGCCGATTTTCAGGCGGCGCGCGAATTCATGGCGGTGGTGCATGCAATCGGCTGCCGCTTTGCGCTGGACGATTTTGGCGCGGGCCATGCCTCCTTTTACTACCTGCGCCAGTTGCCGGTCGACCTTATCAAGATCGACGGCATTTTTGTGCGCGGACTCGCGGCCAATCCGGACGACCGCATATTCGTCAAAGCGATGGTGGATGTGGCGCGCGGTTTCGGCAAGCGCACCGTGGCCGAATTCGTCGAGAACGCCGAAACGCTGGAATTCCTGAAAAACTATGGCATCGACTATGCGCAAGGCAATTACATAGGCCCGGCGCGGCCCGAACAGATGCTGCGCCCGCAGTTCCTGACAGCGGCGCCGACGGCGCGGAACTGACAATCGGATTCCTGCCACAGCGCGAAAAAGGGCACGGCAAGATTTGTGCCATAATCGTTTCCTTCGTTTCGGACAAACGCCATGGAAGACAACAAAGCCAAAGCGCTACAGGCCGCTCTCGCACAGATTGAGAAGCAGTTCGGCAAAGGTTCGGTCATGCGCCTGGGCGACGGCGGTGTCGAACAGGATATCCAGGTGGTGTCCACCGGTTCCTTGGGCCTGGATATCGCGCTAGGCATAGGTGGACTGCCGCGCGGCCGCGTGGTGGAAGTTTATGGCCCGGAATCGTCCGGCAAAACCACGCTGACACTGCAGGTGATCGCCGAAATGCAGCGCATGGGCGGAACCGCGGCGTTCATCGATGCCGAACATGCGCTCGATACCGCCTATGCCGGCAAATTGGGCGTGCGCATAGGCGATTTGCTCATTTCCCAACCCGACACCGGCGAACAGGCACTCGAAATTGCGGACATGCTGGTGCGCTCGGGCGCGGTCGATATCGTGGTGATCGACTCGGTTGCCGCACTCACCCCCAAAGCCGAAATCGACGGCGAAATGGGCGACCAGTTGCCCGGCCTGCAGGCGCGACTCATGAGTCAGGCGCTGCGCAAGCTTACCGCCAATATAAAGCGCACCAATACGCTGGTCATTTTCATCAATCAGATACGCATGAAAATTGGCGTCATGTTCGGCAGCCCGGAAACAACGACCGGCGGCAATGCGCTCAAATTCTATGCGTCGGTGCGTATCGACATACGCCGCATCGGCGCCATCAAGAAGGGCGACGAGGTGGTGGGCAACGAAACCAAGGTAAAAGTCGTGAAAAACAAGGTCGCGCCGCCCTTCCGACAGGCAGATTTCGACATCCTCTATGGCGAGGGCATATCGCGCGAAGGCGAAATCATCGATTTGGGCGTACAGCACAAGATCGTCGACAAATCCGGTGCCTGGTATTCCTACAACGGCGAGCGTATCGGCCAGGGCAAGGACAATGCGCGGGAATTTCTGCGCGGCCAGCCGGTAATGGCGCGCGAAATCGAAAACCGCATACGGCTCGCGATAGGCATGAAGGAACTGCCGCCCCCCGCGCAAACGGCAAGCGCCTAAGTCCGCTGCGATACCCGTATGAGCCTGCGCGCCCCGGCGATGCCCGCACTGCGCACGCGCGCGCTGCGCATGATTGCGCAGCGCGAACACAGCCGCGCCGAACTGGCGCGCAAATTGGCTGCGCATGGCGAGCCCGATGAAATAGTGAGCTTGCTCGATGCACTTGCCGCCGACGGTTATCTGTCCGATACCCGCTACGCCGAAAGCTATGTCGCGGCGCGCGCGAGCCGCCTGGGCGATTTGCGTCTGGCGCACGAACTCGAGCAGCGCGGCGTCAATGCAGAAGCGATCGAGCAAGCGCTCGCCAGCACGGAAAGCGAAACCGCGCGGCTGAAAAAAATCTGGCAAAGCCGTTTTGGGAAGCCCCCGGGGGACCGAACGGAGTGGGCACGGCAAGCGCGCTTTCTACAGGCACGCGGCTTTACGCATGACCGTATCCGCGCCTTGCTGCGCGACCCGGCCAGCGCCGAAGACGAGGCGCAATGACACAGCTTTCCGTCACGCGGCTGAAAAAGCGCTACAAATCGCGCACGGTCGTCAATGACGTCAGTTTCGACGTGACCAGCGGCGAAGTGATCGGTCTGTTGGGCCCCAACGGCGCCGGCAAAACCACCTGCTTCTACATGATCGTCGGCCTGATCGCCGCCGATGGCGGCGAAATCCGCATCGACAGCACCACGCTCACGCACCTGCCCATGCACCGGCGCGCCCGCCTCGGCTTGTCTTACCTGCCGCAGGAAAATTCCGTATTCCGCAAACTAAGTGTGGAAGACAACGTGCGCGCCGTGCTGGAGCTGCAGGATTTGCAGCCGGCGGCCATCGAAAGCCGGCTCGACGAACTGCTGGCCGAACTGCACATCGAACATTTGCGCGGCAACCCGGCCATTTCGCTGTCCGGCGGCGAGCGCCGCCGCGTGGAAATTGCGCGCGCACTGGCAACCAGTCCGCGCTTCATTCTGCTCGACGAACCATTCGCCGGTGTCGACCCGATCGCCGTGCTGGACATTCAGAAAATTGTTGGGTTTCTCAAGGAGCGCGGCATAGGCATCCTGATTACCGATCACAATGTGCGCGAAACCCTGGGCATCTGCGACCGAGCATTCATCATGAACGAAGGTGCGGTGCTGGCGTCCGGCCGGCCCGACGAGATTGTTTATAATGAAAGTGTGCGCAGGGTGTATCTCGGCGAACATTTCCGGCTGTAGAGCGCCAATTCGAACGCACCTTCGATGAAGCAGTCGCTACAACTCAAGCTCTCACAGCACCTGGCGCTTACGCCCCAGCTGCAGCAGTCCATACGGCTGCTGCAACTGTCCACGCTGGAATTCAACCAGGAAATCGAGCGCTATCTGGCGGACAATCCGCTGCTCGAGCGCGAAGACGGTGATTCCACCGGATTTTCCTATGAAGGCGCACAAACTTCCGCCGAAGCGCCGCCACCCGCGGAAGAAGCGGTCAGCCACGAAAGCACCAGGGACGGCGCCGACCTGGAAAGCAATGCCTTGTCGGAATGGGGCGCGGACGGCGGCGGCAGCCACGCGCGCGGCGACGACGAAGATGCCGATTACCAGGAATTTCAGGCCGCCACGACCTCTTTGCGGGAGCACCTGACGGCACAGTTGGGGCTATCCCAACTGGGGCAGCGCGACCGCGCGCTGGTGCGCCTGCTGATCGAATCGCTCGATGACGACGGCTACCTGTCGCAGGACCTGGAAGAACTGGCCGCCATGCTGCCCGCCGAAATGGAGGTGGACATCGAAGAACTGCGCATCGCGCTGCGCTACCTGCAGAACTTCGATCCGCCCGGCATCGCCGCGCAATGCCCGCGCGAATGCCTGTGCCTGCAATTGCGCGGACTGGCGGTCACGCCGGCACGCGATCTGGCCATAGACATCGTGCAGGACCAGCTCGAAAGCCTGGCCGTGCGCGATTTCGGGCGCATACGGCGGGCACTGAATTGTTCCGACGAGGCGCTGCGCGACGCGCATCAGCTCATATTGTCGCTCGACCCGCGCCCCGGCGCCCGCTATGCGCCGGACGACGTGCGCTATATCGTGCCGGACGTGATCGTGCGCAAATTGCGCGGGCAGTGGATCGCGCTGCTCAACCCGGACGCCATGCCGCGCCTGCGCATCAACCGCCTCTATGCCGATCTGCTGGCGGGCCAGCGCGGCAGCGGCATGACCGGGCAGTTGCAGGAAGCGAAGTGGCTCATCAAGAACGTACAGCAGCGCTTCGACACCATATTGCGCGTGGCTCAGGCCATCGTCGATCGCCAGCGCCAGTTTTTCGACTTCGGCGAAGTCGCGATGCGCCCGCTCACGTTGCGCGAAATTGCCGAATTGCTGGAACTGCACGAGTCCACCATTTCGCGCGTGACGACTCAGAAATACATCGCCACGCCGCGCGGCATTTACGAATTGAAGTTTTTTTTCGGCAGCCACGTCGCCACCGACGCCGGCGGAGCTGCCTCGTCTACGGCCATCCGCGCCCTGATCAAACAACTGGTCAGCGCGGAAGACCCGAAGCGTCCTTTGTCGGACGCAAAAATCGCAGAAGTACTGGGGCAGCAGGGCATAGTCGTGGCGCGGCGCACCATCGCCAAATACCGCGAATTGCTCAACATTCCCCCGGTAAACCTGCGCAAGTCCATCTGATCAGGAGGCATTATGAACCTCAGCATCACCGGGCATCACCTCGAAATCACTCCTTCGATACGCGAGTACATTTCATCGAAACTAGAGCGGGTGACACGCCATTTCGACCACGTGACGAGCGCGTCGGTCGTACTCGAGGTCGAAAAGCTGCGGCAGAAAGCCGAAGTGACCCTGCATGTACGAGGCAAGGACATCAACGTCAAAAGCGACGCGGAGGATTTGTATGCGGCGATCGATCTGCTCATCGACAAGCTCGATCGCCAAATACTCAAGCACAAGGACAAACGTAACGACCACGGTCATGAGGCAATCAAGCACCAAGTGACGGAATAAGGCACGTCGACGTTGCAAGGCGCCCGCCGCGTGGATATATTTGGGATGCCGGCGCGCCACTCTGGTGGTGCGCCGGCATCGTCCTACCCGGGATATTCAGCAACGCGCCCGGAGCGGCGCAAAAGGAAGACGGCGATTCTCCCGACCGTAAGTTGCGGATGAAAATGCACTCGGCGAGCGGAGTTGCGGCGGCTGCAATCCAATCCGTAGCGTATTCGACCAGCCCCCGCATGGGGTGGCGCCGCGGTTGCGATCTGGCTGTCCGTGCAGTATGCGACCTTGCCTGCCCGCAGCGCTTTCTGCTGTGCGGGCCGACAAGCCGATCAACGATATTTGCAAAGGCCTTGGGCAATGGTTCCACGTGACGGGTACCGGCACAGGTCGGGCAGCAGCTCGACTCGGCGTGCAAACCGGACCAAGCCGGCGCATGGGCAGCTTCCCAGCCGGGATCATGCGGCACCACTGGTCTATGCCGCTAGCCACGCTGCCGTCCAGGTCAGCCACTTCCGATGAATCTGATTTCAAAACTTCTCCCCCCCTCCAACATCCTGCTCGACCTCGAAGTCGCCAGCAAACGGCGCGTGTTCGATCAGGCCGGGTTATTGTTCGAAAATAATCAGAGCATCGCACGCAGCCAGGTGTTCGACAGTCTGTTCACGCGGGAACGACTGGGCTCGACCGGATTGGGGATGGGCATCGCTATTCCACACGGGCGCATCAAAGGCCTGCGCGATGCCATAGGCGGTTACATCCGGCTCAAGGACGCGGTCGCCTGGGATGCCCCCGATGGCCGTCCCGTCACGCACGTATTCGTTCTGCTGGTGCCGGAACAGGCGACCGAATTGCACCTGCAGATATTGGCCGAGCTGGCCACCATGTTCACGGAAAAAAGCTTCCGCGAAAAACTGACCGCCGCCAGCGGCGCGGCCGACGTGCATTCCCTGTTCGTCAAATGGGACCCGAATGCGTCAGGTAGCGGTCGGTAAACTGTACGACCACTTCCGCGAGCGCCTGGAATTCGAATGGCTGTGCGGCGAGCGCACTGCCGCCATCGTCGCCCGCCACGAAGGGGTATTTCCGGCTGACCTGATCGGCCACCTCAGCTATATCCATGCCGATCGCGTGCAGGTGCTGGGTGCAGAAGAAGTGCGCTGGGTGGCGCAGGAGGCTGGAACCACGGCCGGGGCCTATCTGGAACCGGTGTTTTCCGCCAGACCGCCGGCCTTCATCGTCGCAGACGGTTGCCCGCCGCCGCAGACGGTGCGCGATTACGCCGCGGCAAATGGCGTCGCCGTCATCGTGACACCCAAGTCGGCCGCCATGGTGATCGAACACATCCGCAATTACCTGATGCGCGAACTGGCGCAAACCATGTCCGCCCATGGCGTGTTCATGGACGTGCTGGGTTTGGGGGCATTGATTACCGGCGATTCCGGCGTCGGCAAAAGCGAACTTGCGCTGGAACTGATATCGCGCGGACACGGCCTGGTTGCCGATGACATCGTCGAGATCGCACTGGTCGGCCCGGATTTGCTCGAAGGCCGCTGCCCGCAACTATTGCGCGATTTTCTCGAAGTGCGTGGGCTGGGCGTGCTGAACGTGCGCACCGTATTTGGCGAGACGGCGTGCCGGCGCAAGATGAAACTGCAATTGGTGGTGTATCTGCAAAAGCCTACGCCGGGCATACCCGAGGCGACGCGCCTGCCGCTCGAGCACGAAACCGTCAATATGCTGGGCGTGCAGATACGCAAGGTAATCATCCCGGTCGCGGCGGGGCGCAACCTCGCCGTACTGGTCGAAACCGCGGTGCGGACCACAATACTGAAAATGCGCGGCATAGATTCCACGCTGGAATTCATAGACCGCCAGCAGCAGGCCCTGAATGCCGACGATCTCGATTAGACGTGTCGCCCGGCACCGCGGCAGGGGTATGAAAATGTGATCTGCTTGCGCCCTGGTAATTGGACTCTATACTTCCCGATTGCGGATATCCGCAATGAACACCACAACCTTCCTGGATGGAGCGATCATGAATAAAACCCGTTACGCCGCGCTTGCCGGTCTGGTCAGTCTGTGTCTCAGTGTGCCGCTGGCGGCCCATGCCGGCGCGCAGCAGGACAAAATGAAGGCCTGCAATGCCGAAGCAAAAGAGAAAAATCTGCAAGGCGACGAGCGCAAGGCATTCATGAAGGACTGCCTGTCGGCCAAGAAAAAAGAAGAAGTAGACAAAAAAACCGCACAGCAGGAGAAAATGAAAACTTGCAACAAGGATGCAAAAGAGAAGAACCTATCAGGTGACGCGCGCAAGAAATTCATGAGCGATTGCTTGAAGGGCTGACGTTTGAATCATCCGGGCCGGCGGCACAGCCCGGCCCGGTATAGCAGATGATGTTCGTATTCCGCTCTTTAGCGCGTCATAGCGCACGGGCAAGCTTGGCGCTGGTGCGGACGGCCGGCGCGGCGTCCCGATGTACCCCTCGTATCATTCCGGCAGGCATCAAATCAATGCGAAAAATTACCCGAGCCGTGCTGGCGGCATGTTCATTTGTGCTGTCCGCGAACGCGCTGGCATTCAGTTTTTCGGAAGAAGAACAGAACGAAGCCGCAGCGGAAAAAGCGCGCCAAGCGCGCGCGGCGGCCGGCGGTCCGAAAATATCGCAGGCCTGCCGCGACAGTCTCGCCGGCAAGAAAGTCATGGTCGTAATGGGCGCCAGGCAGCCGAACGGCTATGCGGCGGACCAGTCGCGCTTCGGACCGCATTTCAATTCGATAGACCGCCGTCTCAAGGCCTATGGCGTAAAAACCTTCACGCAGGAAGAAATCCGCAGTCATATCGCGCAGGGAGAAGTGGAGGCCTATTTCCGCAACGACCTCGACGCTGCATTGGCGGCATCCAATAAAATGGGCGCGCAACTTGTGTTGCGCGGTGCGATATCTTCACGCTCGGCCATCAATCCGGTGCTGCATATTCCGGAAGTGTATGTTTCCATAAATTTCGCGCTGCTGTCCGCAGGTGGCGAAACGATATCGGAAGCCGGCGCGTCATCGGAATCGTATTCCGGCACCGATACCTACGGCATGGCCGCAACGCTGGTGGAAGAACAGGCGGGCGGCGTGGTGTCGCGCCTCATTTCAGGCTATTGCCGCCAGTTCGGCGCAGCAGGTCGAAAAACAGGAGGTAATTGAAGGAGACCGCTTGTGGCGTGCCTGGGCAATGATGGCCCTGGTGTGTCACGCGTTCCCGTCCTCCGGTCCAGCAGGCCGGGCGGCGGGATAGTGCATGCTGTCGCGCGATCCGCGAGCAGCGTGCTTCTCTGTTGCAATCAGGCTTATTTGTGAGGGCTGAAAAATGACGTATCGAATTCGACCATGTGCCGTTGCGGCGCTTGTTTCCACCTTTGCGCTCGCCGCTTGTGTCACCACAGGCCAGGGCCCTGTCGCGGCCAGCAATAATCCGTCGCCGACTGCCGGCAGTAGCACCTCGCAGACCGCCAATGCGATGGCCGATCGCGCCATGTACCAGCCTATCGAATACGTGAATCGTGCCCGGCCAGGCCCGGCAGTAATCGTCATCCCGGGCGAAATCAAAAGTTCCAATGCGACGTTTACACAGAAATTCGGCCCCAACAATATTGCCGATTTCGGTGAACTGGAAATGTCCAATGCCAACTTCAAGGTATTGGAACGCGCCGATCTGGGGCCGCTGCTGCAGGAATTCCAGCTCGCCTACACGATGGGCGACCCGCGCAAGGCCCGCCGCATGCTGCAAAAAGGCAAGCTCAGAACAACCAAATATGTCGTCAAGTTCGACGTGCTGAAGGCCGAGCCGGTGGCGCAGGCGCAGGAAGGTTTCGACGGGCGCGCGCTCGGTCGTGTGATCGGCACGCTCGCGGGCAGCCGCGGTGGCTATGCGGCAGGCCAGGTCGTCGGCTCCGTGCAGACCGGCGAAGCCACTGGGGTTTGGATCATAGGCATGCGCTACAAGATTATCGACGCCAATACCACCGAGCAAAAAGCCCAGGGCTACATGGAGGACAAGATGGAAATCGGCGCCAAAGCCACGTCCGTCATGGGCGTTTCGTCCAGCGCAAAAGGCGGGCTGACACTGGACACGCTGGTACAGCGGCTGGTCCAGAAGTGCGTGTACGACCTCGATTCCAAGTACAAATAGATCGCCTCGGCAGCTTGATCGGGAGCCGGCATGAACCAGCCAGCCAAACTCGGCAAATATGAAATCCGCCGCGAACTCGGGCAGGGCGCGATGGGCATCGTCTATGAGGGCTATGACCCATTCATAGACCGGCGCGTCGCCTTGAAGACGGTGCGGCCTGACCGTCTCGACAGTGCGGATGCCGAGGAATCTTTGGCGCGTTTCCGCCGCGAAGCACAGGCGGCGGGCCGGCTTTCCCACCCGAATATCGTGGCGATTTACGAATTCGGCGAAGACGCCGGCACCACGTATATCGCGATGGAATTCGTCAAAGGCCGGGAACTGAAAGAGTTTTTCGATCGTGACGAACGTTTCCCGCTGCCGGAAGTGGCGCGCATCATGGGCGAATTGCTCGATGCGCTGGATGCCGCCCACCGCGCCGGCGTCGTACATAGGGACATCAAGCCCAGCAATATCTTTCTGCTCGAAAACGGCTCGGTCAAGGTTGGCGATTTCGGCATCGCGCGGCTCGAGTCATCCAATCTGACCCAGGCCGGGTCGGTCATCGGCACACCTGCCTACATGTCGCCCGAGCAGTTCATGGGACAAACTGTAGACGGGCGCTCCGACGTATTTTCGGCCGGGGTTTTGCTCTACCAGTTTTTGACCGGCGAAAAGCCCTTCACCGGCACCTTCACCACCATCATGCACAAGGTGCTGAAGGAAGATCCGCTGCCACCGTCCGAGCTGAATGTACAGGTTCCGCCACGCTTTGACGCCGTGGTGAGGCGTGCGCTGGCCAAGCGGCCGGCGGAACGCTTCGCGAGCGCACGCGACTTCCGCGTCGCGCTCAGCGCCGCCATGTCCGGCAGTGACGACGACAGCACCCGCCCATTTGCCGGCGCCGACGCGGACGCGACCGTCGCCACCGCTGGCGATCAGACCGTCATACGCGGCGACCAGACCGTGCCGAGTGCGCGCAACGGTGCGGCCGCCGTGTCCGACGCCACCGTAAAGTCAGCTCAAGCGGCGCGGCCGGGCGCTGACGCAACGCTGCCGAGCCAGCCACGCAGCACCGAATCGCAGACATCGGGTGGCAAGGCCGGCGTACGCGCGGGTGCGGCGGTTCCATCGCCTAAACCCATGCCCGTTGCGCTGCTCGGAATAGGCGGTGGCATTCTGGTGCTGGCGCTTGCAGGCGGCGCGTATTTCATGACCCGCGACAAGGCGCCTGCCGTGTCACAGGTGAGCATTCCGCAAGCGCCTCCCGCGGACGGGAAGAAACCCGACACCCCGGCAGTCGTTGCACTCAGCGACAGCGGCACGATGATAATCAGCGCGCTGGGGCTGGCCGACCCCAATGACGCCCGCTTCGCACAGGACAAAACCGCGCTCGCCGCGGCGGCGCGCGAGGACGCACACCGGCAGTTGGTCGAAAAAGCTGTCGCACTATACGTTCAGCCGAGTTCGCTGAAAGAAAATTACGCCGTCCTGCGCGAGCACTTGCTGTCGCATAGCCAGCAATTCATTCAGTCGGTGCTGGAAGAATCCAGCCCGCAAATCGGCAAGGACGGCCTCATGGCATCCACGGCGCGCGCGGTCGTGCGCGTGCGCGATGTGCAGAAGTCGCTCAATCAGATGTCGCGCGACGAAAGGGTGGATTTCATACGCAATAACGGCGACCCGAAAATTTCCGTAGCCATCACGGCACGCAATGCGGAAGGCGACCCCAACGCCCAGGCGCCGCGTTCCCCGGTCGCGGAAAATTTGCTTAAGGAGCGCATACAGTCATTCGGCTTCCGTATCTGGAATGACGACATCGCCGCCAAGAACAACGTCAGCGCCGATTTCAGCGTAGACGGCCAGGCGAAATTCAAGACCATGACGGTCAGATTGCCGGCATCGGGGTTGGAAATGTCGCGCGTGGTACTGACTTCCTGGACGGTCAAGTGCACCGATAAAAAGACCGGCGAGGAAATTTACTACAACACGCTCATCCCGGAAAAACAGAGTTGGGCCAGCGAAGAGCAGGCGCTGGCGGATGTCGGGCGGCTGGTGGGGGAAGAATTTTCGAAGAATTTTTTCCTGCAGCACTTCAATTTCGCCGGCCAGAACGTGCGCCTCAAATTTTCCGGCCTGCCTGACCGTGAAGTCGGCCAAAGCCTGATGCGCGAACTGACCGCAATGCGCGCCGTGCTGTCGGCAAGCAGCGCCGATTTGGGCCGCCAGGAGGCAGTATTCGATACGGTATTGTCAGGAGGTAATTTGAGCGTTGGCGAACTGGCGCAGGCAGGGGTGCTCGCCCCGCTCAATCGCAAGCTGCAAAAGTCCTGCTTTCACGTCGCCGGATCGAGCGGCAGCGAGGTCACGATAGGCTTCGACCCGGGCTGCCGGAACGACGCCATCGTGGCCAGCCTGACCGGGCTCCCTCCGGCCGGATTGCTGGATGCGGCGGAGTCGCGCCGCGCCGCAGTCGTGCAGAACCCGGAAACGCGGCGCAAACTCAATATCTGACGGGGGACTACCGAACAGCGGCCGAACTGCGCGGCGTAGCCGCTCAGTCGGCGACTTCGAAGCGCAGTAGTTGCGATTCCTGTTCCATCGCACTGTGGCCAAAACCTATGGTACCGCGCGAACGCAAAATGGATTCTTCGCGCTTCAGCACGACTTCGGTTTCGCCCTCGACGCGCAAAAAAGTGCCATTGGTACTTTGATCGACCAGCACGAATTTGTCGCGCCGGTATTCGATGCGCGCGTGGGTGCGCGAGGCGCGTTGGTCCTTCACCACGAGGTCATTGGAAATGTCGCGCCCCAGCGTGATGCGGCCACGGCTTGCATCGATCACCACTTCCATGCCCTGAAAATTGACCGTGAGGCGCGCCGATTGCGGGCGCGGTGCCACCAGGCTGGGCGCCTTCATGGTCAAATCGGTGGTTTCCTGCCATAGCACTTCGAACACCCGGATATCCGCTGACTTGCCCTTTACGGACAAGGCGTCGAGGTCGCGCGTGCTTTGCTGCAGCAGGGGGGGCAAGGTTGCGACGGTTTCCCCGCTGGTGATGATTTGCGAAGCTTTGGCCAGCCCGGCCAGACGCGCCGCGATATTCACCGAATCGCCATACACGTCGCCATCTTCCTCGAGTGCAGGGCCGTAGTGAAAGCCGATGCGCACGGCCATCTTGATGCCGGAAATCGGCGGCAGGTCGTCGATGCGCTGCTGCATGTCGCAGGCTGCCTGCAGCGCCATGTCGGCGGCAGGAAACACCGCCATGACCTCATCGCCTATGGTTTTGACCACACGCCCCTTATGGCCTTCCGTGACCCGCTTCATGCGATTGATGCAGCGCTCCACGGCGTGCAATGCTTCTGCATCGCCCAGCCTTTCGTAAAGCGTGGTGCTGCCTGAAACATCGGCAAACAATATGCACAGTGTTTTGGGAACACTAGCCATCACGCCCACCCATACCGGCACTTCCCATGATTCCCGCCGCCTTCGCTATCATCACATCGATTCCTCAAGCCACCGCGGATACGCTGCCCGCACTGGTGCGGCGCGCGCCAAGGCCGCGCCGTTGCAACCCCCCAATTCTACCCGAGCGGCCTTTATTTGCCTGTAATCTATTCACATCATGTCACTTCCTGAACCGGACGCGGCGGCGCGCGAACATTGCGCCAGGCTGGTCGCACATATTCAAGACGAAATAAGGCGCGACGCGGGCTGGATAGGATTTGCGCGCTACATGGAACTGGCCCTCTATGCCCCGGGCCTGGGTTATTACAGTGGCGGCGCGCAAAAATTCGGCAGCGGCGGCGATTTCATCACTGCGCCCGAACTGTCGCCACTATTTGGCGCCTGCATCGCGCGACAAGCCCAGCAAATCATGCAGGCCAGCGCACCCGCAATTCTCGAAGTGGGCGCCGGCAGCGGCGCGCTGGCCTGCGATCTGCTGGCGGCCCTGGCTGCGGCCGGGCAGGCGCCGGAACAGTATGCCATTCTCGAACTATCAGGCGAATTGCGCGCGCGTCAGGCGGCTCGCATCGCGCGGGCGGTGCCAGAATTGGCCGAGCGCGTGGTATGGCTGGATCGCCTGCCGGACGCCTGGCGCGGGCTGATCGTTGGCAACGAGTTGCTCGACGCCATGCCGGTGCAGCTCGTGCATTGGACCGCGGACGGAATTTGCGAGCGCGGCGTCACGACCGCCGCGGACGGGCGATTCGCCTGGGCCGACCGCCCAGCGCAGGGCGCAGTAGCAGCAGCGGCACAGGCGCTGCCGGCCGAGCCGCCCTATCTGTCCGAAATAGCACTGGCAGCACGCGCCTGGGTCGCTGCCTGGGGCGAACGCCTGCAAAGCGGCGCGCTATTGCTCATCGACTACGGCTTTCCTCGCCACGAGTACTACCATCCGCAGCGTCACCAGGGCACACTCATGTGCCATTACCGCCATCGCGCGCATACCGACCCCTTCCACCTGCCGGGACTTACAGACATTACCGCGCACGTAGATTTTACGGCGCTGGCGGAAGCGGCCCACGCTGCCGGACTGACACTCGCCGGCTATACCAGCCAGGCAGCCTTTTTGCTCAACTGCGGCCTCACCGATGTGCTGGCGCAGGCGCCGGATCACTCGGGCAGCGAGTGGACACGCAGCGCCGCCGCCGCAAACAAGCTCATCAGCCCCTCGGAAATGGGGGAATTATTCAAGGTGATCGCGTTCTCGCGCGGGATGCCAGACGAATTATGCGGCTTTGCGCGCGGCGACCGCCGCCACGCGCTTTAGCGCCCGCGCTCAGAAACCGATTTTTGCCTTGCCGCGCGTGGCGCGGCCGGCTTCCAGATCTTTCACCAGCAGGCGATCGCGCCGGTCGAGTTTGGCATTGCCGAATGCCGCCAGCAACACCTTGCGCATGTCACGCGGCGGCAGCGCGGCCAGCGCATCGACCACCTCGTCGGACGCCTCGGGCGGGAAGCCCCAATCGTGTTCACGCACGATTTCGGCGTACAGCGAACGCGCGATGGCGGCTGCCTCGTCGCGATTGGGCCGCCGCACCGTATAGACATTCATGCGGTTCAGGATGGGTTCGGGAATGCTGCGTTCGTCATTGGCCGTGCTGACCCACATGACATGGCTCGCGTCCATGTCGATTTCGACGAACTCGTCCTTGAAGTGGCGCGCCGTTTCGCGCTCCAGCAGCCCATACAAGGCACCCATGGGATCATAGCGGGAATCGCCACCGGCCTTATCCACCTCATCCAGCACCATGACCGGATTGGCATATTCGCCATTTACCAGGGTTTGCGCCACCTTGCCCGGCTTGGAGTGATTCCACTGCGCCGATGCGCCGGACAATATCCAGCCGGCAGTCAGGCTGGACATGGACACGAATTCGTAGCCGGTGCCCAAAGCGGCGGCAAGTTCTTTCGCGAAATGCGTTTTGCCTATGCCCGGCTCACCCAGCAGCAGGATGGGCGTGAAATTCATGGCCTCGTCGCCAGCCACGGCGAGCGCCAGATACTTTTTGAGGTCGTCTATGACTTCGGAAAAATTCGGGCAACTATCGTAGAGCGGATCGATGCCGTCATACGAAGAAGGTTTGACGATGTAGCGCACGCCGCCCAGCTTGCGCATTTTTTCGTAAAACGCGGTCAGCGCCTCATTGCGGGCCGGGGCGGATTCTTCCATCGCCCGGTCGACGTCGCCCACCCGGTAAATTTCCCTGAATCCGGCAAGCGGAATATGTATCGCGGCGCCACTCATCGCAAACTCCCGTCGAACGGTCATACAGTACTGCTAACGTCTCCTCCGGGCTTCAGGTTTAATTTCTGTCGAAGCGATTACCGGCTACAGCCTGCACTGCACAAACCAGGTACGCGCCCGCGCATCGGCACTCGGCCGGCTTACCTCATCCGGTTGATCATGGGTTCGGCGAAAGTCAGGAAGCGGCTGGTTTGCCCCAGCATGAGCTTGCCGATTTCGTCCCAGGCCGCATGATCGAAGCGCGCACCGTCGATTTCATATTCTATGGTAGCGAAGCGCTCGACATTGCGCAGTATGGCGCGCAAGCGCATGTCGTCATAACTCGCGCGTATCAGAATGCGCGCTTTCACTTCGGAAAAAATCGTGAATACCGTGCTTTCGCCGCGGTTGCGCGCCGAAGCGGCAAAATCTTCTTCGAAGTGCAGGCCGTTTTCTTCGAGTGCGCGGCGCAGGCTTTGTACTGACGGGCCATCGCGTTCAGCGCGTATCGATTCTGCACCGGCGAGGGTGTAGGAAATCAGAATCTGGTTGATGTGTTCGGGACCATCGACGCCGCGCGTGCGGAAATCGACGTGGCCGGAAACCCAGGACAGGCCGCGTATGGCTCCCGCACCCAACAGCGGATATTCGCGCGCGATGGCCGGGCGCACCACGTCCAGATGGCCGCACAGGCGCAGAAAGTACTGAAACGCCGCGCGCATGGTGGGAGGCAGCGCGCTTTCCGCGCGCTGGCGCATTTCGCGCTTGCTGCGGGTAACCAAATCTTCGCGCTGCTGTATGCGTTCGGCGGCCGCCGAAAGCTGAGCGAGCAGGCCGGAATTACCGGGCTCGGCCGGCTTGGCAGGTTTGGCCGGGGCTGCCTGCTGCGGGACGGAGCCGGCTTCGCGCCGTCCCTGCCCGCCAGCGGGCGGCCGCCCGGCTGGCGGCTGAGTGGCGTGCAGCGAGGGAAATTCAGCGTTCTTGTTGCCGTCCGGCATCGGCTTGCGCTTGGACACGTCGTAGCCTTGGCTGGATAGCAGCTGTTCTTCGCTCTGTTTCGAAAACGCGTCGAGATCCGCCGCCAGATCGGCGAAATCGTCGTCAATGGCGGCGGCCAGCGAGGGCTCACTGATCGGCGCCGGACTTGCTGCCGGCGGCAGCGGCCTGGCCGGCGTCTGCGCGGGCGGTCCGTCGTCGAGAAAATCGTATTGCGGCAAAGCGCCCGTTTCCGTCCGCTCGAGTTCCTTGCCGGTCGTGTCGGCGCCTCGAATGCCAGGCGCCGCGGGCGGACGTGCCGGTACTTGCTTGGCGCGCACTGTCTCTGCGCGCGCCCCCTTATCAGCAGGCGCGTGATGCGCGGGGGCGCGCGGCGGGGCCGCTATAGGCGGCGGCGGTGGCGCGGCGCGGTCCGCATGGGAACTTGGCGGTGCAGGCGCCTTGACCACTGTGCGTTCGAATTCCGGCGGCTCGGGGACCGAATTGGCGACCGTGGCAGGTGACGGCGGAATCGCGGGCTGCGGCGGTGCCGGCACCACCGGCGGAACGGCCACCGGCTGCGCGGGCGGCACGGCAAGCACCTGTTCCGCGGACGCGCCGCGCAACATGCGCTCGACCATGCGCAAATCGCGCGCCATTTCGGCGGCACTGCCGTAGCGCTGCACGACCGACTTGGACAGGGCTTTCAGCACTACGCGGTCCAGAGCCGGCGGCACGTCGGGGTCGTAAGCGCTGGCCGGCTGCGGTATTTGCTGCACGATATTTTCCAGCACGCGTATGACCGACATGTCCGCACAGGTGCCGAAGGGCGCGCGCCCGGTCAGCAATTCGTACATGATTACGCCCAGCGCAAACACGTCGGCACGCGCGTCGACCACTTCCGCGCGCACCTGTTCGGGCGCCAGGTATTGCGGCACGCTGGGCACGCCGGTGGAATTGCCGCTATGCGCCAACAACAGCGGAATGGCAAAATCGGTCACGCTCACGCGCCCGTCTTCATCCAGCAAAATGTTGGCCGGTTTGAGCGCATGGTGACAAATGCCGGCGTTATGGGCGCGGGTAAGTGCGTCGGCCACCTGCAACGTAATGGACAGCACCCACTCGAAGGACATGCGCGGCACCACGTCCAGCCAACGCCGCAGCGAACGCGCCGGCACCAGTTCCATCACCACGTAATTGAGCCCAGCTTCGCAGCCGCAATTGAGAATCGGCACGATATTGGGATGACTGAGCGTCATCAGATGGTGGGCGAGGCGCAAAAATTCGGCCATCGCGGCGGCGTCTTCGGCCGTAGCCGGATCGCGGCGGAAAACTTTCAGCGCCACCGTGCGCCCGTCCACGCCGTCGCGCGCCTCGTAGACGGTACCCGACTCGCCGCGGCCAATTTCGCGGACCAATTCGTAGCGGGCAATTTTTTGCGTCGGGGCAATCATGGGCGCTAAAGTTCGAAACGGGCACTAAGTGCAGGCGTCATGCGATCGGCGAACAGGTGGACAAAATAGCCGCTCGCGGCGGCTTTGTCTCCATCACGGCGAAACAATCCCAGTTTAGGCTGCAGCAAAGCGTTGCGGCGCTGCCGAGGGCAAGCTTCGGCGACAAGCGCCGCACGAAGTGCCAGCATCGCCCCCACCCCTGCCACCAACGCGTGCTGCATACCTGTACCAAGCTGAAAACCCAGGCGCGCAATTGGTCAAATCACACTTACGGGCGGCCGAAAATTGCTGCGCGCCGAAGCTCGATTACTCACCGCCGTGCCGGGCGATGATAACAGATGCTCCTGCCAGTCAGCTTTGAGGGTGTCCGGCGCACTTGGCGCAGCCGGCGAAAATCATAGTCCCTGGCCGTGCAGCCAATCGAGAATGTGTTTTGCACAGCTTTGCCAACTGCCGTCCAGCATCATGGCGTGGCCCATATCGTCAAAAATTTCCGCCGTAAGGCCAAATTCGCGCGCCGTCGCCCGCACCAGATTGGGCGCGATGATGCCGTCCTCCGCGGCGCCCAACACCAGCATGCTGGGGCGCGGCCGGCGCGACTGGCGCGGCAGATTGAACAAGGTCATGTCCCAGATCGCGCGGTGCGACTCGGGCTGCATCAGGCGCAGGTAGCGCGTCATGCGCGCGCCGTCGATCGGATGCGCGAACATGGCCTTGTTCACGGCCGGCATCGCGACACCGGAGCGGGTGAGCAAACTGTTCAGGTCCAGCAGCAATTGCGGCCGCGTCATCGCCAAAGATAGCGCAGAGGGCAATAATCCGTGGGGCGGAACGGAAGCCATCAGGACGGCGGCCGGCACGCTGCGCTCCTCGATATATTTCTGCACCACCATGCCGCCCATGGAATGGCCAATCAGTACCGGCGGTGCCGGCAGGGCATGGATCACACCGGCCAGACATTCGACATAGGCGTCGATGCCGTAACTATCGAGCTGGCCGCGGCCAGCGCTGTTGCCGTGACCCGGCAATGAAAGTGCGTAACAACAATAGCCCTGCTCGGCAAAATACGGCAGGAAGTGCTCATCCCAGCACCAGGCGCCCACATAGGCGCCGTGTATGAACACCAGCGGGGTAGCACGCGGGTCGGCCTGGGGAGCGCGAACCAGCACTTCGGTATTGCCAAATCGACTTCTATTCATGCTCGAACCTTGTTCCCCCGGTCAAAAATCAGGCAATGCAATTAACCAACCAAAACAGGCGATGGTAACCCCTGCGCTGCATGCGCGCGGTTCGATCGGCAGCCTCATAGCAGCAGCACCACCAGCTGCAGCGCCAGCACGGCCGCCAGCAGCAGCGCGATCAGGCTCAGGCGCGCATTCTGGCGCCGCTGCTCGCTCGCGATCTGTGCCAGCACGGCAAGTTTGGCGCCGCTGTCGCGCTCCGACAACGCCTTATGCACGAGGCGCGGCAGGGCGGGCAGCACCACGCCCAATTTCGGCAATTCCTGCGCGGCATGGGTAAATAAGGCGCGCGCGCCCATGCGCTCGCTCACCCAGCGTTCCAGATACGGTTTGGCGGTTTTCCAAAGATCCAGATCGGGATCGAGTTGACGCCCCAGCCCCTCGATATTGAGCAAGGTTTTTTGCAACAGCACGAGTTGCGGCTGCACTTCCATTTCGAAACGGCGCGCGGTCTGAAACAGGCGCAACAGCGTCTTGCCGAACGAAATTTCCTTGAGCGGCTTGTCGAAAATCGGCTCGCATACGGCGCGGATCGCGCTTTCGAATTCATCCGGCCGGGTTTGCCGCGGCACCCAGCCGGCGTCGATGTGCGCAACCGCCACACTTTTGTAGTCGCGCCGGAAAAACGCCAGGAAATTTTGCGCCAGGTAGCTCGTGTCGCTGTCGTTCAGGGTGCCCATGATGCCGAAATCGAGCGCAATGTACTGGCCCGTCGCGGACACGAAAATATTGCCCGGATGCATGTCGGCGTGAAAAAAATTGTCACGGAACACCTGGGTGAAAAATATTTCGACCCCGGCGCGCGCCAGCGAGGGCAAATCTATGCCCAGTTCGCGCATGCGCTCCACTTGCGAAATGGGCACGCCGTGCATGCGCTCCATCACCATCACATTGCTGCCGCACCAGTCCCAATGCACCTCGGGCACGGCCAGCAGCGGGGAATCGCGAAAATTGCGGCGCAACTGCGAACAGTTGGCCGCCTCGCGCATCAGATCCAGCTCGTCCTCGAGGTATTTGGCGAATTCCGCCACCACCTCGCGCGGCTTGAGGCGGCGGCCTTCGGCCCACACGCGCTCGATGAGGGCGGCCGCGGCTTCAAGCAGCGCCAGATCGTGAATGATGATGCGGCGCACGCCGGGCCGCAGAATTTTCACGGCAACTTCGCGCCCGTCCGGCAGTTGCGCAAAATGCACCTGGGCGACCGAAGCGCTGGCGACCGGCTCGCGTTCGAACGTCTTGAACACCGCCGACACCGGGCGCTTGTAGAACGCTTCCAGCTCCGCGATGGCCAGTTCGGACGCAAAGGGCGGCACCCTGTCCTGCAGGCGCGCCAGTTCGTCGGCCAATTCGGGCGACAACAGATCGCGCCGCGTGGACAGCACCTGGCCGAATTTCACGAAGATCGGCCCCAGCGCTTCGAGCGCCTTGCGCAGGCGCACCGCGGGCGATTCGTCGAGACGGCGCCAGAACAGCACCAGTTTTGACGCGCGCAGCAAAATGCCGCTGGGTTCGCGCTCCAGTATCATCTGGTCGAGCCCGAAACGCAGGCTCACGAGCACGATTTTTAGCAGCCGGAAAAGACGCACAGGGCGGGCGGAAAAGGCAAAACGCCGAATTTACACTGCGCGCGCGGAGCGCGCACGCCGAACGGCGCAAGGAGCGCTTTGCGGCGGCACCGGGACGCCGCCGCGACCTCGCTTATAATCGCGGTTTTTCTGATTTTCTTTCATGGCTGAGGATCTCAAAAGCGCGCTGACGGCAGCTCTGCGCCAGGCGCTGGCCAGCGTGGCACCCGATTGCGCCAGCGTGCCCATCGTGCTGGAACGGCCCAAACAAGCCGCGCACGGCGATTTTGCGAGCAACATCGCCTTGCAGATCGCGCGCTCCCTGAAACAGAATCCGCGTGACATCGCACAGCGCCTGGTGCGCGAACTGCCGCACGGCGGCGTGATCGAACGCGCCGAAGTGGCCGGGGCCGGATTCATCAATCTGTTCGTGGCGGCAAGCGCCAAAGTGCGTATCGTGAGCCGCATTTTGGCCGCCGGCGCCAATTTCGGCCGCGGCAGCGCTGCCGATGGCCGCCGCGTACAGGTGGAATTCGTATCCGCCAACCCGACCGGGCCGCTGCACGTGGGTCACGGCCGCGGCGCCGCGTATGGCGCGAGCCTGGCCGACCTGCTCGAATTTGCCGGACAGACCGTCAGCCGCGAATATTACGTCAATGATGCCGGCCGCCAGATGGACATTCTGGCGCTATCCACCTGGCTGCGCTATCTGGCCCTGTTCGGCGTGGACATTCCGTTTCCGCCCAATGCCTACCAGGGCGATTACGTAACCGACATGGCGCGCACCATACGCGACCGCCACGGCGATCACTATGTCAAGGGCGCCACGGCGGCGGCCCTGCTGGCCGATCTGCCGGCCGGTGAAGAAGCCGCCGAAGCGCGCCTCGACGCGCTCATCGCCCGCGCCAAGCACTTGCTGGGCGCGGATTACGCCTATATCCACCAGCACGCACTGGCCGAACAACTGGGCGATTGCCGTGACGACCTGGCGCAATTCGGCGTGCACTTCGAGAACTGGTTTTCCGAACGTTCGCTCTACGATACGGGCATGGTCGAAAAAGCCGTCGCGCAGCTCGAGCGGCGCGGTCATCTGTACCAGCAGGATGGCGCCACCTGGTTCCGCTCAACCGCATTCGGTGACGAAAAAGACCGTGTGGTGCGGCGCGAAAACGGCCAATACACCTATTTCGCCTCCGACATCGCCTACCACGCGAACAAATTCGAGCGCGGCTACGATCGCGTGATCGACATCTGGGGCGCCGACCACCACGGCTATATCGCGCGCGTCAAAGGCGCGCTGACGGCGCTGGGGCTGGATGCCGGCAAACTGGAAATCGCGCTGGTGCAGTTCGCCGTGCTGTATCGTGGCGGCCAGAAGGTGAGCATGAGCACGCGCGCCGGCCAGTTTGTCACGCTGCGCGAATTGCGCGGCGAAGTCGGCAATGACGCGGCGCGCTTTTTTTACGTATTGCGCAAAAGCGACCAGCATCTCGATTTCGACCTCGATCTGGCCAAATCGGAAAGCAGCGACAACCCGGTTTATTACATCCAGTACGCCCACGCGCGCGTCTGTTCGGTGCTGCGCGAATGGGCCGGCGAAACTGCCGAACTGGCGCAGGCGGACCTCTCGCCCCTGGTGGGCGATCGCGAATTGACCCTGGCCGCGCGCCTGGCCGATTTTCCGGCCGCGGTGCGGGATGCGGCGGGCGATTACGCACCCCACGTAATCGCCTTTTATCTGAAAGATTTGGCAGCCGAATTCCACAGTTTTTACAACGCCGAACGCATACTCGTCGCCGCCGAAAGCCTGCGCCTGGCGCGGCTCGCGCTGTGCCTTGCGGTCGGACAGGTGATCGCCAACGGCCTGCGTCTGCTGGGCGTGAGCGCGCCGCAATCGATGTGAGGCAGACATGAAACGAGAAAAACCGGCGCGCGCAGCCCCCCCACGCGGCAATCATGGCGGCACCCTCACCGGCATATTCATTGGCCTCGTACTGGGCCTCATGGTGGCGGCCGGCGTCACCTGGTATGTCAAGGGCGGCAACACGCCATTTTTGAACCGCGATGCACGGCCGGCTTCAGCGGCGGCGGACAGCAAAGGCGCCGACAAGCCGCCGCAGGTCGCCACCCTGCCCGGCAAGCCCGGTGAAAAGCCGGGCGAAAAGCAGCGCTTCGATTTTTACAACATTCTGCCGGGCGGAAATAGCCCGGGCGAGCCCAAGCCTGGCGCGGCGGAACCCAAATCCGGCGCGGCGGATCAAAAGCCCGCGCCGGTCGAAACGCGCACCCCGGCCCCCGTCACCAAGCCGGCCGAAACCCGGCCCGAACCCATGTTTCTGCAGGCTGGCGCATTTTCCTCAGCGCAGGATGCAGACAACCTGAAAGCGCGTCTCGCGTTGATGGGCCTGGACGTGCAGGTCGCGCAGGCGACGGTGCCGGACAAAGGACTGCTGTTCCGCGTACGCGTGGGGCCTTTCCGCAGCGCGGAAGACGCCGGCCGCGTGCGCACCGAACTGGCCGAGGCGGGCATCGCCGCCAGCGTAGTAAAACCCTGAGCCCGAAGGAGAACTTGACTGATGAACCGACTGTACACACAGATTCTGCGCCTCTGCGCGCTATTTTTCCTGCTTTGTGCAGGTGCCCAAAGCGCACAGCTCGGTACCGAATATCAGGTCATCCCGCGCCCGCAGCCGGCCGAAACCGGCAAGGTCGAGGTCATAGAATTTTTCTGGTACGCCTGCCCGCACTGTTATGCGTTCGAGCCTACGCTCTCGCGCTGGGCCGCCAAACTGCCCAAGGACGTGGTGTTCAAGCGCATTCCCGCGGTGGCGCGCGATTCCTGGGAACCCCTGGCACGTACCTATTACGCGCTGGAAGCCATGGGCGAGGTCGGCCGTCTGCACGAAGCCGTGTTCAACGCGGTACATAAGGACAAAATCGACCTCAGTGTCGAAAAGACTCAGGCCGACTGGTTGAGCAAACAAGGCGTGGACGTCAAACGCTTTACCGACATTTACCACTCATTCGGCATCGAAACGAAAGTTCGCGGTTCGCGCCAGGTGTTCGAAAAGTACGCCATCGAGGGCGTGCCGGCGATCATTGTCGATGGCCGCTACTACACCGCGCCTTCCATCAAGGGCGGCGCAGAGCGCTGCGTGGCCGTGATCGACGAACTGATCGCCAAGGTGAAAGCCGATCGCTCCGCCAAGTAGCAAAGCCGGCCGCGCGCCGGTGGTATTCATCACTGGCGCATCCAGCGGTCTGGGCGCCGCGCTGGCCCGCCACTATGCCGGCCGCGGCGCCACGCTGGGCTTGCTGGCGCGTCGTGCCGAGGTGCTGGCCGACACCTTGCCCGGCTATGCCGCGGTACACCTCTATAGCGCCGACGTAACCCATCCGGCCGCCGTGGCGCAGGCGGCGGAACAGTTCATTCAAGCCGCCGGCATTCCCGACATCGTGATCGGCAATGCCGGCGTATCGGTCGGCACGCTCACCGAGCACGCCGAAGACTACGCCGTGTTCAAGCGCGTAATAGAAATCAACCTGCTGGGGCTGGTCGCCACCTTCCAGCCTTTCGTCGACGCCATGCGCGCCTGTCGCGCCGGCCGGCTGGTGGGCATTGCCTCGGTGGCCGGCATACGCGGCCTGCCCGGCGCCGGCGCCTACAGCAGTTCCAAAGCCGCCGCCATCGCCTATCTGGAAAGTTTGCGGGTCGAATTGCGTGGCAGCGGGGTGCGCGTATGCACCATTTGTCCCGGATATATCGAAACCCCGATGACCGCCATCAACCCCTACCCCATGCCCTTCATGCTGCCGGCCGCCGAAGCGGCGCGCCGCATCGCCAAGGCCATAGACGCCGGGGTGGGCTACCGCGTAGTGCCGTGGCAAATGGGTGCCGTCGCGAAAATGTTGCGCCTGCTGCCCAACCCGGTATTCGATTCCCTGTTTGCACGCGCCGGGCGCAAACCGCGCGGCCTCAAGCTGTGAGTTCCCCGCTGGCGGACGCCCTCGGCCGCGTGCATGCGCAGGCCGAAGGCGAGCCGCGCATCGTCAGCCTGGTGCCCAGCCTGACCGAATTGCTGTGCGAACTGGGATTGACGCAGTACATGGTGGGTCGCAGCGGCTTTTGCGTGCATCCGCGCGGAGCGGTGGCGCGCATACCCAAAATGGGCGGCACGAAAACGCCCAATCTGCCCGCCATACTGGCCGCCGAGCCGACCCACCTCATTGTCAATATCGATGAAAACCGGCGCGAACATGCCGATTACCTGGCCGCCCACATCCCGCACATCGTGGTGACCCATCCCTGCCAGCCGGAGGACAATCGCACCCTGCTCCGGCTTTTCGGCGCGTTATTCGGCGCCCTGCCGGAGGTCGAGCGGCGCGCGGCGGAACTGGAAGCCGGCTTCGATGCCGCCTGGACCGAACTCCAAGCCAGTTGCGCGGGCCTGCCGCGCCTGCCCGTGCTGTACCTGATCTGGCGCTCACCGTGGATGACGGTATCGCGCGCCACCTATATTTCGAGCTTGCTCGCCGCAGCCGGGCTGGACACCCTGCCCGCCGTAGCGGACGCCCGCTATCCGCAATTCGAATGGGACGCGGACTGGGTGGCGTCGGCCCGGCACGTGCTGCTTTCTTCGGAACCTTACCGCTTCCGCACGCGGCACCTGGCGGAAGTGGAATCCTGCTGCGGCCTGCGCGCGCATCTGGTGGATGGCGAAATGCTGTCCTGGTACGGCGCACGCGCCGTTGCCGGTCTGCGCTACCTGGCCGCATTGCGGCGCCAACTCGATGCGGCCGGCAACGTAACACGCAGGCCCATGCAGGCATGAACGCGGCCTCGTTTGCACTGCGCACCGCCACTGCGCCGCGCGATCCGCTATCGCTGTGGCGCCACGACCTGCGCCTGCTGCGCGCCGCCGGCGCCTACGCCGCCTGGCTTGCCGAAGCCGGCTCGCTCACGGCGCGTATCTGCCGCGCCTGCAGCCGCTTCCGCGTCGAAGTGCTGGCGCAGCACATGGCGCGCCCGCTGGCGGATGAAGCATGCACGCTGCACAGTTCGAGCGGCCGCATCGCGCGCGTGCGCGAGGTGCTGCTGCATGCCGACGGGCGTCCGGTAGTATTTGCGCACAGTGCGGTCAACCCTGACCACGAGCGCGGCGCCTGGCATTTGCTCTCCGGTCTGGGTGCGCGCCCGCTCGGGTCGCTGCTGTTTGCCGACCCCTGCATCGCGCGCGGGGTGCTGGAATGGCGCCGCCTCGACGCGCGCCACCCGCTCTACCGGCGCGCGGCGGCGGCCTGCCCCAGGCCACCGCAAGAATTTTGGGCGCGCCGCTCGGTCTACCGGCGCGACGGCCGCCCGCTGCTGGTGACGGAAGTATTCCTGCCCGCCGTACTGGAATTGAGCGCATGACCTGGACGCAAAAACTGAATGCCTACGAGCGCCTGATGCGCCTGGACCGGCCCATCGGCATCTTGCTGCTGCTGTGGCCCACGCTGTGGGCGCTGTGGATAGCCGGCAACGGCAAGCCCAGCCCATTCCTGGTGTGGATATTCGTGTTGGGCACGGTGCTGATGCGCAGCGCCGGCTGCGTCATGAACGACTATGCCGACCGTAATTTCGACGGCCACGTCGAGCGCACGCGCAAGCGTCCCCTCGCAACTGGCGAAATCCAGCCCAAAGAAGCGCTGTGGCTGGCCGCAGCGCTGTCCATCACGGCTTTCATGCTGGTGCTGCTGCTGCACCGCCTGGTGATAGAACTTTCCGTCGTAGCGGTGTTTCTTGCCGCCAGCTATCCATTCACGAAGCGCTTTTTCGCCATCCCGCAGGCCTACCTGGGCATCGCCTTCGGCTTTGGCATACCCATGGCTTTTGCGGCCCAGTTGTACGCCATACCGGATATCGCCTGGCTATTGCTGGCTGCCAATATTTTCTGGGCGATCGCCTACGACACCGAATACGCCATGGTGGACCGCGATGACGACATCCGCATCGGCATACGCAGTTCGGCCCTCACCTTCGGCCGCTTCGACGTACTGGCGGTCATGCTGTGCTACGCCCTCATGCTGGCGCTGCTGGTGCTGGCCGGACAACGGCTGCACATGGGCATCGCCTTCCACGCCGGCCTGTTCGCCGCCTCGCTGCTCATGGTGTACCACTACACCCTGATACGCGGGCGTGAAAGAGCCAATTGCTTCAAGGCATTCCTGCACAACAACTGGGTAGGCGCGGCGATTTTCGCCGGCATCGCCGCCGATTACGCGCTGCGCCCGCTGGGCTACACCGCACTGCCCTGACCCGGCACGCCCGGCCGTAATCCCTGCGGCCGGCGCCGTCGCGCCAGCCCCAGCTTCCCGCCACACTGCGCCCGCGGCCCGCCACAATCGGCCCGAAACCACACCCGCATGCCCGGCTAGCCTGCAAGCCCCTGTTGCCGGAGCTTGTCATGAAGCGCTTTCCGCTATTTACCAAATTGGCCACCATCGTTTTTCTGGCACTGCTGCTGCTGGTTCCGCTCACCCTAATACGCTCGCTGGTGTATGAGCGGCAGGCGCGCGGCGCGCAGGTTACGCAGGAAATTGCGGCCAGCTATGCCGGTGCGCAAACCCTGGCCGGCCCGCTGCTGGTGCTGCCCTATGTCGAGCACTACACGACCGAAACGCGCGAGCGCGATGGTGACGGCAAATGGGTAATCACCCGGCAGGCACATAAACGCCCCGGCGCCGTGCATCTGATGCCGGCGCAACTCGATGTGGCCGGGCACATTGCCGTCGAGCGCAAACATCGCGGCATATTCGAGGTGCCGGTGTATGAACTGGAAGCCACGCTTTCGGGCCGCTTCGACCTGCCCGCCAACCCGGCCATCAACCGCAACGCCGACAATTCCACCATCGCCTGGGGCGAGCCTTACCTGAGCCTGGCCGTATCCGACCCGCGCGGCTTTGCGGCAGTGCCGGTGCTAAGCGTGGACGGCAAACCCACGCTAGTGGAGCGCGGCAGCGAACTGGGCGACATGCCGGGCGTGCACGCCGCACTGCCGGCCGCGGACGCCAGAACGCCGGGCCGGCGCAATTTTCACGTCACCCTGCGCCTGCGCGGCACCGAGCGCCTGGGGCTGCTGCCGCTGGCCGGCGACACGCACGTAAAAATCGATTCGGCCTGGCCGCATCCTTCGTTTACCGGCCGCTTCCTGCCCGACCCGTCCACCCAGCAGGCCGGCGCGGACGGTTTTCACGCCGAGTGGAGCATTAGCGCGCTGGCCTCCGACGCCGCGCGCCAGTTCATCGCCCGCGCCGCCGACTGCAAACGAAGCGGCTGCACCGACGCGGTGGAAGACCGGCTGGACATACGCCTCGCACAACCGGTGTCCATCTACAGCCTGTCGGACCGCGCACTGAAATACGCGGTCCTGTTCGTGGTGGTGGTATTCGCCGCCTTTTTTGCCTGGGAAGTATTGCAAGGCCTGGCCATACACCCCATCCAGTACCTGCTGGCCGGGCTCGCGCTGGCGATGTTTTTCCTGCTGTTGCTAAGCCTGTCCGAACACCTGGCATTTGCCACCGCCTATGGCGCAGCCGCCGCCGCCAGCACTTCCCTGCTGGCCTATTACCTGAGCCACGTCATGCGCAGCTGGCGCGGCGGACTGAGCTTCGGCGCCTGCCTCGCGCTGATGTTCGCGGCACTTTACGGCCTGCTGGCGAGCGAAGACAACGCCCTGGTGCTGGGTGCAGTGCTGGCATTCGCGCTGCTGGCGGCCTTCATGGTGCTGACGCGGCGGGTGGATTGGTACGCCCTGGCGCGCCCGCAAGTGCGAAGCGGCGGTACGGCCTGAAGCGCGCGCGGGGCGGGCGCGCTACCATCGCGCACCGCCCCTTGACCCCGCTCACCGCCATGCGCGCTGCGTTTCACTTCACTTTCGAGCCGGACTGGCGCACCGCGCCGCTGGCGTTCTGGGGGCATGTCCCGGGCGCCGCGGCCGGATTGCGCCGCTCCCCGCCCCAGCCGCTGCCGCACCAGGGCTATGCGGTATTGCACATCGTGTTCGATCAGTACGCATTGCGCTTCAGTTCTCCGGCCCAACTGGAACATTGCATCGCGGTACTCGCGGCGCACCCGCTGCCAACTACGCGCAAACTTTCCCGCGCCCACGCATCCGGCGCCGGGCCTAATGGCCACTGGCTGAGCCGCCTGCCGGCAAAACTCAAGCGCCCACGCGGGCGCGCGCGGCTGGTGCGGGAATTGCGCTCCATCGCCGCACGCGTCGAACAGACCGAAGATGGTTTATCGTTCCGGGTAAGCACCGCGTAATTGGCGCGATACTTCGCATCCCGCCGCGCCACAAGTACGGCCACCAAGCCATGCCGCAGAAAATAGGCCTGATTTCCGACACCCACGATTTGCTGCGGCCACAGGCCCTGGCGGCGCTGGCCGGCTGCGACGCCATCATTCACGCAGGCGACATTTGCGGCGCCGCCGTACTTGCCAGCCTGGCCGAACTGGCGCCGGTCACGTCCGTGCGCGGCAATAACGACCGCGGCGCCTGGGCCGAGACGCTGCCGGAAACGGCCAGCCTGCACCTGGCGGGCTGCGCCATACTGGTCATACACGACCTCGCGCAATTGCGCCTGGACCCCGCCGCGCAGGGCTATGGCGTAGTGGTGGCCGGGCATAGCCACCGCCCGGCAGTACGCAAGGAAGGCGGCGTGCTATTTGTAAACCCCGGTTCGGCCGGGCCGCGGCGCTTCAAATTACCCATATCGCTGGCTTTGCTCACGCTGGACGGCGGGCGCGCCAGTGCGGAACTGCGGATATTGGACTGAGCCGGTTCCGGTAAGTCGGCCCGCACCGCCGCGGATGACCGGCCTGGGCATGCAGGCAAAACACCCGCGCGCAGACCGCCGGCCGCGGAACGAAGCGAAACCCGATCTGCCTGTAACATTGCCGCCCTGTTGCATTGCCATCCCTGCAGGAGCATCCCCATGCGCGAATCCACGCCCCAGGCCATACATCTTTCCGAATACACGCCGCCGTCCTGGCGCATAGACACGGTCGAACTGGAATTCCAGATTTTCGACGGCTACACCGAGGTGTCGGCCGACCTGGCGCTGCGCCGCTGCGGCAATGTGCCGGGCCCGCTAGTGCTGGATGGCGAAGATTTGGAAACCCTGTCCGTCGCCATCGACGGGCGGGAACTGGCGGCGGGCGAATACGAAGTGACCGCCCTGCGGCTGGTGATCGCAGCAGCGCCGGAAGCATTCCAGCTTCGCACCCGCGTGCGCATACGGCCGGACGACAACACCCGCCTGTCCGGCATGTTCCGCTCCAAGGACGGCTATTTCACGCAGTGCGAGGCGCAAGGCTTCCGCCGCATCACCTGGTTTCTCGACCGCCCGGACGTCATGTCGCGCTACACGGTCACCCTGCACGGCGATCGCGCGCGCTACCCGGTGTTGCTGGCCAATGGCAATCTTGTCGAAAGCGGGGACGCAGCCGGCGGCCGCCATTACGCGCGCTGGCAGGACCCCTTCCCCAAGCCCTGTTATCTGTTCGCGCTGGTGGCGGGCAAACTGGACCGGCTCGACGATCATTTCGTGACCCGCTCCGGCCGCCGCGCCGCGCTCAGCATATTCGTCGAACCCGGCAAGCTGGACCAGTGCGATTTCGCCATGCACGCACTGAAAAAATCCATGGCCTGGGACGAACAGCGCTTCGGCCTGGAACTGGACCTGGATTGCTACATGATCGTCGCGGTGGGCGATTTCAACATGGGCGCCATGGAAAACAAGGGCCTCAACATATTCAACACCAAGTACGTGCTGGCGCGCCCGGATACCGCCACCGACGTGGACTATCAGGGCATAGACCGCGTCGTCGCACACGAATATTTCCACAACTGGACCGGCAATCGCGTCACCTGCCGCGACTGGTTCCAGTTGTCGCTGAAAGAAGGGCTCACCGTGTTCCGCGACCAGGAATACGGCGCCGACATGTATTCGCGCTGGGTGGCGCGCATACAGGAAGTGCGCGGCTTGCGCGCCGGGCAGTTTCCCGAGGACGCCGGCCCCATGGCCCACCCCGTGCGGCCGGCCAGTTACGTCGAAATCAATAATTTTTACACCGCCACCGTGTATGAAAAAGGCGCCGAAGTGGTGCGCATGATGCATACCCTGCTGGGCGAGGAAAAATTTCAGGCCGGCATGCGTCTGTATTTCGAACGGCACGACGGGTCGGCCGTTACCTGTGACGATTTCGCCCAGGCCATGCAGGACGCCTCGGGCATCGATCTGGCGCAGTTCCGCCATTGGTACGCCCAGGCCGGCACGCCGCGGGTTTCGGCGCGCGGACACTACGATGCCGCAAGCCGGCGCTACCGGCTCACGCTGGCGCAAAATTGCCCGCCCACGGCCTACGAACGCACGCTGGAACGCGAAGGCGTGGCCTACCGGCGCGAGCCTTTCCACATTCCGGTGGCGGTCGGCCTGCTCGGCCCGGAGGGCGCGGAACTGGCCGCCACCGAGGTGCTGTCGCTCACCGCGCCGGAACAGGAATTCGTGTTCGAGAGCGTGGACGCGCCGCCGGTGGCATCGATATTGCGCGGCTTTTCCGCCCCGGTGCTGCTCGACTACGAACAGACCGACGAAGAACTGGCGCTGCTGATGGCGCACGACAGCGATCCGTTCAACCGCTGGGAAGCCGGCCAGCGCCTCGCCACGCGGCTCATGCTGGCGGGCGTGGCGGCGCTGCAGGCCGGCGGCACGGTGGAAGTACCGGAATTTTTCGTCGCCGCAGTGGCGCGCACCCTCGCGCGCGGTGCGGACGATCCGGCATTCGCCGCCGAAGCGCTGCTGCTGCCTTCGGAAATCTGGCTGGGCGACCAAATGGACGTGATCGATCCGCAAGCCGCCCACGGCGCGCGGCGCGCTTTCCTGTCCGCGCTGGCGACGCGCCTGCGCGAACAGTGGGCGGCAGCTTACGCACGCTTTGCCGTACCCGGCCCCTATGCGCCGGATGCCGCCGCCATGGGCGCGCGCGCACTGCGCAATCTGGCCCTGGCCTACCTGATGGAAGCCGGCGACGCGGCCGGGCTGGCGCTGTGCGTGGCGCAATTCGAGCGCGCCGACAACATGACCGACCAGATGGCCGCGCTGGCCCAGCTCGCCCAGCGCGACTGCCCGCAGCGCACGGAGGCGCTGGCGGCGTTTTATGCGCGCTGGAAGGACGAAGCCCTGGTGGTGGACAAGTGGCTGTCGGTACAGGCCACCTCGCGCCTGCCCGGCACCCCGGCCGCCGTGCAGGCCCTGCTGGCCCACCCGGCCTTCGACGCGCGCAATCCGAACAAAATTTACGCGCTGGTGCGTAGTTTCTGTGCCGCCAATCCGCTGCATTTCCATGCCGCCGACGGCTCCGGCTACCGCTTCGCGACGGACTTCATCGCCGGTCTGGATGACGCCAATCCGCAGGTGGCAGCACGCCTCGCACGCACTTTCGACCGCTGGCGCCGCTTCGACGCCGGCCGCCAGCAACAGGCGCGCGCCGCCCTGGAACAATTGCGCGCCATGCCGAAAATTTCGCGCGACCTGGGCGAAGTGGTGGGCCGCGCGCTGGTTTGATCGCTATGCCGGCAAGTCTGGCCCGGATTGAAGGCCGGGCCGGCCTTGTCCGTGCATGCGAAAGCCGGCGCTGACGACGTTGAGCGCCCCGCCGGCTGATTTCCGCCCGCCTTGGGGGCGTCAGCGTCTCGCCCGCGATCACAGCCGCCGGGCGTAAAAACGCGGGCGGGACGCCCGCGCCCCCAGCGTCGTGCCGGGTTCAGCGCCAGGCATGTCAGCCCAAGTCTCAGACGACCTCAGGGCTGAAGATCGCCCGCCTTGGGGGCGCGGGCGTCTCGCCCGCGATCACAGCCGCCGGGCGCGAAAACGCGGGCGGGACGCCCGCGCCCCCAGCGTCGTGCCGGGTTCAGCGCCAGGCATGTCAGCCCAATTCTCAGACCACCTCAGGGCTGAAAATCGCCCGCCTTGGGGGCGCGGGCGTCTCGCCCGCGATCACAGCCGCCGGGCGTGAAAACGCGGGCGGGACGCCCGCGCCCCCAGCGTCGTGCCGGGTTCAGCACCAGGCATGTCAGCCCAAGTCTCAGACCACCTCAGGGCTGAAAATCGCCCGCCTTGGGGGCGCGGGGGGCGCGCCCCCGCGCACAGCCCCCGGGCGTGGAAACCCGGGCGGGGCGCCCCCGCCCCCCGCGTCGGGCCGGGGTCCGCGCCCGGCCGGTCAGCCC
>JAEUNM010000023.1 GCA_016791105.1 Rhodocyclaceae bacterium | reverse complement strand
AAGATCGTTGAGAGCCAGAAATACCGTATGTCTAAGCTTGTACCGGGCTTGAGAGAACGCGCTCTTCGACGCACGGCGAACAAACTCTGCATTGCCAGCTAATCGCCCGAAGAAATCGTCAAGCTCGCTTTGCAGCCCTTTGAGGAATCCTTGGGCGATGCAGGAAACAACAATTGCGAAAGTGAAGATACGCTTTCGAGTAAAGGCCGTCGGATCAGCGCGGTGAGCTGCGATGAATTTGTCAGACTCCAGCAGGCGAGCGAATTCAGCAAAAAGGCTGGCATGAAATTTGCAACCCTATCGTCATTTTAATCACCATAAGCAATTGAATTAATAACGTATTATACAAGATTTTAGGGGGCTGCAAACAAGTTTTCTTATTTAAACGGCATTGGGTCTGTCCCCGTTTACCACGGTCCCCGTTTACCAGGCTCAAACTCGGCGGGACTTATGTAGCCCAGCGCGCTGTGCCTCGTTTCGGTATTGTAGTAACCGATGTACTCGATCAGATTATCAATCGCCTCGCGCCGCGTGGCGTAGTGTTCGCGGTGCATTCGCTCTGAGCCTGTTCCCCCGCCTCGGAGCCCAGCGATACGCTAACCCGACCGGCTTGCTCCTGAAAAGAGGCTGAAAAATCGGCGGCAGGCGCCGTCGTGGGGAGCTTTACTCGCCTGACGAGGGCCGGCTAATGGGTGGCCCCTTCTTTCACGAAATGGGGCGAAAACTGAACGGGCGAAGCCGCGAAACCGTGGTCAGGGTGACACATTTTTGGTATTTTCCGGGACGATCCAGGAAGCGCGATCCTGAGTAGCCTCGCATTTGGAAATTACCTCACACTGCCCCTGGTGTCCCAAGCCCCCGGTATCTCCAGTGGGCTGTGCCTCAGGCTCGGTATTGCGCTTAGTCGTGCTGCGTTGGCGTATGCCCGGTACAAGCGGTGTTGCCCCCTGCGGGGCGGGGGGCGAGCCGTGTTTGTACTGACATGCCGTCAGTAAAGGAGCCCCTCCATGGCAGGTGCAGGTGCAAGAGGCAGTGGCCCGCTGGGAACGAAAACCAATCGACCGATCGTGGATGGCGGAACCTTGGCACGCACCTCGTCGCCGCAAAGCGGACACGTTGGCGGTCAAAATGAAAGACAGGAATTCGACCGTGCGTTTGACCTACTGAAGGCCGAAATTGCAAACACCGGGTTTACCGCAGCGGCAGATGGGTCCGCTCGGGCAAACTACGACAGACTTCTGCGAGAGTTCCGCGATGAAATTTATTCGCGAGTCATGGCCGGCAAGCTTACGTGGCGGGAGGCGTCAAAAGAGGCACACGGAGTCCGGGATCACGTCATGCAACTTGTCCGGCGCCGTAGCACGCCGGTTGGTAGGGCAAGTGCCGAAAAGCTCAAGCCGACAAGCTCCACACTGAACGAACTGATCGCAAAGAAGACGGCCAAGCTATTCGGATCCGATGCCAAATTTGCGAGCTTGGCAGCGGACCAGAAAAACCACGTTTACGCCGCAATCGTCGAATCTGCGGGAAAGTCGAATGAGTCAATTACCCCGTTCATGCGCAAAGTGTCGCGCGGTGGCCGGGGCTTGCTGGTCCTTTCCTTGAGTATTTCCGTGTACACCATTGCGACCGCTGACGATAAAGTCGATGCGGTGAAGCACGAGGGGGCCGTTACCGCTGCGGGCATTGCCGGCGGCACCGCTGGAGGCGCGCTTGCTGGCCTAGCGTGCGGCCCCGGCGCTCCAGTGTGCGTGACGATAGGCGCATTCGTCGGCGGCGCGATGGCCGCATTTGGCACTGACTTGATCTGGGCCAAGTAGTGCAGCTTATCCACGATGTAGAGCTGCGAGCCCATTCCTCGGAGCCCGCCCGAGCCGAACGATGGGTGTGGATCGCGGGAAAACCAACAGGCACAGCAATTTCGGGACGCGATCTCGAAGCCGCGGTCCGGTGCGATCAAGGCTTGCTGTTGTTTGTGACCTATGAAGTACCTTATGAAGAGCAATTGTCAATCCATTTTCTTGACCAAAATGGGCGCTTGCTGGATTCGGCTCACTTGGCCGGGCCGTACGCCTCCGGGGTGTTCTCCGATCTGCGTCTTGACCCGCCTGCCACGGTCCATTTCCGCTTTTTCGGCGGTACGGGGTGGGACGTCCAGATCCTTGACCATACGCGATTTGCTCTGCCGTGGTTACCTGATGCATGGGGTGTATGGCGCGGTGGGCGGTGGACACGTAATTTCACGGTGCTCCGCAGTTCTACGTAGGCACGCGAAAAAAGAGAAAAAGCGCCCAAGGCCAATAAATTTCTGACGTCCGGGCAGAAAACGGGGACGGGCAGAAAACGGGGACACCCATTAGCCGGCCCGTGTCAAGCGCGCAAAGCACCCCGAGGGAAAATAGGGCCGAGGTCGAATTATTTGTGAGGTGTTTGGATCCAACCCCGGAACCCGAAGTTACGCGCGGGCACTCCCCCACCCTCACAGCAAACGCGCAACTCGCCCGAGCCCGGTCAGTCTGGATACTGCCTTCTTGTCGAATGACACGAATGCTTCGCCGCCGAGCATCGTTCCGTCATGCGCGATCACCCCGTCGGCGAAATCGCCGCCTGCATCCAGCACTGCCAGACCCGCATCGACGGCAGGCCGGTTCGTGGCGACTTTCTCCGTGCCCACCAACACGCGGATTGCTGCGGCGATGTCGCTCTTTTCGAAGCCGTACACCTTGCGCAGCACCCAAACGAACTCGCACAGGCATGGCAGCGGCACGGCGATCAGCGAGGCATCCTTGAGCACCTTGTCCGCCCCGCGCGTCTGGGCTTCGTCGTCGCGCACGACACCGCGAACCAGGACGTTCGTGTCGACGGTGATTTTCATACCTTGCCGGACCAGCCGGCAGCAGCGGCTTCGTTCATTTCCTCTATGCTTGCAACTTTCGTAGTCTTGCCCGCGAGCAAGCCCAGGAAGCTGTCTATCGTGCCGCCAGGCCGGGCAGCCCTCAATTCAGCCCGGCCATCCGGCAGCAATTCCAATTCGATTTTCTCTCCAGGTTTGATACCGAGGTGCTGCAAAACATCTTTGCGGAAGGTGACCTGGCCCCGCGCCGTGACCGTAAGCGTACTCATGGCAGTTTCTCCAATTTGCTCGGCAACAGCGTAATGCAAAAGTGCATTACTCGCAACCGGTCCTTGCGCAGGCGGGATTTTGAATGGATTGCGGTTTGACGACTGCGTCTACGGCTGTCGTTGTGATCTCGCGCCCATATAGAGCCAAATCGATGGCGGGGCAAGGAAAACAGAAGGCAAAACAGAGCGAAAACAGGGCAAACAAGGACAGACCACGGTTTTGCCTTCCCTCGGCGGGACGGGGCACTTATCCCGGCCCAGACACTTCGCGAGTGCGAAAGGCAAACCATCGCGCCTCGCACAGCGACACCAAATGATGCGGACGGGGCAACATGCCCCGTCCGGCAGTGGAGCTGTCAAGCCCACCCGTCACCGGGCCTACAAGGCAACTCGGCGGGGAAACAGCGGGGAAACAGGGACAGACCACGGTTTTGCCTTCCCTCGGCGGGACGGGGCACTTATCCCGGCCCAACCACTTCGCGACTGCGAAAGGCAAACCACCGCGCCTCGCATAGCGACACCAAATCATGCGGACGGGGCAACTTGTCCCGTCGGGCCGTGGAGGCCGCCTTCGGAAGACGCGTGCGCCAAGAAACTATTCCGCCCTGACGCCGATCCCCTGCAGCGTGTTACCGGCGCCAATCACCTCACACTGAGCGCCGACTTCTCGTTTTTCCGCATGTCCGGCATCGGTACGCACGGTCTGCGATCGGGTTTCCTGTCATCACCAGAACCGGCCCTTGCCGATACGGCCAGCGGCAAATGCGGGCGAGACGCCCGCACCCCCAGAAAAGCACGCCCCGCAAAAACGCGCCCGCCTGGAATCAAAGGCCGCGCCTCGACCAATCCGCCTGCCGCCCTCGATTCCGACCCCAGCCAACTCCACCGGCACCAAATGCGGGCGCGAGGCCCGTACCCCCCAAAACCCCTGCCGCACCTCTAAACCAAAGTCTAATTTCCGTCTTTCATCCTTCCAGATAACTTTAGCGCCCATGGGCGTTGCACCAATCCGGGGCGGCCTCAAGGAGGGGCGGAAACAAGCGCCCTGCTTCGGGAGCTAGGGAACTCCCGACTCACATCGGAAGGAGACAAGGATGGCTGTACTCAACAGAATGGACTGGTACGACCTGGCCAGAAGCACCAACTGGACCCCCTCGTACGTAAGCGAAGATGAACTGTTTCCGCCCAAGCTGTCGGGCGATTTCGGGCTGCCGCAAAACGCCTGGGAAAAGTACGACGAGCCGTACAAGCAGACCTACCCCGAATACGTGAAGGTGCAGCGCGAAAAGGATGCCGGCGCCTATTCGGTCAAGGCCGCGCTGGAACGCAGCCGAATTTTTGAAAATGCCGACCCGGGCTGGAAGTCGGTCATGAAGGCGCACTACGGCGCCATCGCCCGCGGCGAATATGCCGCCGCCAGCGCGGAGGCCCGCATGATGCGCTTCTCCAAGGCGCCGGGCATGCGCAACATGTCCACGCTGGGCTGTCTGGACGAAATCCGCCACGGCCAGATGCAGTTGTATTTCCCGCACGAGCACGTCGCCAAAGACCGCCAGATGGACTGGGCTTTCAAGGCCTACGATACCAACGAGTGGGCCATGATCGCGGCGCGTCACTTTTTCGACGACATCATGATGACGCGCGATGCGATCAGCGTATCCATCATGCTCACCTTCAGTTTCGAAACCGGCTTCACCAACATGCAGTTCCTCGGCCTCGCGGCCGATGCCGCCGAAGCCGGCGACCACACTTTCGCCAACCTCATTTCCAGCATCCAGACCGATGAGTCGCGCCACGCCCAGATCGGCGGGCCGGCGCTCAAGGTGCTGATCGAAAACGGCCACAAGGCGGAAGCGCAGAAGCGAGTCGACATTGCCGTATGGGGCGCGTGGAAACTGTTTTCGGTGCTCACCGGCCCGATCATGGATTACTACACCCCGCTCGCGCACCGCAAACAGTCCTTCAAGGAATTCATGGAGGAATGGATCGTCGCCCAGTTCGAGCGCGCGCTCACCGACATGGGCCTGGATCTGCCCTGGTACTGGGACATTTTCCTGAATGACCTGAGCCAGACGCACCACGGCATGCACCTGGGTGCTTATTACTGGCGTCCCACGCTGTGGTGGAACCCGGCCGCCGGCATCACCCCCGACGAACGCGCCTGGCTGGAGCAGAAATATCCCGGCTGGAACGACACCTGGGGCCAGTGCTGGGACGTGTTCATCGACAACGTGGTGGACGGCAATATGGAAAAGGCCTATCCGGAAACCCTGCCGGCGGTGTGCAACATGTGCCAGTTGCCCATCCTGGGCACGCCGGGCAAGGGCTGGAACGTCAAGGACTATCCGCTCGAATACAACGGCCGTCTGTACCACTTCGGTTCCGAAGTGGACCGCTGGGTGTTCCAGCAGGAGCCGGAGCGCTATGCCGGCCACCTGAGCATCGTCGACCGCTTCCTGGCCGGCATGATCCAGCCCATGGACCTGAATGGCGCCCTGCACTACATGAACCTGGCCCCCGGCGAAATTGGCGACGACGCCCACAATTACGCCTGGGCCGAAGTTTATCGCGCCATGCGCGCTGCCAAAAAAGCAAGCTGAACCAAACCACTATTCGGACCGGCGCGACGGCGCCGGTACCGGCCTGACGAGGAGACAAAAGGCATGGCTCTATTTCCCCTGCTCTCGAATTTCGAGGGCGACTTCGTGCTGCAACTGGTCGCAGTCGACACCGAAAACACCATGGACGAGGTGGCCGCCGCCGCCGCCGTGCATTCCGTGGGCCGCCGCGTGCGGGCGCGTCCGGATTGCATCATGCGCATTCGCCGCCAGGGCAGCGAAGATTTCCTGCCGCGCACCATGAAAGTTTCGGAATCCGGCCTCAAGCCGACCGAAACCGTCGAAATCATATGGGAAGCGGCGCGTCACTGACGTGCTTCCAGAAATCGACTAACGCGATTGGAGCGAAGAATGAGCTTCACTAAGGTGTGCACCCTGGACGACGTGTGGGAAGGTGAAATGGAAGCATTCACCGTCAATGGCCAGGACATTCTGCTGGTGTGTGCCGAAGGCGGTGACATCAAGGCTTTTCAGGGCATATGCCCGCACCAGGACATTCCCTTGATCGAAGGCAAGTTCGACGGCAAAAAAGTCATCTGCCGCGCCCACCTGTGGCAATTCGACGCCTGCACCGGAAAGGGCATCAACCCGGACGACTGCGCGCTGGCCGCCTATCCGGTCAAGATCGATGGCGAAGACATCCTGGTCGAGACCGACGGCGTGGAACCTCTGTTCGCGCACACCTGAACGTATTCCGTTGCCTGGCGTACAGGCGAGGTCGGGCAGGTTTTATCGGCACGACGACTAACCTGGCGCATCTCCGCACGGACACGGCCGTGCCGGCGGGTGCGCTCAGCGCGCCGGCACGGCGCGACAAAAGGAGCAATCAATGAGCATAGCAAACGCAAATCAGGCGTATCACAACAACATGGTCGGCCCGGTGATGCGCGCGGGCGATCTGGCCCAGGCGGTGATCGAGGCGGCCAGACTGGACAACCCGGGCAAGGAAGTGTTCGTCGACGACAAGCGCGCCTACATCCGCATCCATACCGAACAGGAAATGATCCTGCGCCAGGAAACCATCGAAGAACAGCTCGGACGCCCGTTCAAGATGAACGATCTGGAGGTGGACCTGAGTTCTTTCGCAGGGCAGATCGAAAGCCAGGACAAGGCGGTGCGCTTTTACTTCACCAAGAAGCTGTAAGCCGCAGCCACCCAGCATCGCAACGACACCAAACGCATAGACGAGGAGACAAGGAAATGTCCGCAGCGCAGCCACTCAAGCCTCTCAAAACCTGGAGCCATCTCGCCACGCGCCGGCGCAAGCCCAGCGAGTACGAAATTGTCAGTACCAATCTGCATTTCAATGACAAGCGGCCCGACTCGCCTTACGAGCTCGATCCGAACATGTTCATGAACCAGTGGTACAAGAAGAACACGTTCGGCACCGAACTTAAACATGCCGACTGGAACAGCTTCCGCGATCCGGACGAAGTCGTCTACCGCACCTACAACATGATGCAGGACGGCCAGGAAACTTACGTATTCGGCCTGTTCGACCAGTTCAACCACCGCGAGCACGACAAGGCGCTCGACCCGCGCTGGGCCGGTTCGCTGGCGCGTTATTACACGCCGTCGCGCTACCTGTTCCACACCCTGCAAATGGCGTCCGCCTATGTCGGTCAGGTATCGCCCGCCAGCACCCTCACCAACTGCAATTACTTCCAGATGGCCGACAGCTTGCGCTGGTTGAGCCACACCGCCTATCGCACCAAAGAACTGTCGCTGGTATTCGCGGACAAGGGCTTCGGCACGAGCGAGCGCGGCTATTGGGAACAGGATCCGGTCTGGCAGGGCTTCCGCGAACTGATGGAAAAAACCCTAACGACCTGGGATTGGGGCGAGGCCATCGTGGTGCTCAACCTGGTTGCCAAGCCGGCCATCGAAGAAAGCGTACTGCGCAAGCTGGGCGAAGCGGCGCGCCACAACGGCGACATGCTGCTGGGCCTGCTCACCGATGCGCAATTGATCGACTCTGCCCGTCACCGTCGCTGGATAAGCGCTTTCGTGAAAATGGCGCTGGAAACGCCGGGCAACCTGGAAAAAATCCAGGGCTGGGTCGCCAAGTGGGAGCCGCTGGCCGACAAAGCCATCGACGCTTATTGCGCCATGCTGCCCGACGTGGCGGACGCTGCGGCGTCGGCCAAGGCAGCCACGCGCAGCTTCCGGCAATCCCTCGGGCTGTAACACCAAGCCTTGTTTCACCGCACCGGGGCGTGCCCAGAGCGCCCCGCGGGCAACTTTATCCGTGAGCGAGGGGCCATGAGCAATCAGGTGACGATCAACAATCGCAAGGATGGCAGGAGTTTCGTGCAATCTGCGCAGGACAGCATTTTGCGCGCCGCCCTGCGCGCGGGCGTGGGGCTGTCCTACGAATGCAATTCGGGTGGCTGCGGCAGTTGCAAGTTCGAATTGGTGGATGGGCAAATCCAGTCCTTGTGGCCCGATGCGCCGGGCCTGACGGAGCGCGACAAGAAGCGCGGGCGGCACCTTGCCTGCCAGTGCCGGGCCGTCGGCGACGTCACCATCGCCGCGCCCAGTGGCGCCGAATACGTGCCGCGGCTTGCGCCAGGGCGGCAGGCAGCGCGCCTGGTCGAAGTGCGCGACATTACCCACGACATGAAGGAATTCCGCTTCGTGGCCGCCGACAACGCCAATTTCCTGGCCGGGCAATTCGCCATGCTGGAACTGCCGGGCGTAACCGGGTCGCGCGCCTATTCGATGTCCAACACCGCCAACGACCGGCGCGAATGGCATTTCCAGATTCGCCGCGTGTTGCACGGCCAGGGCACGCGCGTGCTGTTCGACCAGTTGGCGGTAGGTGACGTGGTTGAACTGGACGGCCCTTACGGCCTGGCGTATCTGCGTAACGACACCCCGCGCGACATCGTCTGCGTGGCCGGCGGGTCCGGCCTGCCGCCGATGATTTCCATCGCGCGCGGCGCGGCCGAAGCCGGCCTGCTGGGCGAGCGCACCCTGTACTTCTTCTACGGCGCGCGCACGCCGCGCGACGTGTGCGGCGAGGACATGCTGCGCGAACTCGAAGGCTATGGCAGCCGCATCCGCTACATACCGGTGGTTTCGCTGCCGGAGGCCCCGGATTCCTGGCAAGGCGCAACCGGCTACGTGCACGACCAACTCCAGGGCGTTCTGCCCGGCGCCCTGATCGACTACGAATTCTATTTCGCCGGGCCTCCGCCCATGACCCAGGCGGTACAGGAATTACTGATGGTCGGCCATAAGGTGCAGTTCGGGCAAATCCATTTCGATCGCTTTTTCTGAGGCAATGCGGCAACTGACGCCGCAACCTGACGCATATAAAAACTGAGGAGATAGGAATGTTGCAGAAAAAAATCGCCGTCGCAGTAGCGCTCGCTGCGGTTTCGGCCGCGCCCGGCCTGGCGCTGGCTACCGACGTTTTCCGCCTGGAGGGAATAGGCGCCGTATCGCGCGCCATGGGCGGCACGGCCACGGCGCACGATGTCGGCCCCGGCGGCATGCTCACCAATCCGGCGACGCTGTCGTTGGGCCAAAGCAATCGCGAAATCATGCTCGGTCTGGACGTGGTCACGACCGACATCACAGCCAAGGATTTGGCCACTGGCGAAACCGCGGATTCGCACACGCACAGCAATAACCGCGGCCCTTATTACGCACCCGAAGTGGCCTATACGCAGCGCGTGGGTAGTTGGACTTTCGGCGTGGGCGCGTTTGCGCAAGGGGGATTGGGTACCGAGTTCGGACGCGACAGTTTTCTGTCTCGCGCCAACGCGGGCGTCAATAGCGGACTGGAAAATTCCAGCCGGCTGTTGGTGCTGGATATTCCGTTTGCTGCCAGTTATCGCGTTAGCGACGCGCTCACGGTAGGCGCCAGTCTGGACGCGATGTGGCAAGGCTTGAATCTGGATTTGTTGCTCGGTCTCGACCAGGTTGGCAGCCTAATTGCGAGCGGTCGGGTAAACGGTACGCTAGCGCTCCCCCCATTGCAGGGAGCCCATTTCAGCCTCACGCAGAACAAAATGCTCGGTAGCGGCGTGGATGCCTGGGGCTACGGCGGGCGCATCGGCATGACTTATCAGGTGTCGGCCGACACCCGACTGGGTGCCGCCTATTCCTTCAAAAGCCAGATTGCCGACATGAAGGGCAACGCAACGCTAAGCGCGGTTACCGCCGGAGGCAATGTTGCCGTGCCAGGCAAAATCAAAATCCTCGATTTCCAGATGCCCGCCCGGCTCGATCTGGGCCTGAACCATCGCCTGACTCCACAGTGGACCGTCGCGATGGACATTTCCCAGGTGTTCTGGAAGGACGTCATGAAGGACATCAAGGTGGCGTTCGACTCCGCCGCCGGCAACCTGAACATCCAGTTGCCGCAGAACTACCGCGACCAGACCGTCCTGGCGCTGGGCGCCTCCTATGCCTGGACGCCGGCCCTGACACTGCGCGCGGGCGCCCGCTTCGCCACCCAGGCGCTGCGCGGCGACACGCTGTTCGCCGTGGTTCCGGCGATTCCGACCAAACATGCGTCGTTTGGCCTTTCGTATGTCGTGGCACCGGGTAGCCGCATCGACTTCGCCTACTCCCACGCATTCAAGGAAACCATGCAGAACCGGAACTTGCCGAACACCTCGGATCCGATCGAAGTCAGTCACTCGCAGAACAACGTCACACTCAACTACAGCCTCAGCTTCTGATCACACTCCAGCACCTCCTCCTTCGGTGCCTTGAAAGCGAGGTTCGCCTCGCTTTTTTTTCTCGAATGGAGGATGCTTCATGTCGATTTTTCAGCACGATGTGTTCATGGATACCAATTCAGACTGCGGGCTTCCTCGCTGGAGTCCATCCGTGAAAGGGGTCGAACTGTCCGAGTACGATACGGACGACGTCCGCAGGCAAAAGCTTGCCCGCATCATTCTGGATTCGATGTACCAGTTCCTCGGCCTGCTGGATATCGAAGGCAATGTAATCGAAATTAACCAGGCAGCGCTCAACGGGGCCGGCGTGGGATTATCCCAGGTAGTCGGCAAACCGTTCTGGGAAGCACGCTGGTGGGCGCTGTCCCAAGCCACACGCGAACGCGTGCGCGCCATGGTGCTCGAGGCCGCGCGCGGGCGCTTCGTGCGCTGCGACATCGAAATCTATGGCGAATCCGAAGGCAACCGCACCATCATCGTCGATTTTTCGCTGACGCCGATTTTCGACGACAACGGCAAGGTCGCTTTCCTGCTGCCGGAAGGCCGCAATATTTCGGAAAAAATCGCCATCGAGGCGGAACTTACCCGGCGCAATAACGAAGTGCAGGCAGCGCTGGAAAAGCTGCGCAAGATCGACGGCTTCAAAACCAAGTTTTTCGCCAATGTGAGCCATGAACTGCGGACACCGCTCACACTGATACTCGGGCCGGTGAATCAGTTGCTGCAGTCGTCCGGCGGCCTGTCCGAGCGCGAGCGCTTCCGCCTGTCGACCATCAAGCGCAACGCGCAGGAACTGCTGGTACAGGTTAACGACCTGCTCGATCTGGCACGCATCGACGCCGGCGAAATGCCGCTCGTATACCTGTGCGCCGATCTCGTCGGCCTGGTACGCGAAATTGCCAAGGGCTTCGACGCCGCGGTCGAAGAGCGCAGCATCAGTCTTTCGTTTGCCGGCGAACAGGAGTTGTATGTCGATGTGGACCGCGCAAAATTTGCGCGCATCGTCACCAACCTGTTGTCCAATGCCTTCAAATTCACACCCAAGGGCGGCCGCATCCGCTGCTCATTCGAACGCCTTTCCAGCGACCGCGTTTTATTCAGCGTGCAGGATAACGGGCCCGGCGTGCCGGACTATCTGAAGGGGCCGATTTTCGACCGCTATGCCCAGGGGCAGGACGAACAGTCGGCCAAGTGCAGCGGGCTGGGGCTCAATATCGTCAAGGAATTTGTCGAACTGCATCGCGGCACGATTTCGCTGCTGGATGCACCCGAACGCGGCGCCTTGTTTCAGGTGGAATTGCCGCTGCGCGCACCGGCCGGTTCGTACTTCCGCGCCCCCGATGCGACATGGTTGCGCAGCATCGAGCCGGTCGAACTGCCGCGCACGCACAAACCCTCGGCGCTACCGGAAAAAGCGGGCTGTCCGCGCATCGTGGTGGCCGAAGACAATCCGGACCTGCGCGAATTTCTGCACGACGTACTGGCAGACGATTACCAGGTAACGCTGGCGGAAAATGGCGGACTGGCGCTCGAGCTGGTATGCAGCAATCCGCCCGACCTCGTCATTACCGATCTGATGATGCCGGAAATGGACGGCGAGCGCTTCGTGCACGAATTGCGCCGCCGGCAAACCTCCCACATCCCCGTGCTGGTACTGTCGGCGCGCGCCGATGACGCGATGCGCGAAACGCTGCTGGAGGACTTCGTCCAGGACTATCTCACCAAACCGTTTTCGCCCAAAGAGTTGCGCGCCCGGGTGCGTAACCTGATTACAGTCAAGCGCACCGTCGACACGCTGCAGAAGGAACTTAATTCGCAGGCAGTCGATATCAGCGAACTGACCAACGGACTGATCGCGAGCCGCAAAAACCTGCAGGAAAGCGTGCGCGCGCTGCAAATATCCGAACAGCGCTGGCTGGGTTTTTATGAGAACACGGCGGTCGGCATCGCGCTCGTCGATGCAGACGGCAAAATCATGCGGGCCAATCCTGCCCTGCAACAAATGCTCGGTTATGACCGCAAGGAAATCATGAATATTTCCCTGGTCGAAATTACCGAAGGATCGGAACGCGCATCGACGCGGGAAAATTTATACGGCCTGCTGGAAGGCCAGCGCGGCAGTTACCAGATGCACAAACATTATCAGCGCAAGGACGGCAGTGTACTGTGGGCCAAGGTGTGCGCCTCGGTAATTCCCGTGGTGCATCGTGAAGGGCCCAGAATTGCCGTGATTATCGAAGATTTAACCGCACAAAAAACCGCCGAGGACGCCCTGGCCCGCACCCAGGCCGATCTGGCGCGGGTATCGCGTCTTACCACGATGGGCGAACTGGTTGCTTCCATTGCGCACGAAGTCAATCAGCCGCTGGCCGCCATCGCCACCAATAGTCACGCCGCCCTGCGCTGGCTGGAATGCGAGGAGCCGGATTACCAGGAAGTGGTGGCGGCACTGCACCGCGTGCATCGCGATGCCGCCCATGCCGGCCATGTGATCCAGCGCATCCGCAATTTCCTCAAAAAAGACGAGCTGAAGCGCATCGCGGTCGACGTGCATGGCATGCTGGACGCCTTGATCCAGATGCTGCGCTGGCCCCTGAACGAAGCGCAGGTACAGATAGACGTGCGCCTGCCCGAGCGCATTCCGGTGTTGATGGGCGATCAGGTGCAGTTGCAGCAGGTGATGGTCAATCTGCTGGTGAATGCCGTCGAAGCCATGCGCAGCCAGAGCGGGCGGCCGCGCTGCATCACGGTGGAAGTACGCGAAGATGCCGCGCGCGGCGCCCTGTTTTCGGTCGCGGATAGTGGGCCGGGGGTGCCGGCCGAAATCGCTGCCACGATATTTGAGCCGTTCAATTCCACCAAGCACGACGGTCTCGGCATGGGCCTCACCATTAGCCGCACCATAGTCGAACAACACGGTGGCAAATTGTGGCTGGATGCATCCGGACCCGGCGGCTCGCGCTTCGCATTCAACATTCCGGTCAATCCGGCATGAAGGCCACTTCCAATGCATCGCCTACGGTTTATGTCGTCGATGACGATGCATCCGTACGCGAATCGCTAAGCAGCCTGATTCGGGCTTCGGGCATGGACGTGAAGGTATTTGCGTCGCCGCTGGAATTTCTGTCGCTCGAGCCGCTAAATGCTTTCGCCTGTATCCTGCTGGACGTGCGCATGCCTGGGATGGACGGCCTGGCATTACAACAGGAACTGGGGCGCCGCGGCTGCGCGCTGCCCATCATATTCATCACCGGTCACGGCGAGGTGCCCGATGCGGTGCGCGCCATGAAAGCCGGCGCCATCGATTTTCTGAAAAAACCTTTCGACGATTTTGCCCTGCTGCAGGCCATTACCTCCGCCCTGTCGCGCGTGAGCAGCGAATTTCACAAAAAGCTGGAAACGGCGGAACTGCAATCGCGCTACGACCAACTGACGCCGCGTGAAAAAGAGGTGCTGGTATTGGTAACGCAAGGCAAACTGAACAAGGTAATCGCCATCGAACTGGGCATTTCGGAAAGCACGATCAAGGTGCATCGCCATAATGTCATGAGCAAAATGCGCTTTCGCTCCTTGCCGGAATTAACCTTGGCGATGCAGCGCCTGAAGGGGAATGGATAGGGCATCGCGCCCAGCTTCTTTGGCAGGCCAGCACTTCCGGGCGGGCTGCCCGCGCAAACTTGCGAATCCGGGTTCAGGCGCGCGGGCCGTCCGTTTTGCGCATCGCCAGCAGATGGTAATTAAGCATGCCGGTATGGCCCAGCGCCTGCATGAATGCAATCGGCCACGATACCGTCGGTCCAAGGCGCGCAATGCCCAGCATTCTTGCGATCATGCCTTTCAGGTAGCGGTAGGTGGGCATGATGTTGCGCGTGACATCGCGCGCAACGCTTAGTTCGAAGCCGCACTCGGCCGTCAGGCGGCGGTACTGCCTGCTGCTGCAGCGAACGTTGCACGGACCGAAATAGTTGAGACGCTGATACCAGGCCGTTTTGTCGATGGCCGCCATGACGGGAACCATCACGCCGGCCGGTACGAAATCGGACAGCACCAGCATGCCCCCGGGACGCAGCACGCGCCACGCCTCCTGCAGGAAGCTGCGGCGACTGGGAAAGTGGAATATGCATTCGACCGCCATGACGCGATCGAAGCTGGCGTCGGCAAAGGGCAGTGCGCAAGCATCCCCGCCGCAAAACACAATCCGGTTGCCCGGCAGCGGGTGCGTCAGTTGCTGGGCGCGCTCGAGCTGGCGTGGGTCGATGTTCAGACCCACCAGATCCATATCGTGGTAATGCGCGTTGAGAAAATTCACCGTGCCGCCGAAACCGCAACCGGCGTCGAGCACGCGCTGCCCGGACGACAATTCGGCAAGTTCACACAATTCGCCGGTCAGTCTTTCGGCCGCCAGGGCAAAGCCGGCATCGTCGCAAGCTGCGCTGCGCGGATCGGGCCAGTAGCCCCAGTGCACGTGGTGACCGAATCCTGCGGTCAAGGATTCGTTTCCCTGGGCAATCTGGTCCAGCAGGAAGTCGAAGTAAGGAAGCGGCTTGCGGGTCGTCATGGTCGGCTGCGGGTTTCCTGCTGCGGCGCATCAAGGCGCGGATATAATACCGCCATTGCCCGTCGCCCAATTTGCGTTCCGCTTGCCGGGCTGCGCGCACGCCACCCGCTGGCGCAGCGAGTGAAGCGCGGAAAATGCCCGGCAAGCGGGGAATCCCGGCAATTCAAATTTGTCGACGCGTTGCCGAACTAGGCAAAGTTTGCGGGTAAGTACCCGATCATCGTTCCCCTGGCACCCGCTCGCTTGAAGCAGGGCGCCGCCCCGTCACCTCAATGCCGCCTGGCCGGGACTGCCCTTGGACCACCTTCGCCCTTCCGCAGAAATCATTACACGCCGCGTCGACCTGCAATTCGATCCGTCGCGCGGCAGCGGATGGATCCCCGACGAGCCGGCAACGGAACTGCTCACCAATACGCTGTCGCTCATGTTTCCCGCCGGCGAAGGCTTCTTCATCGAGTCCGTACAACACTACCAGGGACAAATCGTCGATCCGCAACTGCGTGAAGACCTGCGCCGCTTCGTGTATCAGGAAGCCATGCACATGGCCCAGCATGGTCATTGCAATCGCGCCCTGTGCGCCAGCCATCCCGGGGCCGCGCAGGTGGGCCGCATTGCCGGGTTTTTTCTCGGCGCGGCGCGACGCTTCGGGACGCGAAAATTCCGCTTGGCGGTCACCTGTGCGCTCGAACACTTTACGGCCATGCTCGCCGACCATTTGCTCGGTGACCTCGAAAAATTCGGCAGCAACGGGCGCGCCGAATTTGTCCAGCTCTGGGCCTGGCACGCGGTGGAAGAAACGGAACACAAGGGCGTCTGTTTCGATGTCTATGAATCCGTTGCGGGCAAAGGCGTGTGGGCCTACCTGGTACGCAGTTGGGCGATGATCCTCACCACGCTCGGCCTGGGTGCGGCAATCGGCATCGGCGCCCTGCACATGCGGCCGCGCAAGTCGTCCGCGCCAGCCCCGGCCGCCGCGCGCCAAGCCGGGCAGAGGGGGCACGGCACGGCCCTGCAACTGCTGCGCCGCATCGTGCCCTGGCGTTTGTACCTCAGTTACTACTCGCCCTCGTTCCATCCCTGGAATCACGACAACCGCCATCTCATCGAGGCCTGGAAAGTGCGCTATCCCGCCTTCGGCAGTGCGCCCGGCGCGTCGAATCGGCCTGACAGGGCCGCAGGGACTTAGAAAGCCGCTTGACGCGCACGCCGGACCGGAACAGCACGGCAACCGGTATTCCGCTGCCTGGGCGTCCCGAAACGAGGCGTACAGCATGACCGCCGCAGCGTTTTGCCGCCTTTTCGGGCATCGCGATCGGTTCGCCCAAAGAAAATCCGCTGCGGGAACGATAAGACTAGCGGCGCGCGCCGGGCATCCGCCTGCCCATGCGGCGGGATAGGACACAAGACATGATTCCCTTGCGCCCGACATTTTGCACAAAGGGTCCGCACAAGTGCCCAACCCGAAGGGGTGAGTTTTCCCACGTTCCCGGCTGCGAAACGACAATTTAAACCAGCCAGCTTATCGTCGCTTTTCGCCTCAATATCTAGCCAGCGCAATGCCGATACGGCGCCATATGCCGATGCAAGACAGAACTCTCGGCGCCGAACCGGTTTTCCCCAAGTACGTCATTGCCGCCCCATCGGCTCCGATAACGTGAGGTATCGACGCCAGGCCGCCTGATGCCGGCTCGCGTTATCCGGAAAAATGGTGATAACATTAAACTGCGTCTGGCATCAGCCAGGACTCGCAATCCTTCCATTTCGCCCCCAACGCATGGCGCCGTCCCATTTTCCGTCGGCTTGCCCGGCGTCGCATGCACCGGGATACTCCAAGCAGACAACCACGGAGCTTAAGTCAATGTCCTTGATGTCGTACATCACCCGCCGCCTGCCCCGACTTACCAGCCTCGTATTTTCCGCCGGCCTTGCATTTGGCGCCAACCATGCCCTCGCAACGCCGTATTCGGATTTTTATCTGTTCGGCGACAGCCTGTCGGATACCGGCAATATGCAGCTGGTTTCGGGCGGTGCGGTACCGCCGGCTCCGTACTTCAACGGCCGTTTCACCAACGGCCCGAATTGGGCCGACCGGTTCGCCGCGGAAAGCGGTTTGTTCACGTCGCCCCAGACGCCCTTGCTGCCGGGCTCGCTGCTCGGCAACGTCGGTGACAACTACGCCTGGGGTGGAGCGCGCACTTACGGGCACTCCATCCCGGCGCTCAACAGCCTCGCCCGTCTCAGTTCGCAGGTCGGCGCCTTCGCCAGCCAGCACGGCGGCGTGGCCGATCCGAATGCGCTATACGTCGTCTGGATCGGTGCCAACGACATGCAGGACGCGATCGGCGCCGCGGTCACCAGTTATCAAAACGCGCTGATCGGCGGTGCAACGGTAGCCGCGGCGCAACAGACCGCGATGCAGGACATAGACAGCGCCGTGTCGCTCGCAATCACCAACATCAATTCGGCAATCGCCACACTAATGCTCATGGGCGCCGACGAATTCCTGGTGGCCAACCTGCCGGACCTGGTACTCACCCCGCGTCTGGCGCCAGGAGGGATATTTTCGCAATACGCTTCCATGACCTTCAACAACGCGCTACTGTCGCTGCTACAAACGCGCCCTGGTACCGCGCACCTGTACGATGTCTATTCAGCGTTCAACGAAGTCGTCGCCAACCCGGCCGCCTACGGTTTCACCAACGCCGACGCCGCCTGCTATACCGGCGACGACCTCACCTTCGTGCCCGGCGGCCCGGTGTGTGCGACGCCCGACGCATACGTGTTCTGGGACACCATACACCCATCTGCGGCAACCCACGCCTTGATCGAGCGAGGCATGGTCGCGGCGCTGAGCGGGACCATTCCGGAACCGGCTTCCTTTGCGCTGCTCGCAGCCGGTTTGTTTGCCATCGGCGGTGTGCGCCGAGGCGCCCCTCGTCAGAACTGATACAAACGCCCTCGGTCGCTTGCGTAGCCGGCCCCCCGGGACCGATTCGCGCAAGCACCACTGCCTGAAGTTGATTTGCTCCGAACCGCTCCGGAAAGTCCGCCATCAAGCGACGCAATATTCCGATTTCGGCGCACAGGTTGATCGGATGATCAGGAATATCCGTTGCACCAGGGCATTTATATTTTCGCCCTTAATCTGTTCTTTTATATCCACGCAGGCGTACGGCCGGCACCGGACCGAAGCCGCGACGCGTTGCTCCATCCTCATTCGGACGGGCTGCTCCAGCCACGCGCGCCGAAGGTCATCCTGTATTCCCGTCCCACGCCTGGGTCACTTGAATAGTGGCATCCAGGTGCGCGCTGAGATGGCGGATAGACTAGACTGGGGAGGCTACAGATTGGCCCGACTATTCCCAGCCCAAACAGAACCGCTCATTCCGGAGGCATTCGATGATTCCTCGTATCCTGCCGCAATGCCATGCGCCGCTCCTGCTCGTGCTCGCCCTGAGCAGTTTTACCGCCCGCGCGGCCGGCGACACGCCCCCGGAAAAACCCGTCGGCCTGAGTGGCGCCTCCGATCCCGTCGGCAGCGTCGATTTCGCCCCGCACGAACTGCCCGGCGCCATATCCGACTATGAACTTCGCGCACGGCTGATCGCAATTGCCCCGGGAGGCGCAACCCAGCCTCACCCGCACAAGGGCCGGCCCGGCATCGTACGCGTTACCAAAGGTACGCTGATCGAGTACCGCGGCGACAGCAGGCGCACCGTACACGCCGGCGACGCGTGGTACGAAAACGCGGATACCGTGCATTGGTTTCGCAATCCCAGCGACAGCGAGGCTGCCGAAATTTGGGCCGTGGATATCGTGCCGAAGAAAAAGTAGCGCCGGCCGATCCGCTTGCGGTCCGGAATCTGTTCGTTGATGGTGACAATCCACAGCTATCCAGGCCGGCGCGAAAGCGCTTGCCCAAGCGAGTGAGGACATCATGAATCCAACTTCCGAATCGAAGTGGTGCTTGCACGGCGTGCGCGTCGTGCGCAGTTCTGACCTCGACCCCAACACACCGCAAACCCCGGGAATGAATCGCGCGGCCGCCATCACGCACGCAACTGCCGGGGCCGAAAAACTGTGGCCGGCACCGTCGTGATCCACCCCAATGCAAAAACCGGCGCGCATCACCACGGCCCGGTCGAAAGCGTCATTTACGTCGTCAGCGGCCGCGCGCGCATGCGTTGGGGCGACAAGCTGGAATTCACCGCCGAGGCGGGTGCGGGCGACTTCATTTACGTGCCGCCCTACGTTCCCCACCAGGAAATCAATGCCAGCACGGACGAGCCCCTGTCCTGCGTGCTGGTGCGCAGCGGGCAGATACCGGTGGTGGTCAATCTGGACATTGCCGCCACCGAACAACCGGAAGAAGTGCGCTGGGTAGATGACATACATCCGGCGCCTGATGCCTGAATCGGCACGCCTGCTTACGCGCAACCCGGTTTGTCCGACCCCAGAGCCTCCCCCGCACAGAAGCGATTCCCGCAGGGGGGGGCACCATCCGGCATCCCGCCGAATCCATAGTCAGTGTTGTGCGGCGCAATTCGCCGCGTGGACCGCAACCTACAGGTCTGCAAGGGGAATCCGGATATCAAATGGCGCGGGACAATCGGAGAGCAAAACAAGGTAACTTCCAGACACAAGCTTGTTCCGAAACGCGCTTAGTCAGTGGGTGACGCCAAATCCCTCACTCCCACTCCGGGTTTCCGCTTCCGACGGACCCAACCGCTTGCAGCGCTCAACGAGTGGTGTAGCCGGCATCCTCGACCGCCGCGCGAATTTCGCCTTCCGACAGCATGCTGGTGTGTTCAACCACCGCCCGTCCGTCGGCCAGATTCACTTCGGAATGTGATATGCAGGGCAAATCCTGGATGGCGTTCATGACGTTGCGCAGGTCGTCATCGCTGCGCATACCTTCGATGTGGAATTCCGTTGTGGGCATGGAAACAGGACCGGGCGGCAGGTTGGGCTGGGCGCGGGGCTACGCGCGGCTTCCTGCTCACTGTAACACGCTCTGTCCGGCGCGGCACCAACCTGCCCCGCGAGGCGTCGCACCCGCACGGACCTCGCGCCTGCCGCGCCCAAGCGAGCATCCGACACCGGTGACCAGATCAAGGCCGGTACCAGGTTGACACGCCTACGCGTCTCCTGGCCGAGTCATAAGAAGCGTGCGCCCGGGGGGACCAGTTAGCAAGGCCTTGATTTGGGCTCCAGTGCGTGGCGTGGAATAGCCAACCGTACCGGGGACGCGGCTATCTCGCGCGCGCTTTTCTCCCCGGCGGCGGTACCCGCGCCCGGGCGGCCCGTGCCACCGAGGCAAGTGGAATTTAGTCGGTGGAATTCCAAATGCAATCAATTCAGCCATCTGCATGCACGCACGCAATTCTGCGCCGGAACACATCAACCTTGTCCTAAGGTCATGGCATTGGGCGATCCCCTTTTAGTACCGTAACAGACTGAACGTCGGAAGGATTTTTCCACCAATTTTCGGGACCGGCGTCCCCCGGCTGAAACTCTGGTCGCCATTTTCTCCGGGGATCCACCGACCACCAACACTCCTGGTACGCGGAAATCCCAAAACGCCGATCGAGCAGCTAGAATCCACGGCACCATCATTCGCTGAGGCTGGCATGCCGAGAGTCTGCCCGGATTTCGAATCGTAACCCAGGCGCACTGGCGGGGACACGCCCCGCCGCATTTTCACGCCCTCTATGGCGAACATGAGGCGCTGATCGACATTCGAACATTGGAGATAATCGGCGGCAAATTGCCACGACGGGCACTGGCTTTGACAGTCGAATGGGCAATCGAGCACCGCAAGGAATTGATGGAGGATTGGGAGCTATGTCAGAACAAACAGCACCCACGGAAAATTCCGCCGCTGGAATAAGCCTCGGCGCGTCGTGGCGGCTCAAGGCGATTTCGGTAATGCCGGCGTACCAGATCGCGGTGACATTTCAATACGGTATATCCGGCATCATCGATTGCTCCCGGATTCTTGGCGCAACCGATCCGGGCATCTTTGCCCCGCTCGCAAGCGCGGATTTTTTTGCACAAGCAAGGTTGGACCTCGGTGCAATCGCCTGGCCAAACGGCGCCGATCTCGACCCATTGTGGGCTTACGAAGAAGTAAGGTCCAAACAACTGCGGTCTGTCCGTTAGCTCCCCCTTTTAGCTCCTTTTTCGACACCTCCTTCTTCGACCCATTTTTTTGCTTTATGAATATCAAGCGCTCCGCCATCCCGCTGAGCGGGTACGTGTACCAGAACCTTGTGGGGCTGAATCTACTGTGCGACTGGCTGGACAACCCAGCCCTGTACGAATGGGTTCAATTCGAAGCAGACCACGACGAAGTTCCTCAGGGGCTTGACGATGTCGTGGCCCAGCGCCGGGACACGACGTTCGTTCTCTTCCAGGTAAAGTTCACCGTTGACGCGAACGACCGCAATAACACGTTGACGTGGAACTGGCTTCTCGCTCATAGGCCTGCAGGTCGCTCTCTTCTTCAGAAGTGGTGCGACTCCCTGTTCGGCGTCGGCTTGGAACGCGTTCATACAGCTGCTCTCATCACCAACCGGATCCCGAGCCGTGACTTCGACGCGTCGGTTGATGCGGCTTCCCGACGGGTGAACCTGAACAGCGTCGATCCGACCGTTCGAACCGAACTTCTGCGGCAGCTCGGTAGCGTCGACAGAGCTGAGGCGTTCTTCAACCGCTTCGAGTTTTGTCACAGCTACCAAGGGGCGCAAGCACTTGAAAGAACCCTTGTCGACCGCTTCGTCCCGCGCCACACCGATCGCTCCGGTTGGCTCTCATTGTTCCGAGAGGCCATCGACTGGGCTGTCCGATGCAACTTTCCGCCTCCTCGAGGACAAATCTCGCTCGACCTAGTGCGGGGCACTCTCAACGTTCGGCGGCCGAGACCCCTCGAGCAGTCATTTCGGGTGCCAGACGGGTATCAGCCGCCTGATGCCGAGTTTGCCTCCGAGTTCCTCCGCTCGCTGGGAAGCTCAAGCGCGGTCGTCCTTTGGGGGTCTCCAGGCCAGGGCAAGAGCACCTTTCTAAGCTACGTGTGCAGGGAACTCGAACAACGCGAAGTGCCCTTCATTCGCCACCACTACTTCCTGGATCTAGGGGATAGATCCGATCGCTTCACGCTAGCCAGCGTCGCGAACTCGCTCATTGCGCAGATGGAAGCGCAACACTTCTCTCACGTTGGAGGCCTTTCGGATCGCGCAGAGCACTTGCGCGCCTGGATCGAAGCCTGCGCCCGCGGATATCACAACGAAGGCAAGCGATTCCTCGTCGTGATCGATGGGTTGGATCATGTCTGGCGCGAAAACGATCGAGACAAGCGTCCGCTGGACAGCCTCTTCACGGCCCTGCTGCCGGTTCCGGACAATGTCACGCTTGTCATAGGAACCCAGAAGGTCTCGGAGCAGCAACTTCCCTCCCACTTCAATCGCTTCATTGACTCCGCCGCTTGGATCGAACTTCCCAGAATGTCGCTGGTGGCCATTGAGAGCTGGTTGCGAGCGCAATACGAGGCAGAGAGGTTCGAGACGCCAAAGAAGGATATGACCGACGCAAACTCCCTGGTCACGCTGGCCATTGCCTTTCAACGGGTCACGGGCAGCCATCCTCTCGTATTAACCTACTGCTTCGAGGCATTGGCCCGGCAACATCGCGTCCTCGAGCCATCAGTGATGGACTCGAACACGTGGGCGCCGGACGGGGACATCAAGAAGTACTACACCATGCTTTGGCAGCGGCTGCCGCTTACCGCGAAGGATGCCCTGCACTTGTTGGCCGACGCCGGCTTCATCTGGCCCGCGCTGGGGCTGGAAAGCTGCCTACGAACTGGCGCTGGCGACTTGAGCCCCGCAATCGGGCACCTACTTCACAACACTGAAGCGGGACAAGTTGCATTTCACGGAAGCCTGTATGCATTTGTCCGAGACGACCTCGAGCACGACGAACGAATACGCATCCTGCTACCGAACGTGGTCGAGTGGCTTCGAACACAAGCGCCGGCATTTCATCGTTGGGGCTGGCTGTGGTTGTATGAGGCACGAACTGGGGACTCTCGAAACCTACTGGAGGCGCCTGACAGAAATTGGGCTATTGAGAGCTTGGCATCTGCATATCCCCAAGATCAGATCGAGGCGATTCTCACGGCCGGGGAACAGATCGCATTCGAGAACGCGAACTTCGCGAAGGCAATCCAGCTTCGTTGGCTCAAGGCCCGCCTACACAACGGCCCAGAGTTTCAACTCGACGACTACGACTCGTTGCATGAGTGCGCGCTTCAGTTGACCGAAGACGAGTATCCACTGAAGACGCTGGCTGCTGGCTTGCAAACCGCCAGTGTGAATCGGCTTCATTTGCTAGGCAGGCAGTATTTGCTCGCGGGACGGACAACCGATGCCACGGAATGCATGGAGATGATGCGTCGGCGAATCAACGATCGAATCCGAGTCAGGGCCTATGACCACGGTGCGCTCAAGTCAGCAATAGAGAACTTTTTGGAACTAGCCGCTGGGACCAGACAATACAAGCCGGACCGAATCCTGGCGATCACGAGGGATCTGGGCGGGGCTGACGCCACGGAGTTGACCAAACTATTCCTTCGGGAACTGGCCAAGGGTGCTGACCTGGCGCCTCTAATGGAGTTCGTGTGCCAGCCGATGTTGCTTGGTCAACGACGTGAACTTGAACTCGCCTGTTTGCGACTAGCAGGTGCTCTTCGCGCCAAGCTCCATGAGTGGCCCGAATTCGCAAGATTCTCCAAGCACCCCATGTCGTGGTGCTGGCGTTTGTTCTATCAGGGCGGTTCCCTTAAACCACGCGACTTCAACGAGTACGATGCTTCACTCGACGTGGATCGTCACGCCGAGATTCCGCGAGAGGCTGCCCAACGGTTTCTGCATCGCCTGTTCTTCTCGACAGTAGCTCGATGCATGTCTCAGCGCGGAGCGCCGGTAACAGAATCGACGCCGCACTACAAGAATCGCCCCTGGTTTTCGACTGCCGCGCAGCAGATTATGGTGCTGGCCAACTCCGTAGGTTCTCTGCTAGCGCGCCGCGAGACCCCGGCATTTGCACTTCCCTTTCGCCTTTTGGATGCCGTTAAAGTCCCAGAAAGCTATGAGGCGATGACAGATTACATTCCTTTCCGGAACGCGCTCACCACGATATCAGGCGATCTTTTCTTGTTGACTTCCTTGCGGTCGGCGCTCACCAAGGTTCCATCTTCCGAATGGGCTCGCGCCAACTCGTCGAATCACTTTGAATCTTCAGACTGGTGCAACCGCTATGCGGGTACCGGCCTGGATCTCTTAGATCGAGATTTGATTGGCGAAGGGATAGGGCGTCGGCAACGGGAGATCGCAACGGCTGTCAGTCCTTTCAACGATAGGATGGCTGACTACCTGGAACTCTGCCAGCTTGCCACGAGGTCCGGATTGCATGCGCGAGCAAGTGAATTGCTGCGAAGGTCGATGGCGTGTGTGGTCAGCTACGGCTGGCGCAAGGATCCAACAATCGGATTCGTGATCGACTCGGTCGAAGCAATCTCTTCGAGGGACCGCGCATTTGCGACTGACATGCTGCGGCGATTGATCCCCATCGTCGTTCGCATCGATGACATGACCGAGGACGCGGGCGCGCGCCCGTCAGACCTTACCAGACTAATCATCACGCTGGCTCCTGAGACATTCGCTGCTTACTACAACCACTGGCTCTTGACATCAAAGTGGTACACGGCAGATCTTGTCTTTGCGGAGTTGCTGGCGAAGGAATCGCTCGATGACCCTGCCATGTCCCTCGTGACATCTGCGGTTTGGGATAGTCACGCCATCGGGTCACTTCGCAAGCGAGCCGACGAAGGAGACGGCTTCGCCGCAGCCATCATCGTTGCCAACGAAGAACGTCTTGGTTTGCCCTCTGAGCATCTTGGAGAGGCGCGGCAAGAGCGAAATTCTTCCCCGGATGACGATCCCAATATTGACGTATCCGGCTACTCCCCTTCGACCGTTGAAAGTCTGCTGCAGGAACTTCGCTCGCGGAATGCCTACGTCGCCGAGCGGCGGGTCGTGCGGAAGTGGTTCCAGTACTGGCTCGCGCAAAGATGCGGGATGGAACTGCTGCGAAGCCTCGAACCTTACCTTTCTGAGAAAAGCGTCCCGACCGGCATCGCAGACGTCCTCGATCTGGCCTTCGAGGCGAGCTTGCAACTCGAAGGCAAAGGACGCGCTTACCGGTGGCTCGTAGCCGCACAAGTGCATCGGCGGGGCTGGGATGAGTACTACGACAAAGCCGATGTCCTCCGGCGCTTTTCCACCTTTGCGTGCCACTACAAGGCGAAGTGGAGGCAGTTCATTTCAGAAACCACCAAATCGATGGAAAATGGTCGAGGGAGCTCGCTCTCGATCCCGCACCATCGGTTGGTTCACTTTCTACTGGCGGTGGATGAGGCAGCGATGGCGAAAACGGTGGTCGAGGCAATGGTAAGCACGACCATAGAGGACTTTGCCGAGCAGCCGCTGGTGAATCCCGCGTGGCTGGGGAGCGCGACACCATGACTAGCGTGGCGCTTTACGATGTCGCGATAGCCCGGCTGAGGCTGCCGGTCCCGATGGCCAAGTTTCAAGTGATCCACCAAATGGCTCAAGCGCTGGCAAGCGAGTCCTCCTCGCGGGCAACATGGCAAGCCCTGCTGCGGTGGCTCCGCTGCCTCAAACTTGAATCAGAGGTACTGGAGGCACTCGCGATTGCAGCCCTTGCCCGTGGATCAAGCATTCTCTCGTCCGCCGAGCTTCGGGCCGCGATCGATGCCCCTTCTGTGCTGTCCGATATTTTCATCGCGCGAGCACTTGGAACGCCCGTCCTGGTGCATTCATGGCTCAAGTCTCACTCAGGCGAGGCGCCAGCCGGGTACCGAAGCCCAGAACTCACAGAAGAACTCAGCGCCGGGACGATCGTTCCGCCGATTCTGAAGAATCGCCTAGAGGATCTGGAAAAGTGCTCTCGCAATCAATTTCTTAGGCAGTGGACATACGAGTTTGAACGGCAGGTTGAGCGAAGCGGTGGCGGCAATGACGGCCACTTTGGCTACTTTGGTGACAGCCACAACCGAGACGAAGCCGGACATTTCGTCGCTCGACGTGGGCACTGTGCGAGGTCCGCATATTTGAGAACGCTGGCGCTCGCATGTGACCGGTGGAACATGCCCGTTCAGATGGCGCAGGCGGAAGCTATGTACGCATCGCCAGCGGACCTGAGTCTGCTCCCACTGCTGCCAGGCAAAACTCCGGGATGGGCGAGGGACCTGCATAACGCGAGACCAAGCACCGCACTCGAAGCTGAGGCGGTTGCGTCCGCGGCTTTCTCCGAAGTGAGTCAGAGCGAGGCTGGTACACTGCTGCATCTCAACCTGCCGATGCAAGACGACGCTCGGTACCAGGGAGAGTTGGAACTCATCTCCGTTCTCGCCGCGGAAACCGCCATAGACTGTCGGAGCGCCTTTCTCCTGCATGATTGGCTCCCTGGGAAGGCAATCGTTCCGAGAACACGGGAATTGACACTACGAGTTGATCGATTTGACGGCGCTGCGGCCTTTCGAGCGAAGACAGGAGGCACTCTTCGGCCGGTTTTGCTGTCGGTATTCGATCATTTCGTCGGATACCTGCACTCTGATCTTGTCGGTCGCATGCCATGCCTGCCAGCAAATCACAACTCGGATGCGCCGCTGATCGCCGTACCCCGACAAGGAGGGATGGACCTACAGCTTTCCGGGAGCCCAGTCGGCGACTTGCGCTATTGGAATTGGCACTGGAGACCGATGCACTGTAAAGGAATGGGCGGCCACGGTGGGGTGGCCCTGGTGCTCGATCACGACGCCGTCCGGCGGCTGATGCATGTCGAAGGCATGCACATTTTCCATCTCTGGCGAGCACATGTTCGAACACGTGAAAAAGACTATGGAGATTGGAACGACGAAACGTGGATGGGGTCGCTGCCGAGTTTGTAAGTTGCCCGCCATTGCGTCGCAGGTCACCGCATCGTTGCGGCTCCTCGCCGTGCAACCGACCCGCCGCATCCGTCCTCCGCATCCGTCCTCCGCATCCGTCCTCCGCATGCTTTCGTGCGTTTGTATGAATGCGCCCTTGGTTCGTCGTCGCCTTCCGAAACGTTCACGACGGGGAACATACCCCATCCGGCCGACGAGTTGACTTGCGTATCAGGCGGCAATCGTGACACGATAAAAAGCCACGGGCACCGCAATGCGGCGCCCGTGGCTTCTTTAAAAACATCATCAGACGGCAATTTTCCGTGCAGCAGCGCGACCGCTACACGGCAGGCAGACCGCCTACGGCTATCCCGTCAGACGCTTTCCAGCACCTTGGTCACGCGGAAGGTTTTGGTGCGCGAAATCGGGCGGCATTCTTCGATCTCGACGAGATCACCCGCTTTCGCTACCCCATTTTCGACATGGGCGTGGATTTTGTTTGAACGCGTAATCACCTTGCCGTAGAGCGGGTGCTTGACGCGGCGCTCGACCAGTACGGTGACGGTTTTATTCATCTTGTCGCTCACCACACGGCCGGTGTACGTGCGCTTGACGCTGGGAGTGGCTTGTTCGCTCATTTGGCCGCCGCCTTTTCCGCCAGGATGGTGCGCACACGCGCGATGTCGCGACGCGTTTTGACGATCTGGCTATTGTTGTTCAGTTGCTGGGTGGCGAGCTGCATGCGCAACGAAAACTGAGCCTTCAGCAGGTCTATCAGTTCGCTTTCCAGCTCGGCCGTTTGTTTGGCCCTAAGTTCCTTGGCTTTCATGTCTTTACCCCAACAGGCGCGTCACGAATACCGTTTCGAGCGGCAGCTTGGCGGCGGCAAGGCGGAAGGCCTCGCGTGCCAGCGTTTCGTCCACGCCATCCATTTCATACAGCACCTTGCCCGGCTGGATTTCGGCCACCCAGTATTCCGGATTGCCTTTGCCGTTACCCATACGGACTTCGGCAGGTTTGGACGAAATCGGCTTGTCCGGGAAAATGCGGATCCAGATACGGCCGCCGCGCTTGATGTGACGCGTCATGGCGCGACGCGCGGATTCGATCTGGCGCGCCGTCAGACGGCCGCGACCGACCGCCTTGAGCCCGTAATCGCCAAAGCTGACTTTATTGCCGCGGGTGGCGATGCCCGTGTTGCGGCCCTTTTGCTCTTTACGATACTTCCTTCGGGTCGGTTGCAGCATTGCTGGCTCCTGGCTTCTTTACTCGTTTGGCGGCAGTCTTAACTTCGACCGCCGGGGCGGCAGTTTCCGGTGCGGCGGCAGCGGCTTCGGGCTTGCGTCCGCCGCCGGGGCGGCGATCGCCGTCACCGCGCGGGCGCTGCGATCCGGGCGGGCCCGGGCGGCGCGGCTTGCGCGCGGCGTCGGCTTCGGGCGTTTCGACGGCAGCCACCGGCGTTTCGCCGCGGCCCATCACTTCACCCTTGAACACCCACACCTTGATGCCGATCACGCCGTAAGTCGTTTTGGCTTCGGCCACGCCGTAGTCGATGTCCGCACGCAGGGTGTGCAGCGGCACGCGACCTTCGCGATACCACTCGGTACGCGCGATTTCGATGCCGTTCAGGCGCCCCGAGGACATGATCTTGATGCCCTGCGCGCCCAGGCGCGTCGCGTTCTGCATGGCGCGCTTCATGGCGCGGCGGAACATGATGCGCTTTTCGAGCTGCTGGGCGATCGAGTCGGCGATAAGCTGGGCTTCGATTTCCGGCTTGCGTACTTCTTCGATATTCACATGCACGGGTACGTGCATGAGCTTTTGCAGATCGACCTTGATCTGCTCGATTTCTTCGCCCTTCTTGCCGATCACCACGCCGGGACGGGCCGAGAACACGGTAATGCGCGCGTTCTTGGCCGGGCGTTCGATGACCACCTTGCTCACCGAGCCGTGCGACAGCTTCTTCTTCAGATAGCCGCGTACCGCCAGATCTTCGTTGAGCATCTTGGGGAAGGTCTTGTTGTTCGCAAACCAGCGCGATGCCCAGTTGCGATTGACCGCCAGACGAAAGCCGGTCGGATGTATCTTCTGTCCCATGCCTGTTCCTTAGTCGCCGACGGTCACGTAGATGTGGCAGGTCTGCTTGAGCACGCGATTGCCGCGGCCTTTGGCGCGCGCTTCGAAGCGCTTGAGGACCGCACCCTTCTCGACGTAAATGCTCGCCACCTTGAGGGTGTCGATATCCGCGCCGTCGTTGTGCTCGGCATTGGCGATGGCCGATTCGAGCACCTTCTTGACGATGGCTGCGCCCTTTTTGGGGCAGAACGTCAGGATGTTGAGCGCCTGGTCCACCGGCTTGCCGCGCACCAAGTCCGCCACCAGGCGGCCTTTTTGTGCCGACAGGCGCACCCCGCGCAATGTCGCTTTAGTTTCCATGTCGGTCCCCTTAGCGCTTCACTGCGGCTTTTTTGGAAGCCGCGTGGCCCTTGAACGTGCGGGTCAGCGCAAATTCACCGAGCTTGTGGCCGACCATGTTTTCCGACACATAGACGGGAATGTGCTGCTTGCCGTTATGTACCGCGATGGTCATGCCGACGAACTCCGGCAGTATCGTGGAACGACGCGACCAGGTTTTGATCGGCCGCTTGTCGTTGCTGGAGCGGGCCGTGTCCACCTTGCGCAGCAGGTGAGCGTCGACGAACGGGCCTTTCTTGATTGAACGAGCCATAGCTACCTCTTACCTCTTGTGCCGACGCTGCACGATCATGCTGGTCGTGCGCTTGTTCTTGCGCGTGCGATAGCCCTTGGTCGGAGTACCCCAGGGGCTCACGGGGACGCGGCCCTCGCCGGTGCGGCCTTCGCCGCCGCCGTGCGGGTGGTCGATCGGGTTCATCGCCACGCCGCGCACCGTGGGACGGATACCGCGCCAGCGCTGTGCACCGGCCTTGCCGATCTTGCGCAGGTTGTGCTCTTCGTTGCCGACTTCGCCTATGGTGGCGCGGCAATCGACGTGCACGCGGCGGATTTCGCCGGAGCGCAGACGCAATTGCGCGTAGCTGCCTTCACGCGCCAGCAACTGCACCGAACCACCCGCCGCGCGCGCGATCTGCGCACCCTTGCCGGGAAGCATTTCGACGCAATGTATCGTGCTGCCGACCGGAATGTTGCGGATGGGCAGCGCGTTGCCGGGCTTGATGGGCGCTTCCGAGCCGGACAGCAGTTGCGCGCCCACCGGCACGCCCTTGGGCGCGATGATGTAGCGGCGCTCGCCGTCCGAATAGCACAGCAGCGCGATGTTGGCCGAGCGGTTCGGATCGTATTCGATGCGTTCCACGGTGCCGACCACACCATCCTTGTTGCGGCGGAAGTCGATCACGCGATAGTGCTGGCGTTGGCCGCCGCCCTGATGGCGCGTCGTGATGTGGCCGTGGTTATTGCGGCCGGCATGCTTTTTCTTGACTTCGGTAAGACCCGCGAAAGAACGGCCTTTGTGCAGGTCTTTGTTGACCACCTTGACGACGGCGCGGCGGCCAGCCGAGGTCGGCTTGACTTTAACGAGTGCCATGTCAGAGCTCCACGCCTTCGGCGAAACTTATTTCCTGATCGGCGGCCAGTCGCACGAAGGCTTTTTTCCAGCCCTTGCGCGTGCCCTGGACCCGGCCGAAACGCTTGGTCTTGCCGCGCACGTTGGCCACCTGCACGCCCACCACCTCGATCTTGCGATCCGGCGTGGAAAACAGCAGTTCCACCGCGGCCTTGATTTCGGGCTTGGTGGCATCGGCTGCGACGCGAAACACGACCTGGTTGAACTTGTCACCCAGGAACGTGGCCTTTTCGGAAATTTGCGGCGCGAGCAGCACCTGATAAAGACGCTGTACGTTCGTGCTCATGCCCACATCTCCTCGAATTTGGCAACCGCGTCGCGCGTGAGCAGCACCTTGGCGTAACGCACCAGCGATACCGGATCGGCCTGATGCGCTTCCAGCACCAGCACGTGCGGCAGGTTGCGCGTGGCGAGGTAGAGGTTCTCGTCGAGCTGGCCGGTAATGACCAGCACGGAATCGAGCCCCATGGCCTTCAGCTTCTGCGCGACCATTTTGGTTTTGGGCGCTTCGACGCTGAAACTATCCACCACGGCGAGGCGATCTTCGCGTGCCAGTTGCGACAGGATGGCCGCAATGCCGGCACGGAACATTTTCCGGTTCACCTTTTGCGAGAAATTCTCGTCGGGCGAATTCGGGAAAATCCGGCCGCCCCCGCGCCACAGCGGCGAGGACGTCATACCGGAACGCGCACGGCCGGTGCCCTTCTGGCGCCACGGCTTGCGGGTGGAGTGATGCACCTGTTCGCGGTCTTTTTGAGCGCGGTTGCCGGAGCGCGCGTTGGCCTGAAAAGCCACCACCACCTGATGCACCAGCGCTTCGTTGTATTCACGCGCGAACAGCGCGTCGGAGGCCGCCAGCGTGCTATCCGCCTGGCCTTCGGCATTGAGTAGTTTAAGTTCCATCACGCCCCCTTCGCCGCAACCCGCACGGCCGGCAGGACGATCACATCGCAACCGGCGGCACCGGGCACGGCGCCGCGCACCAGCAACAACTGGCGGGCTTCATCGACGCGCACGATTTCCAGGTTTTGCGTGGTGCGGTTGGCGTCGCCATAGTGGCCGGACATTTTTTTGCCCGGAAACACGCGGCCCGGATCCTGCGCCATCGAAATGGAACCCGGCGTGTTGTGCGAACGCGAGTTACCGTGCGTGGCGCGGTTCGACGAAAAGTTGTGACGCTTGATCACACCGCCGAAACCTTTACCGATGGACCTGCCACTGACGTCCACCTTCTGACCGGCCTGGAATATGGTGACGCTGATCACATCACCCGGCTTGAACTGGGCGAGTTGATCTTCACTGACGCGGAATTCGCGCAGCACGCTACCGGCTTCCACAGCCGCCTTGGCGAGATGCCCCGCCTCGGGTTTGCTCACGCGGCTTGCGCGGCGCTTACCGTACGCAACCTGAATGGCGCTATAGCCATCGGTTTGCGTGGTCTTGATCTGTGTGACGCGATTGTTCGACACATCGAGCACGGTTACCGGGACGGACTGACCGTCATCGGTAAATACGCGCGTCATGCCGACCTTGCGTCCGACAAGGCCTAGACTCATTTTTTCTCCTAACCCCGGTTGCGATTGACCGGGACCCGTTGAACATCAACGCGGCGAATGCCGCAGTGTTGTCTGGTCACGACTGCACCGCCAATACTGCCGGCGGCGTAAAACTAAAGCAAAACTTACTGCAGCTTGATTTCCACATCCACGCCGGCCGGCAGGTCGAGCTTCATCAGCGCGTCCACGGTTTTGTCGGTCGGGTCGATGATGTCCATCAGGCGCAAATGCGTGCGGATTTCGAACTGGTCGCGCGACGTCTTATTGACGTGTGGCGAACGCAGTACGTCGAAGCGCTCGATGCGCGTCGGCAGCGGCACTGGGCCGCGTACCACGGCGCCTGTACGCTTGGCCGTATCGACAATTTCCTGAGCCGACTGATCGATGAGCCGATAGTCGAAGGCTTTCAGGCGGATGCGAATTTTCTGGCTTTGCATTTGTAATCCTAAAGAGCGATGGCCGCGGTGTGCCAACGGCACACCGCCGTGCAGCTTTGTTTACTCGATAACCTTGGCAACGACACCGGCACCCACGGTACGGCCGCCTTCGCGCACGGCGAAACGCAGACCTTCTTCCATGGCGATCGGCGCGATCAGCTTCACGGTAATCGTGATGTTGTCGCCCGGCATCACCATTTCGGTACCGGCCGGCAGATCGATGGAGCCCGTTACGTCAGTGGTGCGGAAATAGAACTGCGGGCGATAGCCGTTGAAGAACGGCGTATGACGGCCGCCTTCGTCTTTCGACAGCACGTACACCTCGGCCGTGAAGTGCGTGTGCGGCTTGATCGAGCCCGGCTTCGCCAGCACCTGACCG
>JAEUNM010000134.1 GCA_016791105.1 Rhodocyclaceae bacterium | reverse complement strand
GCCGTCGTCGAGAAAATTCGCCCAGGGCGGCACTTCGACCGCCCACGCCAAGCTGTCAAGCCCACCCGTCACCGCGCGTACAAGGCAACTCGGTGACGAGACTGCGCCTTATTTAAACGGCATTGGGGACAGACCACGTTTTTTGCGGTTTATCGACGACCTCAAAGCAAGAGGCATTGCCGGAATTGCACGCGCTCCGGCCCGCCCGTCACCGCCTGCCTGAATGGACGCGAGAATCCTGGATAGTCAGGGGAAAATAACGGCGAAAGGGTAGTCTTTCCGGTCCGTTGCATATCTTCGACCGAAATTTCAGCAGGGCCCAAATCTTTCTGTCGGCTTTAATAAGCCGCAAAAGCGTCAAGCCGCAGGGGGCAGCACGGAATCCAACTTGCGCAAGCATGCGGACAAGCACGCCAGGCGCACAATCACCCACCGAAATCGATGCGTTCCGCGCCGTTGAACACCAAAAAGCGCTCGTTTCGGGCGCGGCCGATCAAGGTAACGCCGCAGCGGCGGGCGACTTGCAGGCCCATTTCGGTGGTGCCGGAGCGCGACACCAGGACCGGGATGCCCATTTCCACTACCTTGATCACCATTTCGGAGGTGAGGCGGCCGGTGGTGTAGAACAGTTTGTCGTCACCCCGCTCGCCATTCAGCCACATTTGGCCGGATATGGAATCGACGGCGTTGTGGCGGCCGATGTCTTCGACGTGGTGCAGAATTTCGCTGCCGGCGGCAAGTACGCAGCCATGCACGGCGCCGGCGCGCTTGTACACGCTATCGAGCTGCCGCACGCGCGCGACCAGCGCGAATATTGTGGAGCGCGCGACGCGGAAATCGCTTGGGGGCAAGGGCGAAAGGCGTTCCAGCGCGTCGCCGAACTGGGTGCCCTGGCCGCAGCCGGCGGTAACGGTGCGCTTCTGCATCAGGGCCTCGCAGCGCAGGCCGGCTTCGCCGCTTTCGGTACTTACCGCCGCGGCTTCCACTTCCCAATCCACCGTCACCATGCTCACGTCGCGCAAATGCTCGACCAGGCGCTGGTTGCGCAGGTAGCCAAGTACCAGCGCTTCCGGGTACTGGCCCAAGGTCATGAGGGTAACCAGTTCGCGCTTGTCCAGATAAACGGTCAATGGCCGCTCGCCGGGCATGTGCGCCGGCAGCAAGTTGCCGTCCTGGTCGCAGACGGTTGCCGGGACGACCAGTTCGCAGCGGGTTTCGGTCAGGTGGGGGCCGCGCTCCATCAGCACGATGCTTACCTCAAGGTTGTTTGCTTGATGCGACTAAACGCTCGTAGCACTCCTGCGAGCAAGGGCACGTCAGCGGCAGGGCGCGCGTTGATCGTGCGGGCGGGACGCCCGCGCCCACAGGAATGGCGCCGCCCGCCGGGACAATATTAAAGCTTGACCTCACTTCTTTTCCGCCGGCGCAGGCGCGGCTGCCGGCGCGGCGGCCGCGGCCGCGGCCGCGGCCGCAGGCGCAGCAGGTGCGGCCGCCGCCACCGTGGCCGGATCAAATTTGCCGGGATCGGCGCATGCCGGCAGTTCCGACTTCGGGCTTTTACCGCTGGATTTGAAATAACGCGCCGCCACGGCGTTTTGCGACATACAAAGCTTGTAACCCGCAACTTTGTCCTTGTGCGCGTTTTCGGCTTTGGTCATGTCGGCCTTGGCTTTGGCTTTGGGGCTGGGGTCCGGCAGTTTGGCCCAGGCCGTCGTGGCGCACAGGCTTAATCCGACTAACAGAGAAATCGCTTTCATCGCCGCCTGCCTCCTCATTCGGCCCGCTTGTACTCGTTCTGGTTCTGGTTGCGCGCCCGAAGCGCGGCTTCCCACTTGGCTTTGTCGCCACCGAAATTGGCTTCGTAAGGCTTGGCGTCTTTCTTGCCGCGATAGTCGCCGACGGTTTGCGGGCGTTCGCTGCAGGCGCCCAGCATGGCCGCAGCAGCCAGCATGAATGCCAGTGTTTTCATGGCTTGCCTCCTTGTTTGGGCGCGTCGGGGGCGCCGTCCTTGCCGTAGGCCTGTTTCCAGCCCCACAGTTCGCCGCCCTTGCCGCGCCGTAGCGCACGCTCGCGGAAAATTTCGGAAATGGTGTCAGCGTCGCCCGCCAGCAGCGCCTTGGTGGAGCACATTTCGGCGCACAGCGGCAATTTGCCTTCGGCCAGGCGGTTGCCGCCATATTTCTTGCGTTCTTCTTCCGACCCGTCTTTTTCCGGGCCGCCGGCGCAGAAGGTGCATTTGTCCATTTTTCCGCGCTGGCCGAAATTGCCGGCCTGCGGAAATTGCGGGGCGCCGAAGGGGCAGGCGTAGAAACAATAACCGCAGCCTATGCAGAGGTCTTTGTCGTGCAGCACCACCCCTTCGTCGGTGCGATAAAAACAGTCAACCGGGCACACCGCCATGCAGGGTGCGTCGGAACAGTGCATGCAGGCTACCGAAATGGACTTTTCGCCGGGCTTGCCGTCACCCAGGGTCACCACCCGGCGCCGCGATATGCCCCAGGGGACTTCGTTTTCGTTCTTGCAAGCGGTGACGCAGCCGTTGCATTCGATGCAACGTTCGGAGTCACAAAGAAATTTCATGCGTGCCATTTGGGTTCTCCTCCGACCTTACGCACGGACAACCTGACAGACCGTGGTTTTGGTTTCCTGCATCATGGTTACGCTGTCATAGCCGTAGGTCGTTCCTGTGTTTGCGGCCTCGCCCCGCACGATGGGATGCGCGCCCTCGGGGTAGTACTTGAGCATGTCCTCGCCCATCCAGCGCCCCGAGAAGTGATAAGGCATGAAACAGGTGCCGGCATCCACCCGCTCGGTCACCATCGCCTTCACCTTCAGTTGCGCGCCGGTCGGTGTTTTGACCCACACGTCGTCGCCGTTGCGTATGCCGCGGTCGTTGGCGGCCTTGGGGTTGATTTCGATGAACATGTCCTGCTGCAGCTCGGCCAGCCAGGGGTTGGACCGGGTTTCCTCGCCGCCGCCCTCGTACTCGACGAGGCGGCCGGAGGTGAGCACGAGCGGGAAGTCCTTGGCGATGTCCTTGTTTTTTTCCTGCACGCTCTTGTACAGCGTCGGCAGGCGCCAGAACGCCTTTTTGTCGTCGTGCGTCGGATATTGCGCGACCATGTCGGGCCGCGGCGAAAACAGCGGCTCGCGATGTATCGGTACGCCGTCCGGGAAGTTCCACACTAATGCGCGTGCCTTGGCATTGCCGAACGGATGGCAGCCATGCACCTTCATGACCACGCGCTGGATGCCGCCCGACAAATCGGTTTTCCAGTTCTTGCCCTCGGCCTCTTTCTTTTCTTCTTCGGTAAGGTCGTCCCACCAGCCCAGTTTTTTCAACAGCACATGGTCGAATTCGGGATAACCGAATTGCAGGTCGGCGTCTTTCGAGGCCGAGCCGTCGCCCGCCAATAGCGAAACGCCGTCGCGCTCAACGCCGAAATTGGCGCGGAAATTGCCGCCGCCGTCCATTACGTGCTTGCTGGTGTCGTATAGATTGGGCGTGCCCGGATGCTTCAATTCCGGCGCGCCATAGCACGGCCAGGGCAGGCCGAAATACTCGCCGTCGCAGGGGCCGCCCACCGCCTTCAGCGTTTTCACGTCGAAGGTGTTCATGTGTTGCATGTGCAGCTTGAGCCGCTCCGGCGACTGGCCGGTATAGCCTATGGTCCAGGTGCCTTTGTTGATTTCGCGCAGCGTGTCTTCCATGCTGGGCTCGTCATTGGTCACCTTGATGTTTTTGGTCAGTTCTTTTTCGAAGCCGAATTTCTGCGCCAGCAGGTACATGATGACGTGGTCCGGCTTGGATTCGAACAGCGGCTCGATGACTTTTTCGCGCCATTGCAGCGAGCGGTTGGAAGCCGTGCAGGAACCCGTGGTTTCGAACTGAGTCGCCGCCGGCAGCAGGTATACGCCATCCTTGCGCGCCATCGCCGCCATGGCCGCGGTGGCCGACGGATAGGGGTCTATTACCATGAGCAGATCGAGCGCTTTCATCGCTTCGATCATTTCCTTGCCGCGCGTCTGCGAATTCGGCGCCATGCCCCAATAAATGACGGCTTTGAGGTTCGGCCCCTGGTCTACCAGTTCGTTCTTTTCGAGCACGCCGTCTATCCAGCGCGACACGGTAATGCCGGGCTTGGTCATCATGGCTTCGGACGCAAAGCGGCCCTTGATCCACTCGTAATCCACGCCCCACACACGCGCCCAGTGTTTCCAGGCGCCGGCGGCGATACCGTAATAGCCCGGCAGCGAATCCGGATTGGGCCCGACGTCGGTGGCGCCCTGCACGTTGTCATGGCCGCGGAAAATATTCGCGCCGCCGCCGGATTTGCCGATATTGCCCAGCGCCAGTTGCAGGCAGCAGAAGGCACGCACGATGGCATTGCCTATGGTGTGCTGGGTTTGCCCCATGCACCACACGATGGTGGCCGGCTTGTTCATGGCCATGGTTTCGGCCACCTTGAGCAAGGTGGCGCCATCCACGCCGGCTACTTCCTGGACTTTTTCGGGCGTCCATTTATCGACTTCGGCACGCACCTTATCCATGCCATAGACGCGGTCGTCGATGTATTTTTTATCTTCCCAGCCGTTCTTGAAAATGTGGTGCAGGATGCCCCAGATGACCGGAATATCGGTGCCGGAGCGGAAGCGGAAATACTGGTCGGCCTTGGCCGCCGTGCGCGTGAAGCGCGGGTCGCCGACGATAATCTTGGCGCCGGCCTCCTTGGCGTGCAGCACGTGCTGCATCGCTACCGGGTGCGCCTCGGCGGCGTTGGAACCCATGAAGAATATCGCTTTGGCATTCTGCATGTCGTTGTAAGAGTTGGTCATCGCGCCGTAGCCCCAGGTGTTGGCGACGCCGGCAACGGTGGTGGAGTGGCAGATGCGGGCCTGGTGGTCGCAGTTGTTAGTGCCCCAGAAGGACACGAATTTTCGCAGCAGGTAAGACTGTTCGTTATTGTGCTTTGAAGAGCCTATCCAGTACACCGCGTCGGGGCCGTGCTCCTTGCGTATCGCCAATAGTTTTTCGCTGATTTCCTTGAGCGCCTGGTCCCAACTGATTTTCTGGTATTTGCCGTCCACCAGTTTCATGGGATATTTGAGCCGCATTTCGCCGTGGCCGTGCTCGCGCACCGAAGCGCCCTTGGCGCAGTGGGCGCCGAGGTTGATGGGCGAATCGAATACTGGCTCCTGGCCTACCCACACGCCATTGCGCACTTCCGCGTCGATGGCGCAGCCCACCGAACAGTGGGTGCATACGGTGCGCTTTATTTCGACCTTGCCGCTGGCCGGCGCATCGGCCGCGGTGGCCGGCCGCATCATGCCGCTGCCGATTTGCGCGGCCACCGCGCCGACGCCCACGCCTATGCCGGAGCGCTTGAGGAAAGTACGCCGGTCCATGGTTTCCGGCGCGTTTAACGGTACATCGCGGGTAAGCCGCGCGCGCCGCGTCGCGGCTGCCTTGTTTTTCAGCGTCAACATGGCAGTGTCCTCAAATCCGCGTGCTGCGGTAATAGTTCAGCACGTGCTCGGAAACGCGATAGCCGCGGCCCTCGCGTTGCGTACTTTCCGGAGCGGGAACTTCCGGCAATGCGCCGCCGGTAACTGCCGCCGCGACGGCACCGGCACCGCCCAAAGTTGCGGTAAGCAGAAAGTTGCGTCGGCGCAGATTGGCGTCTGGCTTCTGGCGATCGTCGGTGTTCATCTGTGTCCCCTCCTCGCAAAGGCAGATAGCGCGCCCTAGGGCGCCAACATTTCAACTTCGGCATCGAGAAAGCTGTGCGCGAGGCGCGCCGCCAGCCGATAGAACTCGCTCGTGTCGCCCTCCAGCCGCCGGCACAATTGCGCGTACCAGGGCGCCAGGTGGCGCTGGAAAAAGTCGCGCTGCTCGGGATGTCCAGCGGCCACCAGCATGGCCAGGACTTCGAGCAGCGCGGCGAAATGATCTTCCGGCTCGTGCACCTCGGCATCGCGCGCAAAACCCAGGCGCGCCAGATCGTCGCGCAGCCGGGCCAGCGGCTGGTCCATGAGCGAACCGCTCAGGTACCAGGAGCCATAGCGCATGACGCGCGGCTCGCCCACGCCGCAGAACAGTTCGTTGTATTCGGCGTTTAATCTGGCCGGCGCAGACGCACCGGCGCTTGCGGCGAATTCGCACAAGGCGTTCCAGGCCGCACCGAGCGCGTCCTCGCCGGCACGCGGCGCCTGCGCCAGCGCGTGCAACAGGGTCGCGTCCGGCGGCGCCGCAAATAGGCGTGCCAGCACGCGGTAGCTGTCGGTGCGCACGGCATCGTCGGCAGCTTGTACGGGCATGGCGGCGCTCATCGCCGATCTCCGAATACCGACATTTCGTCCGCGTTCTGCATCATGTCCAGCACGCGGCAATCGGCGCACATCTGCAGCCGCCGCAGTGCCTGCGCGCCGGCAAACATGCTGTGCCCGGACAGCTTGCCCAGCATGTTGTCTATCATTTGCTGCGTACCGAATGGCTTGCCGCAAGTGATGCAGTGGAAAGGCTTGGCGGCGTTGAGCGTGCGCGGCCGGCGCGCGTCGTCGTCCAGGCGCAGGCGCGGCACGAGGCGCAACGCCTGTTCCGGGCAGGTGTCCACGCACAAGCCGCACTGCACGCAATTGCGCTCGACGAAGCGCAGTTTGGGTTCTTCCGGCGTATCCAGAAGCGCGGCAGTGGGGCAGGCGCCGGTGCAGGACATGCACAGCGTGCAGCGGGCGACATCGACTTCGACCGATCCGAAGGGCGACTTGGGCGGCAAGGCGATGGGTTGAGCCGGCGGCACAGGCGCCACTTTTGCCAGGTGCGCCAGCGCTAAGTCCAGCGCCGCGCGCTTTTCGAACGGGAACATGAAGGACGCGGCCGGCAGCGGATCGGGCGCCGGCAGCCGCCACAGCGCATCGGCGGCGGTTTCCACCTCGACCAGCCCCAGGCGCGTATCGCCGCAGCCCAGCGCGGCAAGTATCAGGTTGCCCAGAGCGAATTGCTGTTGCAGCGCCTGTGTGTAAGCATCCGGCATGGCCTCATCGACCAGCAGGCGCACTTGCGCGGCGCCGTAGGCGATTGCCGCCAGCGCATGGTCGAGGCCGAAAGCAGCGACGTCGTGAATTTCGTGCGGAATCACGCGGGCCGGCAGGCCGCAGCCGTCGCGCCCGATTTCCAGCAGCGCCTCGCGCTGGGCCAGCGAATGCAGCAACAGGCAGGCGGAACTGCCGCCGGCCTCGCTCCAGGCACGCAGGCCGCGCCGCAGCGTGGACATCAGTTCGTCCGGCGCCGGATACACATGGCGCGCCGCACCGGTCGGGCACACCGTGGCGCAGCCTCCGCAGCCGGCGCACAGCGCGGCATCGATCTGAATTTTCTTGCTGCGGCTGGTGATGGCGGAGGTCGAGCACACGTCCATGCAGCGCGTGCAGCCGACGCGGCCCTGGCGATGGTGGGCGCAGATCGACTCGCTATGCCGCAGGTAGCGCGGCTTCTGGAATTCGCCCACCAGCCCGTGCAAGCTGCGCGCCGCCTCGCTCTGCGCGAGCGGATCGGCGCCGGGCGCAAGGTAGCCGTCGGGCAGATGCGGGGTGTTGAGCAGGGGCTGGCGCGAGAGGTCGAGCACCAGATCGAAACGCTCGTTCTGCGTGGCTGCCTTCAGGCGATTGAAGTCGATGGCGCCCACCGCGCCGCAGGCGGCCACGCAAGCTTGTCCGCACGGGCCGTCGGGCGTGCAGCGGCCGGCGTCGTGGCGCGGCGCCAGGCTGTCGCGACGGCCCACCGCATCCTGCGGGCAGGCCGCCAGGCAGGCGCCGCAGCCGGTGCAGTGATCCAGATCTATCGGCCCGCTGTGCTGCCAACTTAGGCTGAAGTTGCCGATATGGCCGCTCAGGCGCAGCGCGCGCCCTTCGCGTATCGGAAAGTCGCGCCGCAGCGGCAGACCGGCGGCGTCGGTCGCCAGCACGGTCAGATCAAAATCGCCGGCCAGACGCTGGCCCCAGGCGATGGCCGCCGCGGCCGGCCCGACGATGAGCAAATTCCCTTCCGAACTTAGATCGACCGCCGGCACCGGCGCGGGCGCCGGTGCGGTGGCGATGGCCAGCAGCGCGGCAATTTTCGGCCCGGCCTGCGCGCCCTCGCGCGACCAGCCCGCGCGCTCGCGCAGATTGACGTAGCGCAGTTCGGCCGGGGATTCCAGGCGGTCAGCCAATTCGTCGAAAAATGCGGATTCTTGCGTGCAGCCGACCACTACTGGCCCGTTCTGCCCCACCGCGTCACGGAAATGTGCAACGTCGCCGCGGCACAAGGCGCGCACCGGAACCGCCCCGGCTGCGGCAAACGCCGCATCGGGAATACTGCCGTTGCAGGTACAGGTGAGGCAAGGCGTATCGGGCTTAGTCGTCATCGCCATTCCTCGGGGACTGTTGCCTGTTGTCGCCAGCCGGCATGGGCAAGGCGGCGGGCAGCGTATCGGCAACTGCGGCCGGCTCGCACGCGGCCAATTTTGTCGGCGGCGCGCCGGGCGTGTCCGCCGCCGCGGCGGTCTCGTCATCGCCAAACAGCATGTCCCGCGCGTGTTCGATTTGACGCAGCGTGGCCGCGTCGAGCGGACTTGCCACGGTGTAGTCGTCGATATACACGTCGAGTCCGTCCATCACATTGAACTGCGGTGAGTGGAACAGCTTTTTCAGCGCCAGGCGGCGCACGCCCTCTTCCACCTCGCGCCGCAAAAATGTGCGGAAATCGTCATCGAAGCCCAGCGTGTCGGGATCCGGCAGAGGTAGAGCCGGCGCGGCGCCGGCCGCCGCGGGCGGCGCTTCGCCCCCGGCGCGTTTCAGGCGCGACCAGCGGCCCAAAAAACTTTCGCCGCGGCTCACGGCTGGCTCTCCTCACGGGTGCTGGCATAGCGCTTGTGCTTCTGCTTTTTCTCGGGCGGGCGGTAATGGCGGCGGGCGAAATCTTCCACCCAGCCGCTCAGGTCCGCCGGCAGCGGTACGCCCTCGACGTTCTCGCCGGCATCCAGCATGCGCGCCGCCTCGCCGTAACTGACAGTCACCATCAACACCGCCGGCACCTCGTCCTGCAGCCGCCACACCACGAACAGCATGGGCTCCGGCGCGCTCAGGTTGAGCAGATAGTGGTCGGCTTCGTCGCCGAACAGGCGCAGTTCCAATGCGTCGCATACCGACTCGGCGCGGGGCGGCGTTTCACCGGCGGGTGCCACGCCGACCACACGCCAGGCGTGGTCTGCCCAAGGGCTGGCCAGCGCCTCACGCGCAAAGCCGACCGCGACCGTAACCGCCCGCAGGTCGTCCATTGAAACTACTTCCCTTTCGCCGTTAGTTGGTCGTACCAAGCTTCGTGGTGCTCTTTGGCCCAGGTTTCGTCAACTTTCCCGGTACGCATGGAATCGAACGCACCCTCGACGCCTATAGTGCCCATGTAGATGTGGCCCAGCGCCAGCAGCATCATGAGCAGCGCGCCCACGCCGTGCACCAGATTGGCCATTTGCAAGTCGCTGCGCAACTGCAGGATGGTAGGAAAATCGAGCAACAGCCCGGAGCCGCTCACGGTCAGGCCAAGTATCGTCACACCAAACCAGAACCAGGTCTTTTCGCCGAAATTGAAGCGCCCGGAAGGCACGTGACTACGGTCCAGCAAGCCCCCGGCGCGACGTATCCACTGCGCGTCGATCGGGTCCCACACGTTGTCCTTCAGCCACATCAATATCATGAGCAGCAGGCCGAACACGAACAGCAGCCCGAGAAAGTTATGCACGGGCTTCAGCACCTGCAGCAGCACGGACAACACCGTGTGACCAAGCACCGGCATGACGACGTGCTTGCCGAACAACATGAGCAGACCGCCCAAGGCCAGCAGCACGAATGAGCCCGCCACGAGGCCGTGGATAAGCCGCTCCGCCGTGGAAAAGCGCTGCAACTTGCGGCCGACCGGCGGCGACGACAGACGCAGCGTGCCCTTCCAGCCGTGGAACACCGCAATCGCGGCAAATACCGCGATGAGCAGCAGGCCGCCCCAATAAGTGACCGGCCCGTTACGCAAATGGCGCCAGATGTTGCCTTCCGACTGCACCAGTACGGCGGTTTCAGCGCCTTTGACGGTGGTCACGCCCACTTCGCCCTTGCGTACCTCGCGCCAGTACGGAGCGGCATTGTGCGCCGGCGCAGCGGCTGTTTCTCCTGGCGCAGCAGGTGGATCCGCCGCCCAGGCTGGACGCACGGCCGCCAGCAGGAAGATGGAAAAAATCAGGAACAGGATCGCGCGCAACGCGATCGGACGTGCGCACAGAATGGCGCTCTCGCCGCAGAGTGGCTGCATGTTTCCCCCGAAACACTTGCCTATCGGAATCGTGATTCCGAAGGTCGTTATTCAGGTCGCCGGGAGCGGCGCTCGCGCGTAATGCAGTTGCGCGCCTGCCCACCCCGTTCAACTAAACGACGGCCTGCCTATCCACGGCGAACAACGATGGACAAATCGATTCGCATGTCCATCCATCCCTCGCATGGACATTTTCAGCTTAGCACGGCCTGCAACATTCTATGCAAGTACTGGAAACCAGGATTTTTGCCCTAAGCGCGGTACGGAACATGGCCATCGCCGATTGGCACGCCCAAACCTTGACGCCTGGCGGCAAAGGGACGTGCCCGCCGCTCACTTTTAATCGGCCCGCCGCCGCATCGGTGCAGATGGCGTTCGCTTTCGGCAACCAGCCCACAGCCTGGGGCCAAGGCCTGCCGCCGCGGCGAAAGCGCCTGCTGCGGCGGGAATGGCGGGTCGCTTGCAACGCCGCACGCGCGCCCCTTGCGCCCACGCACGCGGACCACCCCGCGGACGGCATTCACGTCTTGCGCCCGGTGCATGCGCCTGCTGCCGGCGCTTTTCTACGCCACATCAAAATTTCCGCATAGGCGGGACCGACGCTGCAGGTTCCGCCGCAGCGGGCCAGGTCAAGCGCTCGCGCTCCGTCGCCGAAAGGCCGGCAGGCGATTGACCATGCTGGCCCTGGTGCAGAAATTGATCGTTCAGTCTGCCGCCGGGAGCATCGTCCAAACCGGGTCCAGCGCAGCCGGCTGGCGGGCAAAACGCCCATCCGTCGCGGATCAGATCTGTGGCTCGGACAGTAACAGCGCCGAATCCAGAAAGCGAAAGCTCACGGTCGGTGGAAACCAGCCGTCCGCCGGCCGCAGAACCTTTATCGCCGAATTATTCAGTTGAACGTCGACCCGATAATTTTTCGGAAATGTCGTATCCCAGCGCGGTAGCACCTGCTTTATGTATTCGAGCTGGTGGGCTTCGCGACGGATGATGCCCATGGTTTCGAGCAAGCTCAACTTGGGCCAGTGTTCGCCGCCCGGCCGGCCGTAGGTAACGATGCTCAGAAAGTGGTCGAAATCATGGTAGAACGGATCGGACGGGTCGATCATTTTCCCGTTGGAATAGACCGCATCCATCAGGTAAGTGATTTTGAAGTTGCCGGGGCTGCGTCTGGACCATTGATAAATGATGTCGTTCAAGGCCGCGGCCATGCATAACTCGAGGTGCCCGCCGACGATATACACGTGAGGCGCGGACACGTCGAACGTGATTTCCCCGCCGCCGGAAAACACCCAGTAATCCGGATGGCAGTCTTCCATGAAATAGAACTCGTCCGGGCTGTCGTCCTGCAGGTATATGACGGGAATTTTTTTGGCTTTCGCGAACCGGACAGCCTCATCGGTTCCGCGCTTGGACGAAAACCGCGCGTCGTAAGTCGACGACGCGTGCACGACGATCATGACTTCTTGGGAATTGATTTTTACCCTGTTCGACGGGGTGAAATCGTGTTTGTTGCAGGCCGTCCACCCAGTCACGGCGTGAAGCACAAAAAGCATTGAAACAAAAGCGTTTTTCATATCGATCAAGCAACTTTCAGCGTTGCATTAATCGTATCAGAACGCGACTGAACGCCGATTCCGGTCTGTTGCGGAAATGTCTGTCAGCAGCGCGTAAGGTCAGCCGTTTTTGGCGCCAAATTGTGGCCCGGTCCGGGGGCGTCGCATCGCTTGAAAGCGCCTACCGCAAGCGCTCGCAAATCCGCGCCGGCGGGCAGCCCGGCCAGCACCTGGCGGGACGCAGCGCACAAATAAAAAGCCCCGCCGGAGCGGGGCCTTGGGGGGCACAACGAGTCAGGCTCAGGCGGCCAGCTTGAGCGCCTTGGGGCCGGCATTCGCGACCGCGTCCAAGGTCGCCTTGGTGGCGGCAACCACGTTCGCTTCCGCCGCGGCGGTGGCTTGTTTCACCGCCATGTTCAGGTTGGCGTAAGCAGCGTCCGCCGCCGACAGCACTTGCTTCACGGTCTGCAGCGCGGCGTCCGAGCCCACCGGGGCGGATTTCGCGGCCTGTTCCAGCGCCAGCGCGACGGCCTTGCGGCTTTCCACGAAACGCGACTCGACCAGTTTGGACGCGTCGTCACCAGCTTGCGTCACGATCTCATACGCGCTGCGCGCATGCGCCACGGCCTTGTCGAAACTGGGCTGGGCATAGGACTGCACGAGGCTCGCGCAGCTCGCCGCGTCTTTCGCAGCAAGTACGCCGCGCACCAGCGCTGCGACATTTTCCAGGGCGGCGCGGCCGGCTTCCAGATTGAGCGCGGTCAGGCGTTCCACACTGACCAGCGCGACATTGACGAGGGCCAGACCGGAATCGACACTTTGCTTCAGGTTGGCACGGACTTCTTCAGGCGTAAGGACTTGAGGGTTCATGATGGTCTCCAAAATTTTGGTGCAGTGCAATATGAGCTGAATTATAAACACCGCCAGCTAGTTGTCAAGCATTTTTTGTGCGCTGCAACATACGCAACTCGGCGGCTTACCATGGGCGCAAATCAAGTCCGGCCTAGCCGTGCCGGCCGGCCGCAGCGGGGCTCTGGCGCAGACGCCGCCGCGCCTCGCCACATGCGCCATGACGCCGACGCGGGATACGCCGGCAGAGGCTTGGCGGAACGCCCCGCTGGGCACCGGAATTTGCCGCTTACACTCGGAAAATATTGATGTTTCTACCCCAGACGGCAAGTTTCCCGGGCGCTGCACCTGATAGAGATATCGAATATGGCCGGCCGTGCAAGGCAGCGCGCGATCGCGTATACAAGTAAGCGGAAATTTCGGCCGGCGAGCACGCAGCGTGCGGTTGGCGATGTGCAACAAGACCGGCTTGACAGTCCGCAAGAGGCTCCTATAATGCAGACGATGTTGCATCGCAACAAACCTCTGGAGACCAGACATGGAACCCATTTACACCCTACCCGAAACTGCCCTCGTACCGGTCAAGGTGCAAACCGAATCAATGCTGGGGCTGGCCGGCAATTGCCTGAGCGGTATCGAACGCCTGAGCGCGCTCAACCTGACCACCACGCACGCCGCCATCGATGCGTACGATAGCCACGCCAAAGCCTGGATTGCGGCCGAAGATCTGGACGCCGCGACCGCCGTCGCCACATCCGCCACGCGCATGGCCGTCGAAGGATCGATCGGCTATTGGAAGGCGCTGTGCGAAGTTGGCTTCGACCTGCAGGCGGAACTCAATCGCGTGATCGACGCGCGTTCGGCGGAATTCAGCGCCGGCATGAGTGGTTCGCTGGAAGCCGCGGCGCGATCGTCCCCGGCCGGCGTCGAGGCCACACTGGCCCTGGTCAAACAGGTGCTGGACGCAGCAGACGCCGCCTACGCCAATCTGCACGGTAGCCTCAGGAAATTGGCCGAAGCGGCCGAAGCCCAGGTCTGTGCAGCCGCCGCCGCTGCGCTTGGCGCGGTGAACAAAGTGCCGCGCCTTGGCATGGGGCAACGCGCCGCCTGATCGCGTCCTTCGGCCAACTGCGCCATCCTTCCCTCTCCCACGGGCCCGCTGACGCGGGCTTTTTTGCGTCCTCCGGTCCGAAACCGGCAGGCGAAGGCCTGGCCCGGCAGAAGACGCCATGCCGTTATTTGAAAAGAAAGCGCGGCTGCCAGGCGGAGTCTGCGCGACAGCCGGATCGGGTTCTACCCTTGCGGGAAGCTAGCCCCGCAGCGGACGCAAAGCTTTGAATGCTTCGCGCAATTGCGCGCCCAGATAAAACCGGATCAACGGCGCGGTGATCGCGCCGTAATCGATTCAGGCGGCATTCCCGGAGCAGCGGACCTTAGACCCGCACGCCATGATGTCCATCGCGCAGGCAGGCGATACGCCTGGCGACAAAGACAGGCAGCCGTGACGGCTTGCCGTAACTTGACGGCATTGTGATGCCGGTTGCCGGACTCCGCCCCAGATCTAGGCCATGCCCGGCGACAATGCGGAACGATCGCAGAAAGCAAAAAACCCCGCCGCAGCGGGGTTTTTTGTGGCTGCTGAAACTTACGCAGCTTTCTTGGCCTTGGGCGCGACGGCGGCTTGGCCGACCGCATCCATGGTCGCCTTGGTGGCGGCGGCAACATTCGCTTCCGCAACTTCGGCAACTTGCTTGACAGCCTTGTTGACGTTCGCGTAGGCGGCGTCCGCAGCGGCCAGAACTTGCTTGACCGCGGCCACGGCGGCGTCGGAACCGACCGGCGCGCTCTTCGCAGCGGCTTCCAGCGCAGCGGCGACAGATTTGTTCAGCTCGGCAACCTTGGCTTCGACCAGCTTGGCAACTTCTTCCTGGGTTTGCTGGGCCAGCTCATACACGCTCTTCGAGTAGGCAACCACCTTGTCGAGGCTGGGCTTCACGACCGCATCCTGCAGACCGGCAACGCCTTGCACATCCTTGACGGCCATCACGAGCTTGACGTTCGCGCTGAGGTCTTCCAGGGCAGCACGCACGGTGTTCAGGTTCAGGGCAGACAGACGCTCGACACCGACGAACGCGACATTGGCGAGCGACAGACCGAATTCCACACCGGCTTTGGCGGCGGCAACGACTTCTTCAGGGCTAACGGGTTTGACATTCATGATTTATCTCCAAATAGACAAGTTGTAAATGTTTCTGCTGCTTCAAGTGACTTGCTTCAGCAGGTTCAAAATTTATGTTGCACTGCAACGATGGATGTCATTATACGGCCGCATTTTTCCATGTCAACACTTTTTTGCTGCGCTGCACCAATATTTTTCTGGCACCAGAAAATCCTTGTACTGCAGTGGGTTAATGAAGCCACGCCGCCGCATTGGGCGGCTCGGGGAAAAATCGGCGGGGCGGGATTTTGCTACGCACAAGACGCCGGCAAAAATGCGGCGCCGCAACATTCCCGGCGCGCCAGCGCAACCGCCGTGGCCCACTCTGGCGGCGGACGGAAAGGCAGAAAGGCGGACACGGCGGCGGTCAACACGTGGCAGATATTGCGGCAAACAGCGCCAGCCCAAAACTCCAACATCCCATCCCGGCCCAAAGTGAAATGGGCAAGAGGCATCGCGGGCCACCCGCGGCCAATCATCTGGCACGGCCAGGGTCGGGCGCGACAATCAGCCTGAGCGTCGCTGTGCGTATTTGGCTGGTCATGGCGCTGCATCTGTCGATGGGGCGCCTAATTACGAAAACCGCTTGAATCGATCAGGATCGGTCCAAGCCGATCGTTCAGAGGTGCTGCAGCATTTCGGCCAGCGACAAATGATTTCCGTCGCGCGCCATATCGGCGGCGCTCTTGCCGCGGTTGTCTTTCAGCGCAGCCTGCGCGCCGCGCGCCAGTAGCAGCTTCACGGTATTTTCGTGGCCATAGGCGGCGGCCCACATGAGCAGGGTAAGGTCGTTATCGAGGCGCGCGTTTACGTCCACACCCGCCTCCAGCAACTGCGCGACACAGTCGGTGCAGCCACTACCCGCGGCATAGGTCGCCGCACTTTTTTTCACCCGGTCCAGCGGCTCGACGCGCGCCCCGGCCGCCAGCAACTTGCGCACCAATTCCGGCCTGGCACTGAAACAGGCGCCCATGAGCGGCGTGACAGCGGCAATATTGGCGAGGTTCACGTCAGCGCCGGCTTTCAACAGCAGGTCCGCCAAAGCTTCGTCGCCTTTTGCCGCGGCCATGTTTAGCGGCGTATCGCCATTGCGGTCGCGCGAATTTACCTGGACGCCGCTATCCAGCAATACCCTCACACGGGCAAGCTGGCCGGCCCGCGCAGCCATCACATACTGCCCATTGACATTGATCTGGTCGGCCCCTCTTTGCGCAAACGCCAAGCTGCTACTAAGCACCATGGCCGCAGCCAACCAAGCTGCGCAATCGATTCTGTACATGTGCCCTCCTCATCCGGCCCGCATGCGCGATCTGCAGCCCATCTGCCGGTATGTGCTGCGGCGTGTCATTAGAAGATTAACGAATCCTGGCACGCACCGGGAATCCACGGCTAAGCTTTAATGGCCCAGACGCCGCAGGTACGGAGGCCTGCCGCAGCGGACGAATCGCCGGGCGCAGACTAATACCCTCCACTATAGGAGAATCGCAATGCCAAGGATGAGAAGAAGTGCGGGCCTAGGCTTGGCGTTTGGCCTGGCTGCCGTAAGCGGCAGCGCCATGAGCGAGGAAATCCAGGGCCCGATGGGCACGAGCGGCGGGCCCGCGACCATCACGAAAGCCCCCACCGTGAGCCAGCAACAACTCAATGGTGCGGACCAGCAGACGGCCAATTGGCTGCACACCCACGGTGGTTATGCGCAGCAGCGCTATTACGGCGGGTCGCAGATCAACGCCGGCAACGTCGCAACTTTGCGGCCGGAATTCACCTTCCAGACCGAAGTGCGCGAATCGATGGAAACCGCCCCCATCGTGGTCGACGGCATCATGTACATGACCACCTCGTATAACCACGTGTATGCGCTGGATGCTGCCAGCGGCCGCGAGTTCTGGCATTACAAGCACAAGATGGGGCCCATCACGACCTTCTGCTGCGGCCCCAATAACCGCGGCGTCGCCATCGAAGGCGGCAAACTATTCATGGGCACGCTGGATGCCAGGCTGGTAGCGCTGGATGCCAAAACCGGCAAGCTGCTGTGGGAAACCGAAATCGCCGACCCCGAAAAGGGCTACAGCGAAACCATGGCGCCCACGGTGGTGGAGGGAAAGGTGTTGATAGGCACGAATGGCGGCGAATACGGCATACGCGGCTTCGTCAAAGCTTTCGATTCGGCCACGGGCAAACTGTTGTGGACCTTCCACACCATTCCCGAACAAGGGCACGAAGGCGTGTGGGCCGCCAATGACGCCACCGGGCGCAACATGCTGCGCGACATCGCCGCGGAAAAAGCCGCGCTGGCGCGCGACCGCACTTTCTATCAGACCCTGGGCGGCGGCGTGTGGATGAATCCGGCAGTGGACCTTAAAACGCGCACAATCTTTTTCGTGGTGGGCAACCCATCGCCCGATCTCTATGGCGCGGAGCGGCCCGGAGACAACCTCTATACCGATTCCATGGTCGCGGTAGACGTGGACAAAGGCAGCTACAAATGGCACTTCCAGTACATCGCCCACGACGTGTGGGATCTGGACGCCGTAAGCCCGCCCATCCTGCTCGACGTAAAGGATAAAAGCGGCAAAATGGTGCCGGCCGTCATGCACGGGGGGAAAACCGGCCACGTCTATATTCACCGCCGCGACAACGGCGAACTGATCCGTTTTTCCGAGGCCATGATTCCGCAGGAAAACATGTGGGTGCTGCCGACCGCGCAGGGTGCGCGCATGCTGCCGGGTGCCAATGGCGGCGTCGAATGGTCGCCCATGGCATTCAGCCCGAAAACGCGTCTGGCCTATGCACTCAATTTGCACCAGCCCATGACCTACCACGTCGAGGCGTCCAAGTACCCGGGCGGCAAGCTGTGGCTGGGCGGCGCCTTCAAGGTGATCGAGGGCGAAAAACAGTGGGGCCGCCTCGCGGCGGTGGATGTGGACAGCGGCAAGCTGGCCTGGAAGTTCGACACCGAGCAGCCCTTGATCGGCGGCGCGCTGGCCACGGCCGGAGACCTGGTGTTTTACGGTGAGGGCAACGGCCTGTTCCGCGCCCTGCACGCCAAAACCGGCAAATTGCTTTGGGAATACCAGTGCGGTGCCGGTGCCAACGCGATGCCCGTGGCCTATTCGGTAAAAGGCCGCGAGTACGTCGCCATGGGCTGTGGCGGCAATACCCAGCTCGACTTCAAGCGCGGAAGTTCCCTGGTGGTATTCGCACTGCCCAAGCGCTGACCGCGGGCGGGCCGGCGCAAACCGACCGTGCCGCTACCTGCCGATCGCGTGGCCGCCCCTGCGGGCGGCTGCGCTGTGCCCATTGCACCCCTCCGAAATTCATGACATGAACGCGAAACCGATATTCGCCGCCCTTGCTCTAGTCAGCTCGCCTCCCAGCAACGGGTGGGCACAGGACATCGAAGCCGGACGCGCCAAAGCCCAAGCGTGCGCCGCCTGCCACGGCGCCGATGGCAATGCCGTGGCAGGCAACTTCCCCAACCTGGCGGGCCAGACCTGGCGATACCTATACGTGCAGCTGAAGGACTTCAAGGAAGGCCGGCGCAGCAATCCGATCATGGACCCCATCGCCGCCCAGCTCAGCCGCCCGGACATGATGGACATTGCCAATTATTTCGCGGCTCAGGTGGCCCGGCCCTCCACCTACGAAGTCGACGAAAACAAGGTCAAGCGCGGCAAAGCCAAGGCCGACGCAACCCTCTGCTCGATGTGCCACCTGGGCGGCTTCGCAGGACAGAATGAAATACCCCGGGTGGCCGGCCAGCAGTACGCATACATCGTGCAGCAACTCAAGGATTTTCGGGCCCGCAAGCGCACCAACGATGCCGGCAACATGACCAGCGTGGCGCAGACACTTAACGATGAGGACATCGACAATCTGGCCCAGTACATAACCAGCCTGCGCTGAATGAGGCGTCTTGTCACAAGCCTGCCCCGACGCAAACTTTTGCCCTGGTGCATGCCGCATTCCGGGCGGCGAATTTCGTCCGCCCTGAATAGCGCGTGCATGAACCCAGCGCCAACTCAAGTCAACGCCTGGCCGCGACGCGGCCGATATAATTTGCCCATCAAAGCGCATCGAGCCAACACTGTCGCGTAGCGGCCGGCGCCAGACAAGCATCCCGACCAGACACGAGTGCCCACGGAGGAGTCCATGATCAAAATGGTATTGACGTCAGTCGTTGCCGGCATGATTTTCCTGATATCGACTGGGGCTGTCGCACAAGCCACCCCGCCCGCGGCAGGAGGAACGGCGGACGGTATCGCATTCGACACCCCCTACGGCACCTCGATAAGCCTTGAGGCGGCAAAAAAAGTGCTTGCTGCAGCCGAAGCGGAAGCGTCGAAACATCGCTGGAAGCTGTGCATCGCGGTGGTCGACACCAATGGCGATCTGGTGCATTTTTCACGCATGGAAGGCGCGCAAATCGCCTCGGTGGGCATATCCCAGGCCAAGGCCCGCACCTCCGCGCGGTACCGCCGCGAAACCCGCGTGTTCTATAACGCCATCGAAACCGGGCGCGCGTCGGTCGCAACCCTGGACCCCACCCTGGTCGCCTCTCCCGGCGGCTACCCGCTGATCGAGGGCGGCAAGCTCATAGGCGCGATCGGTTGCAGCGGAGGCACCGGCGACCAGGACGCCGCCGCCTGCAAGGCGGGCGCAGACTTGATCAAATAAGCCCGCGACGCCCCTGAACGGGAATTGCGCCGCCCCGCAGGCGCGGCGTTACGCGCACGCGTGCATGCAGTGGCTAAGCAATATGTTCATCGCCACGCGCGGCGGCGCAGACGGCCAGAGTATTCGCATCCTCATGCCCGGCCTGAGCGGCCGGGAAACTCCCCGCCGGTTTGCCTCACCCGCCGCCAACCCGTAACCACCCGTGGGGCGGAAAAGGGCATCGCATTGCGCCGCATGAATCGTTTCACGCGCCCCAAATTGGCCTCCGCAAGGCGTATTCCCCGCCTGGAATGACACCGCCTGCCTAGTCTTCGGACGCCTGTCCGCGGCCCGCAACACACCCTGCCCACCACCGCCTGCTACGGGGAACCTCCGCAGGCGGCCAGCGCCCAATTGCCGCGGCGGCTGCGCGAAACCGGCAATCAGATGAACACCAATCAGGCCAGCGGCACGCCCGGCGAGGAATACAAAACCGTATGCGAATTCATGCGTCTGTATGCCACGCTGCGCTTTTACCAGTTGGCACTGCGGCTCGGAACCAGCGGCAGCATCGTTACCGGCCTGTTGCCCCAGGCCGCGCGCATGAGTTTTATCGCCATGGATTTACTGCGCGCGGGCGGCGTACTCATTAGTCTTTCCTTTCTGGTAATGGAATTTCGCTCGACTTCGTATTGACACCGCCTGTGCGATAGAGGCAACGAACTGGCACAAAAATTGGGCTATATGGCGTCTTCGCGCAGGAACCCCCTCACCACCAGCGGTGCAAGCCTTTATCTGCATTCCGTCGTGTCGCTACTATGGGTAGCGAGCTTGATCCTGCGTGTTCATTCGGAACTATAAGTCTTCTTATTTACACCGGCCATGCACGCCACGCCGGTGTTGCCGCGACACGTCATGAAGCCGCAGCAACCGCCCGCCAGTCCACAGCCGGAATATTTGGGCTGGAACCCGGGCCAAACGAGGCGTACCGTGTGCTATACCTGAATACGTCGAGTTTTATCGTTCGCGGGCCAAGGGCTTGCAATTAGCTTGCTCCTTGATCCAGGAAGAAATCAATCCATATGCCTGTCCAGCCGCTCCAATTGCTGCGCGCGGATTGCACGCCAGGCGCAGCAGATGTGCGATCCTGCGCGTCACACAGGGTGATAAAACGTCTGGCTGCGGACTTAATCGCGGAAGAAGCGTTCGCGGCCTTAGCAGCAGCAACACAGGCATAGCAAACCCTATGCCGACGCAGCTTGAAAGCCAAGCATAATCCTCGGCGAGTTAAAATTTAACCGACATCCAACGGAGAAAATTATTATGAAACTTACCGCGTCGATCTCGTTACTGGCTGCGCTTGGCATGCTCGGCCCACTTTCGGCTGCGGCAGGCGAAAAAACCATCATGCTTGCGCCCGATGAAATGAAATGGCAAAAATTCGGCCTGTGGGAAAGAGTGATTCTTTCAGGAGATACCTCCGCGCCGGACTGCCCCTTGACGGTACGCTACAAGGTTCCGGCAGGAACACGGGTTCCAGAGCATGCCGTGGGCCAGGACCAGACCTCTACCGTATTGTCCGGTACCCTGCTGGTAGGGTTTGGAGAAAAATGGGACAACGCAAAGCTGAAGCCCCTGCCGCCGGGCAGTTTTTTCATCTCGCCCGCCAACGTCAGCAACTTCAAAACCAATAGCGAGGAAGTCATCTATCAAGGTAGCGTGATCGGTCCGGGCGGCGACGGTTGTCCCAAAGTACACGCCGCGCTCAAGCCATCCATGATCGCCGCCAAGGACATGCAGTGGCAGCCCTATGGGGCGACCGCAACACGCATCATCCTGTTGGGCGATGCGAACCAGTTCCACTGCCCGCCCTACACGGCACGTGTCAAATGGGCGGCTGGCACCCGGGTTCCCGAACACCCGGACCACGAGGACAGAACCTATACCGTGCTGTCCGGCGCGCTATATGTCGGCATCGGCGAAAAATGGGACGACAAAAACCTGCGCCGAATGCCGGCCGGCAGCTTTATCGCGATTCCCGCCGGGGTGAGCCGTTATTTCAGAACCGACGACGAAACTGTAGTTCAGACGAGCGTAACCGGCTTCCCGGGCAAGGACGTGGAAAAATGCGAATCGGCTGAATGAACCGGCGCAGGATCTGGTCGGACGGCGACGCCGTCTGGCCGGATTATTCTCCACTCGCCATAACGATGGGCAGGCGCGTAGTGGCTATGGTTCTGCCCTTGCATGGGCCCAGAAAAAAACAGGCGCGGATCAGGTTCGCGCCCCACAGCAACGGCGCGCGTCAAACTTCGCAAAAGAGCAGCGCATCCAGACGCAATTCGGCCCGCACTTCATCGCCAACCTGGTAGATGGCAAGTTGGGCACCCTTGCCGGGCATGAGCATGGCAACCCGTTCCAGGCCAGCGCCCAGCCCCTGGCGGGCCGCGTAATCGAACCCCGCCGGCAGCCTGGCCGGCGCGGCGCTTATGCTCAACAGCACGCGCTTCCCGGCCGTTTTCAGGCTCACACGCGGCGGCCGGGCGGACTCCCTTTCGTTCCGGTGTTTCAGTGCGTTGGCGACGAGTTCGCGCACCACCAGGGCGAGCGGCACGGCGTCGGCTTCCCGCAATGGCAGCTTGGCGCCGGCCCTGCCCTCATAGTCCACCGGCCCGCCTGCTGCGGCAGCGATCATGCGCACCATGCCCTCCAGGTCGGCACGGAAATTTTCGTCCGTGCGCTGCAAACCGTACACGCCGGCAATGGTGCCGATCTGGGCGATCACTTCGGACAATTGCGGGGCCAGTTCCGGATATTTGGCGGCGCGCTGACGCAACAGCCCCGTCACGCCGTGCAGATGATTCTTGAAGCGGTGGTGCAGTTCCCGCACCAGCGTATCGTGCCGACGCGCCACGTCGGCGAGGCGGTTTTGCTCGGCCTGCGTTTGCGGCGCGATGCCGTGCGACCCGGCGCGCGCGGCGGCAACTTCGCCTGCACGGCCGCGGCGCGGCGCGTCCGTCCCAATCGGAATATCTGGCCTTGCCGCGTGATCAGCGCCTGCGGGCCGCGCCGGCGGGCAAATGCCATGGACGCACATCAGCCGGCTCTGCACCGTTCCGGCGGCGTCGCGCAGCACGCTGATTTCGAGCCGGACCGGCGTGCCCCCCCCGTCGCAACGCAACAGCTCGGTGACGATCACGCCATGGTCGGCGGCATCCGCGGCGGCCATGCCGCGCTCGAATGTTGGCAGCAGGTCCGGAGGAATGACGCACCAGAGCGGTTGGCCGATCAGTTCGTCCGGACGACAAGCGCAAAGTGCCGTAAAAGCCGGATTGACCACCACGAATGTATTGCCGCAGGCCTCGGAAATGGCGATGGCCAGATGCGCGTGGTCGAAAATTTCCGCCCACAGGCGATGGCGATCGCCGCGCTTGGTGTCTGGGAGCAAAGGGACCACCACGCGAATTGCCCGCTCAACTTTTACAGCGGCGCTCGTGTGCCTCGACCAGCGCCGTGCAATAGGTTTCCAGCTTGCGACGTTGCCGGCGCGCATCGGCGCGCAGGGCGTCGAATGCCGCCTGTTCGGTCAGACCGCGCTGCGCCATGACGATGCCGACGGCAACGCTGGTATGACGGCCTGCGGACAGCGCCTGCTGCAATTGGGCCTGCGCGCGTTTCAGCGCGGCCAGATCGCGGGCACGGGCCAGGGCAGCTTCGATCGCCGGTACGGCATGGAAGGCGTCGATAGGCTTCACGAGATAGCCGAACCCGCCTTCGCCGATCGCCGCCGCCACCTGTTCGCGATTCCCGTAGGCGCTCAGAAACATGGCCGGCAGGCGATGGCGGTGTTCGAGCAGGTGGCAAAGTTCGGTGCCTGAAAACCCCGGCATGCGCACGTCCATGATGGCAAGATCGAACGTTTCTCTGGCTGCCAGGGCCAGGGCGGCTTCGCTGGAATCCGCGACGGCGACGGAATAGCCGCATTCATTCAAGCCGGCTGCCAGGGTGGCAAGCGCCAGGCGATCATCGTCGACGAGCAAAAGGCGGATTGAAGGCATGGTCAGGTAATCGAAACGCTTGTTCGGCTTATCCGCGTTGCGCAGGCGGCGCGCCCGCGCACGACTAGAAGCATTTGATATTTGACAAATCCACTCGGGTATATTTATATTGATTGTTGAAGGATAACGCCTCTACAGGCCGCGTGCAGGATTTCCATCAACCGGGCAACCGCACACGCGCTGGAAGCGTCTTTCAGCCCGGCTCCAGCCCCCAGCCGCACGCTTTTCGCCCGAGTCTCAAGACTCTGGTCGCCTCAAGAGACCTCGCCCCCGTCTCACGCAGCAGGACGCTCCGTCCACGCCTATGGCTGCGAAGGAGACGGAATGATTTCCGATCGGTTCGGGCAGGCGCCTCCAGCGCACGGATTCGAGGCCACCCATCGCGCGGCGAAACTATTCGACAACTTATCGGATACCCGCCCGCACCCGGGATTTCGCGCAGCAATACCCTGGTGCGTTCTTGCCGCCGGCGTCGCCCTATCCTTCGTCATCGCGCAATCAGCGCAGCGCCTGGTTGCAGAGCATGTTCACGAACATTTCAGCCATGCAAGCGAAGAAATGCGCAGCGTGGTCGAACACCGCATGGCGCAGTACGAATCCGCACTGCGCAGTGGGGCCGCGCTGGTACTCGCCTCGGACCTGGTATCGCGCGACGAATGGCACCGTTTCAGCGTGTCACTCGACATTGCGCAGCACTTTCCCGGGCTGGAAGCGGTCGGCTACAACGAGGTCGTCCAGGCGCCCGAACTGGGGCGCCATGAGCGCGGGGTGCGGGCAGAAGGTTTCCCGAAATACCAGGTACACCCCAGCGGTACACGGGCCATTTATATCCCGATTCTCTATTTCGAACCCTACAACCGGCGCAAGGAACAAGTCCTCGGCTACGACCCTTGGACGGACCCGGCGCGGCGCGCAGCGATGGAGCGTGCCGGCGACACGGGGCGCCCGGCCATGTCCGGCATAGTCCGACTGACACACGAATCACAGGCTGGGGATCGGCCTGGATTTTTGATCTATGTACCCGTTTATCGCCACGACCTGCCGCTCGCCAGCGTCGAACAACGCAGCGCCGCGCTGCGGGGATTCGTAGCCGGAGTATTCCAGATCGAGGGACTGATGGGCGCCATGTTCGCGGATCGCGTCAAGGACCTCGACGTCGAACTATACGACGGCGCACAAGCGCTACCGGAAAAGCGTTTTTACGCCGCTCGCGCCGTCGACGGCAAGGTAGGGAAATTTGCCGCCGATGCGCCCGAAATGCTGCTGCCGCTCGAAATCGGAGGCCGAACCTGGACCCTGCGCCTGCGCCTGCGGCCCGACGCGGTACCTGCCATCGAAGCGGCCCTTCCACCTGCGGTGGGACTAAGTTGTCTCGCCGCCAGCCTCGCATTTTCACTATTTTTGCGTACCCACCTGCGCATCCGCTTGAAGGCCGGGCAACTGGCCGCCGCCATGACCGAGGAATTGCGCGCCAGCGAGGAACGCTACCGCACCCTGGTGGAAGTTGCGCCCGACGCCATTATCGTAATCGACGAGCGCGGCGTGATCGAACAGATCAACCCCGCCGGTGCGCTGCTTTTCGGCTATCGGAACGACGAACTGATCGGGCGCAGCGTCAGCGCCCTCATGCCGGAACCGCACCGTTCCGCGCACCTGTCGTATCTGGCCCGCTATCTCGCCGGCGGCAAGCCCTCCCTGATCGGCACTGGCCGCGACGTGCAGGCGGTACGCAAGGACGGCAGTCCGGTGAGCGTGCATGTGCGAGTGGGCGTGCAACGCACCAAGGGGGGGCAAATCCGCTTCGTGGGCTGCGTGCGTGACCTCAGCGAGCGCCTGCGCACCGAACAATCCCTGCGCGAGCGCAGGGCCCTGTTGCGCACGGTGATCGAAACCAGCAAGGATGGCTTTTATGTGGCAGACATGGCTGGCCGCCTGCTGGAAGTCAACGACACTTATTGCGAACAGTCCGGCTATGCACGCGACGAACTTCTGGGCATGTGCGTGGCTGATCTGGCCGTTCAAGACGGCCCGCAACAAACATCCGCCCATATCGACAAGATCGTGCATGAAGGCAGCGATCTGTTCGAAACCCGGCATCGCCGCCGCGACGGCAGTCTGTGGCCGGTGGAAGTGAGCGTCACCTATTTTCCCGAGCACGGCGGGCGCCTGGTGGTGTTCTGCCGCGACATTACGGAACGCCGACGCAGCGCGGACGAATTGCGGACGGTGCTGGAAGAAGCGGGCGACTTCATCGGCATTGCCGACGGCCAGGGCCGCCTGATGTACGTGAATCCGGCCGGATGCAAACTGCTGGACTGCGAATTGGCGAAAGTCCTCGCCCATACCATTGTGGACCTGGTGGCCGAAGAAGCCCAGGCCGGCATGGCAGCCCATCTGGACGAACTGCGCCGGACCGGCCGCTCGCAACGCAGCCAATGGCCCATGCGCACCTGCAGCGGCAATATACGCATGGTCGAAATCGTCGCCAGACTGCTGACCGACGGGCGCTTCCTGGCAGTGGGGCGCGATTTGACCGACAAGCATCTGGTCGAGCGCCAACTGGAGGACGAAAGGCAAAGGCTGCGCGCATTTTCCAGCAGTTCCGCGGACTGGTTCTGGGAAATGGATGGCGAATTGCGCTTCAGCTATTTTTCCGACAATGCGGAACGCATTCTGGGCGTGAAGCAGGAATCGATGTTGGGGCGCACGCCGCGCCAACTGGCCACGCGCGATGGACTGAATGGGCCGGAATTGATCGAGGCCCATTTGACGCGCATCGAACAACACCGGGCGTTCCGCGACTTCGAATACTGTGTGCGCGAAGGCCAGGGTAACCTGTGCTGGATTTCGGTAAGCGGAATTCCCCACTTCGACGCAAACGGCGGCTTCAAGGGCTATCGGGGCGTAGCTCAACTCATCACCGCCAGGAAGGCGATGGAACTCGAACTGGACGCCCACCGCAACGAGTTGGAGCGCCTGGTCGAGGCCCGCACCAAACAGCTTCACATGGCGGAAAAGCGTACCGTTTCCATCCTGGAATCGGCCGCCGACGGCATTTATGGCGTCGATAATGAAGGCCGGTTCACCTTTGTGAATCCCGCGGCATGCCGCATGTTGGGCTACGCCGCGGCGCAACTGATCGGCCACACCGTGCATGCAAAAATCCACCACAGCCACGCCGACGGCCGCCATTTTCCCGAGGACCAATGCCCCATTCATCACCGCCCCTGCATCGGCAAACCGCATCGGCTGCAGCACGACATCAAATGGCGCGCCGACGGCCAGCCCCTGCACGTCGCACTGGCCTCGCAACCCTTGCTGAGCGACGGTCAGATAGTCGGCGCGGTGGTGTGCTTCACCGATATTCATGAACGGCTGGAAGCCGAGGCAGTGTTGCAGAACGCCAAGCGCACGGCCGAATCCGCCACGCGGGCGAAAAGCGAATTTCTTGCCAACATGTCGCACGAAATCCGCACCCCGCTCAATGGCGTGCTGGGCCTTGCGCAAATCGGCTACCGGGATAGCAGCGGGCGCGGCAAGGCGCAGGACACTTTTGCGCGTATTCTCGACTCGGGCAAGCTGCTGCTCACCATCATCAACGACATTCTCGATTTTTCCAAGATCGAAGCCGGCAAGCTGGTCGTCGAGGAAGAGCCGTTCGACCCAGCCAAAGTTATCGAACAGACGGTGCAAGATGTTGCCATCCTGGCCACCACGAAAAGTCTACGCCTCGCCACCGAAAGCACCGACCTGCCCGTGGCTGTGCTGGGCGACCCGGTGCGCATTGCGCAAATCCTCAACAACCTGCTTTCCAATGCCATCAAATTCACGCCGCACGGCGAAGTGAAGCTGCACGCCAGCCGCGACGGCGCGAGTCTGGTGTTCGCCGTGCGCGACACCGGCATCGGCATTGCTCCGGCTCTGCTGGAGCGATTGTTCCAGCCTTTCGAACAGGGCGACGGCAGCGTCACGCGCAAATTCGGCGGCACCGGCCTGGGCCTGGTGATCAGCCGCCGCCTGGCAGGCCTGATGGGCGGAACGCTGGACGCGGAAAGCCGCCCCGGTCAGGGCAGTACTTTCACGCTGCGCCTGCCGCTCAAGGAATCGGACCGACCGCTGCCGCTTCAGCAAGGTCCGGGCCAGACCGGCGCGCACCGTCTGGCCGGCCTGCGCCTGCTGGTAGCCGAAGACAACGCCATCAACCAGCTGGTGCTGGAAGATTTGCTGCAAGGCGAAGGCGCCGAGGTGGTGCTGACCGACAACGGCCAGGAAGCGCTGGATTTCGTATCGCACGCGGCGCGCCCCTTCCACGCCGTGCTGATGGACGTGCAGATGCCGCTCATGGACGGTCTGGAGGCCGCCCGCCACCTCAAACAGTCGCACCCCGGCCTGCCAGTGATCGGACAGACCGCGCATGCCCTGAAAGAAGAAATGGACAAGTGCCTGACGGCAGGCATGGTCGCCACGATCAACAAACCGATCGATCTGGACACCCTGGTCCACACCCTGCTCGCCCACGTATCCGATGTCGTAAACCCGTCAGACGGAGGCGATACAGTCGCGCCCCTCAGCCCGCCGGCCGAATCCTGCATCCCCTTACATTCCTCAGTTGGACGCGCCTGAGGGTGCGGCGGGCGCGTTGCCTGCCTAGGCGCGACGAGGCGGCAGGGCCGCCCCCTGCGACGAGGAGCAACAACGGCAGGCGGTGCGCCCGTCGTGCCATCGGGTGCGTAGCCGGGCGCACCCACAAGGTACGCCCTCAAGCTGCTGAAAGTTTAATTATTTCCGGGCGTTATCGACGCATTGAAGCGGTCAACCGGGGAATGTAGAATCATGGACTGGGACCACTTCGACCGCCTTTATCCGAACCGCCCCGGCTTCGTCGATAAACTGACGAATATTTTCATGCTGGGCCACGCCGCCGATGCCGAGCGGCTGCGCACCGTGGCCGCAGCCGCCGATTATGCAGGCATCGCCGCACTGGCCCACGAACTGAAAAGCCTGGGTGGCAACCTGTGTTCGCCAGCCGTGGAAAAACTGGCGCTACGCACCCAGCGCAGCGCCAGGGAAAACCGCCCGGCCGCCTGTCTGCATGCAACGGAACTGGCTGCCAAGGTAGATATGCTGATTGCCGCCCTGAGAAAAGGCCGCCCTGCTCCATAATCCTGCCGGTCTGTCGCCGGTGACGCGAAGCCGCCGCCCAGATCGCGGCCGAAATGGGCCGGCGGTGCGGCCACAATGGCGCGAAACAATAATTTTGCACGAGCAGGGCTCCTGCGCGCAGGGTAACCCCGCACTGCGCCGCCGGCAAACGCGCCCCATGCAGGCAAGTCACCCACGATTTCACCGGCTTAGTGGCAGGTACGCCCGCTTTCTTCGCATCGCGAAGCGGTCCGACTTTCGGCGGAAAACTGAAACAAGGATTTGCTAGACGTTAAAACGGAAGTGCATTACGTCGCCGTCGTGCACGACGTATTCCTTGCCTTCCAGGCGCATTTTGCCTTTTTCCTTGGCTTTGGTTTCGCCGCCGCAGGCGATGTAATCATCGAATGCAATCACTTCGGCGCGGATGAAGCCGCGTTCGAAATCGGTGTGGATCACCCCCGCGGCTTGCGGTGCCGTGGCGCCGACCGGCACCGTCCAGGCGCGCACTTCCTTTTCGCCCGCGGTGAAATAAGTCTGTAGTCCGAGGCGGCCGAAAGCGGCCACGATCAAACGATTCAGCCCGGGTTCTTCGAGGCCCACGTCGGCCAGAAACACTTTCTTTTCTTCGTCGTCGAGGTCCGCAATTTCCGCTTCCAGCGCGGCGCAAAATTCGACTACCGGCGCGCCCTCGCGCGCGGCGTGGCGCTTTACT
>JAEUNM010000112.1 GCA_016791105.1 Rhodocyclaceae bacterium | reverse complement strand
AGTCTGTGGTGCGCACGAAGCGCCGCCGCCGCTTGCTTGCCAGCCCTTCGCGCAACATCAGCCGACGTACCCGCTTGTGGTTTACCGAGTACCCTTGGGCGCGCAGTTCTTGCGTCAGTCGCGGTCGTCCATAGTTGCCGCGGTGTCGCGCGAAGCTCGCCCGCATCGCCGCCGTTATCCGCTCGTCCTCGACGCTGCGCGGGCACGGCGGGCGGCCGCGCCAGTCGTAGTACCCACTTGCCGAGACTTCCAGCAACTCGCACATGCGCGCCACCGAGTACTGCTCGTCATGCTTGTCGATCCAGGCGTACTTCACCGGTTTTCCCTGGCGAAGTACGCCGCCGCTTTTTTTAGGATTTCGACGTCCATCTTCAGCCTTGCGTTTTCCGCCCTCAAGCGCACCAACTCGGTATGCTCGTTCTCCACCTGGCTTGCCTCGCCCTTTACCAGCGGCAACCCCCGCCGGGCCGCGCGCAGCCAGTTTTCCAACGTCTTCTCTGACACATCCAGGCCGCGTGCCACCTCGCGCACGCCTCGTTTCACTTCCATCACCTGCCTAACCGCCTCCTGCCGAAATTCCACCGTGTAGCTGCGTTTTGGGGAACCTGTCTTCATCGCACTCTCCTCCAGTCGTCGTCTCTCTACTTCAACTTAGACTCCGTTCCGTGGGCACAGGCTCAGGCGTCCGTAAGTCTCGTTAGTCGTACCCCATCTTGAGCGCTTGGGCTTGCTCGGCCAGTGCATCGAGGGCCTTGCTGCGCTCAGCGTCGATCCGCTCCTTGTATGCGATCACGTCCTGGTAGCGGACACGACGGTGCGTGCCGATCTTGTGGAACGGAATCTCACCGCGCTCGAGCAACTGCACGAGGAACGGTCGCGAGACGTTGAGCACATTCGCTGCGTCCTGGGTCGTCAGCTCGGCGTGGATTGGGGCGATGCTTACCGCGTTGCCCTTACCGATTTCGGTCAGGACATCCACGAGCAGACGCAGCGCCGACACAGGGACGCGGACCGGATGGGCCGCGCCCTTGTCGTCGAAGATTTCGATCCGCTGGGTTTCCGCGCGGGTCTGCAAATAGGTGGACAGGGCCTGGCCGCTCTCGCGGGCGATGGCAACTTCTTCGGCCGTGGGCAACGAATGGGTGGGAGAGTGTGTGGTCATGGCAGCCTTCTGGGAGCTTCAAGCAGCGTCATGGGAAGCAGAATAATCGAAATAAACGAATATGCGAAATATTCGAAAGGCGCGAGGTCATCCCCAGCAGGCCACCAAAAATACACCCAGTTACACCCAGTTTTGGGCAAGGTGGCCCTGCATGCGGCGAATGGCGCTCTTATTCACCGCACCGTATGCGGAGAAAGACGTGCGTGTGCGGAGAATGCGCATCATAATCTCCGCATGGATAGCGGCGATTACAAATACATCTGGCAGTCCAAAGACTGGCCGAACTGGCACTTCGACCTGGCAGCACTGGCTGGGCCTATGGCTGAGGTCAGCCGCGCCCAGGGGCTGTTGATGGGCCGTCTGGCCGACGTCGGCATGGCGCTGCGCGATCAGGCGAGCCTTGCAGCGCTGACTGAGGACGTGGTCAAGACCAGCGAGATCGAGGGCGAGCAGCTCAACGTCGAATCCGTGCGTTCTTCCATCGCCCGCAGGCTGGGCGTGGACATCGGCGCGCTCGCTCCGGTCGATCGCCACGTCGAGGGCGTGGTCGAGATGGTGCTAGATGCCACGGCCAACTGCCAGGCACTGGTAACGCGGGAGCGTCTTTTCGGCTGGCATGCCGCACTGTTTCCTACCGGCTACTCCGGGCTCTCCAAGATCAAGGTCGGCGGCTGGCGCGACGATGCCACCGGCCCGATGCAAGTGGTGTCCGGCCCCATTGGCCGCCAGCGGGTGCATTTCGAGGCGCCACCCGCTGCCCGTCTGGAAGTAGAAACTAGCCGTTTCCTCGACTGGCTAAATGCCGCGTCGAACGAACCGCCGCTGCTCAAGGCTGGCCTCGGCCATCTGTGGTTCGTCACGCTGCACCCATTCGACGACGGCAATGGCCGTATCGCCCGGGCCATTGGCGATCTGCTGTTGGCGCGTGCCGATGGCAGCCCGCAACGCTTCTACAGTTTGTCGGCGCAGATCCAACGCGAACGTAAGGCCTACTACGACATCCTGGAGCGGACGCAGAAGCGGTCGATGGACGTCACCGAGTGGCTTGCCTGGTTCCTCGACACGCTTCATCGCGCGGTTGACCAGGCCCAGCACACGCTGGACGCCGTTCTGACGAAAGCCCGGTTCTGGCAGCGCTGGGCGACCACGCCGCTCAACGAGCGACAGGTGAAATTGCTGAACAAGCTGCTCGACGGGTTCGAGGGCAAGCTCACCAGCAGCAAGTGGGCGGCTATCGCCAAGTGCTCGCCGGACACGGCGCTGCGCGATATCAACGACTTGCTTGCGCGGGGCGTGCTGCGGAAATCGGATGCAGGTGGGCGTAGCACCAGCTATGTATTGGTTGAGTCCGTACCTGGGGAAGGCGCATGAAGAAAGATGCAGACGATGCGGAAACTGCCATCACCAGCGCACCCGAGAAGGTCATTCTGGATTTCCTCGAGCGGGACATCGCAGCGCACCCCGAACGGTTGCAGGCTATCACTGCCGAGCAGGTGCGACGTGTTCGGTCGCTGGTTGGGGACGTCTCGGTAGAACTCGACACTCCACTGCCGCCAGACGACGCATAACTCAGATCCACAGAAGAATCCCTTGGCTCGTCGGCCGAACAGCGCCTTCATGGACTCCTGCCAACTCATTCGGAAGGAGACCAAGATGGACGTCGTTCACCTCTGTCAAAAACAAACGGCCGCCCGCTGGAATATCAGCGAGGCCACCCTGGAACGCTGGCGCAGCGCCGGGATCGGACCAAAATTCCTGAAGCTCTGTCGCCGGGTGGCTTACCGCCAGGTCGACTTCGAGGCCTACGAGGAGTCGTGCCTGCAGATATCAACCAGCCAGTCGGTCGCGGCGCATGCCCAGTCCAACTGAATACGTCAGCCCTGGCTCGACGGCTTCTGCGTACAGAAGGGGTTAATCCGCCAGTTTGTTGCAATGCCTCTCGGGCAGGGTTACACGGCGGAAGAACAACTCTCCGGCGGTGCCGAGCATGGCGGCCTTCAGATCATCGTTTGCCCGATGAAGCGAGATCGCTATGAAGAAATGTTGAAGCGGAGTGCCCGCGTTTTCGATGCAGACGTTTGCTATGGCCTCGCCGCCCCATGTGAGTCGGCATCGATGGGATTGGCCCCTGGCGGACTAATGCGGCAGGAGATCTATGAAGACGAGTATGGATACGATGCGTGGGACATGTCCCAGTCCAGCCGGTGCTTTGTTCACATACTCAACAGCACTCAGTGGGCGATAGCTACCGGTAAGCCCGTGCCGGGTCAGCCGCCCTCAGCGGGAGACTACACGAAAGCGGGTTTGCCCTGGTTCGATTACTACGATGACAAGCTCAATGCTCTGAGTGGGGCGAAAAAACTTGCAGGGATGGACAGCGTCGCGGCCAAAGGCGTGAAGCTCGGCGAGAAGCCGTTGGTAGAGAATGATGCGGTCAAGCCACAGAAGATCGTGCCGCTCGGATCAGGCTCGGCCAAGGTCAATGACGGGAAGTGGTGACGCTGCCAGCCGGTATTAATCACCGCCGGTAACCAATACTGCAATCCAACTGCTTGATTCGTCCGCGCGTAACTCTTTGATCTGTATGGTACTGACTTGTGGCCTTTGCGGACTTCGGGCCAGTTTCAGGGGGCGAGGTCAGAGCGAGGAATGGCCAGGAGAGAGTGGAATCCGACCCGGAACTGCCACTTCGGGTGACTGTCGCAGTCCGCAGGCTTCCGCAGGAACCCCCAACAACACGCGGGAACCGGCGCGATCGGGCAATAAAAAACCCCAACCGGGAACGGTTGGGGTTTCAATATTGGTGGAGGCGGCGGGAATCGAACCCGCGTCCGCAAGCCCTCTACAGCCAGTTCTACATACTTAGCCGCGCCGTTTGATTTAACCTGCTCCCCGCCGGCGGGCGGGCTGGTTGCAGGCGATCCGCTGGGTTTTTGTGGTGCGCCGCGCGGCGGGGCGCACCCTTAGCCGGTGTGGATTACCCTGCTGCCGCTTGCGCGACCCGGCCCATCGGCAGACCGGTGCAGGGCTCGCCGGTGTTAAGCGGCGAGAGCGAAACGCTCGTCGTTGGCGTTTGTAAGTTTCCAGATGGATTT
>JAEUNM010000079.1 GCA_016791105.1 Rhodocyclaceae bacterium | reverse complement strand
GCTCGGTAAGCGTGACTTTGACGCCAGAGGCGACTGCGCCGGACACAGCAAACGCTGCGGTAGTGGTAGCGACTTCAATCAGATTCAGAAACACTGCCTGACTCAGGCTAATCTGCCCGGTGCCGTATTTGTAGTTGTTGTCCCCAACTTTTGTTGCAAACCCGGCCGTAAACATGTCGAAAGCTTTTAAAAGATAGCCATCCATGGTGTTGGTCTGCTGCTCGGAAATGGGCACAGGTTCCTCCAGCCGTGTGAATACGAGCGCCTGTTGTGGCGTCGTGCGGGGCGCGAACGTCGGAAATTCCCCGGGCTCGGGATAACTGCCCAGGTTCGACCACCCAACAAATGTGCCGGCGCTGCTTACGGTATCGTAGCGCGAAGGGGTAAGTTCCGGGATGAGCGGTGCCTGCGCATTCGGATTGGTGGGCAGGTTGCGGTCAATCGGGTAAGTGTGCTTCGGATCGCGCTGATAGGCGTTCAGTGCGCCCTGAACCAGGGCCGGCGCGTTCCAGGTGTACAGCGCAAAGGTTTCGGGCGCAAACATGTCCAGATTGGGTTCGTAATCCCATACGTCGGCAAACAGGGTACCGTCGGCCGCCAGGCTTAGTTTTCGTACTGCGCTGCCCACCATGGGCGTGGTGGCGCCCAGGTAAGCCGGTGCGTCGTCATTCCGTCCGAAAGGGTTTTTAATCACGCCTAGCCTTCCGCCTACCTGCACATGCCCACCGCTGCCTTCCGCGGTCGACAGTAGTGGAATTTGGGTCAGAGCGGCGTAATTTCCAAATGCACGCATGCTCCGAGATGGGCCTTTTTCCGTCGGTGGCGAAAAATGCCTCATTCTGACCCCGGTTTCCACCCCATTTTTTGCCGCCGCCGTATTTCGGCGGATTTTGACCGCTGCAGACACTTACTGGGGTTTGCCGGCGCGGCGTAATGGCTGGCCCGTTCAATCGGCGCCTTTGTTGGGGTTCGCGGGCTCACCCCAACCTACGAGCGGCGAGCTTGATTCCGAATCGGGCGGGCGGGACGCTTGCTTGAAACCTTGCGGAGTCGGCCCAAATCGGCGCGGATTGCCACGATTGTTCCTGGGTATTACAATCAGACGGTCGGTAATACGAAAGGCTTGTCATGGCAACGACGCTTACCAGCAAGGGGCAGGTTACTGTTCCAAAGCAGATCCGAGACGCTCTCGATCTGGTGCCCGGATCATCTGTGGAATTTGCCGTCAATAAAGACGGCGATGTGGTCATTCGCAAGGTTGGCGCGCGCTCCGATCGCAAGCCGGATCGCTTCGAGGCTGCGCGGGGCAAGGCCGACGTGAAGTGGCGCACCGATGAACTAATGGCCTTGCTGCGCGGCGGGGCCTGATGCTGCTGGTCGATACCAATGTGCTGGTCGACGTTCTGGAAGACGATCCCGAATGGGGCGACTGGTCCGTTGCGCAACTTCGGGTGCAAGCAAAGATCCATCGCCTGGCCATCAACCCGGTTATCTACTCGGAACTATCGCTGACGTTCTCGACGGCCGAGGCACTCGATCGCACGATCGACGAACTGGGCCTGACGATGATCGACATGCCGCGCCCGGCGCTGTTCCTTGCCGGCAAGGCATTCGTTCTTTATCGCGGGCGTGGAGGAACGAAGAACAACGTGCTTGCCGACTTCTTCATCGGCGCGCATGCTGCCGTTTCAAGGTTTCCGATCCTGACGCGTGATACACGGCGTTACAGCACTTATTTTTCGGGCGTAAAACTGATCGCACCGGATCAAAGCTAGGGGAAAAAATGCCAGGCTGGAAATCGTGGACGCGAATGCAACCGCTCCTCATTCCACAGCTTGTATAAAGCCAGACCTCGTAGGTTGGGGTGACGAAGGAACCCCAACACCCACGGTGGAAAAACGCGCCTGCGCGTACTTCGGCTTGCCGGCGGGGAACAAGGGCCGGGCGGTTTAATTGGCGCCGATGTTGGGGTTCGCGGGCTCACCCCAACCTACGAGCTCGACATTCGTTGTGTTTAAGTGCAAAAACGCCCAAACCGGCAGCCCGGCAAGGACGCTGGTCGCGCCCGGCAAATTGCGGCTGGCGCAGCGTTCGATGTGACATTACCATACGGGCACGGATTTCCGTGCTTCGCCATGACGATACCCCGGCTCGCCAAAATCAGTCCGCCCCGGCTTTATGACGTGGCTCCACGCGCGCGGCTGTTCGCGGCGCTGGACGGCGTGCTCGGCTTTCCGTCGGTATTGGGCAGAATCGGTGGGCAGAATCGGGGTCGGAGTGAGGTATTTCGCGCCACCGCCGAAAATGCCCGTTTTGGAGCAAACTTGCACTTGGAAATTACGTCGCTCTGACCCCGGTTTCCG
>JAEUNM010000053.1 GCA_016791105.1 Rhodocyclaceae bacterium | reverse complement strand
TGCACCGCACGTTTTTTTCGCATCTGGATGAAGAAGATGTGCGCCTGCGCTTTTTCGCACCCGTGCGCGGGCCGCATCCGGCCCTGCTGGTGCGGCTCACCCAGATCGACTACGACCGCGAAATGGCTTTCGTCGCGGTGGACCCGTCCGGCGGCGGCGAAGGTGAAACCCTGGGCGTGATACGCGCGGTGGCCGAGCCGGGCAGGAAGCGCGCCGAATTTGCCCTGATTGTGCGCTCCGACATCAAGCGGCGCGGCCTGGGGCGGCTACTGTTACAGGCGCTGATCGACTATCTGGATGCGGCGGGGTTCGAAGAGGTGCACGGCGACGTATTGCGTCGCAACACCTCCATGCTGGAACTTACGCGCAGCCTGGGCTTCCGCCTGCATCCCGGGGAAGACGACGAGGTGCGGGTTACGCGCGTACTGCGCTCCGGGGCCGCGCGCTGAGCTTCGCCCCGCCAGGGCGACGATGTTGCGCCGCGTCACGATTTCCGTTACAAAATCACACAGTAAGACCTCTGTAAGTTGCGGCGGTTACGCTTGCGACGCTCGGGGGTAACTCGATCAATTTTTTAACATAAACAGGAGGGGCCATGGCCACAGACGCCGTAAGCAGAATCAAAGCCAACCCGCTGTATCGGGAATTGATTCAAAAGCGCAGTTCTTTCGCCTGGGTGCTGACCGTATTGACGTTCATCGTTTACTACGGCTACATCCTCATCATCGCCTTCAACAAGGAATTCCTGGCCCAGAAAACGGGCGCGGGTGTCATGACGATGGGCATTCCGATTGGTGTGGGTGTCATCGTTTTCACCATCGCCATCACGGGCCTGTACGTTTATCGCGCCAATGGTGAATTCGACGAAATGTCCGATCGACTGATGAAAGAAGAGGCCCTTAAATGATGCGTCTGCGCCAGCTACTCGTCACCGCGGCGCTTGCTGCCGCCTCCAGCCCGCTGTTCGCGGCGGCCCTGGAAGGCACGGCTGAAAAGCAGGCCACCAACTGGGTGGCGATCGGAATGTTCGTCGCATTCGTGATCGGCACCATGTTCATCACCAAGTGGGCGGCCGGCAAAACCAAGTCCGCTGCCGACTTCTACACCGCCGGCGGCGGCATCACCGGCTTCCAGAACGGCCTCGCGATCGCTGGCGACTACATGTCGGCAGCTTCGTTCCTGGGGATTTCGGCGGCCGTGTTCGCCAACGGCTATGACGGCCTGATCTACTCGATCGGCTTCCTGGTCGGCTGGCCCGTCGTGATGTTCCTGATGGCCGAGCGCCTGCGCAACCTGGGCAAATTCACCTTTGCCGACGTTGCGGCTTACCGCTTCCAGCAAACCCCGATCCGCTTCCTGGCGGCCACGGGTACGCTGGTGGTCGTGGCGTTCTACCTGATCGCGCAGATGGTCGGTGCCGGCCAGCTCATCAAGCTGCTGTTCGGCCTCGACTACTGGATGGCGGTCGTGTCGGTCGGCGTACTGATGATGATGTACGTGCTGTTCGGCGGCATGACGGCCACCACCTGGGTGCAGATCATCAAGGCGGTGCTGCTGCTGTGTGGCGCGAGCTTCATGGTGTTCATGGTCATGATGAACTACGGCTTCAGCCCTGAAACCCTGTTCGCCAAGGCTGTCGAAGTGCACAAGAAGGGCGGCGCCATCATGGGCCCGGGTGCTTTCATCAAGGATCCGGTCTCCGCCATATCCTTCGGCATGGCGCTCATGTTCGGTACCTGCGGCCTGCCGCACATCCTGATGCGCTTCTTCACGGTGCCGGATGCGAAAGAAGCCCGCAAGTCGGTGTTCTGGGCCACCACCTGGATCGGCTACTTCTACATCCTGACCTTCGCCATCGGCTTCGGCGCCATCACTTTGGTGGGTACCAACCCCGCCTTCCTGGATGCCAAAGGTGGTCTGATCGGCGGCAACAACATGGCGGCCATTCACTTGGCCAGCGCGGTCGGCGGCAACGTGTTCCTCGGCTTCATTTCCGCGGTTGCGTTCGCCACGATTCTGGCGGTGGTTGCGGGTCTGACGCTGTCCGGCGCTTCTGCCGTGTCGCACGACCTCTACGCCACGGTGTTCAAGCACGGCAACGCCTCGTCGGAAGACGAACTGCGCGTGTCGAAACTGACCACCATCGCGCTGGGCGTCATTGCGGTTGTATTGGGCATCCTGTTCGAAAAGCAGAACATCGCTTTCATGGTGTCCCTGGCATTCGCAATCGCGGCGTCGTCCAACTTCCCCGTGCTCATGATGGCCGTGTTGTGGAAAAACTCCACCACCAAGGGCTGCCTGTACGGCGGTCTGCTGGGCCTCGTCACGGCGGTGGTGCTCACCGTGCTGTCGAAGTCCATCTGGGTCGACATCATGGGCAACAAGGAAGCAATCTTCCCGTACGCTTCGCCCGCGCTGTTCTCCATGTCTGCCGGCTTCATCGGCATCTGGTTGTTCTCGCTCATGGACCAGAGCCCGCAGGCCAAGCAGGAGCGTGCCGATTACGAAGCGCAGGAAGTGCGCTCCGAAACCGGCCTCGGTGCCGCTGCCGCGTCGGCGCACTAAAACGCCCGAGTACGCAATGCTTCTTGAACCCGGCCGCAAGGCCGGGTTTTTTTCGTCCACGTTTTGCACGCATGCCGGGCTACAGACCATGCCCGATTAACCTACATTCCTCAGTTGGACGCGCCTGAGGGTGCGGCGGGCGCGTTGCCTGCCTAGGCGCGATGAGGCGGCAGGGCCGCCCCCTGCAACGAGGAGCAACAACGGCAGGCGGCGCACCCGTCGTGCCATCGGGTGCGTAGCGGGGCGCACGCACGAGGTACGCCCTTAAGTTGCTGAAAGTTTAATTGTTTCCGAGCGTTATCGACGCATCGAAGCGGTCAACTGGGGAATGTAGGTTTAATGCCGTGGTTACGCGCCGGGCTAAACTGGACTTACCGGAGTTCGACTGGCGGACAAAATGGGAAAAAAACGGCGCCCGATTGGGCGCCGTCTTCTTTGTTGGGGAGCTTGCCGGACTCCGATTTAGTCCAGTTTTTCGTACAGGGGCAGGGTAAGGAATTCGGTGAAGGTTTCGGACAGCGACATGTCTTCGAAAATCACCGCCGCACGGTCATAGCTCTCGGTGGCTTCGCCCTGGGCGATTACCGTGGCTTTGACCTTGGCCAGCTCTTCCGGGATGAAGCCTTTCACGAGTTCGGCCGTTACCTTGCGGCCGTCGTCCAGCACGCCTTTGGGCGAGCGCACCCACTGCCAAACCTGGGAGCGTGAAATTTCCGCCGTGGCGGCATCTTCCATGAGGTTGTGTATGGGCACGCAGCCGTTACCGGCCAGCCAGGAACCCAGATAGTGGATGCCCACGTTGATGTTATTGCGCACCCCGACTTCAGTGATGGGCTGCTCAGGCTTGAATTCGAGCAACTCGGCGGCTGAAAAATTGACGTCCGGGCGCTGTTTTTCCCACTGATTGGGGCGGTCGCCCAACACCTTGGTGAATTCTTCCATGGCGATGGGAACCAGGCCGGGGTGGGCTACCCAGCCGCCGTCGTAGCCGTCGGTGGCGTCGCGCGTCTTGTCTGCGCGTATGCCGGCGATGGCCTTTTCGTTCGCTTCCGGGTCGCTCTTGATCGGAATTAGCGCCGACATGCCGCCAATGGCCGGGGCGCCGCGCTTGTGGCAGGTTTTCAGCAGCGTGAGTGCATAGGCGCGCATGAAGGGCACATTCATGGTGATCGCGCCGCGATTGGCCAGGCAGAAATCCGAATTTTTGCGGAATTTCTTGATGCAGCTGAAAATGTAGTCCCAGCGCCCGGCGTTTAGGCCGGCCGAATGTTCGCGCAGTTCGTACAGAATTTCTTCCATTTCGAAAGTGGCGAGTATGGTTTCCACCAGCACGGTGGCTTTGATCGTGCCTTGCGGCAGGCCAAGCTCGTTTTGCGTCATCACGAAAATGTCGTTCCAGAGGCGTGCCTCCAGGTGCGACTCCATTTTCGGCAGGTAAAAATACGGGCCGGCGCCGCGCGCGAGCTGTTCTTTGGCGTTGTGGTACATGAACAAGGCGAAATCGAATATGCCGCCCGATACGCGCGCACCGTCCACCAGCACGTGCTTTTCGTCCAGATGCCAGCCGCGCGGGCGCACCACCAGGGTGGCGACCTTGTCGTTGAGCTTATAGACCTTGCCGGCTTCATTGGTGAAGCTGATGGTGCCGCGCACGGCTTCGATCATGTTCAACTGGCCTTGAATCTGGTTTACCCAGTTCGGCGTGTTGGAATCTTCGAAGTCGGTCATGTACGAATCCGCGCCCGAATTGAGCGCGTTGATGATCATTTTGCGTTCGACCGGGCCGGTAATTTCCACGCGGCGGCATTCGAGCGCCTTGGGCACCGGCGCGATGCGCCAGTCGGCGTCGCGCACGTGCTTGGTTTCGGGCAGAAAGTCGGGCAGTTCGCCGGCGTCGATGCGCGCCTGGCGCTCGACGCGGCGCGCCAGCAATTCGGCGCGGCGAGCGGCGAAGGTGCGGTGCAGTTTGGCGACCAGGGCGAGCGCTTCGGGAACGAAAATCTTTTCGAATCCGGGCAGGATGGGCGCGTTGATTTCCATGCCTTGGGGCAGGGGAAGACTCATGACTTTCCTTTCAAATTCAATAGGTCTGCACGAAGTAATAGAAGGTCAGCAGAAGTCCGACCGTAACGATGAACCTGCGCAAGGCGGCGGAGGGGATTTTACGCGCCAAACGGGCACCAAAGTAGCCGCCCAGACTGGCGGTGACAAGCATGGTGAGCGTATGCGGCCAGCTCACAGCGCCGGCGCTCACGAAGGTGACCACGGCGACGCTGTAGATGATGGCCGACAGAAAGTTCTTGAGCGCGCTGATTTCCAGTATGTCTTCATAGCCCTGGATGGCCAGCGCGGCCAGCATCAGTATGCCCATGCCGGCGCCGAAAAAGCCGCCGTAAATCGATACCACCAACTGAAACGCCAGCCCGCCGGCACCGATCTTGCGCCGGTCGCCACGACCTTGCGGCGAGCGCCGCGACAATAGCGCCGACAAGCGCCCGGCGGCAGCAAAACTGAGGGTGGCGATGAGCAGCAGCCAGGGAATGAGGCGGCTGAAGGCCTGATTCGAAATCGCCAGCAGCAGCAACCCGCCTGCCGCGCCACCCACCAAGGCGATGAGCGACATGGCCGGCAACGAATGGGCAAAGCGTCCCAGCTCGCGCCGGAATGCATAGGCCGAAGACAGGCTGGCCGGCCATAGCGCCACGGCGTTGCTGGCATTGGCGACCACCGGCGGTAGACCCGCCGCAAGCAGCGCCGGAAACGAAAAAAACGTGCCGCCGCCGGCCAGCGAATTCATGGCGCCGGCCGCAAAAGCCGCCAGCGCGATGAGCGCGAACTGGCCGATTTCCCCGCTCATGCGGGCGCGGGCGGGAATTGGCGCAGCAAATCCGCCACTTCACTCAGCTTGGCGCCCTGGTAAGTAGGCTGCACGTCCAGTTGCTCCGGCGGCAGCCCGGCGCGATTGATCCAGAACGTGCGATAGCCGAACCAGGTTGCGCAGCAGACATCCCACCCGTTCGAAGAAACGAACAGCATCTGGCCGGGCGCGTGGCCGAAAGCGTTCGGCCCAAGCTGATATGCCGCTGGCGCGGTTTTGTACTGGCGTACCGCGTCCACGGATAACAGATGGTCGAACAATCCGTCCATGCCCGCACTGTTCACCGCCACCGCCAGCATGTCGGGCGTGCCGTTGGAAAGGATCGCGAGCGGGATGCCGAGGGCTTTCAAATCCCTCAATGCCTGTAGGTTTTCTGGGAACGCTGACAGGCGGGCATATTGGTTCATGAGACGGGTGTGCGCGTCGGGGTCGAGCTTGAGCCCCAGGCGCGCACAGGCGTAAATCAGTCCATCCTGCGTGACGGCGTGAAAATCCTTGTACTGACCGGACAGCGTGCGCAGGCGCGTATATTCGATCTGTTTGTCGCGCCACAGGATGGACAGCGCTTCGCCGCGGCCGGGGAACAATTGTTCCGCCAGCGCCGCAACCGAATACACGTCGAACAGCGTGCCGTAAGCATCGAACAGCACGGCACGGGGCCGGAAGTCGGCGGAAGCGGCAGGCGTGGACATGGCGATCCTTTGCTCGGTGGGAAGAAAACATTCTATTGCAGATTTCAAAAATCATAATTATCGTTAAATTCAATTCATTCTTTACTTTTGGTATCAAGTGAACCAGTTCAAGCAGATCGAAACATTCGTCGCGGTGATGCAGCGCGGCAGTTTGTCGGCCGCCGCGAAAATCGAAGGCGTGCAGCCCGCCGTGATCGGCCGCCGGCTGGATGCGCTGGAAGAACGTCTGGGGGTGAAATTGCTGGTGCGCACCACGCGCCGACTGTCGCTCACTTCCGAAGGCACCGCTTTTCTGGAAGACTGCCAGCGCATACTGAATGATTTGGCCAATGCCCAGGCGGCGGTGTCCCTGGGCGGCGTAAAAGCCAGCGGCCACATCAAAATGTCCGCCCCGGCCGGCTTCGGCCGCCGTCACGTCGCGCCGCTGGTGGCGCGCTTTCAGTCGGCCAATCCGGAAGTGAGCATTACGCTGGACCTGTCCGACCGGGTGGTCGATCTGGTCAATGAAGGTTTCGATTGCGTGGTGCGTTTGGGGGAATTGGCAGATTCCAGCCTGGCCAGCCTGAAATTGGGCGATCAGGAGCGGGTGGTGGTGGCCAGCCCGGCCTATGTTGCGCGTGCCGGCCTGCCGCAACGCCCGGACGATTTGCTGCGGCATGAATGCCTGGCCCTGGGGTCAGAGGGGCCGCAGGCGCGCGGCTGGCATTTCGTGATCGACGGCCAGCACCAGTGGCTGCGCGTGCAGGGCAAATTGCGCTGTAACGACGGCGCGGTTCTGCACGCCTGGGCGCTGGAAGGGCGCGGAATTGCCTGGCGCTCGATGTGGGAGGTGGGCGATGACCTGCGCGCCGGGCGCCTGGTGCGCCTGCTGGATGACTACGCCGCGCCGGCCATAGGCATCTACGCGCTATTTCCGCAGCGCCGCCATCTCGCGCTGCGCGTGCGCCTGCTGCTGGAATGCCTCAAGAACAGCTATGCCGACCGATCCTACTGGGGCGCCCATCTGGCTTGAGGCGTGCACTCCGGGCGGGGCCTCGCTATCATCGAAAAATGCGCGCACAGCACGAAAAGGAATGAACATGATGAGGCTGTTCCAGTTTCCGCCTGCGCTGGGCCTGCCCAATGCCAGTCCGTTCTGCCTCAAACTGGAAACTTACCTGCGCATGGCCGGCCTGCCCTACGAAAACCGCTATACGCTGGACCTGCATAAAGCGCCGAAAGGCAAATTGCCCTATATCGACGACGGCGGCCGCATCGTTGCGGATTCCGGGCTGGCGATCGACTACCTCAAAAAAACCTATGGCGACGTGCTCGATGTCGGCTTGACCGCGCAACAGGCGGCCACCGGCCTGCTGCTGCGGCGCCTGCTGGAAGAGCATCTGTACTGGTGCGTGGTGTATTTCCGCTGGTCTACCGAGGCCGGCTGGGCGCTCACGCGTGTCGCGTTTTTTGGCGCGCTGAAGCCGCCGCTGGCGTGGATCGTGCCGCGCGTGGCGCGCCGCACCATACTGCGCCAGCTCACCATGCAGGGCATAGGCCGGCATACCGAGGATGAAATCGTGCAGCTTGGCATTGCCGATCTGGATGCGGTTGCGGCGCTGCTGGGCCAGTCCAGCTACATGCTGGGCGAACAGCCAAGTTCGGTTGATGCCTGTGCTTACGGATTTCTTGCCAACCTGATTGCGGTGCCGCTGGATATGCCGCTCAAGCGCCATGCCCAGCGCCACGCCAATCTGGTGGCGTACTACGAGCGCATGCGCGCGCGCTACTGGGCCTGAATCCGCCTCAGGATAGCGCGGCGCCCGCCAGACCCATCAGCGCGGCTGCCCACAGGCAGGCGCCTGCCAGCAAAGCGATCAGGCTACCGGCGGTGAAGCCCTCGTGCAGAACCGCGCGGCCCGTTTGCAGGCGATTGATGGCAGCCTGGACGGGAAGCAGCGGCAAAAAACTCAGGCCCGATAGCAGCCACCAGGGCTGCGGCAGATAGGTCGCCAACCAGAGCAGCGCAAGGCTGGAGGCGCAAACCCGCCACATGGGCGGCCGGCCGCCCGCTGCGGCGACGTGACGGAACAGTAGCGGCGCACTGACGGGGTAGCACAGCGCTGCAAACAGTGCCGCGCCGCGTCCGAGCCGGGTGCCGGGCAAGCTGCGCCAATTGCGGTAGAACCAATAGACGATGTAGGTATTCGCGGTTGCCAGCGACAGCAGCGCCAGCGTGTGCGGGGCTGTGGCGAAAAACCACGGGCCGCGTGAATGTTCCGCGTCTGTGGGGATTTGCGGCGCCAGTGAGGTATGGGCGGCGCGACTTGCGCAAGCTTCAGCGAGCATGACTTTCGGTTCCGGCCGGTTGTGGCGCGGCACGCCTCGTGCCACGCCTCATTCGAGCCTAGCGCCGCTGGCTATGCCGAACATCGGCCGCACAGACTAGGCCGGCACGCTTGCCGCGAGCGGTGCCCGCGCCGCGCCATGCCGGTTACGGCTTCAGGTCGACACGCTTTCGCCGGAACGTATCACTTTCGGTGCTTCGGTGAGCTGGGGCCGCGTGCTGCCGCTGGCGGCGGGCGCATCGCGCGCGGACAGGGCCTGTATATCGCCCGACAATTCCCCGCCCTGTTCGACCGACAGCTTGCCATAGCGGATTTTTCCGCTCACGCGGCCACAGGCGTGGATTACCAGCAGGCTGCGCGCGGTGAGGTCGCCCTCGAACACGCCGCGAATTTCCGCGATGTCTATGCTCACCTTGCCGTTGAACGAGCCGTGTTCGGAAATTTGCAGTGCGCGGCTATCCATGGATGCTTCGACGCGGCCTTCCACGACCAGGGTGTCGCAGTCCAGAATTTCCGCGCCTTTGAGTTTGACGTCGGGACCGACGATGAGGCGGTTTTTTGCCACCACCTCTTCGCTGCCGGTCGTCGCGGGTGGCAGTCCGGCCGCGGAACTGGAGCCAGACTCAGCACCGATTTTCCCGTTCGCCGTGCCGATTCCTGTGCCGCTGCGTGGCGGAGTCGCCGGCGTGGACGGTGTACTCGTGGCGGTACCGGTCTGACTGGCCGGTAGTCCCGTCGCGGCGGAATTTCCGCTCGAGTTGCTGCTGACGGCCGGGGCCAGCGCGTCTTCACGTTTTCCGAACAAATTTTGCTTGCTGAGCATGAGCTTCCCTTCCATGTTGAAAATCCGACGCGGTTGCGCCTGAGGCGGCGGTACGCAAGGATCGTGCCCTCGCCGGATTCGGCCTCGCCGCATGCGATCGGCAGTTTGCGGTGTTCGGCAGGGCCGAAAAACGCCGGCCGGGCGTCGCTCTGGGACGACAGGCGGGTAAAGCCCAGGCTGCGGCAGGAGGCACAGGCTCAAGCTTGCTCGATGCGGCGTTCGCCTTGCGGCGACTGGGTGAGGCGGGACGGGTGGAATTTTCGAGCAGCGCGGTGCGGGCCGGTTGCGCAGCTCGGGTAGGGCCGATAGGCCTGCCCCGGCCTGTGCCCGGATACGGCTGGCGGCACTGGCCATGGGCCGGTCTACGGGCTTACTGCCGCGGCCAGCGGGCGCGTGACAGGGCAGGCTGTCGTCTACCGGCGACAGTGTGACGGCCGATGACCTGCCGCTACATTGCACGGGTGGCCGGTCGCTCGCAAAGTTTTGTTGCGCTGCAGCGAAGTCCCGCCGAGGCTAACCCCGCTGGCATGACGCCTGCGCGGTTTCGCGGCCTGTATGGCGCTTGCGCGCGTGCGGCAATTTTTCTCCGTCGATGCACTACGGGCCCGTCGCAGCGTCGCCCGGCGCAGGCGGATCAGGACGAACAGCTAACCGCCAGACCGTTCGCCCAATCCGGCGGCAAAGCCGCATAAGCTTCAAATTCCGGCTGTTCGTCGTAGGGGTGGGCGAGGCAGGCCTGCAGCCGGGTGACTTCGGAAAAATCCTTGTCGCGCGCTTTCCGGATCGCCGTTTCGGCCAGCCAGTTGCGCAGCACGTATTTGGGGTTGAGTTTCTTCATGGCCGCCTGGCGTGCCGCGTCCTGCGACGCTTCCTGTGCCAGCCGCGCGCGCCAGTCGGCCAGCCAGGCATCGCAGTGGCTCGGATCGAGGAACAGGTCGCGCAGCGGCGCGTCGGCGCCGGCCTGCGCCGTCGCGGAAAGCTGGCTCAGATTGCGGAAAAACAGGGTGAAGTCCGGCCGCTGGAATTGCAGCATGTTCAGCGTGTCGGAAATGAATTGCTCGTCCCGCGCCAGGGCCGCCGTGAAGCCGAATTTTCCACGCATGATGGCCAGAAAGCCCTCGTTGTAGGCCGCCGTAAAGTGCGTGTCGACCGCGTCGCGCGCGGCGTCGACAGCGCCGATCAGCGGCAGCAGGGCTTCCGCCAGCGCGTACAGATTCCATTGCGCAACATGCGGCTGGGCGGCGTAGGCATAGCGGCCGCTGTCGTCGGAATGATTGCAGATATGCTTGGCGTCGAACGCTTCCATGAAGCCGAACGGGCCGTAATCGAGGGTAAGCCCCAGTATCGACATGTTGTCGGTATTCATGACGCCGTGCATGAAGCCCACCCCCATCCAGCGTGCCAGCAATTCGCCGGTGCGGCGCGACACATCGGCCAGCAGCGCCACATAGGCTTGATCGGCATCGCGCAGTTCGGGCCGGAAGCGATCGATCACGTGGTCGGCCAGTTCGCGCAATGCGTCCACCCGCCCGCGCGCGCGCCAGTGCTCGAAAGAGCCGAAGCGCACGAAACTGGGCGCGACGCGCGTTACCACGGCGGCTGTTTCCACCATTTCGCGCTGTACCGGCGCATCCGAGCCGACGATGCACAGCGCGCGCGTAGTGGCTATGCCCAGCCCGGCCATGGCTTCCGAACAAAGATATTCGCGTATTGACGAACGCAATACCGCACGCCCGTCCGCAAAGCGCGAGTAGGGCGTGCGGCCGGCGCCCTTGAGCTGGATTTCCCAATTGCCGCCCGTGCCGCGCACTTCGCCGAGCAGGTGGGCACGGCCATCGCCCAGTTGTCCGGCCCAGGTGCCGAACTGGTGGCCCGAATACACCGCCGCCAGCGGCTCCGTGCCGGGAAGCAACAAGTTGCCGCAAAACGCCTGCACGAATTCCGGCCGGGCGATTTCCGGTGCGGATAACCCGATCAGCTTGGCAACTTCGGCGCTGGCACAGACCAGATAGGGATCGGGCAGTTGCCAGGGCTCGAGCCGGGTATAGAAAGCCGGCGCGAGGCGTGCGAAAGAATTTACCCAGGGCAGGGTTTCGAGCGAGCGGGGCGCCGTGGCGCCCCTGGGGTGAGGCATGGCGTCCATGCGTGGCGGCCGGAAGAATAAAGGCCTAGTGTCGCGCAGCCCTTGCAAACTGGCAAGCCGGCAAAGTGCCAGGCGTGATAGTGAATCGTGCGGCAGGCGCGGCCGGTGTTACGCGCAACCTGATTTGCGCTGCCGGCCGCACGACCTGCGGTGGGCGCGGGCTCACGCGCCCGCGCGCGTCAGCGCCGGCGAATCTGGTTGCCGATCACGCCACCGACGGCCGCGCCGCCTACCGTACCGACGCCGCTGCCGCCGGTCAGAATTGAACCGGCTATGCCGCCAATCGCGGCCCCGGTGATGGTGTTGGCGTCACGCTGGCTCATGCCGGCACAGGCGCTGAGCGACAGGGCGGCGAGGATTGCTGCAAACAGTTTGGGCTTGTTGGACATTTTGACGTACTCCTGTGTAGGCCACGTCGGGGCGGGTGCCCCCGGCCGCCAATCTGCTGGCGGCCAACGAAAACGGGCTTGCACAGAGTAACCAGCAATCGCCGTGCCATGAATCTGTTTTTATTTAAATTCAATGGCTTACATCGATTCGGCGGGGCGGGTGGGCGGCGCAGGCGTCGCCGGATTGCGACAGCCCGTCAAGGGCGGAAAGTAAGCCCGTGAATTCATGAAGCTTTTTATGTCTGTCCCACGCGACGCGCGCTCAGCGCGTATAGAGCGCGAACGCCAGCACCAGATTCAGCACGATGGAAATTACGCAAATCACCTTCAGCACCAGGCGTGGATTGCGTTCCGCCAGCGGCGAACGGCGGCGTACCGCAAGCGGCCGCGCGGCGCCGCGCTCCAGCGCCAGGATGAATTCTTCCGCGGCTTCGAAGCGGTCCTGCGGGCGGCGCGCGCAGGCTTTCAGGATGACGGCTTCCAGCCAGCCGGGCAAATCCGGCCGGTAGCGCATGGGCGAAATCGGGTCGCCAAATTTCGGGCGCTGGAAGGGCTCGATTTCGCCATACGGGTATTTGCGTGTGAGCAATTCGTACAACGTGACGCCGACGGCGTAAAGATCGGTCTGTTCGGTACAGGGCTGGCCTTCGAATAGTTCCGGTGCCATGTACGAGGGCGTGCCGGGATTATTGATTTCGGACAGGCTCAGGCCGTCGGAAGCCGCCACGCCCAGATCGAGTATGCGCAACTGCCCCTTGCTATCGAGGTGCAGATTGTCCGGCTTGATGTCGCGATGCACGATGCCCAGCCGGTGCAATACGGCCAGACCTTGCAAGGTGCGCAATATCAGGTCGGCGGCTTCGGTGGGCGTAAATACCTGGCCCTGATTGAGCCAGGCCTTGAGCGATGAGCCGGCGTGCCAGGTCATCAGGTAATACAGGTGGGAGCGCTGCGAGTTTTGTACTACCTGCGGGAAATTCCGTGCCGACACGCGGCGCGCCAGCCATTCTTCGTGCGCCAGCGCGCGCGTTGAATCTTCGTCGCTCACTTCCGGCAGCAGGGTTTTCAGTACCAGTTCGCGCTTGCTCACTTTTTCGCGCACGCGGTAGAGCAGGGTGACGCGCGATTCATGCAGCAGTTCTTCCACTACCAGGCCGTCCAGTTCCTGCTGCGGCTTCAGGCGCGGCGGCACGGGCAGGCGGCGCAATTGTTCCAGCGTGTCACGCAATTTGGGCGCCGGCACGTCATTCACGATGAGCACCAGTGCCGAACTATTGTCGTTGGAGCCGTGTTTGATGGCTTCCAGCGCGATTTTTGCGGCGCACTCTTCGGCGTCTTCGCCGGTGGCGAGCAAGGACAGCATGAGGTTGTGGTCCAGCGTGGCCCACACGCCGTCACTTACCAGCAAGAAGCGGTCGCCCTTTTCGAGTTCGCCTTCGGTGTGGTCCAGCACGAAATGATGGTCCAGCCCGACCGCGCGGCGCAGAACGTTATTGAGTTCCGGGTGCTCCCACACGTGGTCCTCGGTGAGGCGCAGCAATTTGCCGTCGCGCAGCAGGTAAATGCGCGAATCGCCGACGTGGGCGCAATACCAGCGGCGGCCGCGCAGGATGAGGGCCGACAGGGTGGTGGCCATGCCGGCCGCTTCGCGCGTGCGGCGCGCGTGGGTCATGAGCCAGCGGTTCAGCGCGCCCATGACGGTATCGACCGACTGCGCGATGCTCCAGGTTTCCGGCGTGGCGTAATAATCGGTCAGCAGGCCGCGCACCGTATATTCGGCGGCTTCGCGACCATTGGCGTGGCCGCCGACACCGTCGGCCAGCGCGGCCAGCAGGCCCTTGTTTTCCAGCGTTGCGCCTTCCGGCGTGACCGCCCCGGCAAAATCTTCATTACGCGGGCGCGGGCCTTGCTGCGAAGAATGCCCGACAAGAACGGTGAGCGGCATGTAGCGGGCTTTCGTACCAAAAAATGCTGGGTAGGGGTTTGACTACGCAGTGCAACATTTTGCGTGATTTGCTGCACCGCGTCTATTTTTGCTTCGGATCGGGCCGAATCTCGGGCCGGGGCAGGCCGTGCATGGTGCGGTGCGGCATACGTGGCGGAATGCGCGTGCATGCCAGGCGGAGGCAAGCGATAATGCCGGCTCACCCACTATTGGTTGCCGGCGGTGGCGCCTTACACGCGCCGCATATCGGTTCCCCCAGGAGTTTTTTCCGATGCAAGCACTGATACGCGCGCTCGCATTCGCTGCCGAGAAGCACAGGCATCAGCGGCGCAAGGATGCGCAAGCGTCTCCTTACATCAATCACCCCATCCAGTTGGCCGAAGTGCTGGCGATCGAAGCCGGCATCGAGGACGAGCGCGTGCTGGTCGCCGCGGTGCTGCACGACACGATAGAAGATACCGAAACCACGCCGGCTGAACTGGAGCGGATATTCGGCCAGGAAGTCAAAAATATCGTGCTGGAGGTGACGGACGACAAGGCGCTCAGCAAGGCGGCGCGCAAACAGGCGCAGATCAATCACGCGCCCAGCCTGACGCGGCGCGCCAAGCTGGTGAAACTGGCGGACAAAATCTGCAATTTGCGCGACATGGCCAATCATCCGCCGGCCGATTGGCCGCTTGGCCGCCGGCGCGAATATTTCGATTGGGCCAAAGCTGTGGTGGATGGCGTGCGCGGCGTGCACCCCGAGCTGGAACGCATATTCGACGTGGCCTACTCGAAAAAGCCGGAGGCGAGCGCGGCCTGAACGCGCGAATGGGCGCCCTCCAGCGCCCGCTCGCTCGGCCTATTTCGGACTTTTTGCGGCGCCCTCGCCGCGGCTGACGGCCGCCGCGGCGCTTGCCCCATCCACCTGTGCGGCGGCGACCGGCCCCCGCAGGGCGCCGGGAAAATATTGCGCGGTAAGGCTTTTGCTGTGCACCGGCGGCGGACCTGCCGGGCCGCTGCCATAGCGCCGCCACTGTTCCACCCAATGCACGTGGTCGGCCAGTTCCAGCATGCCTATGGTTTCGCGGTCGCCGATCAAAATGCCCTGTACGTACAGCCCCAGTTCGTCCTTGGCGGCTTGCAGGCGTGCCGCCAAATCGGCCGTGGCACCAAATTCGCCGTCCGAGGCGATCAGCAGGTCGGCCGCGCGCCACTGTTCTTCATGCAGTTTGGCCATCGCGCGCGCGAGCGGGCCGCATATGTCGGTGCCGCCGCCAAAGCTCTGGCCGAGAAATTCCGTCATGGCCTGCAAGCCTTCCGCAGCGGCGTTCAGCTCCTGTTCGAGCAATTCGCCGGGACCGCCGAAGGCGAACAGGTGGCAGGCGCGGCCCTCTTTGTGGGCGCAGCGCATGGCCTCCAGCACGACCGCCTTGGCCACCGCTTCGGCACCGCCCTGCATGGAGCCCGAGGTATCCACGCAAAGCAGGATAGGCCCTCGTTGCAGGCGTTTTTGCGGCTCGCGCCGGGTGGTCGGGCGCCAAGCCGGCGCCGGCACGAGGCGCGTTTCTTCGTAGTGGTCCTGTTCGTCGTAGGTGAGCAGGGCGCGCTCGACGTGCCGCGCGTGCCAGATCAGGCGCAGGCGCGGGTGTAACAGCAGGGCGGCTTCGCTCGGCAGCATGCGCCCGACGCGGCCGGATCGTTTGATGCCGCGTGTTTCGCCCGGCAGGTCCGGCACGCGCACACTGCGCCGGGAAGGGTGAGGCGCCAAAGTCTGTTCTTCGATGATGCGTTCGACCCTATGCGTGTCGTCGTCCTGTTCGGTCTGGCGGTTGCGCCCCAGTTTGCGTATCAGCGCCACCAGTTCCGGCAATTGCTCTATCAGCTTGCGTATGCGCAGCACTTCGCGCCAGCCGGGATTGGAAAGCAGGCCGCGCATTTCGTCCCAGCGGCTGTTCTTGAGCATGTCGCCCAGATCGCCCAGCACGTATATCAATTCGTCCAGTTCGCCCTGGCGCTCGCTCCAGTCGGCGTGGAAGGCCTTGACCGCGATCCGGGCTGCGTCGCATTCGTTCGCGCCGCGGTCCAGGTAATCCGGAATTTGGTCCAGGTGCCACAGCAGGCTGCGCAGGATCAGATCGGTCAGTTCCGGTTGTTCGCGGCAATAGCCGGCCAAACCCAATTCCTCGATCGACGCCCGTGCCGGGGCGGCAGCGTGGCCGGCCGGCCAGTCCCATTCGGCCGGTGCCGGCAGGCTGCCGCGCAGCAGGTGTTGACGCAGAATTTCCAGTGCAGCCAGACGCGTTTCCAGCGCGCCGTTGCTATTCACCAGGGATTGCAGCCAAAGCCCGCGCGGCAGGCGTGCGAGTGGGGCGAGCCGGGCTTCCAGCGGGCGCAGTGGGTCGAAGCCGCGCGGTTCGGCGGCATCGGGTAGGTCGCGCAAGGGCGGCTCAGGTGGCGAGCGCAGGCACCGGGATGGGCTCGGGCACGGCACCCGTATCCCTTTCCAGCCGGGGCAGATTTTCGAAGCCGGCGCGTGCGCCCAGTGCTCTGGCGCACAGTGCCCGCAAGGCGTCCAGGCGTGCCTGCAGGCAGGTGCGCGCGCGCCCGGCAAACGCCGGGTCCAGCCATAGGGCTTGCGCGGCATAGGCGTCCAGGTCCGCGCACAGTTCAGTCAGCGCGGCGATATAGCCTTGCACGCGCTGCACTGCGTCGTCGATCTGGGCCAGGCGGGCGGCGATGTGTGCGGCGCCGTAGCGGCGCTTGCGCGTGTAGCTCATGCGCATCGCGCCGCTTGCGCCCTTGTTGTCGCTCACGTTCGCGTCCACGTCGGTAGCGCCGAAGCGCAGGCGCCCTGATTCGTCGTAATCCAGGTCATTGGCTTCGCGCTCGGCCTGCAGCTGGGCTTCGAACGCTTCCACCACGCGTGTCACCAGCAAAGGTTCGGCGCCGGCTGAAACGCCCAGGTGTTCGGTGAGCCAGCGGTCGATGTCCTGTTGCTGGTCCGGCTGGGCGGCGCAACAAAACGGAAGCAGCCACAAATCCCAGCGCGAAATGCCGGCGCGACCTTCGGCCGCCGCCGCGGTGGCAATCAGGCGGCGGATTTTCACCCAGCGCCGGTCGGATACGTAAATGCCGCGTGCCGACAGTTCGGCGCGCAGATTGGCCAGCAGGGCGGCCACGTTTGCCGGCAGCGTCGCCGCGCGGGCGGCGGCCGTCAGGGCTTGCAGGTCGGATTGGGTCAGGCGCTCGGGCCGGCTGCCGGCGTCCGCAAATTCGTCCAGCGCGAGCAGTGCTGCGAAGCCCGCGCGGCTCACCGGTTCTATCACCAGGCGCAGCAGGAAGCGGTCGAAAAACGCTTCGCCCATTTCGTCTTCGGGCACCAGATTGGTGGCGCCGACCACGCTGATGAGCGGGCAGCGCATGCGGCCGGCGCCATTGTCGAATTCGCGCTCGTTCAACAAGGTGAGTAGCGCATTCAGGATGGCGCTATTGGCCTTGAACACCTCGTCTATGAAAGCGATGCCGGCCTGGGGCAAAAAGCCGGCGGTCTGGCGCTCGTAGCGATCTTGTTCCAGCGCAGCGATGGACAAGGGCCCGAACAGTTCCTCGGGCACCGTGAAGCGCGTGAGCAGGCGTTCGAAATAGGGGCTGTCGGGAAAGGCGCGGTGCAGGCGGCGCGCCAATTCACTTTTGGCGGTGCCGGGCGGGCCGATGAGCAAACTGTGTTCGCCCGCCAGTGCCGCCAGCAGGCTCAGACGCACGGCATCGCGGCGCTCGACGAGACCGCTTTCCAGAGCGCTACAGATTGCGCCCAGCCGCTGGCGCAGGGAAATTTCCGGGCTATCCATGCGGCAATGATAGCGCGCGGGCGAAACACTCCGAATTGAGGCCGGGCAATATCAGGGCCGGCGCATCACGAAGCTTTTTGAGCGCAAAAAAAGCGGGCCATGCGGCCCGCTTTTCAGGGTGCGGCGTTTCAGGCGGCGTAAGTACGCAGGCGCAAGGAAAATTCTTCCAGTTGCCGTATGCCGCTTTGTTCGGCGCGCGTGCACCAATCCTGCAGGCGGGCCACCAGTTGTTCGCGCGAGTCGCTGGAGCGCGCCCACAGCGCCGCAAGTTCCTGGCGCATGGCCACTACTTTGGCCAGGCGCTCGTGGCGGTCGAGCAGGGTTTGCACCTGGGCGCTTTGCGCTTCCGGCAGCTTGCCGCCGTCTTCGCTGGTGAACCAGTTCTTGAAGTTCTGCAACGCCTGCGAGTCGCTGGTCTGGCGTTCCTGCTTGAGCCGCGCCAGTTCTTCCTTGTAGATCGCCTTCAGCGAAGCCATGTAGCGCGTCATGACGTCATAGCGGTGCGTGATGACGGCTTGCAGGGTGTCGAAATCGACCACCCGCTTGCCATCTGCGAAACGCGGCTGCGGGATGGTTTTTTTGGCTTTGGCCAGGCCCAGCATTTCGAGTATGCGGATATACATCCAGCCGATATCGAATTCGTACCACTTGGACGACAGTTTGGCCGAGGTGGCGAAGGCGTGGTGGTTGTTGTGCAGTTCTTCGCCGCCGATCAGGATGCCCCAGGGCACGATGTTGGTGGCCGCGTCCGGGCAGTTGTAGTTGCGGTAGCCCCAGAAGTGGCCAACGCCATTGATTACGCCGGCGGCCCAGAACGGAATCCAGACCATCTGCACGCCCCAGATGAGCACGCCGGGCACGGCGCCGAACAGGATGAGGTCGGCCAGCAGCATGATCAAAATGCCGTACTTGTTGCCCGGCGTATAGACATTGCGCTCGAGCCAGTCATCCGGCGTACCGTGGCCGTAGCGCTGGGCGGTTTCCGGATTATTCGTTTCCTTCACGTAGAGGAATACGCCACCCCACAGCACCCGGTTCAAGCCGAGAATTTGCGGGCTGTGCGGGTCTTCCGGCGTTTCGCATTTGGCGTGATGCTTGCGATGCACGGAGGCCCATTCTTTGGTGATCATTCCGGTCGTGAGCCACAGCCAGAAGCGGAAAAAGTGGCTGGGGATTGCATGCAGGTCCAGCGCGCGGTGTGCCTGGTGGCGATGCAGGAAAATCGTGACCGAGGCGATCGTGATGTGGGTAAGGCCCAGTGCCACGAGCACGTAGCCCCACCACGGCAGATCAAAAACGCCGGACATTAGCATTGCGATGTAACTCCATTGATTGAAAAGGAAAATTTTTCAAATTCTAGCCGAATTGCCGGGCTGCCGCAAGCCACGCCGCAGAAATTGTTGCGGTGCAACAAAAACCTGGCGCGTCAGCGCAACACTTCTTCGCGAACCGCCTTCTGCAGTTTTGCCGTATTGCCTGCGCCGCGCACCAGCAGGCGCAAGCGGCGTGCGAGCAGGCGTTCCGCCGCGAAAGGGCCCGGCTCGTTTGCCGTTGCGGCAGAGCGGCAAATGCCGCGCTCGGCGGCTTCATCGCCGGCCGGCGCGGCGCCGCTCAGCGCGCGATCGAGGCCGGCGCGCGCAACTTCCAGCAGGCGCGCAAATTCGGCGGCCGGGATGCTCTCTGCCAGGTCGGAGCGCGCGGCGTGTATCGAAGCAAGCTGGGCGCCCAGTTCGTAATTGGCGGCGAGCAGTCGCGGCAAGGTTTTTTCGGCGCGGCGGCGGCTTTCCGGTTCCGCCAGCATGCGCCGATAGCTGCCGGTGACGAGCGCGATGGCGTCCTGAAAGCGCTTGCGGGCGATCCGGTAGTCGTGATCGGCCGCCGCAGCGTCCAGCGCCACGCGCGCGAATTCGCGGTTGGCCGTGTCCAGATCGGCCAGCAGCGGCACAATGCTGCGGGATTCCCACCACGGCAGCACGTAGCTGAACAGCGTGGCGATGGCGGCACCCGCGAAGGTATCGAGCATGCGCGCTTCCACCAGGTGGCCCTGCCCGGGCGAAAATTCGTGCAGCAGCATGAAGGACAGGATGCAACCGCTGGTCGACGCAATGCGGTAATTCTGCGTGGCAAAGGCGTGCGTGATGGCCAGCGCGAAAAAAAAAGTGCTCAGCAATACCGTGCGGCCAGGGTCCAGATGCAGCAGCAGGGCGGCGATCACGCAGCCGGCCAGATTGCCGATCACGCGGTCGCTGCGGCGCGCACGGGTCTGACTGAAATTGGCGCGCATGATCACCACGGTGGATAGCAATATCCAGTTGCCGCGATCGGAAAACGGCAATAGCGGTGCCAGCAGGTGACCGCAAATCACTGCCGCGGTCAGGCGCACGGCGTAGCGAAAGGTCGATGAAGACGGTCGGATTTGGCTTAACAGCAGGCTGGGCCGGTAGGTGCCGCGGCTCACGAAAGCCTCCAGATTGTGTGCCGTGACCGGCACCCGTGCCGCCCCGGTGGCGCTCAGGCAGGCGCGCAGGTGGGCCATGGCCGCCGCTGTGCGGCGCATTTTGGCGTAGGCCGAAGCGAGCGCCATGCGTGCATCCAGCGGCTCGCCGGCGTGGCCGGCGGCAGGCAGAAAGTCGGCCGGCTCCGGTTCGTTCGAGGCCACCTGGTCGGCGGCCAGTTCGACGCCATACTGGATGACTGCCAGACCCAGATTTTCGAGTTCTTTCGCCCGGTCCAGGCAAAACCCGGCCAGCGGCGCCAGCAGATTGCGTTCCCCATAGTGGGCGCGCAGCACGCCGTAATCGGTATGCATGGTGAGCACGCGCTCATACAGGTCGATGAAGGCCACCATGGCGCCGGCCAGGCGCCTGCGGCGGGCGCCGCGCACGCCGCGGAACAGGATGTCGCGCGCGATCTGGAATTTTTCCGACATGACCGACTGTTGCGCCACCAGTTGTGCGTAACACTGGTCGAGGTCGGTAGAAACGTCGTAAAACGCCGCCTTGGCGCGCAGATAGGCGCCAAATTCCAGCAGGCATTCGCCCAGCACCTGGCGCCGCGTAAAGCGGTCGGTGAGGCGGCCGGCCAGCACGCCATAAATCAGGTAGCTCACGCCGCCGGCCACGAAACAGGCGGTATGGATGAGTGCCGCCTGGATGCTGGTGAAGGGGTGTTCCAGCGTGACCAGCGCCGCCAGCAGGGTGGCGAATGAAAGCGGCATGGCACGCCGCCCGTAGGCGGTGAGCATGGCCGCGAAAAATGCGATGAGGGCGAGGCTCGCCGTGAGCGCCAGCGCGTAGGGCGCAAATAGGGCGGTGATGAGTGCCGCCAGGGCGGAACAAACGACGCCCAGCGCCAGTTCTACGAGTTTGTGGCCGCTAGGTGCCGGGGTGTCGCACAAAGCCGTGCACAGGGCGCCCAGTATGGCGGCCGGCGCCAGCGCGTCCAGCGTGTATTCGGCGCCCAGCCAGACCAGGAAAACGCCCAGCGCGACGGTCGCACCGCTGAAAAAGTACTGGCCGTACAGTTGTCGTGCCGCCGACGCGGGCAGTTTCAGACGCACGGCACGATTCCCGATGAAAAGTTTGGCGCGCGGACGCCAACGCGTACATCGTCAGGGCGTGGCGCCACCCGCCAGCCGGGCCGGGCGCCGCCAAGTTTTGGCTCGGCCGGATTCGCGCAGCAGCGGCTAGCCGCGGCCAGGCGGTCCGCCCGGGCGCGACGCCGGGCGCAAGGCGCCGGCCCGGCCTGGTTTAGCCGGCGAAATTCGCTGCGGCAAAATCCCAGTTGGCGAGCGAGGCCAGGAAGGCCGCGACGAAATCCGGGCGGCGGTTACGGAAGTCGATGTAATAGGCGTGTTCCCACACATCTACCGTGAGCAAAGCTTTGGCGTCGGTGGTGAGGGGCGTGCCCGCGCCGGTGGTATTGACGATATCCAGCGTGCCGTCGGCCTTTTTCACCAGCCAGGTCCAGCCGGAACCGAAATTGCCGACCGCGGAGGCCTGGAACGCCTTTTTGAACTCGTCGAACGAGCCCCAGCGGGCATCGATCGCCGCGGCCAGCGCGCCGGAGGGGGCGCCGCCGCCACCCGGCTTCATGCTGTTCCAGAAAAAAGTGTGATTCCAGATTTGCGCGGCGTTGTTGAACACGCCACCGGCCGGTGCCTTCTTGATGATGGCTTCCAGATCCAGTTCGGCGTAATCGGTCCCCTTGATCAGATTATTCAGATTCGTGGCATAGGCCTGATGGTGCTTGCCGTAGTGAAATTCCAGGGTTTCTTCTGACAGCGTGGGTGCCAGAGCGTTTTTCGCATAGGGCAGGGGAGGCAGGGTATGTTCCATGTGCGTTTCTCCAAGGGGGTTGTTGGAAGCTGCTTGTATCGCGGCGCGTCATTCTATGCGCCGGAGGCGGGACTGACAACGTCGGCAGGCTCGATCGCGAATACCTGCGCGCGTGCCTGTCCGTGCGCGAACTCGATGGAAAGTTCGCCGCCCGCCGCCAGCGTGGCGGCATCGCGCACGATGTCACCTTGCGCGTTGCGGGCGATGCTATAGCCGCGCGCCAAGGCGGCGCGCGGGTCGAGATGCCGGATATGCGCCTGGGCCAGACGCAGGCGCGCGCGCTGCGAGTCGAGCTGCCGCGTCATGGCCGTGCGCAGTCTGGATTGCAGCAACACCAGCCGGGTTTGCTCGGCCTGCAGTGTCGGCGCGCGCAGGCGGGCGGCGGCCAGGGCGAGACGATGCTGCGCGCGCGCATGCGTGGCGGCGGCCGCCCGTGCCAGACGCGCAGCCAGTTCCGTGCGCTGCAGTTTTTTGCGTGCCAGGAGCTGGCGCGGTCCGATCAGGCGCGACGCCAGCAGATCGAGCGCCTGCATGCGCGTGCCCAGCGCCCGCGCCATGAGGCGCGGCAGGCGCTCGGCGGCGCTGCGCAGGCGCGCCGCTGCGGCGAGGTAGCCGGCGCTCACCAGTTCGGCCGCCGCGGTGGGGGTGGCGGCACGCATATCGGCGGCGAAATCCGCCAGCGTTACGTCGGTTTCGTGGCCCACACCGGCCACCACCGGCAATTTGGCCGCGGCGATGGCGCGTACCACCGGCTCTTCGTTGAAACACCACAAATCTTCGATGCTGCCGCCGCCACGTACCAGCAGGATGGCTTCACAACGCGGGTCCGCGCCGGCGCGCGCGAGCGCTTCGACGATGCGCGGCGTTGCGGCCACACCCTGGACGGGGCAGGGGTAAATGAATACCGCCAGCGCCGGGGCACGCCGCGCCAGCGCAGCCAGCACGTCCTGCAGCGCCGCGGCCTGCAGCGAAGTGACGACGGCGATGCCGCGCGGCAAGGCCGGCAGCGCGCGCTTGCGCGAACTTTCGAACAAACCTTCCGCCAGCAGGCGCGCCTTGAGCCGCGCCAGCGCCTCGAACATGGCGCCGGCACCGGCCTCGCGCACGGCTTCGACCACCAGTTGGTAATCGCCGCGTGCTTCGTACAGCGTGAGTTGCGCGCGTACTTCGACCTGGCGGCCATCCTGCAAGCGGAACGGCAGCAACTGGGCGCGATTGCGGAACATCGCGCAGCGCACCTGGGCGCCCGCATCCTTGAGCGTAAAGTACAGATGGCCGGAGGACGGGCGTGACAAGCCGGCGATTTCGCCAGCCACCCACAGCACAGGAAATTCAAGTTCGAGCACGCGCCTCGCCGCTTCATTCAGTTCGCTCACGGTGAGGGCGCGCCGCAAATCGGATTCGGAATTTGACGCCGGCATGGCGCGCATTGTACGCGCCCGGCGGTTTTTGCCCGGCGCCCGTCTGCAAGCGGGATTATTGCGCTGCAAAAGAAGCGGCGATCGCGGCCCTGCTTGTGTGCAGCCAGTTACGTCTGACTTTTCGCAAACTGCCTGTTCGGCAAATCTGTGGTCGCCCGAGGCACCCGGGCCGGGACTGGAAGCCGCGGCACAAGCGCGCCAAGGCTCGCCTTCCGTGGTTTTTATCCACAGCCGGGCAGGCGGTTTTTTGTTGCGTCGCCCCATCGCGCTTTGTTGCGGTGCAATAGCCCAAAATTGCCGCAATTGCCCGCCAAAACGGCAACCTGGGCTTGCCCGAATTTTCATCAAACCGTAATGAAAGCGCTTTGCGCCTGAGGATTGCGCGACAAGGCGGCAAATTGTTCACAGACTTATCCACAGATCTTGTGGACAAGCGCTGCTTATCCGAGGCGTGCAATCGTTCGTCGCCCGTGCTTGCTCAATCAACGCGCAGGCGGTAAAGTTCGCGACTTTTGCAGGAGCAGGCGTGTTTTCGATCATTCAGGCCGCGGGTTGGCCCATCGGCTTTTTGCTGCTTGCGTCGGTCATTGCGGTCGCGCTGATCATCGAACGGGCAATCACCTTGCGGCGATCGAAAATCGTCCCCGCCGGGCTGGTCGATAACGTAATCGCCCAATACCGTCAGGGCGGCGTATCGCCGGAGTCGCTCGGCAAGCTGGCCGAGCAGTCGCCACTGGGCCGCATTCTGGCCGCCGGTTTGCGCAACGTGAAAAGTTCGCGCGAAGTCATGAAAGAATCCATCGAGGAAGCCGGGCGCGCCGCGACGCACGAACTCGAACGTTTTCTGACCTCGCTCGGCACCATCGCCTCCATCAGTCCGCTCATGGGCCTGTTCGGCACGGTGGTGGGCATGATAGAAATTTTCGGCTCGCAAACCGCGGTCGGCAACGATCCTCACCAGCTCGCGCACGGTATTTCGGTGGCGCTCTACAACACCGGTTTCGGGCTCATCATCGCCATTCCCAGCATGATCGCCTACCGGCATTTCCGCGCGCTGGTGGATAGCCTGGTGGTCGATATGGAACAGCAGGCGATCAAGCTGGTGGAAACCGTACACGGCGAACGCGCGAGGTAAGGCATGAATTTCCGCCGCGGCACCGCCCGGGACGAGCCGGAAATCAATCTGATTCCGATGATAGATGTGCTGCTCGTGATTCTGATTTTCCTCATGATCACGACCACGTACTCCAAATACGGCGGCCTGGAAATCAATCTGCCCAGCGCCGACGCGTCGGCCAATCCGAACCTGCCGAATGAAGTCAACGTGATGATTTCCAATAACGGCGATATCGTGATCAATCGCGTGCCGGTCGGCAGCCGCGAAATCGACGCCATCGGCGCGGCATTGCGGCGTGCCGCGGGCGACATGAAAAATCCCGTGGTAATCATAGGCAGCGACAAGGATGCGCGCCTGCAGTCGAGCATAGACGTGATGCAGGCGGCGCAGCAGGTCGGACTGGGCGCGATCACTTTCCAGACCCAATCCAAGCGCTGAGGTGGGCGCGCGCGCCTACCTCGCACGCGCCTGGCTAAGCCGCGGACCGGCGGCCTGGCCGCTGCTTCCCCTTGCAGCGTTGTTTGCCACCCTGTCCGGACTGCGCCGCGCCGCATACCGTTTCGGCTGGCTGCGCAGCGAGCGCCTGCCGCGTCCGGTGGTCGTGATCGGTAACGTGAATGCCGGCGGCAGCGGCAAAACGCCGCTTACCCTGCGCCTCGCGCAGGATTTGGCGGCACTGGGCCGGCGGCCCGGCATCGTGAGCCGCGGCTACGGTGGTAGTGCCGACACCGCCTGCGAAGTGACGCCGGATGCCGATCCGGCCGTGGTCGGCGACGAACCGGCCCTGATGCGCGCGCGGGCCGCCTGTCCGGTGTGGATAGGCCGCGATCGGGCGGCGGCGGGGCGAGGCCTGATCGCCGCCCATCCGGAAGTCGATGTGATCCTGACCGATGACGGCCTGCAGCACTACAGGCTGGCGCGCAACCTGGAAATTGCGGTGGTCGATCCGCTGCTGCTGGGCAACCGCTGGCCCTTGCCGGCCGGCCCGCTGCGCGAACCGCTGGCGCGGCTGCGGCGTGCGGATATGCTGGTGGTGCATGGCGAAGCGCCGGATTTGCGTCACCTGCGGCGCCATACGATGCGGCTCGAGGCCGGCGCGTTTTACCGCCTGGGCAATGCGCAACAGCGTTGTACTGCGGCCGATCTGGCCGGGCGGGAATTGCACGCGGTGGCCGGAATAGGGCGGCCGCGCCGGTTTTTCGATAGTTTGCGTGCGCTGGGGCTGCGCTTCACGGAACACGAATTTGCCGATCACCACCACTACCAGGCCGCCGATTTCCCGTTTGCCGGCGCCGCGATAGTCCTGTTAACCGAGAAGGATGCGGTAAAATGCGCGCGCCTCGCGCTACGTGGGGAGTTCTGGGTATTGCCGGTCGATGCCGAGGTCCAGCCGGATCTCGCGCGCAGCGTGCTTGCCCTGCTGGAGGATAGGACCGATGGATGCACGTCTGCTTGAAATTCTTGTTTGCCCTGTCACCAAAGCGCCGCTGGTCTATGTGAAGGACAAGCAGGAATTGCAATGCCGTGCGAGCCGCCTGGCGTATCCGATACGGGACGGCATCCCCGTCATGCTCGAGGAAGAAGCTCGCGCGCTGACCGACGCCGAACTTGAAGCGCTCAAATAAGCGCCATGCCGGCAAGGCTTGCGATCTACGCGACCGCGCCGTGCAGGCCCGGCGGCCGCGCGCCGGTGCAGTACGCGGGCGGTACAGTTTGTTACCCGCGGCTCCGCTCCGAGGCCACGGTGGGTTTTTCCTCCCGCGCACCATTTGTTCCGCGCCCATGAATTTTCATGCCGTCATTCCCGCCCGCATGGCGTCCACCCGGCTGCCGGCGAAGCCGCTGGCGGACATTTGCGGGCGGCCCATGGTGGTGCGGGTAGCGGATCGCGTCGCGCGTTCCGGCGCGGCCGATTGTGTCATCGCCACCGACCACGCGGAGATTGCTGCAGCCTGCCAGCGCTACGGCTATCGTGCGCTGCTCACGCGCGCCGACCACGCATCCGGTACCGACCGCCTGGCCGAAGTGGTGGCGCAGTGCGGCTGGGACGACGAAGAAATGGTGGTGAACGTGCAGGGCGATGAGCCGCTCATCGAACCCGCGCTGATCGACCGCGTCGCCGCGGCGCTGGCCGCCGACGGCGAGGCCGCCATTGCCACCGCCAGCCACGCCATCACGGCGGCGGACGAGTTCTTCAACCCCAACGTGGTGAAGGTGGTGTGCGACAAGCGCGGCCGTGCGCTGTATTTTTCGCGCGCGCCCATTCCCTGGGCGCGCGACGCCTTTGCGCTCGCGCGCGACAAACTGCCGGCGCAGTTGCCGGTGCAGCGCCACATCGGCATTTACGCCTATCGCGCCGCTTTCCTGCGCCGCTACGCGGAACTACCGGCTTGCGCGCTGGAGCGCGAAGAAGCGCTGGAACAATTGCGGGCGCTCTGGCACGGCTATGCCATAAGTGTCGCGACCGATGTGCCCGCCCCCCAGGCCGGCGTCGATACGGCTGAGGATTTGGCGCGCGTGCGCGAACATTTTTCGCGCGGCGAAGTTTGATCACAACGGCGCCCGGTTTTGCCGTGGCGCGTGAATTTGCGTAGTACCCGCCGGCCCGTAAGTTCGGCCCGGCGGTTGCAGTCAGGTGGTGCCCTTTCTCCTCGCGCACTGTCGCCGGGCCGGGGTACTCGTTCAACGCCAGTTAGGGAGACGCTAGTGAAATTGATACTGTTGGGGCCGCCAGGTGCGGGTAAAGGAACCCAGGCCAATTACATCAAGGAAAAGTACGGAATTCCGCAAATTTCGACGGGCGACATGCTGCGCGCAGCCGTGAAAGCCGGAACGCCGCTGGGTATCGAGGCGAAAAAAGTCATGGATTCGGGTGGGCTGGTGTCCGACGACATCATTATCGGTCTGGTCAAAGATCGCCTGACGCAGGATGACTGCAAGTCCGGCTATATGTTCGACGGCTTTCCGCGCACCATTCCGCAGGCCGAAGCCATGCGCGCAGCCGGCGTGCCCATCGATTACGTGCTCGAAATCGATGTGCCGGACGAAGAAATCATTACGCGCATGAGCGGCCGCCGCGTGCATTTGGCTTCCGGCCGCACCTATCACGTCACCTTCAATCCGCCCAAGGTGGAAGGCAAGGACGACGCGACCGGTGAACCCTTGATCCAGCGCGACGACGACAGGGAAGAAACCGTGCGCAAACGTCTGGAGGTGTATCACGGCCAGACCAAACCGCTGGTTGCTTACTATTCCGACTGGGCCGGCACCGGCGACGCCAAAGCGCCGAAGTACCGCAAAATTTCCGGCCAAGGTTCGGTGGATGCGATACGCGAACGCGCCTTCGGCGCGCTGGCAGGCTAAGTAGCACAAGCTCGCGTCCCGCCGAAGTGGCGCCGGGCCGAAGCCGGCCGTGCGCCCCCGGTCTGCAGAACCGGGCGGGCAATATGCCTGTGGCGCGGGCGCGAATGAGGGTGTAGTCAATAACAATTCGAGGCATTCGGGGTCACCCGGCAATTGCGCCGGGTGGCATCGGACTGCAAGTTCGGGGCAAGGCGCAAGCCGGCCTCGCAGGAGAACGGATATGGGCGTGCGTAATGCGTTCTACGCGCAATCGGGCGGCGTCACCGCCGTCATCAATGCCAGCGCCTGCGGACTGATCGAAGCTGCGCGCGCGCATCCCGAGGCGATAGGCACCGTCTATGCCGGTCGCAACGGCATCATCGGGGCGCTGCAGGAAGATCTGATCGACACCGGCGCCGAATCCGCCGCAAGCATCGCGGCGTTGCGCCACACGCCGGGCGGCGCTTTCGGGTCCTGCCGCTACAAACTCAAAAGCCTGGAGCAGGACAACGCCAAATACGCGCGCCTGATCGACGTGTTCCGCGCGCACGACATTGGCTATTTTTTCTACAACGGCGGCAACGATTCCATGGATACCGCCCACAAGGTGGCGCAGCTTGCCGCGGCGAGCGGCTATCCCCTGTGCTGCATCGGTATCCCGAAAACCGTCGATAACGATCTGGTCGGCACCGACAATTGCCCCGGCTTCGGCTCGGTCGCAAAGTACGTCGCGACTTCCATGCGCGAAGCCATGTACGACGTCGCGGCGATGGCCTCCACCTCCACGAAGGTATTCGTGATGGAAGCGATGGGGCGCCACGCCGGCTGGATTACCGCGGCCTGTGGTCTGGCGGCCCCGGAAGACGGCCCCTTGCTGCTGCTGTTGCCGGAAATCGTGTTCGACCAGGAAAAGTTTTTGAGCCGCGTCAACGATACCGTCAAAAATCATGGCTACTGTGCCGTGGCGGTGTCGGAAGGGCTGCGTAATCCCGAAGGGCAGTTGATGGGCGAAGCCGGTTCGCGCGACGCTTTCGGCCACGCCCAGTTGGGCGGGGTGGGCAGCCAGATCGCGCAATTGGTGAAATCCACGCTCAATTACAAAGTGCATTGGGCCTTGCCCGATTATCTGCAGCGCAGTGCGCGCCATCTGGCCTCGCGTACCGATGCCGAACAGGCTTATGCGGTGGGACGTGCCGCGCTCGAATTCGCGCTGTCGGGGCATAGCGCGGTCATGGCCGGCCTGGAGCGTGTATCGGACGATCCCTACACCTGGCGGGTAAGCCCGACGCCGTTGGCTGAGGTCGCCAACCGCGAAAAAATGATGCCCGAGGAATTTATCGCTGCGGACGGCTATTCGATTACCGGCGCCTGCCGGCGCTATCTGCAGCCCTTGATAGAAGGGGAAGATTACCCGCCTTATGCGCAAGGCCTGCCGGCCTACGTGCGCCTCACGGCAGCCGCCGTGGCGCGCCGCCTGCCGGCGTTCCGTGCCTGAGGCGAAGCAGCCGCTTACCATCAGACCGATTTTTTGCGCCGGCTGGTTGCGCAGCCGGCTGGCGTATCAATCTGCGCCGCCTCGCAAGAACGGCGCATGCAATGCATGGCAACTAACTTAATCAATCAAAAAAGGAGTTTCGGATGGCATCGGGTTTGATTTTCGCGTTGGCTTGTGCGTTATTAGCCATCGCTTATGGGGTCATATCCAGTAAGTGGATATTGGCGCAGGCGCCCGGCAACGAGCGCATGCAGCAAATTTCCGGCGCGATCCAGGAGGGCGCAAAAGCCTACCTGAATCGCCAATACACCACCATCGGCATCGTCGGCCTCGTGCTGGCGGTATTGATCGCCGCGTTCCTGGACGTCAAGACGGCGGTCGGTTTCGTGATCGGCGCGGTATTGTCGGGCGCTGCCGGTTACGTCGGCATGAATGTTTCTGTGCGTGCCAATGTGCGTACCGCCGAAGCGGCGCGTAGCGGCCTTGCCGCGGCGCTCAACGTGGCCTTCCGCGGCGGCGCCATTACCGGCATGCTGGTGGTCGGCCTGGGCCTGCTGGGTGTGGCCGGCTACTACGCCTTCCTGAAAGGCGCCGCGGCGCCCGGCGAAGCGCTGGACCACGTGCTGCACCCGCTGGTGGGGCTGGGTTTCGGCTCATCGCTCATTTCGATTTTCGCGCGTCTGGGCGGCGGCATTTTCACCAAGGGCGCCGATGTGGGCGCCGACCTGGTGGGCAAGGTGGAAGCCGGTATTCCCGAGGACGATCCGCGCAATCCGGCGGTGATCGCCGACAACGTGGGCGACAACGTGGGTGACTGCGCCGGCATGGCCGCCGACCTGTTCGAAACCTATGCCGTGACGACCGTTGCGACCATGCTGCTGGGCGCCCTCATGCTCAAGGCAAATGGCGAAGCGGCGGTGATTTATCCGCTCGCGCTGGGTGGCTTTTCCATCATCGCCTCCATCGTCGGTTCGTCCTTCGTGAAAGCCGCGGCGGGCGGAAAAATCATGAATGCGCTGTACCGCGGCCTCATCGTGGCGGGCGTGATGGCACTGGTGGCGTTCTATCCCATCACCACCCACATCATGCCGGACAATGCGCTCGACAGCGTGCTCAACATTAGCGGCGGCGCCCAGATGCGGCTTTACCTGTGCGCATTGATCGGCCTGGTGCTCACCGGCGCCATGGTGGTGATTACCGAGTACTACACCGGCACCGATTACGCGCCGGTCAAGCACATTGCCGAAGCATCCACCACCGGCCACGGCACCAACATCATCGCCGGGCTGGGGGTTTCCATGCGCGCCTGCGCCTGGCCGGCGCTGGCGGTGTGCCTGTCGATCTGGGGCGCTTACGCGCTGGGCGGTTTGTACGGCATCGCGATCGCCGCGACCTCCATGCTGTCCATGGCCGGCATCATCGTCGCGCTCGACGCCTATGGCCCGATCACCGACAACGCCGGCGGCATCGCCGAAATGGCGGAACTGCCGGATTCCGTGCGCGCCGTGACCGATCCGCTGGATGCCGTGGGCAACACCACCAAGGCCGTTACCAAGGGCTATGCCATCGGTTCCGCCGGCCTGGCCGCGCTGGTGCTGTTCGCCGACTTCACGCACGCGCTCGAAGGTCTGGGCAAATCGGTGAAATTCGACCTGTCCGATCCAGCCGTCATCATCGGCCTGTTCATCGGCGGTCTGGTGCCCTATCTGTTCGGCGCCATGGCGATGGAAGCCGTGGGCCGTTCCGCCGGTGCAGTCGTGATCGAAGTGCGCCGCCAGTTCAAGGAAATTCGCGGCATCATGGAAGGCACCGCCAAGCCCGATTATTCGCGCGCGGTGGATATGCTGACTAAAGCCGCCATCAAGGAAATGATGATTCCGTCGCTGCTGCCGGTACTGGTACCGGTGGTGACCGCAGTGCTCATCAACTTCGCGATGGGGCCGGGCGCCGGCATACGCGCACTGGGCGGCGTGCTTATGGGAACCATCGTGACCGGCCTGTTCGTGGCCATTTCGATGACCACCGGCGGCGGCGCCTGGGACAACGCGAAAAAGTACATCGAAGACGGCAACTTCGGCGGCAAGGGCTCGGAAGCCCACAAAGCCGCGGTGACCGGCGATACCGTCGGCGACCCGTACAAGGACACCGCCGGCCCGGCGGTCAATCCGCTCATCAAGATCATCAACATCGTGGCACTGCTCATCGTGCCGCTGGTTGCCTGATCCTGCCGTAGCACCTGCATCGCAACGGGCCGCCTCAGAGCGGCCCGATTGTTTTGGTGCCGCCGGAATGGCTTTGCGCCCCGCCCTGGGGGCGCGGGCGTCCCGCCTGCGAGCGCCCGCCGACCGCGATGGACGTTTTCGGCCGATGCTTGACATATCTTGGCCGAAGTGTTGTGGGCCTCACCATAGGCGCTACTCGAAAAGCAAGCTCGCCCCACAAATCGCCAGCGGGAAGGGGATGCTCCGCGTGCCGACGGTTGCGGAACGCGATGAACTAAGAGGTCGGTTTTGCATACAAGTGTCCCAGGCGATGCGGACGGGCTAATGTGCCCCGTCCGGCGAAAACCGCTAAACGGTTGAATTCCTCCTGCCCTGGGGGCGCGGGCGTCCCGCCCGCGATCGCAGCCGCCGGGCATTCATACGCGCGCGACACGCGGTCGCCCGCAGCGGGGTAGGGTGCATTGCCCGCCGGAAATTGCGCCGTGAGCGGCCGCCGCCTCATGCTCCCGTCCGCGTCGAAGTACGTTTGTATGTGCGCATTCCGAACTGGCGCGGTGTGCGGGCGGCGCACGCGGAATGCCAAAATTCCCTATGTGCTTTAGTCCGGGCCCGGCCAGAACGTTTCGGAACGCGATGAGCCCAGGGCCGACCTGGATAGGAATGCGCGAAACGATGCGGACGGGGCAACATGCCCCGTCCGGCGCGGTGGCGGAATGGAAGAAATGGTGCGAGGGCCTGGTGGATTGGCAGGTGTCGGAAACCCTGCGCGTGGGGCAAAATTCCCTGTGCGGCGATATACGTCAGCCTGCGCGCGACACCCCTCGGGTTTCGGGGTCACGTCCCTTCTGCGATTGCGAATCCGCGTAGCCAGGGATCGAGGTGGGCGATGTCAAAGGTTCCTGACTCGAACATCTGCATCATTTCTGCGTAGATCTGCATAGGCGCGCGCTGCAGGCGCCAGCCGTTGATGCGCAAGAACACGTCGGCCGCTGCAAAGGCAACGCGCTTGTTGCCGTCCAGGAAGGGGTGGTTGATTGCCAGGCTTTCCATCAGCGCAGCCGCTTCGGCCACGATGTCGTCGTAGTAACCTGTCTGCGGGCGGAACAGCGCGGCCTCCAGCGCCCCGGGATCGCGTACGCCCGGCGCACCACCGTAACGCTGCATCAACACCGTGTGCATGCCGAGCAGATCGGCCACGGTCAGGTAATCGCGCGGCACCGCTTACTTCGCCAAGTCCCGGTAGAGGCTATCGAATTCATCAAGGCTGGACGCAAACGAGGCCATTACGTGGCGGCGCGGACGCAGCTTTTGTTGGCGGTCGATGTAGTCGCGCAGGGCTTCCTCGAGCACGGCCTGGAACTGGCGCCCCTGGCTTTCGGCTATCTGGCGCAATGCTGCCAGCACATCCGGTGCAGCCTGGGAGGAGAATTTTTCGCGGACAGTAGTCGTCACAGCCATCTCCATCATGATTCATCTTGATTCCTCATGATAGATCAAGTTGTAGGGCTGGAGCGTGGCTCGCTTGGCGATCGATGCGTGACCGGCGGACTTGCTTGTCGATGGGCCGGCCCGCACAAGTCGGGGACATTGCATAAAAGCCATCACCGGCTAGGGGCTGCGGGGTTTGTTCCTCTCCCCACAGCACGGATGCCAACAAGCGCGGGCCGGCAAATTATCCACGGCCGCGCGCGTGCGCTTCCGCTGGCGCGACTATGCGCATGGCAACCGCCGTGGCGTCATGCGCCTGAGCGTGGACGAATTTCTCCGCGGCTTTTTGCTGCATGTGCTGCCGGCCGGCTTCACGCGGATTCGGCACATCGGCTTTATGGCGAACCGGAGCAAGGCGCAATGCCTGGCCACCGCGCGCGCGGCACTCGCGCTGCCCAAGCCGCCGCCACCCGCCACAGAAAGCGTGGCCGCGTTCATGCTGCGTGTGAGCGGGACCGATCCGAGGCGTTGCCCGGTTTGCGGCGCCGGACGGCTCGCGGTCATTGCCGTTCAGAGTCCGCTGCGAGCACACCGCGCACCGCGTTGCGACAAAGGCCCATTACGCGCCCGTGCCCGGGCGCCGCCATGATGCCGCGCCGCTCCATTCCCTTCGTGTCGAAGCAATCCATCGCGGCTCTTGGTGGAGGCGCCGCGCGGTGGTACCCGCGTGCCTTCCGCGGATTGCTCCGCTTGGCGACGTCGGGCATACTGCGGTCAGTCGAGTTAACCCGCGCAGGTCGTCCGGTCTATGAGCATTTCGAGCGTGTTCCGCCGCATTTTCCAGGTGCCCACCCCACTTCACCGCGGGAGCGCCGTATCGAATCCCAAGAGCAGGGCTGAACCGCCGAACTCCGTGGTCCGCGGTTCAGTTCAACCCATGCTATGCAACATGCGGTGCCATGCTGTATAGCATCCAGTACGTTGGGCCTCATCATGAATGCTGCTTGGGGTTTAGCAATAGCTGTAATTCTTGGTGCAGTTTTAGCGCTCGGTTCATTTTTCGCCTCGCTCTCAAGTTGGGGGGGATCTGCTGTTCGCTTTTTTCTTCCCCTCTGCTGGGTAGCAGCAACTTCAACAGCCTTAGTTTTGGTTATTTCGGTCCTAATCAGCCCTGTGTTTGTGGGTGTTGGTGACTACGTTTTAATGCTTGGCGTTCCTGTTGCTGCTTTCAGTGTCAGCGTTAGCGCCGTTCGTCGCTTCAATCGTAATCGCAATGTCAATTCATAGGCTCATGCGGCCCAACCCGTCAGTCGAAGGGACAGCCCAACGGCTGCGCCGTTGGGTACCCTGCGCGCTTCGCGCTCCGGCTGCCCCTCACTTTCAACGTTAGGCGACTCAACATGCGCAACCCGAACCGCCCAAGCGCCCTGGCCAACAAGTCGCCGCCGATGACGCCAAAGGAGCAGTTTCAGTTGGCGCGCGCAATCATTGAGCATGAAAACACCTTAGTCGGTCACCGCGCTACTTGGTACCTGTCCTTCCAAGCATTCCTCTTCGCCGCGCTATTCGTGGCGATCGGACTGTTCGACAAAACAAAGTTCGCAGCCGGCGGTCTCGAGCGAAAGCACCTTGCTGTTGCTGTCTTCCTTCTGCTCGCCCTGGGGTTCGTCTCCGGAGTCGTAGCCTACGCCTTGGTTCAAGCCGCATATCGTCAGATCGACCAGGTCGTAGAGTGGTGGAACTCGCGCGGTCACTCAGCCCGTTCATTCCCCCCGATCACCGGCACTGGTGGATTCTCGCTCTTTGGCCGCCGTATCAGCGCAGCACACTTCCTCCTCGTTCTCTGCGCAATCTGGGTCGCCTTCATCTTTATCTTTGCAAGTGTCGCCGCCAGAGTCGCCTAACGAATAATGTTAGAACGAATAAGGTTAGATCGCGCGAAGCCGCGATTTGAGCCGTTTGTTGGACGAGCCCGGTCCTGCCGCGGCGGGCATACAGCAAGCAAATCACGAGGGTCTATCCCGATCCGGTGGCGCAAATGAGGGCGGGAGGCGAATTACGCTGGCGGCGCCGGAATTTGGCGGCCGGCCTGTGTTTTTTGGACCGATCGCAGCCGATATTGGGCAAATTTCGGACAAGCACAAACGTCAGCTTACGGGCGCTGAATGCCCCGGGCGTCTTCGGTCGGCCGGACGGTCATATGGTCGCGATCTCACGCGAGTCGGTCGGCGGCGAAGCGGCCTTGGGAAGGGCGGCCGGGAATCGCGTGCGTAAGACCTGCATCGAACCGCCGCAGCACGGACAGGTCACTGGCGGCCGTGGCGGCGGGACGAATACGGCCGGGGCGCGTCTGAGCACGATTTGCAGCAGCGCGATGAGGCGTTTGCTGTTGGCATTGTGAGCGACGGCCTGAATTTCATCTGAATTGGGCGGTTTGAAACTCGTGGCGACCGCCTGGACAAACAGAAAAGGAGCAAAAAATGAAAGTACCCAACATCAACTTCAGCGGCAATCCGGGCACAACCACGCTGGTGGACAACCCGCTGGCGTCGCGTAAGGAATGAATAAGCCATCGTCGAGCTGCCAAGGGTGATACCCATGGTATTCCCGCATCGTGCGGCGCCAGCGTTCAAGGTGACGGTACCTCACCAATAGCCCGCCTCTTTCTGGTGCCGGAAGGCCAGAACATACACCGCATCGTCGGCCAGGTCGTGGCGGTACAGGGCCACATAGCCGGAATCTCCAAAGGCAATCACCAGTTCGCGTAGCTCGGGCATTTCCGGGAGCGGCCGGCCAATGTCGGGGGCCGTCTCCAGCAGCAGGAATTGCCGCGCGATGGCCTGTCCGGCTCGCCTGGCGGCTTCCGGTGCCTTGACGGCCAGGAACCGCTGGCACCGTTCCAAGCCTTCCGCTGCGCCTGCGGTGACGATTACTCGTGGCACTCGGGCATCGCACTTTCATCATCGGTGCCCCAGGTGTTCAACCAGGCGCGAACTTCCTGGCCGGTCAGGTGGCGTCCGGTTTCCTTGTAGGCCGCCCAGGAAGTCAAGGCTTCCTGCTTGAAGCTCTCGCGGGCTTCCTCGCGCTCGACGTACTGCAGGATGGCTTCGAGCATGATCCAGTGAGACGAGCGGCGGCGCTGGCTGGCGAGGTGCTGGACGCGACTTTTCAGCGCATCGTCGATTTTGAGAGATGTCGCCATAGCGGGCCTTTTATCACTTAGTGATACCAAGTGATAATGGTAGCCCATTCCTGCCCTCGAGTCCATCGAAGTCGGCGCGCCACCAAGATTGCCGAGTTTCGATAACTTGTTGCCAGCGCCCCGCCGGCAATAGGCGTCATGTAGCGGATACGCACTGGGCTTGCTGCGTCAGATTGTGCAAATGGGTGGCGCCAGTTTCTCTTCCAGGGCT
>JAEUNM010000050.1 GCA_016791105.1 Rhodocyclaceae bacterium | reverse complement strand
GGTACGCAGCACCTGGACGAACTGATAGGCGAGCACGGAAATGAACAAATGCCCGTCGCTACGCTCCTGCTTGGAATGAAAGATGGGACGCAAACCCAGCTCACTCTTCAGACTGCGAAACACCGCCTCCAGGTCGGTGAGGGGAGAAATACCGGAGAAATACCGGGGACAGACCCCGGTATTTTCGGTCCAATTGTGGTCGAGGCCATCGGCAGTGCGACCAACGGGACTTTCGCATTGCGAAATCCGCGTTTTGGCTCCGGGTACCGCTCCCCCTGGGGCGACGGGCGGTACTCGGAAGTTCCGGCTGGCCGAAGTGAGTCCCAGAACGAAAGACGGGGAAATTGTTTGAGTAAAGCCGTGATCTGCCCCCGTTATTTGTCCCGTTATTCTTTTCCACACCCTTGCTTTTGCCCAAAAAACCCGAGAAAAGCGCCCCGTCCGTGTCCTCTTTTTTGCACCTTCTCCCGGCTCCATTACGCCGCGAATCGGTGGATCCAAAAGGGCCCGATTTCACAAGCTGCCCATGCAACCGACACGGCCGCAGGCATATCAAGTCCATGCGCGCCAACTCAACCCGCAAACCGGCGGACATTCAACCGTGTATCGAAATTCAACCGCCCCATACGGCGGATTGCGCCTACGGCTTATCCGCCCTACGCAGCTATCCATATCCGCACGGTCATGCGGGCCATTTACTCGAAACAGACATACAGCGCCATGATGGGATCGCGCTGATCCTCGCGCAGGGCTGCGCTGGGGGTGAGGACCGTACTTTTTCCACGTTCCATCGATGTTTTTTTGGCACGCGCGCGTCTTTAACCTGGTGGCATTTGGGATGGACGCATGTTTTCGCGCCCTTGGCTTTCCCCAAACTCGCATCCCACCCGGTAAATGAGGCGCAGCAAATGAAAAACGCGCAGTGAATGCGCGTTTGGAAGACTGGCGGAGAGGGTGGGATTCGAACCCACGTGCCGGTGTTACCCGACCATCCGATTTCGAGTCGGCGCCGTTATGACCGCTTCGGTACCTCTCCGGAGGGCCGCTATTGTAACAGGAGCGGCGCGCGCTGCGGGCGGCGCGCGCCGCTGATTCATGCGGCCGGGATGATTGCTTCCATTCCGCCCATGTAGGGGCGCAGTGCGCCAGGAATTTCGACCGATCCGTCGGCGCGCTGGTAATTTTCCAGCACCGCCACCAGCGTGCGGCCTACGGCGAGGCCGGAGCCGTTCAGCGTGTGCACCAGTTCGTTCTTGCCCTGCGCCGTCTTGAAGCGCGCTTTCATGCGCCGCGCCTGGAATGCTTCGAAATTGGAGCAGGACGATATTTCGCGATAGGTGTTCTGCGCCGGCAGCCACACTTCGAGGTCGTAGGTTTTGGCCGCGGAAAAGCCCATGTCGCCGGTGCAGAGCACGACCCGGCGATAGGGCAATTCGAGCCGTTCCAGCACGATTTCGGCGTGGCGGGTGAGTTGTTCGTGCGCGTCCACCGATGCAGAAGGTTCGACGATCTGTACCAATTCCACCTTGTCGAACTGGTGCTGGCGAATCATGCCGCGCGTGTCCTTGCCGTAGCTGCCTGCTTCGGAGCGAAAACAGGGGCTGTGGCATACCCATTTGCGCGGCAGTTGCGCGGCAGCCATCACGGTATCGCGCACGATATTGGTAACCGGCACTTCGGCGGTGGGAATCAGGTACAGCTTGCTGCCGTCGCTCTTGTGCAGGGCGAATAAATCTTCTTCGAATTTGGGCAGTTGTCCGGTTCCGTACAGGCTGTCCGAATTGACCAGGTAGGGCGCGTAGACTTCCTCGTAGCCATGCTCGGTGGTGTGCAGATCGAGCATGAATTGCGCCAGCGCGCGATGCAGGCGCGCCACGGCGCCGCGCATGAGTGTGAAGCGCGCACCGCTCAGTTTGACGGCGTTTTCGAAATCCAGCCCGCCCAGCGCGGCGCCGATATCGACGTGGTCGCGCGCCGCAAAAGCAAATGCGGGCAGCACGCCCCAGCGGTGAATTTCCCTGTTCTGTTCTGCGCTGGCGCCGGTGGGTACGCTGTCATGCGGCAGGTTGGGGATGGTCGCCAGCAGGGCATTGAATTGGTCCAGCGCTGCGTTCTGTTCGGATTCGATGGCCTTCAACTCGTCGGCCAGCGCGCCGGTTTCCGCCATCAGATCGGCGGCATCTTCGCCTTTGGCCTTGCGCTGGCCTATCTGTTTGGAAATGGCATTGCGGCGGGCCTGCAATTCCTGCGTCCGGGTTTGCAGAAATTTGCGCCGGGCTTCGAGATTTTCGAATTGGGCGCAATCCAGCGCGTAGCCGCGTGTGGCCAGGCGGTCGGCCACGGCCGCCAATTGGCTGCGCAGAAGATTCGGATCGAGCATCGCGAGTTTCCTGAGTTGTCTTTATAAATCAATATTGTACATGTTGCCGTCGGGATGCCCGGCGGCGCCGGCCGGGCGCGCTGCAGCAAGTTTGTGCGTAATCATTGCCTGGCGGTCTTGTCGTGTCTATAACTCATGCACCGCGTGAAAGATCTCACGGCACGATGCCGGCGAGGGCTTGCAATTTCACCGGCTGTCTGAATTGGAGGTTCCCATGCTGACGCTGCAAGATTGCCTGGATTATGCAAATTTGTCTTCCGATGAAGTTTCCGCCATCGCCGAGCACGAACACGTGCCTGAAGTCGTGGCCGCCGAATTGGCAGCCCAATGGGTACAAAGCGACAGTGGCTGCTACCGCATCGTATCCTGCATGATCGACAATATCGAGCACGCGCAAGCGCAAGGCGACCGGCGCAAGGCGCTGGACCAGGAACAATCGCTGCACCATTTCGTGCAGACGCACGTGCCCGATCATTGATCCGGCGCGGCCTTGCTGTCGAGGCTGCGCAGGAAGCGGAGCTTTTCCGCAATTTTCCCCTCCAGGCCGCGGTCGCTTGGACGGTACCACTCGACTGCCGGCATGCCCTCGGGAAAATAATTCATGCCCGCGGCGTAGCCGTGCGCTTCGTCGTGGGCGTAGCGGTAGTCGCGTCCGTAGCCCAGATTTTCCATGAGCCGGGTGGGTGCGTTGCGCAGCGCGAGCGGCACCGGCCGCGTGGTATCGCCTTTCACGAAGCGGCGCGCTTCGTTGTAGGCGACATAGACGGCGTTGGATTTGGCGGCGCAGGCGAGGAAAATCACCGCCTGGGCGAGCGCCAGTTCGCCTTCGGGTGAGCCCAGGCGTTCGTAGGTGGCGCAGGCATTGAGCGCCATGTCCAGTCCGCGCGGATCGGCCAGGCCGATATCTTCCACCGCCATGCGCACGATGCGACGGCCCAGGTAGAGCGGGTCTGCACCCCCGTCCAGCATGCGCACCAGCCAATACAGTGCGGCGTCGGGGTTGGAGCCGCGCACCGATTTGTGCAGCGCGGATATCTGGTCGTAGAACTGTTCGCCGCCTTTGTCGAAGCGTCGCAGGTCGCGTGCAAGCGCGGCTTCGAGAAATTCCGCATCCACCCTGCCCTGCGCCGCGGCGCGCGCCGCCACGGCAATCTGTTCGAGCAGGTTGAGCAGCCGCCGCGCATCGCCGTCGGCAAAGCCGGTCATGCGCTCGCGTGCGGCCGGTTCGATCTGCAAATCCGGACACTCGACGCAGCGCGCGCGTTCCAGCAGTTCCGCCAGATCGCGCGCATCCAGGCTTTCCAGAACATAGACCTGGGCGCGCGACAACAGCGCGGAATTGACCTCGAAGCTGGGGTTTTCGGTGGTCGCACCGATGAAGGTCACCACGCCCTGTTCGACATAGGGCAAAAAGGCATCCTGCTGCGCGCGATTGAAGCGATGCACCTCATCCACGAACAGGATGGTGCGGCGGCCGCTGGCACGCAGCGCCTGGGCGCGCGCGATGGCTTCGCGTATTTCCTTGACGCCGGACAGCACCGCCGAAAGGGCAATGAATTCGGCGTCGAATCCTTGCGCCATAAGGCGCGCCAGCGTGGTTTTGCCCACCCCGGGCGGCCCCCACAAAATCATCGAGTGCGGGATTTTCGACTCAAACGCCAGGCGCAGCGGCTTGCCCGGGCCGAGCAATTGCTGCTGGCCTATCACCTGGTCCAGGTTGTGCGGGCGCATGCGCTCGGCGAGCGGCGCGGGCGGCGGTTCGGCGTCGAACAGGTCGGCCATGGCAAACAGGGGGTGCGCGAAGTGCGCGCAGTGTACGGCGGAATGAGCGGCTACGGCGCCAGCTATTTGTCGCCCACCACGTCGGCACCGGGCGGCGGGGTAAATTTGAATTGCCCCGCGTCGGCCTTGACGTTGCGCTCGAAATTGCGGAATTCCAGCCGCGTGGTCTGACCGAACTGGTCGCGCAATTCCATTACGCGCAACTGGTTGTCGGCAAAGCCCAGGCGCATCCAGTTGAAACTGCTTTCATTGCTTTTGGGCTGGGCTTCGACCCACTCCAGGCCCTGTTCCGTCCCGGCTTCCTTGAGGTCGAAATTTTTATCCAGTTCGTTTTTTCCAGCCAGAAGCGCAGCCGGCGTGCTGCCCAGCGCGTCGCCCAGTTTTTTCACGCTGACCTGGTTGAGGTCGCGGTCATAAATCCAGAGCCGGGTGCCATCGCCCACCAGCAACTGGTAATAGGGCTTTTCGTAAGTCCAGCGGAATTTGCCTGGCCGCTCGAAAGCCATTTCGCCCGCCGCTTCCTGCGGCTTGCGCCCCGATTTGGCCTGCACGGTTTGCGTGAACGAAGCGCGCCCGCTGTGCGTGGATTCGACGAAATTTCGTAACTGCGGCAAAGCCGCCGCAAAAGCTGCCTGCGTACCCAACAGCAGTGCAGAAAGAAACAGAACTTTGCACGTCCTCATGGCTATCCTTTGATCGACCACCCACCACCCCGAACCGAAAAACGTCCGGCAACAAGAAGCGGATGACCACGCCACTGTTCCCCGTGCCAATAAAAAGACAAAGCCCCACAAAGAGCGTTCCCAACCTGCCCGACCACCCTCCAGCCGCCCGCTCAAATCTCCTGGCCGCAGGCCAGCAAAAACTCTGTCCTCTGTCTTCAGTCCTCAGTCTTCAGAACTGCGCACCGGCGCCAGCACTTCGCGCCCGCCGGTGGCATTCATGGGCGACACCAGGCCGGCCTGTTCCATGGCTTCTATCATGCGCGCGGCGCGGTTGTAGCCTATGCGCAGGTGGCGCTGTACCAGCGAAATCGAAGGCCGGCGGGTTTTCAGCACGACTTCGACGGCCTGGTCATAGAGCGGGTCGGATTCCGGACTGGCGCCCTCGCCGCCGGCCGCGCCGGCATCCGCCATGCCACCTTCTTCGTCGGAGGCGCCGGATAGCAAATCCGCCACGTAATTGGGCGGACCGCTGGCTTTGAGCGCTTCGACCACCCTATGCACTTCGGCGTCGGCCACGAAAGCGCCATGCACGCGCTGCGGCATGCCGGTGCCGGGCGGCATGTAGAGCATGTCGCCCTGGCCCAACAGCGATTCCGCGCCCATCTGGTCCAGAATGGTGCGCGAATCCACCTTGCTGGATACCTGGAAGGCGATACGCGTGGGGATATTTGCCTTGATGAGGCCGGTAATCACATCGACACTGGGGCGCTGCGTGGCAAGAATCAGATTCACGCCGGCCGCGCGCGCTTTTTGCGCCAGGCGTGCGATCAGTTCTTCCACCTTTTTGCCGACCACCATCATCAGATCGGCCAATTCGTCTATCACCAGCACGATGTAAGGCATCGCGGCGAGCGGTTCGGGCGACTCCGGCGTGATCGAAAACGGGTTGGGAATGGGCTTGCCGGCTTTTTCGGCGTCCTGCACCTTGGTGTTGTAACCGGCCAGATTGCGCACGCCCAGGGCCGACATGAGCTTGTAGCGCTTGTCCATTTCGCCCACGCACCAGGCCAGCGCGTTGGCGGCGTGCTTCATGTCCGTCACCACCGGCGCGAGCAAGTGGGGTATGCCTTCATAGACCGACAGTTCAAGCATTTTCGGGTCTATGAATATCATGCGCACGCGGTTCGCATCGGCCTTGAACAGCAAGGACAAAATCATCGCGTTGATGGCCACCGACTTGCCCGAACCGGTGGTACCGGCCACCAGCAGGTGGGGCATTTTGGCCAAATCCGCCACCACAGGCTGGCCGCCTATGTCCTTGCCCAGGGCCAAGGTGAGCGGGCTCGCCATGTCGGCGTAGGCGGCGGAACCCAAAATTTCCGACAGGCGCACGATCTGGCGTTTGGAATTGGGCAATTCCAGACCCATGCAGGATTTGCCCGGAATGGATTCCACCACGCGTATGCTCACCACCGACAGGGCACGCGCCAAATCCTTGACCAGATTGACGATTTGCGCGCCTTTCACGCCCACCGCGGGTTCGATTTCGTAGCGCGTGATGACCGGACCCGGATAAGCCGCCTGCACTTTCACTTCGACGCCAAAATCGTTCAACTTGCGCTCTATGAGGCGCGAAGTGAATTCCAGCGTTTCGGGCGACGGCAATTCGGCCGTGGTCCGGGTGGCTTCGTCCAGCAGCGTGAGCGGAGGCAAGCCGCCTGGCGGAATTTCCTCGAATAGAGACGCCTGGCGGTCGCGCGCGGCGCGGTGGGATATTTCGATATCGGCTTTGGGCGTTTCGATGCGCAGCTTGGGCGCTTTTTCGGTTTTTTTGCGCTCGGTTTCAACCACCACTTCGCGTTGTTCCGCCACGCTGCGGCCGGCGCGCCGGTCCTGCCAGCGGTCGCGCGCGGCAGCCACCCCGAACCACGCGTTTTCGATCAGCAGGCCGAAATTTTCCACCGCCTGCAACCAGGATACGCCCGTGAACAAGCTCAAGCCGGCCGCGAAACTGACCAGCAACAGCAGGGTAGCGCCGGTAAAGCCGAAATAGCCGCCGGCCAAGCGCGCCACTTCCATGCCCAGCATGCCGCCCGAGGTATACGGCAGGCCGCCGCCCAGGCTGTGGAAACGCAGCGCTTCGATGCCGCAACTGCACACCAGGACAGTCAGATAACCGATGAGCGCGACGATCACGCCGCGGCGGTCTTCCGTCATGTGGTCGGCACGCCGGTGCCACAACAGCGCGGCCGCGGCCAAGCCCACCCACCACCAGGCCGAGCGCCCGAACACGAATAGCAGCAGATCGGCCAGCCAGGCACCGAAACGCCCGCCCGGATTGCGCGGCACATCGCCCGCCACGGCATGTGACCAGCCGGGATCGGCGCGGTCATAGGCGATCAATACCAGCGCCAGATAGAGCGCCAGGGCGCCGAGCAACAGCCAGCGCGCTTCCATGAGCAGGCGCGCAAGCTTTTCCGGCAGCGGGCGGGGGGCAATGCGTTCCGACACGGTTGTCGCTGCAGTGAAAAACGATGGGCGGATTATACGCAGTCGCGCTGTAGCCACCCGGAGCGGCCGCGCACCCACGCCACGACGACCGCCACGCCGCGCGGAGTGCCGCTTATTGGCCGCGCATGCGCACGCACTGCCGCGGCGCAATACAATCCAGTCATACGCAATGAATTGGCGCTGATATAGTAGTCTGCAGGGCATGGGTGCGCTTTGCGTGCCGGCACGAGCTTGGGGGAATGCGCCCATGCTTGGCCGCTGCGTCGGTGCGGGCCGGTAGGCGCTACAGGAGAACCGAATTGATCGACGGCAGCACGATGCCGCAGGCGGAATTCGATGCGGCCATCTTGCGCCGCACGACGCAACTGCTGTATCGCCACACGGCGCTGGCGCAAACCGTCGCGGTGGTCAATTCGACTCTGCTGGTGGCCGTGCATTTCCAGTTCCGTCCGCTGCCCGCCGTGCTGTGGTGGCTGGTCATGGGCGCCATAGGCGCGGCGCGGCTGTGGCTCGCGCGCGCCTTCCGCCGCCACGGCGACGCCGATCAGGCCGTCTGGCAACAGCGCTTCCTGGCCGGTGTGGCCGCCGCCGCAGCGGGCTGGACGGCCGGATCGGTCTTGTTCATCTGGGGCCTGCCGGCCAGCTATCAATTTTTCACGGTGGTGGTGCTGGCCGGCATGGTGGCCGGCGCGCTGCCCCTGCTCTCCGGCATGCCGCGCGCGTATGCGCTGTTTGCCATACCCATCGTGGCCGGCTCGGGCGTCGTGGTGGCCCTGCAGGCGACCGAACTGATGCACTGGGCGTTCGTCGGCATGCTCATCCTGTTCATGCTGGCCATGCTGCGTACTTCGCGCGCTTACTATCTGGCGATATCCGACGCCGTGCGCCTGGGCATCGCACAGGCCAGGCTGGCCGCCGATCTGGCGCGCGCGCGCGATGCCGCCGAAGCGGCGAGCCGCGCCAAAAGCGAATTTCTCGCCACCATGAGCCACGAAATTCGCACGCCCATGAATGGCGTGATCGGCATGAGCAGCCTGTTGCTGGAAAGCGAACTGGATGCCGAACAGCGCGAATACGCCCTCACCATCAAAAGCGGCGCCGAAGCGCTGCTCACCATCATCAACGACATCCTCGATTTCGCGAAGATCGAGGCTGGGCGCGTCGAACTGGAACATATCGAATTCGACCTGCGCGACCTGATCGAAGATTTGGTCGGCCTGGTGGCTTTTCGCGCCGCCGTGAAAGATTTGGAACTGGTGGCACTGGTGCCGCCCGACTTGCCGTCGCGCCTGGTGGGTGACCCGGGCCGGCTGCGGCAAGTACTCATCAATCTGGCCGGCAACGCGGTCAAATTTACCGATCAGGGCGAAGTAAGCCTGCACGTCACGCGCGAAGGCGGCACGGACGATCAGATCGCGCTGCGCATAGACGTTTGCGATACCGGCATAGGCATCGCCCAGCCGGAAATTCCCAAATTGTTCGCGGCCTTTACCCAGCTCAATCAGAGCAGTACGCGCCGCCACGGCGGCACCGGCCTGGGGCTCGCCATTACGCAGCGCCTGGTGCATCTGATGGGTGGACGTGTGGAGGTGCGCAGCACACCGGGGCAAGGTTCCGTATTTACCGTGCATCTCACCCTGGGCGTGGCCGCTGCCAGCCATGCCGGGCCCGGTGCAAACCGGCCGCTGGCCGGACGACGCGTGCTGCTGGTGGATGACAACACGGCCAGCCGCAACACGCTCGCGCGCTGGCTCGACTATTGGGGCTGCGAGGTACTCGATGCGGGCGAGGTGGAAACCGCCCTGCGCCTGCTGCGCGAATCCGAAGCGGTCGGCAAGCGCGTCGATCTGGCCCTCCTCGATACCAGCCTGCCGGCCAACGACTGCCCGCAACTTGCCGCAAAATTGCGCGGCGACATGGCCGTGCCGAATCGGCGCGTGGTGTTGCTGACCAAACTTGCCGTGCGCGAAGATGCGCGTCTGGCCGGCGTGGTGGCCGACCGGCGCCTGACCAAACCGGTCAAGTCGGCGCGCCTGCTCAACGTGCTGCAGGAATTGCTGGCGCCCCCGACAGCCGCCGGCGCGACTGGCGCCGGGCAACAAGGCGTGCCCAGTTGCAGCGTACTGGTGGTGGAAGACAACCCGGTCAATCAAATGGTGGTGGTGCGCATGCTGCAACGCATGGGGCACAGAACCGAAGTCGCGGCAAACGGCCTGGAGGCACTCGCGGCACTGCGCGAAGCCTTGTACGACCTGGTGCTGATGGATTGCCAAATGCCGGAAATGGACGGCTACGAAGCCACGCGGGTATTGCGCGACACCAAATCCGGGGTGCGCAATTCCAAAGTGCTGGTGGTCGCTCTCACTGCCAATGCCATGCCGGGCGATCGCGCGCGCTGCCTCGCCGCCGGCATGGACGACTACCTGGCGAAGCCGGTCAATCCGCAGCAATTGCGCGAAATGCTGGAGCGCCACCGCGCCCGCCTGGGCGACTCGGCCGCCGCGTGAAGCGTCTGTTTTCCCTGCTGCTGCTTTGTTTGCTGGCCACCGCTGTGTCGGCAGGCGACTTGACGCGCGCCGACCTCGAACAGCGCTTTTTGCCGCCGCTGCACGTGGGCAACCAACTGAAGGACGTGCCGGCCTGGCCGATCACGAGCGAGCTGGAACCGGAAGCGGGGCCTATCGGCTGGGTGTTCGAATCGATAGATCTGGCGCCCATCCCGGGTTTCGAGGGCACCCCCATGAATTTGCTCATTGCGCTCGATCGCAAGGGCAGCTTCATGGACGTGGTGGTATTGCGCCAGCACGAACCGGTATTCCTGAGCGGCCTGGGCCCGGCGCCTCTGCACGACTTCGTGCGCCAGTACGCCGGCAAAAATCTGCGCCAGGAAATCAACGTCGCCAGCACCTATGGCGACACGCGCGGCGGTGCGAATCGTGTCGTGCTGGATGGCGTGGCCAAAGCCACGGCGTCGGTGCGCATCGTGAATCAGACCGTGCTGGCGGCCGCCCTGGAGGTTGCGCGCGCCCGGCTGGGCTTTGCCGATGCGCGCAAAAAAGGACCGGTCGCACGCGCGCGCGATGATCGCTATGAGGTACTGGATTTTCCGCAATTGCTCGCCCGCGGCTATGTCACCCGCGTGCAACTCAGCAACCGCCAGGTGGAAAAACTGTTCGCCGGCACGGACGGGGCGGGCGTGGACGAAGTGGCACTGAGCCGTCCGGACGATACTTTCATCGACCTGTACATAGGCTACGTCAATGCGCCGAGCATAGGGCGGGCACTGCTGGGCGAGGCCGGCTATCGGCGCCTGCAAGGCAAGGTGGAAGACGGCCAGCAGGCCTACTGGATCGCGTCCGCCGGGCGTTATCCCATCGTCGATGATAATTTCGTGCCCGGCACGCAGCCGCCGCGGCTCACGCTGGCACAGAACGGCCTGCCGGTGGAAATGCGCGACCTGGTGTTCGATCTGCCGGCGCCGCCCGCCGGAGCGCCGCGGCTGGACGTGGCGCGGGTGTTCCGCGTCGATGGCCACGCCGGTCTCGACCCGGGCCGGGCGCTCGATCTGAGCATCACGATCACGCGCGCCAAAGGCCAGATTCTGCCTCTGCTCACCCACGCCGACGCCAAACTGGAATATGCGCCGAGCGCGGCGCTGTTCGAATATCCGCCCACGCCGCTGCCGGAATGGCTGATCGCCTGGCAGGGCCGCCTGCCCGATCTGGCGGTCATATCGCTGGCATTGGCGTTGCTCAGTCTGGCTCTGGCGCGGCCGCGCTGGATCGCGCGCGATGCACGCCGGCTGGCGCTGTTCCGCAACATCTATCTGGCCTACACACTGGTGTTTCTGGGCTGGTACGCACAGGGGCAGTTGTCCATCGTGCATCTCACCGGCGCGGCCAAAGCCCTGGCCGCACACCAGGGACTGGGCAGTTTTCTGTACGACCCGGTGTGCCTGCTGCTGATCGCCTACACGGTGGTGAGCTTTTTCGTGTGGGGACGCGGCACCTTCTGCGGCTGGCTGTGCCCCTTCGGCGCGCTGCAGGAATTCGTTGGCGTGGCTGCCCGCCATCTAAAGCTGCCGCAGTTGCAATTGCCGGCCCGCCTCGCCTGGGCATTGGACCGCAGCCGCTACCTGTTGCTGGCCGCCCTGCTGGCAGCAGCCGTCATGGCACCGCAAACGGCGGAACGGTGGGTGGAAGTCGAGCCATTCAAAACCGCCATTACCACCGGCTTCGACCGAACTTGGCCCTACCTCGCCTATTGCGCCGCACTGCTGACCCTGGGCGCACTGTATTACAAATTTTTCTGCCGCTTCCTGTGCCCGCTGGGCGCAGCCATCACCTTGGGCGGCAAGCTGCGAAGCTGGAAGTGGCTCGCGCGCCGGGCCGAATGCGGCCAGCCCTGCCAGACCTGCCGCACGCGCTGCCATTACGGCGCCATCGAAAAATCCGGCGCGATCCGCTACGACGACTGTTTTCAGTGCCTGGACTGCGTCGGCATCTATCACGACGAGCAGCGCTGCGCGCCCATTCTGCTATATCGCCGCAAGGGCAAGGTGGTCGTGCCGCACGCCGCGCCCAGCCACGGTACGGCATGACTTTTCGGCGTCAGGCTCAACGGGCAGCCGCCGCCCTGCTGCTGGCGCTTGGCGCCTGCGCACCGCTCGCGCCGCAACCGCCAGGACGCGCAGAGTGGTACCCCTCGCCCAATTTCGATACGCGCCGCCCCACGCTGGTTGTGCTGCACCATACCGGCAGCGACAGCGCGGCGCACGCGCTGGGCGTACTCACAGATCCGGCGCGCGAAGTGAGCGCGCATTACCTGATCGCACGCAGCGGCAAGCTGTACCAACTGGTGGATGAAACCCGGCGGGCCTGGCATGCCGGCGTTTCGTGGTGGGATGGGTCCGCCGACGTGAATTCGCGCTCGCTAGGCATAGAACTGGATAACGACGGTACGGAGCCATTTTCCGAGCCGCAGATCGCCACGCTGATCGAACTTCTGGCCGACCTGAAATTGCGCTACCTGATCCCCGCCGCGAATTTCGTCGGCCATGCGGATGTCGCACCGCGGCGCAAGGCCGACCCCAGCCGCCATTTTCCCTGGCGGCGCCTGGCCAGCCTGGGGTACGGCCTGTGGTGCGACGCGCCGCCCGCCGCGGACCTTGCTTTCGACCCCGAAGCGGGCCTGCGCGCCCTGGGTTACGACACCGGCGACGTGGACGCGGCCGCGCACGCTTTCCGCCTGCATTACCGCCAGACCGACGACGCGGCAGACCTCGACGAAACCGACCGGGCGCTGCTGCAGTGCCTGGCGAACCAGAAAAATTCCGCAGCCGCGCCATAGCGCGCAAGTACCCGCGACACGCGCCGGCCTGACCGCAGGCTACAGCCCCGGATCGCTACCGCCGCCCTGCAGTGCGCGCTCGACCGCGCGGCGCGACAGATGCGATGCAAACAGTTCGATGAAGTCATAGGCAAACCCGCGCAAGTATTGATTGCGGCGCAGCCCGATCCGAGTGGTGCTGGATTCGAACAGGTGGGAACAATCGATCGCGCCCAGATTCTTGTCGCGTTCGGGCTCGTACGCCATGGCGGCGATGAGGCCGACGCCCAGGCCAAGGCCGACATAGGTTTTGATGACGTCGCTATCGATGGCGGTAAGCACCACCTTGGGACTCAGGCCGCGCGCGGCGAATGCCTTGTTTATTTTGCTGCGGCCGGTGAAGGCGAAGTCGTAGGTAATGAGCGGATGACGCGCAATCGCTTCGAGCGTGAGCGGGCGGGCGTCCAGCAGCGCATGGCCCAGCGGTGCGATCACACAGCGGTTCCACTGCTGGCAGGGCAGCATGACAAGTTGTTCGTACTGTTCGATCGCTTCGGTGGCGATGGCCAGGTCGGCTTCGCCGCCCAGCACGTATTCGCAACACTGCACCGGATTGCCCTGGTGCAGCATGAGCTGCACGCCCGGGTAGCGCGCCACGAAGCGCTGAATGACTGGCGGGAGCGCATAGCGCGCCTGGGTGTGAGTGGTGGCGATGGTGAGCGTACCGCGATCCTGTGCCGAATATTCTTCGCCCACCGATTTCAGGTTGGCCAGATCGGCCAGCACCCGCTCGGCGATCTGCAGCACCGCACGGCCGGGTTCGGTGACCGCCACGATGCGCTTGCCGTGGCGTACGAAAATTTCCACACCCAGTTCTTCCTCGAGCAGGCGTATCTGTTTTGAAACCCCGGGCTGAGACGTATACAGCGCCTCTGCGGCGTCCGAAAGATTGAGGCCTTGGCGTGAAACTTGTTGAACGTATCGCAATTGCTGCAGATTCATGGCGAGCCCTTATAACTACCAGTTATTAAATTCTAACTTCAAAGTATTTCTTGTTTATAACTTCAGCGCCTATCATTCAGCCTCGATCAGGGGAGATCATTTTGGATTTTGGTTACACCATCGCAGGATTCGTGGTCGGAGCAATCGTCGGGCTCACGGGCGTGGGCGGCGGTTCGCTCATGACGCCGCTCCTGGTGCTCATGTTTCACATCAATCCGTCCGTCGCCGTCGGCACGGACTTGCTCTACGCGGCCATCACCAAATCCGGTGGTGCCGTCGTTCACGCCAGAAACGGCACGGTAAATTGGGGCGTGGTTAGCCGTCTTGCCCTGGGTAGCGTACCCGGCGCAGCGCTTACCCTGTGGTGGCTGTCCGCCCACGCCAAAGCCGGCCATGCCAGCAGCGGCGTCATGACCGGTGCGCTGGGCGTGGCGCTGGTACTGACTGCCGTGGCCATCGTGTTTCGCGCGCGCGTGCAGGCTTTTGCGCAACGTCCGCGCATCGCGGCCTGGCGTGCGGCGCATACGGACAAAGCCACCGTGGTGGTGGGCATCGTGCTGGGCGTGCTGGTTACCGTATCATCCGTCGGTGCCGGCGCGCTGGGCACGGCAGCACTGGTATTTCTGTTCCCCACGCTGGGCGCGGGGCGCATCGTGGGCAGCGACATCGCGCACGCCGTACCGCTCACGCTGGTGGCGGGCATGGGCCACTGGTGGCTGGGCAATATCGACTGGTTCCTGCTCGGCTCACTGCTGGCCGGGTCCTTGCCCGGCATCACCTTGGGCAGCCACGTATCAGCCCACCTGCCGGAACGCGTGCTGCGCCCCATTCTGGCCTGCATGCTGCTGCTGATTGGCGGCAAACTGAGCATGAACCTGATCGGCTGAAGCCGCAGCCTGCGGAGCAGCCCGCACCGATGCGGGCGTTCCGCCCAATAAAGCACAATTGAAGCAATCCCCCGGAGAGCATCCATATGTACCGCTACAACGACTACGACCGAGCCATCGTGAAAGCGCGCGCGGCCCAGTTCCGCGACCAGACGCGGCGGTTTTTCGCGGGCGAATTGAGCGAAGACGAATTCCGTCCGCTGCGCCTGCAAAATGGCCTCTACATCCAGCGCCACGCGCCCATGTTTCGCATCGCGATTCCGTATGGACTATTGTCGTCGCAACAACTGCGCACGCTGGCGCACATCGCGCGCACCTACGACCGCGACTACGGCCATTTTTCCACGCGCCAGAACATCCAGTTCAACTGGATTCCGCTGGAACAGGTGCCGGACGTGCTGGATCTGCTGGCGGACGTGGAAATGCACGGCATCCAGACCAGCGGCAATTGCATACGCAACATCACCTCCGATCCCTACGCCGGCATCGCACCGGACGAAATCGTGGACCCGCGCCCGTGGTGCGAAATTTTGCGCCAGTGGTCCACCTTCCATCCCGAATTCGCCTATCTGCCGCGCAAATTCAAAATCGCCATCAATGGCGCCGAGCATGATCGCGCAGTGGTGCGCTGCCACGACATCGGGCTGGAAATTTACCGCAATGCGGGCGGCGAACTGGTGCTGCGTGTATTTGCAGGCGGCGGCATGGGGCGCACGCCCATCATCGGATCGGTCATCCGCGACGGACTTCCCTGGCAGCACATGCTCACCTATTGCGAGGCCATATTGCGCGTGTATAACCGTTATGGCCGGCGCGACAATTCCTACAAGGCACGCATCAAAATTCTGGTCAAGGCGCTGGGCGCGGAAGAATTTGCCCGCCAGGTGGATGCCGAATGGGCTTACCTCAAGGATGGCCCCAGCACCCTCACGCAAGCCGAACTGGAACGCGTGGCGGCGCATTTCACGGCGCCCGCCTACGCTGCCGACGCCGGCGGGGAAGCCGAACTGACCGCCCGCGCCGCGGACGATCGGGCATTTTCGCGCTGGCTCGCGCGCAATGTGCGCGAACATCGCCAGCCCGGCTACCGCGCCGTGGTGCTGTCCCTGAAACCGACCGGCAAGCCGCCCGGCGACGCCGATTCCGCCACCATGTACGCCGTAGCCGATCTGGCCGACCGCTACAGTTTCGGCGAACTGCGCGTGACACACGAACAAAACCTGGTGCTGGCCGACGTGCGTGCGGGCGACCTGCACGCGCTATGGGGCGAATTGCGCAAACTCGGCCTGGCCACCCCCAACATCGGCCTGCTGACCGACATCGTGTGCTGCCCGGGCGGGGATTTCTGTTCGCTCGCCAACGCCAAGTCCATCCCCATCGCGCAGGCCATCCAGGAACGCTTCGACGACCTGGATTACCTGTACGACCTGGGCGAAATCGAACTGAATATTTCCGGCTGCATGAATTCCTGCGGCCATCACCACGTCGGCCACATCGGCGTGCTGGGCGTGGATAAGAGCGGCGCCGAGTGGTACCAGATTTCCATAGGCGGTGCGCAAGGCAATGACGCGGCCTTGGGCGATGTGATCGGCCCCTCGTTCGCCGCCGATCAGGTGCCCGACGTGGTCACCCACCTGATCGAGACATATGTGGCACATCGCACGCCGGAGGAGCGTTTCCTCGACGTGGTGCGCCGGCTCGGCATCGAGCCATTCAAAACCCGCGTCTATGCCAATGTTGCGAGCGCCAAGCGCGCCAAAGAGGTTGAACATGTCTGAGCGCCGGACCGAAATTTTGCTCGCGGACGGCAGCGTCATTGCCGACGACTGGGTGTGGCTGCGCCTGCCCGAATCCACCGAGCCGCAGAAAAAGGCCGCCGGCAAGCCGGTATTGTTCCGCGTCACCGGTGAAACGGCGGCGCCGCCGGATGTGGTCGCGGGCGTTGCCGTACCTGTCACCGGCCGCGTGCTGTTGCCCCTGCCGCTGTGGCTGGCGCGCAAGGACGAACTGGCGGCGCGCGTCGCAGCCGGTGAAATCGGCGTGTGGATAGATAGTTTCGAAGAGCCGGAAGCGCTGCCGGAAAGCCTCGCCGACCTCAACGCGCTGCCGGTGATCGGCCTGCATTTCCCGCGCTTCGTAGACGGCCGCGCCTATTCCGCCGCATTTTTGCTGCGCAATCGCTACGGCTACAAAGGCCAGTTGCGCGCCCTGGGCGACGTATTGCGCGACCAGTTGTTCTACCTTCGGCGCGTGGGTTTCGATGCGTTCGCCTTGCGCGAAGGTCTGGATGCGCACGCTGCTGCGGCGTCGTTCGCGGATTTTCCCGAGGTTTATCAGACATCGACCGACCAGCCGCAGCCGCTGTTCCGCCGCGCTTGAGCCAACCCATTTCGATTTTTACGCCATGACTCCGAAACTGATGAAGCTGAACGACCCGGCCCTGCTCGCCGCGGTCGAACGCAAAACCGCTGAAGCGCGCGCCCTGCTGGCCGACATTGCGGCAAATTTTCAGCCCGCCACCTTTGCCAATAGTCTGGGCGCCGAAGACATGGTGCTCACCGATCTCATCCTGGGCGCCAAACTGCCCATAGAAGTGTTTTTGCTCGACACCGGCCGCCTGCCCAAAGAAACCTACCAATTGCTCGAAGCCGTGGAACAGCGCTACGAGTGCAAGCTCACCGTGTTCTTTCCCAAACACGAGGCGGTGGAACAGTACGTGCGCACGGAAGGTATCAACGCCTTTTACCGCTCGGTGGAATTGCGCAAAGCCTGCTGCCACATGCGCAAGGTGGAACCGCTCAATCGCGCCCTGGCCGGCAAGCGCGCCTGGATTACGGGCTTGCGCGCCCAGCAGGCCACCACGCGGGCGGAACTGCCGCAGCGCGAATTCGACGCCGACCACGGACTGGAAAAATTCAATCCGCTGACAAGCTGGACCGAGCGCGAAGTGTGGGCCTATGTGGTGAATAACAAAGTGCCCTATAACGCCCTGCACGACCAGTTCTACCCCAGCATCGGTTGCGAACCCTGCACGCGCGCCGTCACGCCGGGCGAGGACGTGCGCGCCGGCCGCTGGTGGTGGGAACTGCCGGAAAGCAAGGAGTGCGGGCTGCACGTGAAAAGCCCGGCCTGAGGCCGGGCCGGCAGCACGCCTGCAGAACGCTCGCGCCGGCAGCCTGGCACCCGCAAATATCACCTTGGCGCGCCGCGCAATCGCCGGCCCGCAACAGTACCCGCACGCAATGCCCCGGCGCAATCCTGGCGCCCCCCGCGAGCCGCTACACTAGCGGCTGTTCGCGGAGAATCATGATGCCAGGCAAGGTTTATCTGGTCGGGGCCGGTCCGGGCGCGGCAGACCTCATCACGCTGCGCGCGGCAAAACTACTCGCGGCCGCCGACGCAGTACTGTACGACGCCCTGGTCACGCCGGAAACCCTGGCGCTGGCGCGCCGCGCCAAACTGATCCCGGTCGGCAAGCGCGCCGGCCTGCGCTCCACGGCGCAGCAACTGATCAACCAGCGCCTCATCGAAACGGCGCAAACCCATAGCCTGGTCGTGCGGCTCAAAGGCGGCGATCCCATGCTGTTCGGCCGCGCGCAGGAAGAAATTGCCGCGCTCGATGCAGCCGGTATCGCCTGGGAAGTGGTGCCCGGCATTACCGCCGCGCTGGGCGCCAGCGCCGCGCTGGGCATATCGCTCACGCGGCGCGGCATGGCGCGCAGCGTCGTATTCGTAACGCCGCGCATAGGCCCGGAAGAACGTGACAGTGAATGGTTGAAAGCCGCCATCGGGTCCGATACCGCCGTGCTCTATATGGCCGGCGACCAGGCCGTCGAGGTGTGCGCGGCACTGGCGGCCGCCGGCATGCCGCTCGCGCGCCCGGCGGCACTTGTGGTGTCGGCGGCCACGCCGGATCAACAGGTATTTTTCACGACACTGGAAGGTCTGCCGGAAACCATGCGCCACCGCCACAGCGGTCCGGCACTGGTATTACTGGGCGAGGTATATGCGGACGCGCTGGCCGCCGCAACCACCATGGCCGCTGCAACCGTTCAGTCGGGTGCCACGCCCGCTGTCTGACGCGGCCGGCCTAGCCGGCGTTGGGCTGTTTGCCTGCGCGCATGAGCCGGTCTATGGCGTCCTGTATGCGGCCATTGGGCTGACGCTGTATCCATTCATTGGTAGCCAGCACCAGCGGGCGAATTTCCTCCAGCACCAGTTCGTCGCGCCCCAACCGTTCGAACAAATCCATGGCGACCCGATGAACTTCGCTGTCGGGTTCCGAAGCAAGCTGGCTCACCATGGCGACCACCATCAGGTCGGTCAAGTGCTGTTCGGAAAACCACGGCTGCCCCACCGCCGCAAGTGCGACCAGGGCGGGCAATTCGGTGGTGGTACGTTTTTTGATGCCGAGCGGCAGAAGCTTGCGTCGATTTTTCATGCCGGGATTTACGGCAGCCGGCGCGCAAGCTGAAGCCCCAGGCGGCATTCGATGCTGCCGGCCGCAAATTACCCCCAGGCGGCGCGATAGGCGGTCCAGTGTTCGGCGCTTTGTCCCGCCAGCCAGGTTCTGACCCGCTCGACCTCGTGCTCGTGCTCTTCCGCGCTCATGCTGCCGCTCATTTTGCGGAAACGCAGAAGCACCAGGAAGGTATTCAATACGTCGGTTTCGCAATAGTCGCGAATTTCATCGATGCGACCGGCCTGATAAGCCTCCCACACCTGCGAACCGTCCATGCCCAGCTTGCCGGGCAGCCCCATCAGCTTCGCCAGTTCGTCCAGCGGCGCATTGGCGCGCGGCTGGTACAGCGCCAGCAGATCCATCAGGTCCAGGTGGCGCATGTGGTAGCGGCTGATGTAATTGTTCCACTTGAATTCACGCGCATCGACGTGGTCACCCGCGCCCATTTCCCAATAGCGCGGCGCCGTCACGCCATGCATGAGGCCGCGGTAGTGCAGCACCGGCAGGTCGAAACCGCCGCCATTCCAGCTCACCAGTTGGGGCGTGTATTTTTCCACCCCGTCAAAAAAGCGCTGGATGATTTCGCCTTCGCCGGACTTCGGCTCCGCCAGCGAAAACACGCGCAACTGGCGCGCATCGTGCAACACGCAGGATATGACGATCACGCGCTGCAGGTGCAGTTGCAGAAAATCCGTCCCGGTGGACGCGCGGCGGCGCTGGAAGGCAAATTCGGCCACTTCGTAATCGGACAGTTCAGCCGGCAGGCCGTGCAGCTTGCGCAGGCCCGCCACGTCCGGAATGGTTTCGATATCGAATACCAGGGTGCTCGCCACGGCCAGGTCTGCCAAAGTTGCTTCCGAACGGCGCGGCTCAGGCCGGAAATACGCCGGTGGATAGATAGCGGTCGCCGCGATCGCACACGATGCTCACGATCACCGCGTTTTCCACGCGCGCGGCCAGACGCATGGCCACAGCCATCGCGCCGCCGGAACTGATGCCGGCGAATATGCCCTCTTCGCGCGCGAGGCGGCGCGTCATCTGTTCGGCGTCCGCCTGGCACACGTATTCCAGCTTATCGACGCGCGCGGCGTCGTAAATGCGCGGCAGGTATTCCACCGGCCACTTGCGTATGCCCGGAATTTGCGAACCTTCTTCCGGCTGGCAACCGATGATTTCTATGGCCGGATTGAGCGCCTTCAAGTAGCGCGAAGTGCCCATGATGGTGCCGGTGGTACCCATGCTGGATACGAAATGCGTGATGCGCCCTTCCGTATCGCGCCAGATTTCCGGCCCCGTGCCTTCGTAATGCGAGAGCGGATTGTCCGGATTGGCGAACTGGTCCAGGATAATGCCGCGCCCCTCGTCGCGCATGCGCTCGGCCACGTCGCGCGCCATTTCCATGCCGCCTTCCTTGGGGGTGAGGATCAGTTCAGCGCCGAACGCACGCATGGTCTGGCGGCGTTCCATGCTCTGGTTTTCGGGCATCACCAGCAGCATGCGGTAGCCGCGCATGGCCGCCGCCATGGCCAGCGCAATGCCGGTATTGCCGCTGGTGGCCTCGATCAGCACATCGCCCGGTTTGATGTCGCCGCGCGCCTCGGCGCGCACGATCATGGACAGCGCCGGCCTGTCCTTCACCGAACCGGCCGGATTATTGCCTTCGAGCTTGGCCAGCACCACGTTGTTGCGCCGCTCGGCTTCCGCGCCGGGGATGCGCTTCAACTGCACCAGCGGCGTGTTGCCGACGAAATCTTCCAGAGTTTTGAAGGGCATGAGGAAATCCGGCTGGTCTGGTTCGATGTCACATGATACCGGAGGCCGCACCGCACAAGGCTGGTGCCGGCGGGCACCGCGCCCGCCGCTCGGCTCAGTAGGACGGCTTGTCGTGTTCGCGCGAGGATTTGTCGGCTTTGCGATCCGGGTGTGAAAGCTCGTGGGCTTTCTTTCCGCCCGACATGCCTGCCGGCGCCGGTGGTCCGCGCTTGCCCGGCGACTCGGCCGCAGCGGCGCCGCTGCTGGCACCGGCGGGTTTGGGCGGCGGCATGGCCCCAGGCGGCGGGCCGCCGGCCGGCCGCGGCGGCGGCGGGTTGGCGCCCGCCTGCGGCGACGCTGAACTTCCAGCCGGCCGCGGTGGCGGGTGAGCGCCAGGCGGTGGCGGTGGACTACCCGCCGGGCGCGGCGGCGCACCCGCGCCGGCAGGCGGTGGCGGGGGATTGGCGTCCGCATGGACTGGCACCGAACTACCCGCGGGCCGCGGCGGCGGTTGAACGCCGGGAAGCGGTGGCGGACTGCCCGCCGGGCGCGGAGGCGGATTGACACCTGGCGGCGGCGGCGGGCTGCCGGCCGGACGCGGCGGTGGTGCGCCTGCTCCGGCCGGAGGCGGCGGGCTGCCTGTCGGCCGCGGCGGCGCGCCGAAGGGCCCGGCTGGCGGTACCGGCGGCATAGGCGCCTTGGCGGCCGGCGCCGGTGCCTGCGGGGCCGCCGGGCGCTCGGGCGCCTGCGGCGCGGCCACGGGCCGGCTCGGGCCGCTCACGCTGACCTGGCTTTTCAGCCCCTCGAAAGTGGCATCGCCTATGCCTTTCACACGCTTCAAATCGTCGACCGACTTGAATGGCCCGTTCTTGCGCCTTTCTTCGACGATGGCTTTGGCTTTGGCCGGACCAATGCCGGGCAGGCCGTCCAGTTCTTCTTCGGTGGCGGTATTGATATTGACGGCCGCCAGCACGCCGCCTGCAAACAGCAGCGCCGCCAGCAGCAAAATCAGTCGATACATAGGCCCTCCCGAGCGGCGCGCGTTTTAGCCGGCGCGGCGCAGCAATTCTGCGACGTAAGCGGATACACCCTGTTCCACCGTCGCAAATTCGTCCGTATAGCCGGCCTTGCGCAATGCGCCCAGGTCGGCCTGCGTAAAGCTCTGATATTTGCCCACCAGGGCCTGCGGAAATGGCTGATATTCGATCAGGCCTTCCGCCAGCAGGCGATCCAGCGCCAGCGCGTCCTTGCCCTCGGCCTGGCGGCAGGCATTGACGGTGGCCACCGCCACGTCATTGAAACTTTGCGCGCGCCCGGTGCCGACGTTGTAAATGCCGGAGCGCTCGCTGTGTTCCAGAAAGTGGAGATTCACTTTGACCACGTCGGCCACGCTGACGAAATCGCGCCGCTGTTCGCCATTGCCATAGCCGGCGCTGCCTTCGAACAGCTTTACCTTGCCCTCGGCGCGGTACTGGTTGAAAAAGTGGAAGGCCACCGAAGCCATGCGCCCCTTGTGCTGTTCGTTGGGCCCATACACGTTGAAATAGCGAAAACCCGCAATCTGCGTGTTGGCGTCCGGCAGACGCCGGCGCACCACCTGGTCGAAGAGGAATTTCGAATAGGCATACACGTTGAGCGGCGCTTCATTTTCGCGCGCCTCGCGAAACACCTGGCCGCCGCCATAGACCGATGCCGACGAGGCGTAGATATAGGGTACGTCCTGGTGCATGCAGAAATCGAGCAAGGACAGGGAGTAGCGATAGTTGTTTTCCATCATGTACTGGCCGTTCTGTTCCATGGTGTCGGAACAGGCACCCTGGTGCAGGATGGCTTCGATGACGCCGTCCAGCTCGCCGGCTTCGATGGCATCGATAAATTCGGATTTGTCCAGATAGTCGGCAATTTCGCAATCCACCAGATTGCGAAATTTGTCGCCGCGGGTGAGGTTGTCGACCGCCAGGATGTTGCGTATGCCCATCCCGTTGAGGCCTTTGACGACATTGGAACCTATGAAGCCGGCCGCGCCGGTTACCACGTAGTACATGCTTGAACTCCGTAATGTGCAGGTCCTGGCGCCGCCCGGCGGCCGCGCCCGAGGCCGGAATGCTAGCGCAACTCGGCTTCCAGTTCAGCCAGCGAGGCCACCGCGGTGCCCAGTTTGCCGACCACGATGCCGGCCGCAAGATTGGCGATGCGCATCGCTTCGACCAGTTCGCGCCCGGCGCCCAGCATCACCGCCAGCGTGGCGATCACCGTATCGCCGGCGCCGCTCACGTCGAACACTTCGCGCGCACGCGCCGGCTCGTGGGCGGCGCCGCCGGCACGGTAGAGCGTCATGCCTTCTTCCGAGCGCGTGACCAGCAGGCCGTCCAGGCCCAGTTGCTGGCGCAGCGCCTCGGCGCGGCGGGCAAGGTCGGTTTCGTCGGTCCAGCGGCCGACCACCTGGCGCAATTCGGACCGATTGGGTGTCAGCAGCGTGGCGCCAGCATAGCGCTGGTAATCGTCACCCTTGGGGTCCACCAGTACGGGCACGCCGGCCGCGCGCGCCATCTGGATCATTTGTGCGATGTGCGCCAGCCCGCCCTTGCCGTAATCGGACAGGATGAGCACGTCGGTATCGCCGATGCGCTGTTCGAATTCCGCCAGTTTGGCCTGTAGCACTTCGTGATTGGGCGTATTTTCGAAATCGATGCGCAACAACTGTTGCTGGCGCCCGATCACGCGCAATTTGATGGTGGTGTTGAGATCGCCATCCTCGTGCAGGCTGGCCGCGATGCCTTCGCCGGCCATCAGGCGCGCCAGCGACTGGCCCGCCTCGTCGCTGCCCACCACCGACAGCAAGGTGGCACGCGCCCCCAGTGCCGCCACGTTGCGCGCCACGTTGGCGGCGCCGCCGGGCCGTTCTTCGGTGCGTGCGACATGCACCACGGGCACCGGTGCTTCGGGGGAAATGCGGCTCACTTCGCCGAACCAGTAGCGGTCCAGCATCACATCGCCCACCACCAGGATGCGCGTGCGGCCGGTATCGGGCAAACCCATGCGTCCCATGTCAGGCCACCTGCTGCGTGCGGCCTATGGCCAGATAGTCGAAGCCGTGCGCAGCCATGCGCGCCGGCTCGAACAGATTGCGGCCGTCGAATATGAGCGGCTGCTTGAGCCTGGCGCGCATGGCGTCGAAATCCGGGCTGCGGAATTCTTTCCACTCGGTCACGATCAGTAGCGCATCGGCGCCATCGAGCGCATCCAGCGCCGATTCCGCAAATTGCACGCCGTCGAGGTCCGCAAAAACGCGGCGCGCTTCGTCCATCGCCACCGGATCATAGGCTGTGATGCGTGCACCGCGCTCCAGCAAGGCCGCGGCGATCACGCGCGAAGGTGCCTCGCGCATGTCGTCGGTATTGGGCTTGAACGCCAGGCCCCACAGGGCGAAGTGGCGGCCGGCCAGGTTCTCGCCGAAGCGCGCCACCACCTTATTCACCAGCACGCTTTTTTGCAGTTCATTGACGCGCTCGACAGCCCCCAATATCTGCAAATCCATGCCGGTCTCGCGCGCGGTGCGGGCAAGCGCCTGCACGTCCTTGGGAAAACAGGAACCGCCGTAGCCGCAGCCCGGGTACAGGAAATGGTGGCCGATACGCGGGTCCGACCCTATGCCCTGACGCACCAGTTCGATATCCGCACCCAGCCGTTCGGCCAGATTGGATAGTTCGTTCATGAACGAAATGCGCGTCGCCAGCATGGCGTTGGCGGCATATTTGGTCAGTTCCGCCGAGCGCACGTCCATCACCATGAGGCGCTCGTGGTTGCGCTGAAACGGCGCGTACAGTTCGCGCATGAGGCCCAGCGCGCGCGCGTCGTCGGCGCCCACCACGATGCGGTCCGGTTTCATGAAATCTTCCACCGCCGCGCCTTCTTTCAGAAATTCCGGGTTGGATACCACGGCAAACGGAATTTGCGCGCCGCGTGCGGCAAGTTCGTCGGCGATGGCTGCGCGCACCTTGTCGGCGGTGCCGACCGGCACGGTGGATTTATCCACGACGACGCGGTAGCCGTCCATGTGCCGGCCGATGTTGCGTGCAGCCGCCAGCACGTATTGCAGGTCGGCGGAGCCGTCCTCGTCGGGCGGCGTGCCCACAGCGATGAATTGCACCGTCCCGTGCGCCACGGCAGCGGCGATGTCGGTGGTAAAGCGCAAGCGCCGCGCCGCGCGATTGCGCGCCACCACGTTGGCCAGACCCGGCTCGTGGATGGGGATGCCGCCCGAATTGAGAATTTCTATCTTGCGCGGATCGACGTCCAGGCACAGCACGTCATTGCCCATATCGGCCAGACAGGCACCGCTAACCAGCCCTACATAGCCCGTTCCGACGACACTCACTTTCATGCCAGCAGTTCTCCGTAAGTTTCCGTATTTCGAGCGCCGGCATTCGACCCCCCCGCCTCAGGGCGTGAGGTCGAATTCTTCCGTACGCTTGGGAGGATAGGTTTCCCAACCGCCACAACCTGGGCAACGCCAGTAGAACTGGCGCGCCTTGAAGCCGCAGGCGTCGCAGCGATAGCGTGCGACGCGGCGCGTGTGGTTGTGGATGATGCCCTTGGTCAGTTCCAGATCCGCGCGCACGTCCGGCGGCGCCAGCATGGTTTGCGCTTCGAGCAGTTTGCCCAGGCCCAGCAGGGTGGCGTTGCGCTGCAATTCCTCACGCACCAGGGCCAGCGCGGCCGGCGCGCCGCCATCCGCCAGTTCGGCGGCGAATACGGCATCGAGCAGGTCGAGCGATGGATTGCCCTCCAGATAGCCGCGCAACAGTTGCAAACCTTCGGCGTCGCGGCCGAGTTTCTGATGCGCTTCCATCAAACGCCCCGCCACCAGGGCCAGGTAGATGGGGTTTTGTTGTTCGACGCGCTTCCAGGCCTCGATGGCGGCCGGATATTTCTGTTCCTGCGCGTACAGGTCGCCCAGCAATATGCTGGCGCGCACGCACTTGCGATTTTCGTTGAGCGCCGCGTCCAGTGCCGCGCGCGCGTCGGCGGGCCTGGAGTGGGTGAGCGCGGAGGCGGCGATTTCGCAGTAAAAATTCGCCACCTGTTTTTGCCACAGCACGCTGGCGTGGTCGGGCAGGCGGTCGGCGATGGCGATGGCTTTTTTCCACTCCTTTTCCTGCTGATAAATTTCCAGCAGGTATTTGAGCGCATCTTCATGCCGCGCCGTGTCCAGCAGTTTCTGGAACACCTCTTCGGCGCGATCGAGCAATCCGGCTTTCAGATAATCCTGGCCCAGTTCCGACAAAGCGTCCAGGCGCCGCTCGGGCTTCAGATCGTCGCGCTCGATCAGGCTCTGGTGCATGCGTATGGCGCGGTCGGATTCGCCGCGGCGGCGAAACAGCGCACCCAGCGCAAACTGCAGGTCCAGGGCCTGCGGGTCTTCGCGCGTGGCTTCAATGAAGGACTCGACGGCGCGGTCCTGCTGCTCCAGCAGCAAATAATTGAGGCCCTGAAAATACGAACGCGGCAGCGTGCGCGATTCACGCACCACGTGGCGTATGTCTATGCGCGCGGCGATCCAGCCCAGACTGAAAAATACAGGAATGGCGAGCAGCCACCACAGCTCGAATTCCATGCTCAGGCAGCCTCCTGCTCAGACGGCGGGAGGCGCATCTTGCACCGGCATGGCGGCTTGTGCGGCAGGCAAAGGGGCTTGCCGCAACCGGCTCACTTCGCGCCGCAGCCTGAGTACGGGCATCAGGGCGGCGATCAAGCCGAGCACGGCACCCGCGGCAAATGCCAGCAGGATGATGAGGGACAGCGGCAGATTCCAGTGCGTGCCGAGGAAAAAATACAGGTCTACGCGGGCGTCGTTCTTCACCGCGAAACCCAGCAGCAGCACGAAAACGGTGAGGCGCAGCAGCCAGCCTATGGCTCGCATCATGGTGTGCCCACCCGCGCCGAATGGAATGGCTGTTTGTGCCCATGAGGCGCGCCGCATCCATCCTGGCCGCAGCAGCATGCTGCGCCCGCGACGTAAGGGTCGCCGTAGCCGGCGCGCCGCGCGCCTAGCGTGCCGAATTGCATGCGATCAGGGCAACAGTTGATCGACGCGTTCGCGCAATTCCTTGCCGGCCTTGAAGTGCGGCACGTACTTTTCGGGCACGCGCACTTTTTCACCGGATTTCGGATTGCGCCCCATGCGCGGCGGCCGGTAACTTAGCGCGAAACTGCCAAAACCGCGTATTTCGATGCGATCGCCCGACGACAGCGCGCCGGACATCGCGTCCAGAATCATTTTGACTGCGAATTCGGCATCTTTCGCCACCAGTTGCGGAAAGCGCTCTGCAAGGCGTTCGATCAACTCCGATTTGGTCATAATCTGCTCACGGCCTCAGGTTTATCGGCATGCAGACCGCGGCGGCATGGGGCCGCCGCGGGCATGGCGCTATTCGCTACCGATGCTGACCAACCTCAGGAATTGGGGTTGTTCAGCTTGGCTTTGAGCAGGGCACCCAGATTGGTGGTGCCGCTGCTCGCCGCACCGTCGGATTGCAGCTTGTGCATGGCCTCGTTCTGCTCGGCCTGATCCTTGGCGCGGATGGACAGATTGATGCTGCGCGTCTTGCGGTCGACGTTGATGATCATGGCGTCTACGGTTTCGCCTTCTTTCAGCACCGAGCGCAGATCCTCGATGCGATCGCGCGAAACTTCGGACACCCGCAGATAGCCTTCGACCTCTTCCGACAACTGCACCACGGCACCGCGTGCATCCACGCTCTTGACCGTGCCGCGCACCACGCTGTTCTTGTCGTGGGTGGCGATGTAGCTGGTGAAGGGGTCGCCTTCCATCTGCTTGATGCCGAGCGAAATGCGCTCGCGTTCGACGTCGATGGACAGCACCACGGCTTCGACTTCGTCGCCCTTCTTGTAGTTGCGCACGGCGTCTTCGCCGGTGGCGGACCAGGACAGGTCGGACAGATGTACCAGGCCGTCGATGCCGCCGGGCAGGCCGATGAACACGCCAAAGTCGGTGATGGACTTGATCTGGCCGCGCACCTTGTCGCCCTTCTTGTGGTTCATCGCGAACTCTTCCCAGGGATTGGGCAGGCACTGCTTCATGCCCAGGGAAATGCGGCGGCGCTCTTCGTCGATTTCGAGAATCATGACTTCGACTTCGTCGCCCAGTTGAACCACCTTGGTCGGATGGATGTTCTTGTTGGTCCAATCCATTTCCGACACGTGCACCAGGCCTTCGATGCCCTGTTCGATTTCCACGAACGCGCCGTAGTCGGTGAGGTTGGTCACCTTGCCGAACATGCGCGTGCCGGACGGGTAACGGCGCGAAATGCCGACCCAGGGGTCTTCGCCGAGCTGCTTCATGCCCAGCGACACGCGGTTCTTTTCCTGGTCGAAGCGCAGCACCTTGGCTGTCACTTCGTCGCCCACCGCCAGCACTTCGGACGGGTGGCGCACGCGGCGCCAGGCCAGGTCGGTGATGTGCAGCAGGCCATCGATACCGCCCAGATCGACGAAGGCGCCGTAATCGGTGATGTTCTTGACCACGCCCTTGACGATGGTGCCTTCGCGCAGGGTTTCGAGCAGCTTTTCGCGCTCCTCGCCGGCCGACGCTTCCAGCACGGCGCGGCGCGACAGCACCACGTTATTGCGCTTGCGGTCGAGCTTGATGACCTTGAATTCGAATTCCTTGCCTTCGTACGGCGTGGTGTCCTTGACCGGCCGCATATCGACCAGCGAACCCGGCAGGAAGGCGCGGATGCCGCCCGCCATGACGGTCAGACCGCCCTTTACCTTGCCCGTAATGACGCCCTTCACGAGGGAAGCCTCGTTCAGCGCCTTTTCCAGATCGTTCCAGGCCGCGATGCGCTTGGCCTTGTCGCGCGACAGACGGGTTTCGCCAAAACCGTCTTCGATCATTTCGATGGCGACCTGGACGAAATCGCCCGGCACTACGCCAACTTCGCCGCGGTCGTCACGGAATTCGTCTATGGGGATGTAGCTTTCCGACTTGAGGCCGGCATTGACGACTACATAGTTCTGATCGACGCGAACCACTTCGGCCGTGATGACTTCACCGGCACGCATTTCCTGGCGTGCGAGGCTTTCTTCGAATAGCGCGGCAAAACTTTCTTCGGGCGATGCTACGCCACTGGTGGCAGGATTAAGGGACATTACGGGAACCTGTGCCGCATGGAGACGGCGGAAATAGTCAAACCAACAAAATGCCCGTGCGGGTGAGCACGGGCGCCGGGTGCCTGGGCGCCGGCGCGCTACCGGGGAGTGGGCGCGCCGCCTGCCTGCGGCAACTGCATCTGTACGACCTGCATGACGGCCGCTACCGCCTGTTCGATGGAAAGCGTCGTCGTATCAACCAGATGCGCATCTGCCGCACGTTGCAGGGGAGCAACTGCGCGATTCGAATCGCGCGCATCACGTTCCTGCAAGTCCTGCAGAAGGGCGGCAAGGTTAGCAGAAAAGCCCTTACCGATCAACTGTGTATAACGGCGTTCGGCACGCGCCTGGGCGGACGCGGTGAGGAATATCTTGACTTCGGCATCGGGAAATACCACCGTGCCCATGTCGCGCCCGTCCGCCACCAGGCCGGGTGCGCGCCGAAACGCGCGCTGGCGCTCCAGCAGGGCGGCGCGCACGGCCGGCAGCGCCGCCACGCGGGAGGCGCCCTGCGACACGTTTTCCGCGCGGATGGCGGCGCTCACGTCGGTGTTGTCCAGATAAACGAGGCCATCGGCGAAGCTTGCCGGCAGCGCGCGGGCGATTTCCGCCAGGCGGGCTTCGTCGTCCAGCACCGCACCGGCGCGCAAGGCGGCCAGCGCGGTCAGGCGATACAGCGAACCGCTGTCGAGAAAGTGATAGCCCGTAAGCTGCGCGACGCGCTCTGCGACGGTACCTTTGCCGGACGCGGACGGCCCGTCTATGGCGATGACCGGTACCCCGCTCATGCCGCCACCACGGACTGATAGACGCTGAAATAATCCGGGAAGGTTTTTGCCACGCAGCCGGGCTCTCTGATCGTGATCGGCACGCCCCCCAGCGCCGCCAGCGAAAAACACATGGCGATGCGGTGGTCGTCGTAGGTGTCGATGGCGGCGTGCGGCGTGAGCGCGGCCGGCGCGCTCACGCCCAGCCAGTCCGCCCCCTCTTCCACCGTTGCGCCCAGTTTGCGCAATTCGGTCGCCATCGCCGCGATGCGGTCGGTTTCCTTGACGCGCCAGCTCGCGATATTGCGCAGACGGCAGGGACCATCGCAAAACAGCGCGACCACGGCGAGCGTCATGGCGGCATCCGGTATCAGGTTCAGATCGAGATCGAATGCGGACAGCCGGCCACTTGCGGGTGCAGCGGCGCTGATCCAGTTTTCGCCCATTTCGATGCGGGCGCCCAGTCCGGCCAGGGCGGCGGCAAATTGCACGTCGCCCTGTATGCTGGCACGGCCGACTCCCTCGACGCGCACGGGCCCGCCGCCCAGGGCACCTGCGGCCAGAAAGTACGAAGCTGACGAAGCGTCGCCTTCGACCCAAATTTGCCCCGGCGTGCGGTAGCAGGCGGCGGCCGGCACGGTAAATCGCTTCCAGTCCTCGCGCTCCACGTCGACGCCGAAGCGGCGCATGAGCGCGAGGGTAATGTCCACATAGGGCTTGGAAATGAGTTCGCCCTGCACTTCCAGCGCAACTTCCCGGTCCAGCAGCGGCAGCATGAGCAGCAGACCGGTCAGAAACTGGCTGGATACGTCGCCGCGCACCGGCACCGCGGCCGGCGGCTGTATCGCCGCCGCTTCGATTTGCAGCGGCGGATAGCCCGGCTCGCCCAGATAGCGTATGTCCGCGCCCATGGCCCGCAACGCATCGACCAGATCGCCGATAGGACGCTCGTGCATGCGCGCGACGCCGGATAGTTTGTAACGCCCGCCTGCCACCGCCAGCGCCGCCGTAAGCGGGCGGAATGCGGTGCCGGCATTGCCCAGAAACAGTTCTGCCTGTTTGACCGGAAATTTGCCGCCCACGCCTTCGATCACGCAGTGGTCGGGCGCCATGCGGGTAACCGCCACGCCCAGCGCGCTGAGTGCATCGAGCATGCGCTCGGTGTCGTCGGACGCCAGCAGGTCGAATATTTCGGTGCGTCCGTCGGCCAGCGCGGCCAGCAGCAGGGTGCGGTTGGAAATGCTTTTCGAACCGGGCAGGCGCACCGTGCCGGTGGCGCGGCGAGCGGCCGCCAGATCGAGTGCGGCCGGATGAGATTTTGCGGCAGAAGTGGTCATGGGCTTGGATGGAAAATAGACCCCGCCGGGCGCGGCATGCGGCGGCCCTGCGGGTGAGTGCGGCGGCGCTCAGCCGTCCAGGGGGGAGGCGCGTTCCTGCGACAGGATCCAGGCGTCGCGTGCCGCGCGGGCGCGCGCGAATATTTCTTCCAGCGCCGAGCGGTCGCCGTTCTGGATCAGTTCGCGCAGCATGGCCAGTTCGCGCTCGTAGGACGACAATTCGGCCAGCACGGCGTCGCGGTTGGCCAGCATGATGTCGCGCCACATTTCCGGGTGGCTGCTGGCGATGCGCGTGAAATCGCGAAACCCGCCGGCGGCAAGGTCGAAATAGCGGTCGGCGTTGGGACGCCCGGCCAGTTCGTGCACCAGCGCAAAAGACAGCAAATGCGGCAGGTGGCTCACCGCCGCGAGCGTGCGGTCGTGCTGCTGGGCGCTGGTTTCGCTCACCAGGGCGCCGCAGGCGCGCCAGGCGTCGCGCACCACCTCGACGGCCATGCGCGGGTTTTCACGCAGCGGCGTGAGCACCACGCGGCGGCCGCGGAACAGGTCGGCGCGCGCAGCGGTGGCACCGCTTTTTTCAGCACCGGCAATCGGATGGCCGGGCACGAAACATTCGACGCGCGCGCCCAGGCACTGGTAGGCCGCATCGACCACGTCGCGCTTGGTGCTGCCGCCGTCCGTCACATAGGTGCCGGCGCGCAGAAAGGGGGCAAATTCGGCCATCACCTTGGACATTTGCCCCACCGGCACGGCCAGCATGACAAGTTGTGCGCCATCCAGCGCGCTGGCCCAGTCGGTGCTGATTTCGTCGATGACGCCCAGACGCAGCGCATCCTGCAGCGATTCGACACGGCGGCCCAGGCCAATCACCCGATCTACGCGGCCGGCCGCCTTGAGCGCGAGCGCGAACGAGCCGCCTATCAGCCCCACCCCGCACACCACGACCTTGGCGAATTTCATGCGGCGGCTCCCAGCGCGGCCGACAGGCTGTCCAGCAGGCGCGCGTTTTCCTCCGGCAAGCCTATGGACACGCGCAGGTGGCGCGGCATGCCATAGCCGGTGACGGGGCGCACGATCACGCCGGCCGCGAGCAGGCGCCGGTTGATGGCGGCGGCATCACCTACTTCGACGGCGATGAAATTGCCGGCCGATGGAATCCAGCGCAAGCCCAGTTTGGCGAAGCCGGCTTCGAGCTGGGCCATGCCGGCGCGGTTGGCGGCAAAACTGCGCTCGACGAAATCGCGGTCTTCCAGCGCGGCGGCGGCGGCAGCCAGCGCCACGCCGGATACATTGAACGGCTGCCGCACGCGATTGAGCAAATCGATCAGTTCTGCACCGCCCAGGCCGAAACCCACGCGCAATCCGGCCAGACCGTAGGCCTTGGAAAAGGTGCGGCACACCAGCAGGTTCGGATAGCGTTGCAGCCAGGCGATGCTGTCGTAGCGCTGCTCGGCGCTAAGATATTCGGTGTAAGCCTCGTCCAGCACCACCACCAGATCGGGCGGCAGGCTGTCCAGGAAAGCTTCGATGGCGGCGCCGCCGTGGAATGTTCCGGTCGGATTGTTCGGATTCGCCAGCCACACCACGCGGGTATCGTCGCGTATCGCGGCACGCATCGCGGACAGGTCGTGACCATAGTCGCGCGCCGGCACCTCTATGCCCTGCGCCCCCATGGCCTGAGTGGCCAGCGGATAAACCGCAAACGCATGCTGGGCATACACGGCCGAGCGCCCGGGCGCCAGGAAAGCCCGCGCCACCAGTTCGAGCACGTCATTGGAACCGTTGCCCAGCACGATCTGTTCGAGCTTGACGCCGTAGCGCCGCACGAGCGCCTGTTTGAGCGTATAGCCGTTGCCGTCCGGATAGCGCGGCACCTCGTCCAGCGCGGTGGCCGCCGCGGCCCGCGCGGCCGGGCTCATGCCGAGCGGGTTTTCGTTGGACGCCAGTTTGATGATGCCGGCCGGGTCCAGCCCCAGTTCGCGCGCCAATTCCTCGATCGGCTTGCCGGGCTGGTAAGGCGAAATGGCACGTATGTGAGCCGGTGCTTGGGCGGCGATGGGCATGCAGTGCTACTCCGTGACGGCGCGCGGATAGGATCCGAGCAGTTTCAGGAAGCCGGCGCGCTCGCTGAGGCTATTGAGCGCCTCGGCCAGGCTCTTGTCGGCAGCGTGACCTTCGACGTCGATGTAGAACACATATTCCCACAGGCCGGACTCGGCCGGGCGCGACTCCAGCCGCGTCATGCTCACGCCGTAGCGGGCGAAGGGCTCGAGCAGGTCGTGCACGGCGCCGGGCCGGTTGTGGGCGGAACACACCAGGCTGGTTTTGTCGGCACCCGAGGGGCCCGTGCGGTGATCGCCCAGCACCAGGAAGCGCGTGGTATTGGACGGATCGTCCTCGATATTTCTGGCGTGTATGCTGAGGCCGTACAGTTCGGCCGCCACCTCGCCAGCGATGGCGGCGGTGCCCTCCTCAGCGGCCGCGCGGCGCGCCGCTTCGGCATTGCTCACCACGGGAAGGCGCGCCACGCCGGGCAGATTGCGGTTGAGCCATTCGTGGCACTGCGCCAGCGACTGCGCATGCGAATACACGCGCGTGATGCGCGCCAGCGCGCCCTCGCCGCTCTCCGCGCTCATGAGATTCTGGTGCACGCGCAGCAGCACTTCGCCACAGGCCGCGAGCGGGGTGCGCAGCAGCAGATCGAGACTGCGCCCGACTGCGCCTTCGGTGGAATTTTCGACCGGCACCACACAATAGTGGCAATGGCCGGCTTCCACTTCGCGGAAACAATCGTCTATGGTGGCCACCGGCACCAGTTCCGGCGCGGAGCCGAAATGCCGCCGTGCGGCGATCTGCGAAAAGGTGCCGGCCGGCCCCAGGTAGGCCACGCGCAGCGGCTGTTCGAGCGCCATGCAGGCCGACATGATTTCGCGGAACACGTGCTGTACCGCAATATCCGGCAGCGGCCCCGGATTGGCGGCAGACAGGCGGCGCAATACCTGTGCTTCGCGCTCCGGGCGGTATAGCCGCCCGCTTTTTACTTCGCCTATGCGATGCGCCAGGTTGGCGCGCTGCGACATGAGTTGCAGTACCTGCAGGTCGATGGCGTCTATGCCGTCGCGCAGGCGTTTCAGTTCTGCGTCGGGATCATTGCCCGCGGCCGGCGCGTCACTCATCCTTGCGCCATCCGGGTACACCTGCGGCGATGCGCATCGGCGCGCGTAAGCTCAGCCCCGCGCGCGCGGGGCGTGAACTGGCGTGGGCGGAAGTACAAGCGTCCATGGTTCCCCTGGCACGTGGGCGCGGAGGGTGGTCAATCGTGCAAAGGCAGGTAGCGTACCGCCAATACACCCTTGATGCCAGCAATTGCGCGTATGGCGTCGTCGCGCACGGGCGAATCGACATCAACCAGCGTATATGCCATTTCGCCGCGCGATTTGTTCAGCATGTTGTGGATGTTGATGCCGGCAGTTCCCATCACGCTGGAAATCTGGCTCACCATGGCGGGCACGTTGGCGTTCGCGATGGCGATGCGGAATGCCGATTCACGGTCCATTTGCGCGCTGGGGAAATTGACCGAATTGCTGATGTTGCCGTGCTCGAGAAATTCGCGCAGCTGGTCGGCCACCATGATGGCGCAGTTGTCCTCGGCTTCGCGTGTGGATGCACCCAGGTGCGGCAGAGTGATTACACCGGGCTGGCGATGCAGGTGCGCGCCGGGAAAGTCGCACACATAGGCGCGCAGGCGGCGCGCTTCGAGGGCTGCCAGGACGGCCGCGTCATCCACCACGCCTTCGCGTGAAAAATTCAGCAGCACCATGCCTTGTTTGGCCGTATCGAGCGCCTTGGCGTTGATGAGGTTGCGCGTGGCCGGCAACAAGGGCACGTGCAGCGACACGAAATTGGAATTTCGGAGCACTTCGGCCACGGAACTTGCCTTGCGCACCTGCGAGGGCAAGCTCCAGGCGGCATCGACGGTAATTTCCGGATCGTGGCCGAGCACGCTCATGCCTAGTTTGATGGCTGCATCAGCCACCAGACAGCCGATTTTGCCCAGGCCGATCACGCCCAGGGTATGCCCGGCGAGTTCGATGCCGGCATAGGCTTTTTTGCCGTCTTCGACAACCGGATCCCAATCCGCCACGGCCGGGTTCAGCCCATCGACGAATTGCAGCGCCGCGGGCAGGTTGCGCGCGGCCAGCAACATGGCCGCCAGCACCAGTTCCTTGACCGCGTTGGCATTGGCACCCGGCGCGTTGAATACCGGCACGCCGCGCGCGCTCATTTGCGCGACGGGAATGTTGTTGGTGCCAGCACCGGCACGGCCTATGGCTTTTACGCTGGCCGGAATGGCCACCGCATGCAGGTCGGCCGAACGCAGCATGATGGCGTCCGGCGCGCTGGCGCCCTTGCTCACCGTATAACGCTCGGCCGGCAGGCGATTCAAGCCCACCTGCGCGATCTGATTCATGACCAGGATTTGGAAAGGTGCGCCCATATTCAGTCCTCGCCGCGTTCAGGCGTGTTTTTGTTCGAATTCGCGCATGTAATCGACGAGCGCGCGCACGCCATCCAGGGGCATGGCGTTGTAGATGGAGGCGCGCATACCCCCCACCGAACGGTGGCCTTTCAACTGCACCATGCCGCGCGCCTTGGCGCCTTTGAGGAATTCCTCATCGAGCGCAGCATTGGCCAGTACGAAGGGCACGTTCATGCGCGAGCGATCGGCTTTGGCAACCGGGTTGCTGTAGAAGGCGGACTGGTCCAGATAGTCGTACAACAGCCCGGCTTTCTGTTCGTTGTGCGCCTGCATGGCGGCCAGGCCGCCTTTTTTCTTCAGCCACTGGAACACCAGGCCGGCGATGTAGATCGAGTAGGTAGGCGGGGTGTTGTACATCGAATCGTTGTCGGCGTGGGTTTTGTAGTCCAGCATGGTGGCCGGTGCCGGCTGGCCGACGCCTATCAGGTCGTCACGCAGGATCACGATGGTGAGCCCGGCTGGTCCGATGTTTTTCTGCGCACCGGCGTATATCAGGCCGTATTTCGCCACTTCGACCGGCTTCGACAGGATGTTCGAGGACATGTCGGCCACCAGCGGCACCGCGCCGGTATCCGGCGTGGCGTGGAATTCCACCCCGCCTATGGTTTCATTGGCGCAGATATGCACGTAAGCCGCTTCGGGGTCCAGTTTCCAGTCCGAAAACGCCGGCACATAGGTGAAATTGCGGTCTTCCGCGCTGGCGGCGATATTCACGCGGCCAAAACCTTTCGCCGCCTTGATGGCTTTTTTCGCCCACTCGCCGGTATGCACGTAATCGGCCTTGCCCAGGCCGCGCAGCAGATTGGCCGGAATCATTTCGAACTGCAGGGTGGCACCGCCCTGCAGGAACAGAATTTTGTAATTGGCCGGCACGCCCAGCAGATCGCGCAAATCCTGCGTGGCGGCTTCGTGTATCGACATGTATTCCTTGCCGCGATGGCTCATTTCCATGACCGAATGGCCGCAACCGTGCCAATCCAGCATTTCCTGCGCGGCCTGCGCCAACACTTCTTCGGGCAGCGCGGCGGGGCCGGCGCTGAAATTGAATATTCTCGACATTGCTGCAATTTCCCCCACGGATTTTATGGCTTGCCGCGCCGTCCGCTCAGCGGGCCGGCGCATATTACTTATTCCTGTTCTTCGTCGGTTTCCACGACCTTTTCGACGCCGGCGAGCAATGTACCGTCATCCAGATTGATGAGGGTGACGCCCTGCGTCGAACGCCCCAGTTCGCGTATGTCCGCCACCTGGGTGCGAATGAGCACGCCGCCGGTCGAAATGAGCATGATTTCGTCCTGCGGATCGACCAGCACGGCGCCTACCAGGGCGCCGTTGCGCTCGGAAGTGGCGATGGCGATGACGCCCTTGGTGCCACGGCCATGACGCGGATAGTCGGCCACCGGCGTGCGCTTGCCGAAGCCATTTTCGGTGGCGGTGAGCACGGATTGCGATTCGCCCTTGGCGACCAGCATGGATAGCACGCGCTGCCCGGCTTCCAGCATCATGCCGCGCACCCCGCGTGCGTTGCGGCCCATCGGGCGCACGTCGTCCTCGGTGAAGCGCACGGCTTTGCCGGCGTCGGAAAACAGCATGACGTCGCAACTGCCGTCGGTAATGGATACGCCGATCAGAAAATCGTTTTCGTCCAGATCGACGGCGATGATGCCGGCTTTGCGCGGATTGGCGAAATCGGTGAGCGGCGTCTTCTTGACCGTGCCGAACGCCGTCGCCATGAAAATGAAGTGGCTTTCGTCGAATTCGCGCACCGGCAGCACGGCGGTAATCTTTTCGCCCTCGACCAGCGGGAACAGATTCACGATGGGCTTGCCGCGCGAGGCGCGCGAACCTTCCGGCACTTCATATACCTTGAGCCAATACACACGGCCGCGGCTGGAAAAGCACAGGATGTGGTCGTGCGTGTTGGCGACGAACAGTTGATCGACGAAATCGTCCTCTTTCACCGTCGCCGCCTGTTTGCCGCGCCCGCCACGCTTTTGCGAGCGGTAGTCGGCCAGCGGCTGGCGCTTGAAATAGCCGGTGTGCGACAGCGTAACCACCATGTCCTGCTGCGCGATCAGATCTTCTATGCCCAAATCCTGGGTGTGCAGCACGATTTCCGAGCGCCGCTCGTCATTGAATTCTTCGCGCAGCGCGCGTAATTCATCGCCTATGATGGCCGTGATGCGCTCCGGCCGGGCCAGGATGTCGAGCAGGTCGATGATGTTGTCCATCACCTGGCGGTATTCGGCCAGCACCTTTTCCTGTTCCAGGCCGGTCAGGCGCGCCAGCTGCATGTCCAGAATGGCCCTGGCCTGCAGGTCGGACAGGTGATAGGCACCGTCCTTCAGGCCGTATTCGGGCGCCAAACCTTCCGGACGCAAACTTTCCGCGCCGGCCCGCACCAGCATTTGCAACACCAGATCGGAACGCCAAGCGCGCGCCATCAAGGCTTCCTGCGCCGCAGCGCGCGAAGCGGAAGCCTTGATGAGGGCGATGATTTCGTCGATGTTGGACAGCGCGACGGCGAGGCCTTCCAGGATGTGCCCGCGTGCCCGCGCCTGCCGCAATTCGAACAGGGTGCGCCGTGTTACCACCTCGCGCCGGTGGGCGAGGAAACACTCCAGCATCTGCTTCAGGTTCAACAGGCGCGGCCGGCCATCGACCAGAGCCACCATGTTGATGCCGAAGGTATCCTGCATCTGGGTGAGCTTGTACAGATTGTTCAGCACCACCTCGGCGACTTCATTGCGCTTCAGTTCGATCACGACGCGCATGCCTTGCTTGTCGGATTCATCGCGAATTTCCGACAGGCCTTCCAGGCGTTTTTCGTTGACCAGTTCGGCGATGCGTTCGAGCAGGGATTTCTTGTTGACCTGGTAGGGCAGCTCGTCGATCACGATGGCCTGGCGCTGGCCGCGGTCTATTTCCTCGAAATGGGTGCGCGCGCGCATGATGACGCGGCCACGCCCGGTGAGGTAGCCCTCGCGCACGCCGGAAACGCCATAAATGATGCCGGCGGTCGGAAAATCCGGCGCCGGAATGATTTTCATGATTTCTTCGATCGGCAATTCCGGATCGGCCAGCAAGTTCAGGCAGGCATCCACCACTTCGCCCAGATTGTGCGGCGGAATATTGGTGGCCATGCCCACCGCGATGCCGGAACTGCCGTTGATGAGCAGATTGGGCACACGCGCCGGCAGGATGAGCGGTTCTTTTTCCGAGCCGTCGTAATTCGGCCCGAAATCCACCGTTTCCTTGTCGATGTCGGCCAGCAATTCGTGCGCGATCTTGGCCAGCCGCACTTCCGTGTAACGCATGGCGGCAGGATTGTCGCCATCGACCGAGCCGAAATTGCCCTGCCCGTCCACCAGCATGTAGCGCAGCGAAAAATCCTGCGCCATGCGCACGATGGTGTCGTACACCGCGGTGTCACCATGCGGGTGGTATTTACCGATGACGTCGCCGACGACACGGGCCGACTTCTTGTAGGCCTTGTTCCAGTCGTTGCCGAGTTCGTGCATGGCGAACAGCACACGGCGGTGCACCGGCTTCAGGCCGTCGCGCACGTCCGGCAGCGCCCGGCCCACGATCACGCTCATTGCGTAATCGAGGTAGGAGCGCCGCATCTCGTCTTCGAGGCTGATCGGCAGGGTTTCCTTGGCGAATTGCGGGGCTTGTTGCGTCGGTTCCATATCTCTTCCACGGCCGCTTGGGAAACGGCTTATATAGGTGTCTTGGCTAAACGTGTGATTCTATCATGCAGCCGCCGGTAGCCGCAGGACGGGAACGCGTCGGGCGAAATCCACGAAACCGCCGATATCTGCTTGAAGTTGCCGAAAATTCCATGCTTTAATCGGCGCATGGCCCGCCAGCCGCTGCAGCTACCGTCGGAAACAGCTTGCCGTGGGCAGGCAGGGGCGTTTCCGAGGGCGCAAGGGCGCACACACTGACACCAGCACCCTGCTGCGGCAGGATTCCCCCCAACAATCATGGCCGAATCCATTGACCTCCTGATACGCGCGCGCTGGACGATTCCGGTCGAACCCGCCGACACAGTTCTCGAGCACCATGCCGTCGCCGTCCATCGCGGCAGGATCGTCGCGCTCTTGCCGGAAAGGGAAGCGCTGGCGCGCTTTTCCCCAGTGCGCGAGACAGTGCTGGACAAGCACCTCCTGCTGCCCGGCCTGGTCAATCTGCATTGCCATGCCGCCATGACACTCCTGCGCGGCCTGGCCGACGACCGGCCGCTCATGACCTGGCTGCAGGATCACATCTGGCCGGCGGAAGGAAAGCACGTTTCCGCAGATTTCGTGCGCGACGGCACCCTCCTCGCGTGCGCCGAGATGCTGCGCGGCGGCGTCACCTGCTTCAACGACATGTATTTCTACCCGCAGGCGGCCGCTGAAGCCGCCGCAGAAGCGGGCATGCGTGCCGTGATCGGCCTCGCGCTGCTCGAGTTCCCGACGAACTATGCAACGGACGCAGACGACTATCTGGCAAAGGGGCTAGCCGCCCGCGACGCCCTGCGCGGCGAACAGCGCCTGCACTTTGCGCTTGCCCCCCACGCACCCTACACCGTCAGCGACCGCAGCTTCGAACGCATCGTCACGCTGACCGGTGAACTCGACCTCCCGGTTCACGTGCACGTCCATGAAACCCTTACCGAGATCGACGACAGTTTGCGCCTCCACGGCGTTCGGCCGCTGGAACGACTGCGTCGCCTCGGCCTCGTCACGCGCAACCTGATTGCCGTGCATGCCGTGCACCTCTCGGCAGCGGAAATCGCTCTCCTCGCCGCAGAAGGCTGTTCGGTCGCACACTGCCCGAGCTCGAATCTGAAACTGGGTAGCGGCATCGCGCCGGTCTCCAGTCTGCTCGATGCCGGCGTCAATCTAGGCCTCGGCACCGATGGTGCCGCAAGCAACAACCGGCTCGACCTCCTGGGGGAGATGCGCCTGGCAGCCCTGCTTGCCAAGGGCGCCAGCGGCGATGCCGCGGCACTTGGTGCGCACGCCGCGCTCCGCACCGCGACACTGGGGGGGGCGAAGGCGCTTGGACTTGACCACGAGATAGGTTCGATCGCGCCCGGAAAATCTGCAGACCTCTGCGCAATAGCCTTCGACGACCCTGCGCTCGCACCCTGCTATGCCCCGGAATCCCATGCGGTTTATGTCGCCGGAAGGGAAAACGTCAGCCATGCA
>JAEUNM010000047.1 GCA_016791105.1 Rhodocyclaceae bacterium | reverse complement strand
TTTTTATCGCTCGTGCAAACTTTCCGCGACCGTTTTGCGCATCGGATCAAGGAAAAAATCGATCACGCGGCGGCGGCCGGTATTTATTTCCGCGCTCACCTGCATGCCCGGTGTAAGGCGCACCGGGCGGCCATTCACCTCTAGCGTCGCGCGCGTGAGGCGTATGTACGCCTGAAATACCAGCCCACGCTTTTCATCGCTGATGGCGTCGGCGGACACGAAACTTACCGTGCCGGCCAGCGTACCGTAGTGCGTATAGGGGAATGTTTCGACTTTAACCACGGCAGCCTGTCCAACCTTCACGAACCCCACGTCCTTATTGGGCAGTACGGCTTCCACCTCCGGCTGGTAGTCGTGCGGCACGATCAGCATAAGCGCCTGGGCGGGTGTGACCACACCACCCACGCTGTGCACGGCAAGCTGCTGCACGATGCCGGCCACCGGCGCGGCCAGACGCTGTTGGGCTTCGCGCGTGCCGGCTTTGAGCAGTTCCTGTGCAAGCTGCGCCGCGCGCTTTTCGGCATCCAGACGCGCGCCGTCGTTGCCGCGCCGGTATTCGGCGGTATAAGTCGATTCGCGGCTGCGCGCCTCGCTGACTGCCGCTTCAAGTTCGCGCACGTGGGCGGTCTGGTAAGCCAGTTCCTGTTCCTGTTCTATGCGTACCTGTTCGCGTTCGAGGTAAGCGTGTTCGGATACAAAATGCCGCTCCGCGAGGCTTTTGTAATCTTCCGCCCGGCGGCGCGCAATGGGCGCTGTGCGCTCCAATTTCGCGGCGACTTCGCGTGCCGCTGCCAGTTCCGCTTCGCGCCTCGCCTGTTCAGCGCGCAAGGACTGAAGGCGTGCGCGATGCTCCTGGTGCTGACTGCGCGCGGCCTGCAATTCCGCGGCGATTTCGCGCTCGCTCGCACCCGCCGCGGCTTGCAGTTGCACAACTGCCGCGGGATTGAGCGCCGCCTCCTGCAAGGCCGCGTAGCGGGTAGCTTCGAGCCGCGCCGCACTGAGCGCGCCGCGCAGGCGCTCGGTTTCTGCTGCGGTGGCGGTGGCAGCCGCGTCCAGTTCGATGAGTGTCTGGCCGGCCGTTACTGCATCCCCTTCTCGCACCAGGATGCGCCGTACCACGGCCGTTTCGGCGGGTTGAACCAGCTTTGGTTTGTCGGCGACGATAATTTTGCCAGGGGCTACCGCCACTTCGTCCACCTCGCCCAGGTAAGACCACAGTAATGCCGTCGCAAGCGCGGCAACTATGCTCCACATGACGGCGCGTCCCAGAGGTGATGCCGGCGTTTCCACAATTTCCAGGATTGCGGGCAGAAACTGACGCTCCAGGCCATCGTGGCGGCGCGGCGCGAGTTTGCCGCGCTCGGCCCAGGCGGCGCCAAACACGCGCAGATAGCGCGCACAAAGTTCGATGATTGCGCCCATTGTGGTCGCCCTCAGCCGCGCTGCATGGCGTGCAAACGCGCGTAATGGCCGGTGGGATCGGACAGCAATGCAGCCGGCGCTCCCTGCTCGACAATTTCGCCGGCCTCCATGACCACGATGCGATGTGCGTGGGCCAGCGCCGTCAGGCGGTGCGTGATGATCAGTAGCGTGCGGCCGTGGGCGATTTTTTCCATGTTGTCGTGAATGATGCGTTCGGATTCCACATCCAGCGCCGAGGTTGCCTCGTCCAGAATAAGTACGCGCGGATTTGCCAGTAGCACGCGCGCCAGGGCTATGCGTTGGCGCTGGCCGCCCGATAGCGTGGCGCCCTGCTCGCCTACCGGGGTATCGTAGGCCTCCGGCAAGCGCACGATGAACTCGTGCGCTCCGGCCAGGTGCGCAGCTTGCACAATGGATGACAGGGGGACGTTGGTGGCGCCGAACGCTATGTTGTCGCGTATGCTGCCGGCGAACAGGCGCGCCTCTTGTAGCACTACGCCCACCTGCGTACGCAGCCAGGCCGGATCGGCGAGTGCGATATCCATGCCATCCAGCATGATGCGGCCGCGTTCGGGCAGGTACAGCTTCTGCACCAGCTTGGCCAGCGTGCTTTTGCCCGACCCGGATCGGCCCACTATTCCCAGAATTTCACCGGGCGCCGCGTTCAAGCTCACGGCGCGCAGGATTTCCGGCCCGTCCGCCCGGTAGCGAAAATGCACCGCCTCCAGGCTCACCGCACCCTGCACCGACGGCAGGCGCGCCCGGGCATCGGCCCCCGTATTTTCGGCACGCGTATTCAGGATGTCTCCCAAGCGTGCGACTGCCAGCCCGGTTTGCTGCACCTCCTGCCACAGTTGTGCGAGCCGCAGCACTGGCTGAGCGACCCGGTTCGCCAACATGTTGAAGGCAACCAGTTCGCCAACGCTCATTTGTGCACCGATCACCTCATAGGCTCCGACCCACAGCACGGCAAGACTGGTCAGCTTCTGGATCAGGTTAATGCCCTCGGTGGCTGCGGTGGCCAGGCGTGTCACCCGGAAACTGGCCGACACGTAAGCCGCGAGCTGGTCGTCCCATCGCCGCGCCGCACGCGGTTCGGTGGCACCGGATTTTATGGCATGAATATTGGTCACGGACTCGACCAGAAACGCCTGGTTTTCTGCGCCGCGCGCAAACTTTTCCCGGATCAGGCGGCGTAGCACCGGCATCGCGAGCAGCATTAGCCCCGCATAACACGGCAGCGACAGCACAACCAGTAGCGTGAGGCGCACACTATAAGCAAGCATTACGGCCAGGAACACGGCCGTAAATAGCAGGTCTATCGCGGAGCTAAGCGCCGGGCCGGTCAAAAACTGGCGTATGTGTTCAAGTTCGCGTACGCGTGCAATGGAGTCGCCTACGCGGCGCGCTTCGAAATAAGAAAGAGGCAAAGCCAGCAAGTGGCGCATGAGCTTGGCGCCCAGTTCGACGTCCATGCGGCTGGTGGTATGTGCGAGCACATAGCCGCGCAAGGCAGAAAGCAGCGACTCGAACAGCGCGCAGGCCAGCCAGCCCAGGCCGATTACCGTGAGCGTGGCATAGCCCTGGTGCACCAGTACTTTGTCCATCACGGCCTGAAATAACAGCGGCGTGCTCAGCGCAAATAGCTGCAGCGCGAGTGTCGCCACCGTCGCCTCGCCCAAGGAACGACGGTACTTTACGATGGCGGGAATGAACCAGGTGAAATCGAAACGCGCCAGCTCGCGTGCCAAGGTCTGACGGGACGTCACGAATACCACGCGGCCGGTAGCGGCTTCGAGCAGGCGCGCAACCGGTAGCGTACACGGGCGGCCCGACGCCGTGTCGTGCAACAGCACTCGCTCCCCTTGCACGGCCGCAAGCAGCGCGAAGACCGTGCCGACACCGCCCTCCTGGTTGGAACGGATACGCGGGTCTATCATTTCGACCAGGCACGGCAGCGGGCTTAGCCCTTCGGCGCAGCGTTGGAGGTCGAGTTTTCCCTGCGCCGCACGCAGGCCAAGCAGTTTTCCAGCTTGCAGGATGTGTTCGACTTGCAGTGGGCCGTTCAATGCGAGCTTATGCCTCAACTCTGCAGCCTCTACAGGCTTGCCGTGCAGCCGTGCAAGTAGGGTGAAGGCGATCAATCCCGGATCGTCGGTAAGCTCTGGCGCGTTCATGATATAGCTGGGACAGAGGGTGGAGTCAATTTCACTTGGAGGTTACGAGCCGTGAAGATCCGGCGCAAGAGCGCTATAGGCAACGTTACTTTATTGGGTCAGACCGCTAGGCCCCAATAGGCATGCGGGGCAGGCCAAAGTGCGGAACACAGGGTGCACAAAGCGGAATTCGCTTGAAGCTTAACTGCCTGTAGCAGCCCGGATCGGAACCATGCGTCATTGTCCCTTGCTGGCGTTGCTGTCACTTCGGCCTCTATTTCTTCAGGAGTCAGGTTGAACCGTAGCCGAAAGTGTACCTACTACTTCATGGCATTCATATCAGACAAACGGATGAACAGGACAAATCGTGCGTCGTCAGGCCGACCGGCCTGATCCACCTGCTTGGCAGTCGGACTGTGAACTCCTTGAATTTGCTTATGGCGGGAAGCCCGGCGATTAGCTTCCCTGAGGTACGCTACACAAAACTGCGGCATGCGCCGGCAAGGGCTGTAGGTACCAGCCCGCGAAGGTGGGGTAATGCGTGGCCGATACGAATCAAGTGCTGCACCGACGAGAAAATGGGCCTCTTTTGAAAAGCGAGTCGTTGCGATGTCGGCAATGATGCAGCGTGGCCAATGGTAGCCGCCGATACTCCCGGCGCAGGGCTTTTCCAGGCCAATGAGGGCACGCTTGTTCGCCAGCCTCCCAGCGACCGCTTAACCCGCACGACTTACAAAAAAAGCCTGAATTTTCCGCGCCGCGTAGAACACGCTCAGATGGGGGCGTCACGCGCTGAAAAAGGAATGCCCTGCCATCCGGCAATCGCGCCGGCAGCAAGCCGGAACGATTACCTATGGCGGACACCCCGTCTAGCGCAGCACGTCAAAAATATTATTGAAGTCGTCGGTCCACAACTTCAGGCCGGGCGGCGCAGGGTCATGCGTGCTACGGCTCGCGAAAGGTTCCGCCGCCAGTACCGAGGCATCCTGCGCCACCAGCACCCAGTCGGTGCGGCGCAAGTCGGAATTTTCCGCATCGTCGTGAATCAGGGCGGAGGCGAGCCCCAGATCACGCGCAATCAGTTCCACCATGGGCGCGAGGCGCACGAATTTGTTGGTAACGTGGAACGCGATAATGCCGCGTGGCGCCATATTGCGCAGGTACACCTGCATGGCTTCACGGGTAATCAGATGGGCCGGAATCGAATCCCCCGTGAAAGCATCGATGGCCAGCACGTCAAAATTTTCCGGTGCGGCCCGTTCGAGCGATAGACGCGCGTCACCCAGTTGGTTGTCGACGCGGGCGCGGCTGTCGCGCATGAAGGTAAATTCGTCGCGCGCGAAATCCACCACCTGCGGGTTGATTTCGTAGAACAGGTAATGGTCGCCCGGCTGACCATATACCGCCAGCGTGCCGGCGCCCAGGCCGATCAGGCCCACTTTCTTGTTCGGCATGCGCGAATTGAGGATGGCGAGTCCTATGCCGGACGTGGCGCCGTAATAAGTGGTCGGCTCCATGCGGCGTTCCGGCAGCAAATACTGTTCGCCGTGCTTGATCGAGCCGTGATAGAGCTGGCGCACGTCGTCGCGCCGTTCGTCGCGGCGCACGTCAACGGTAAGCAAAGTGCCGTAGAAATTGCGCGACATGCGCAGCGTGCCGGTGGTGTCGTCGCGTACCTGGCTGGCCAGCGCGAGTGCGCACAGGCCCGCCACGGCCGCCGCGCCCCAGGCTGCTGGCCGGCTTGCGCGCAACACCAGCGCTGCGAGCAAAGCCAGCAAAATAAGCCCCAGCCCGGTTTCGTAATAGGCGGGCAGGATGCGCGGTGCACCGAGGCCCACGCACACGCCGCCCAGCGCGCCGCCCACCGACACCATCAGGTAGAAGCGCGTCAGGTGGCGCGGCCCCGGCCGCATCTGAGCCAGTTCGCCATGGCAGAACATGCAGCAGCCGAACAGGCCCAGCAAATACACAGGGATGGCCACCTTGAGGTCGAACCCCAGTCCGCCGGCCTGCAAACCGTAGGCGCACAGCAGCACCAGTACCGCCACCGGCAGCAGGAAGCGGCGGCGCGAATACCATCGGTCAGACTCGAAACACAGCACGAAGGTGAGCAAATAGAGCGTGAGCGGCAATAGCCACAGCAAGGGGATGGCGGCGATGTTCTGCGTGATGTGGTTGGTCATCGCAAGCAACAGCCAGGAGCCCATGGCGGATAGTGCGAGCCACATCAGATAGTCGCCCGGCGCAGGGTCCCAATCGGTTTCGGGCGAGTGCTGCTTGAGGTGAGCGGCGGGCCCCAGCGCATGCGCGTGGCGCATGAAATAAAAACCCGAAAATGCACAAAAAGCGGTAAACGCCGCATATACCGCGGACCAGCCATTGGCCTGCAAGGCGAGCGCGGCGCGCGGTTCGATCAGAAACGGGTATGCCAGCAGCGCCAGCATGGAAGCCAGGTTCGACAGCGAAAACAACCTATACACGTGGGTATGGGCGAGCGTGCGGGCAACCCAGCTCTGCACCAGCGGGCCGGTAGTCGATAGCAGCAGATAAGGCAGGCCTATGGTGCCGGCCAGCAAACCCAGTATGCGCAGCATGGGGTCTTCCGCGCCCTGTGGCTTCCATGCGGCAGCCGGCACGATGGGCAAAAACACCAGGCTTGCCGCCAGCAGCGCGACGTGCAACAACACCTGGGCGCGCGGGCGCAAATTGCGCGTCACCCAATCGGAATAGGCGTAGCCCAATAGCAGAGTGACCTGAAAAAACACCATGCAGGTCGCCCAGACCGCGGCAGAACCGCCGAACCACGGCAATATCTGTTTGGAAATGATGGGTTGAACCAGAAACAGCAGGAAAGCGCTTGAAAATATGGTGGCGGCAAACAGCAACTGGGCCATGCGGAACCCTTCGAATTGGATTTGTATAAAGAGGCGGGCAGCGATGGTACGCCACCTGGGCTGGCGGCCCTAGTAGAAACGCGCGGCAGCCGTAAAAGAGGACAAATCGGCCGCTTTTCATGACGCTTGCAGGGCATCCGCGGGCTCGCGAGCCGTCGCGCCATTCTGTTTTGCCGGCCAGACTGCAAGCCTGTGCCAAAATCGCGCCGCGCGGGGCTCGGCCGCCCGCTTTATCCCCAGCTGCAAACGCCCGGCGCTGTGCCAGCCTGATCCCGGCACCGCCAGCGCACCCTGACCCGATCTATAGCGCTACCCAGTCCATGACCGCAATTACACTGATGGTGCAAGGCACCACCTCGGACGCCGGCAAAAGTTTGCTGTGCACCGCCCTGTGCCGCTGGCTGCATCGCCGCGGCGTGGCCGTGGCGCCGTTCAAGCCACAAAACATGGCGCTCAATAGCGCCGTCACCACGGACGGCGGCGAAATCGGCCGCGCCCAGGCCGTACAGGCTGCCGCCTGCGCGCTCGCGCCGCACAGCGACATGAACCCGGTGTTGCTCAAGCCCAGTTCGGATACCGGCGCACAGGTCATCATTCAGGGGCGCGCGGTAAGCGCGATGGAAGCCGCCGCCTATCACGACTATAAACTGGTGGCGCGGCGCGCCGTGCTCGAATCGCACGCGCGTCTGGCCGCACGCTATACAGCCATCGTCGCCGAAGGCGCCGGCTCGCCGGCCGAAATCAATCTGCGCCACAACGACATCGCCAACATGGGATTCGCCGAGGCCGTGGACTGTGCCGTGATTCTGGTCGCCGACATCGATCGCGGCGGCGTATTCGCGCACCTGATCGGCACTCTGGCGCTGCTGTCGGATTCCGAGCAGGCGCGCGTAAAAGGCTTCGTGATCAACCGCTTCCGCGGCGATCTGGGGCTGTTGCAGCCCGGCCTGGATTGGCTGGAACGCGAAACCGGCAAGCCCGTGCTGGGCGTGCTGCCCTATCTGCAGGGGTTGCACCTGGATGCCGAAGACGCGCTGCCACGCGAGCGCGGGCGCGACACCGGCTTCGATATCGTGGTGCCGGTGCTGCCGCGCATTTCCAACCATACCGATTTCGACGCGCTACGGCTGCATGAAGGCGTGCGGCTCATTTACCCGGCCCCCGGCGACGCGCCGCCGGGGGCCGATCTGATCTGCCTGCCCGGTTCGAAATCGGTGCGTTCCGACCTCGCCTGGCTGCGCGAGCGCGGCTGGGACACGCACTTGCGCCGCCACCTGCGCTATGGCGGCAAGCTGATAGGCATATGCGGTGGCTTTCAGATGCTGGGCCGCGCCGTGCATGACCCGCACGGCATCGAAGGCGGCGCCGGCAGCAGTGCCGGGCTGGCTCTGTTCGATATGGAAACCACGCTCGAGCCGGTCAAACAATTGCGCGATGTGGTGGGACGCTTGAGCTGGTGCGACGCGGCCCTGCGTGGCTATGAAATTCACGCCGGCGTGAGCGGCGGTCCGGCCCTGGCAAGTCCAGCCACTTTGCTCGAACACGGCGCGGACGGCTCGCTCAGTACCGACGGGCAAATTTTGGGCACCTATGTGCACGGCCTGTTCGACACGCCGCAAGCCTGCGATGCCCTGCTCGCCTGGGCCGGCTATACGGGGGGCGGCGCGCCGGATATTGGCGCGCGCCGGCTCGCCGACTTCGAGCGCCTGGCCGACGCCGTCGAAGCCCACCTGGACACGGCGCGCCTCGCCGCGCTATTCGGTGTGCCTGGAATAGAAGGTCGTTGAAATCCGGCGCCCCGCCCCGGGGCCCGTGCTCGCGCCGCTCAGGCGCTGCGTATCGATGCGAACTGCGTGCCGCCGCGGGCTTCCTTGCCGGCCAGGACCAGATCGCGAAATTCCGCGAAGCGGCGTTCCAGCTCCTGCAGTTCGGCCTGCAGCCCGGTCCCCTGTCCGCGCCGGCCCAGCGCCTCCAGTTTGCTGGCTGCGGCCGACAATGCCATTGCCCCGGCGGTTACCGCAGCGCCCTTGATGGCATGGGCATGGCTCGCCACGCCGGCGGCGTCACCGCCATCGAGCGCCTCGCGCAGTTGTGTCAGGTCGTCAGGAATGCACGCCAGTAGTGAATCCACCACCTCGTCCAGCAATGCTTCATCGCCGGTGCGCAACAGAGCCCCGGCACGATCGAATACCTGCGCTGCTGGCGTAACCGCCGTATCGTTGGCCGCCTGCACGGGTGCCAGCTGCGCCGGCATGGCCGACACCTCGGGCGTGCCCTTGAGCCAGCGGGCAATCGCCTGCGCCAACAGTTCGGCATTGATAGGCTTGGTCATGTAGTCGTCCATGCCTGCCGCCAGCGCCGCGTCGCGATCGCCCTGCATCGCGCTGGCGGTCAGTGCGATCACCGGCACCTGCGGATGCAAAATTTTCGCCTGCGGACTGCGTATGTGCCGGGTGGCCTCGTAGCCATCCATGACCGGCATCTGGCAATCCATGAACACCAGATCGTAGGCCGAGTTCTTGAGCGCCTGCAAGGCTTCTTCGCCATTGCCGACGGCTTCGGCCTGATGCCCGAGGCGTTTGAGCATGTGCAGCAGCACCATCTGGTTGGTCACATTGTCCTCGACCACCAGGATGCGCCCGCGGCAGGCCTGTTCTTCCAGCACATGGCGCTTGACGGCATGCAAATTGGCGGGCATCAATTCGCCCACCAGCCGATTGCCCAGCACCGCGGCGATCGAACATTTGAGTTGCACGCCCTTGACCGGCTTGGTCAGTACCGCTGCGTAAGCCTTGGACGCAAGCTGAGCGGCATCGCCGCGCTGGGCCGACGACGTAAGCATGACGAGCGGCAGGCCGGCCCAGCGCGGGTCGGTATTCAGGCGCCGCCCCAGTTCTGCTCCGTCCATGCCGGGCATGTGCATATCTATCACGGCAAGATCGACACCACGCCCCGCCTGCTGTTCCGCTGCCAGCAGTTGCAAAGCTTGTTCGCCTCCGGGCGCCAGCAGCGGCGCACAGCCACACTGCTCCAGTTCGGTTTGCAGCAGGCGCCGGCTGGCATCGCTGTCATCCACCACCAGAATGCGGCGGCCTTGCAGTTGAACCGGGTTGATCACTTCTGCCGGCCGTCGTTTGTGCGGCAGATCGAGCGCGAACCAGAACGTGGAACCGGCGCCTTCCTTGCTTTGCACGCCTATCGAACCGGACATCAGTTCGACCAGCCGCCTGGAAATCGACAGTCCCAGCCCGGTCCCGCCGTATTTGCGGGTGGTCGAGCTATCCGCCTGCACGAAACTGTCGAACAGCGTATCCACCTTGTCGGCAGGAATGCCGATGCCGGTATCGCGAATTTCGAAGCGCAGCCGGGCCCGCGCAGGGTCCGGCAGTTCCTCCCGCACAACACGTATGGACACCTCACCCGCCGCAGTGAATTTGATCGCGTTGCCGCACAGATTGACCAAAATTTGCCGCAGGCGGCCGGGATCGCCAACCAGCACCGACGGAACTTCGGGCGCCACCCATAGCGTCAGTTCGAGCTGTTTTTCTTCCGCCCGCACGGCCAGCATGTCGCCCACTTCGGCAACCAGCGTATGCACGTCGAACTCGATGTTTTCCAGCGCCAGCTTGCCGGCCTCGATTTTGGAAAAATCCAGAATGTCGTTGATGAGGCCCAAAAGCGATTCGGCGCTGCTGCGGATCACCTCGGCAAATTCGCGTTGTTCGCGATCCAGATGGGTATTGAGCAACAGGCCGGTCATGCCGATCACGCCATTCATGGGCGTGCGTATTTCGTGGCTCATGCTGGCTAAAAAGATACTTTTCGCGCGGCTCGCCTCCTCGGCGGCTTCTTTGGCGTGATGCACCGCGCGCCAGTACAGGTGAATGGCGGCAACGGCCACGATGAACATGCCGCCGCCAAAAAACAGCACCAGGAAAAACCAGGGCTTTTGAGCAGAAATGCGCACCAGTTCCGGAACCGGGCGCGGCACGAAAATAGTGACGCCGGCATCACCAAGCTCGCGCGATACCAGCACCACCGGTTCCGTGCGATCGGCAAAATGCACCACGGCGGAAAATTGGCGCATCACACCAGGCACGATGTCCAGCGGCACGAAAGCCGATTGTTTGTATTGCTTGAGCAGACTTTCTTTCGGCAGCGCCAGCACCTTGGCATCGGGCAGGCTGCGCTGTTCGATGGACTTGTCCGCCGCCAGCACCACCACTCCGTTCGCATCGGCCACGAAAGCGCCGGCCGAGGTAATCCAGCGGTCGAAGGCGGTAATGTCGCGCTTGCTCGCCACGGTGCCCAAAAACCGCCCCTTTTCCATCACCGGATAAGAGAAAAACAGTCCCGGCACCTTGCTCACGCGTCCGACCGCATATTGCCGGCCCGGCTCGCCGGCGCGCGCCTGACGGAAATACTGGCGGTCAGCGTAATTGGTGCCCACGAAACTGCCGCTTTTGCCGGCGTTGCTGGCAGCCACCGCGTCGCCCGCGGCATTCATGATCCAGATCACATCGGCGCCCAGGCGGCTGGTGGCCATGGCAAGGTAGGCATTCAGTTCGGCCAGCGCCCCATCCTGCTCCCAGCGCGCCTTACGTTCTTCGTAATTGCCGCCGTCCGCGCGAACATCCGGGCCGATGCGAGCCAGAAGCTTCAATACCGTGGCGTCATGGGCCAGCAGTTCCGGGATATTGTGGATGACCTGCAGCGTTTCGGTAATGTCGTTGGATAAATCGTTGAGCCGGTTGTCGGCCTGCTGCAGCGCCTGCTCGTAAGCTTCGCTGCTTTGCCGGTCGCCGTGGATATCCACGCCCAGCCACACCGCACCGGCCCACAGGCTGATCGCCACCGCGACGCGCACGTAAAAGCGAGTGGATAAATAGGTATCCCGGCGCGCGAGAAAACGCGCGATGAGCGCCAGCATTGCAGCCGAAATAGCGAGCGCCAGGACGATGAGGCCGAACAGCGCCGGAGTCATGGCAGCCGCTCGAAAGTCGCAACCCGCACTGGCGCCCGGCCTTGCACGCTGCCGCGTTCGGCGCGCCGAACACGAGGCGCAATCGCCAGCGCGACCGGGGCGACATTACGCGATGCAATTCTATTGCAGCCTGGGCGGCGCTCCATCCGCCACGGATTTGTGATCAAAGTGCGATTCGTCATATGCTGCCGCGGCCCACGCGCGCATCCCCCTATTGCGCCCCGCCGGTACCCAAGCGTCCTGCCCTATCCGCTGGGATCCGCCAAGCCACAAAGCAATACGTTTTATTCAGGCCCGGTGATTCGCCACACACAGAATCTCCTGCACGCCCGCCAAGGCGATACTCCGCGTCGGCTTCCTGCATGCCGGCGGCGGCGGCCGCCATGCGGCCGCACTTTCATCTGGCAACTCGCACGCTGCAAAATCACGCCGCAAGCTCACAGAGCCGATGACAATATCGGCCGCCAGGATAATTACATTAGGGTTGTGCAACGAAATTGATTCCGGAACGCGTATCGTCACCGGAGGAAGCACTGAAAGGCTGAATCGCCGGGCTACAGGCCGGCACGGCCGGCGTCTGATGGCGCCGCCGCGACGGCGCCGGCACAGCCTGCAGGGAAAGGCGATCTGCAGGGCAGCGCGGCAAGCAGGCGCTAGCGATCCAGATCGAGTTGGGCCTGGCGCTCGCGCAACATGCGCGCATAGGCGTGGCGGGCGCGCAGGCGCGGATCGGTGAGTACCTGGCCTATGGTTTCGCCGATCACCATTACCACCCCCATCAAGGGCAGCACCAGCATCAGGCCGGGCACGCCGGCGATGGCGCCGCCGGCAAAAATCATGATGACGGTAATCAGCGGGTGCATGCGCAGGCTGCGTCCCACGGTGATGGGCATATAGACAAAGTCGTCCAGCAGGCGCGCACCCACGAACAGCATTACGGCGCCATAGGACATCCAGGGTTGATCGGGAAAATCGGTCGCCGCGACCATCACCACCAATAGCCCGCCCAGGACCGATCCGATGAACGGAACCCAGGCCAGGATGGCACAAATGAGCCCCAAAGCCAGCGGGGCGGATACGCCCAGCGCCCACAAGCCCAGTGCCAGCGTAAGGGTGTCGAGCGCGGCCAGTTTCAGCAGGCCCTGAAAGTAGGCGCGCATGGTGCGATCGACCGAATACAGCAAATTGAGCGTGCGCTCGAAATAAGCGTTGGGCACGGCACGCGCGAGAAAACGCTGAAAGCGCCCGCCGTCGCGCAGCAGAAAATAGGCGAGCAGCGGCGCGAGCAGCAGGGACGGCATCCACGCCAGTGCGCCAAGCGCAAAATCGCCGACGTAACTGGAGGCGAACGTTTCCGAAAAGTCGCTGATCTTGTGGCCCAGTGTCTGCGACAAATGGGCGTTGCGCAATAGCGACGAAGTTTGTTCCAGCATCGCCACGGTAGCCAGCAACAGGCGTACCCCGCCCTCCACATAGTGCTGCACAGTGGTTTGCCACTGCCCGGCGCGCGCCAGCACCCAGGGCAGCGCGAATACCGACCACAGCAATACCACCGCCGCAACGGCGCCGGCCACGATATTGGCAGCGGTATTTTTGTTGATGCCGGAAAACACCAGGCGCTGCACCGGCGCGTGCAGCAGGTAGTACAGCACCAGGCCGCACAGGAAGGGCAGCACCAGCCACAACACATGGCGGAACAGCAATAGCAACACGCAGGTGACGAGCAGGATGCCGGCCCAGACGATGGGCCCGCCGCCCTCCCCGTTGCGGCTCACAAATGCCCTTCCATGCGCCGCCCCTGATTGGCTTCACGCACGCGCTGGGCCAGGTGGCGCGCCAGTTGCAAGCTGATTTTGGAGGCCACGCGCGGATGCGTTTGCAGCAACTGCATGAAATCGGCGCGGAAAAATACCAGCAGTTCGCAATCCGAGGCGGCGCGCACCTGCGCCTGTCGCGGCGCCTGATCCAATAGCGCCATTTCGCCGAAAAAATCGCCCGGACCGAGCCTGGCCAGCGTCACCGGCGTCGCGTCGAAGCGCCGCAACACCAGCAATTCCCCATTCAGAATCGCGTACAGCGCCTGGCCTTCCTCGCCCTCATCGAAAATGATTTCGTCCTTGAGGAAACTGCGCTCGTGGTACAAAGTTTCCACCACCTGCAGTTCGCGCAGGGTAAGCGTGGAAAACAGGCGCAGGCGGCGCAGGCGGGCAAATTTTCCGGCCGGATCGACAGGTTTGAAAAAGAAGGGCACGGCGGACCCGATGACTGGCAATCGCAGGATTCTAGAGTAAGCCGCCGCTGCGCGGGCACATGGCTTGTCAATCCAGCGGCCACGCCGCCAGGCGCTCGTAGCGCGCGCCCTGCGCTTCCAGCCGCGATCGCAGCAGGCACAATTCGGACAGCGGCCAGTCTATGTCTGCCAGGCCGCCAGGCACCGGCGCGCAGCGCTCCACATTGCGCAAAAGCGTTACGTGCGGAACAAAGGGGCGGCGCTCGACGGCGAACCCGCCGGCCCCCAATGAAGCGCCCAAATCCCCCGCCAGACGGGCCAATTCGGCCGGCACCGTGCGGGTTCCGGCCCAGGCGATGCGATTGTGGCGCCAGGCGCCGGCTTCGTTCAGGTGCAGGCAGCTGCGGCGGCCGCGTATCTGCGCGCCTATGTCCAGCAGCGCCGGCAGCCGCGCAGCGGGAATTTCGCCGATGAATGCCAGCGTGAGGTGCAGGCGATCGGCGCGCAGCATGCGCCCGCCCAGCGTCGCGTGCAGCACCCGCTGCCAGGCTGCCAAAGCTTGTGCCACGGCGGCCGGCGGCCACAAGGCGAAATACACACGCAGCGTATCGTCGCTGCCGCCGGGTTGCTTCCCTAATGTGGACGCGTGGCGCGACATGGCTGCCCATCCGGTTCCCGGCAGGCCGGGTACTGCCGCGGGCAGCGTACAATCGGCGGCCTTGCGCCTTCCCGCTTTGTCATGAATACGCAGAAACGGCCGGCCGGCATCGCAACGCCTGCACAGCGGCGGGATTTTTCGGAAATCATCGATACGCGCTCGCCCGCGGAATTTGCCGCGGATCATATACCCGGCGCCATCAACTGTCCGGCCCTGGATGACGCCGAACGGGCCGAAATCGGCACCCTGTACAAACAGGTTTCCGCCTTCGCCGCGCGCCGCCGCGGTGCGGCCCTGGTGGCGCGCAATATCGCGCAGCACCTGCTCGAACGCTTCCAGGACCGCGGCCGCGACTGGCGCCCGCTCATTTACTGCTGGCGCGGCGGCAAGCGCAGCGAATCATTCGTGACGGTATTTCGCCAGATCGGCTGGGACGCCCATCAGCTCGCGGGCGGGTACAAAGCCTATCGGCGCGAGGTGCTGGAGGCGCTGGAAAGCCTGCCGGCGAAACTTTCTTTCTGCGTGCTGGGCGGCCCCACCGGCAGCGGCAAAAGCCGCATCCTGCAGGAACTGGGACGCGGCGGCGAACAGGTGGTGGACCTGGAACAATTGGCCGCCCACCGCGGCTCGGTGCTGGGTGGATTGTCGGATTTGCAACAGCCGACGCAGAAAATGTTCGAATCGCGCCTGGCCGAGGTGCTCGCGCGCTGCGGCGCCGACCGCCCCACCTTCATCGAGGCCGAAAGCGCGCACATCGGCCGCTTGCGGCTGCCGGAAGCGCTCATCGGCGCCATGCGCGGCGCACCCTGCGTATGCATCGAGGCGAGCCGTACAACGCGTGCACATCACTTGCTTGAGGAATACACCGACCAGATGGCCGAGCCTGCTGCCCTCGCACAACGTCTCGCCCAACTTACCGCAATCCGCGGCCACAAGATGGTGGCGCACTGGCAGGACTTGATCGCGGCAGGGGCTTGGGAAGATTTGGTGCAGTCCTTGCTGGCCGAACATTATGACCCGCTCTATCAGCGCTCGCAGCGGCGCGATTTTGCGCACTATGCGAGTGCTGCGGCGGTGCCGGCCGCGGACCTGTCCGCGGCCGCCTGGCCACATCTGGCGCGGCAGGTCAGTCTTGCGGCTGCAGCAATGCTTTGCTCTCGGCCAGCGAACACTTGACCGCGCAAATGCGTTGCACCATGGCCGGGCGCGGCGAATTGGTGCGCCCTTGTTCGAACGCGATGACGCTGCCCCAGCTCGTTACCCATTCAAACAACTCATGTTCGCGCAGCAAGAAATCCGGATTGGACGGCCGGCCGAATTTTTCATTGCCGGCCATGAAAGTTTCGTAAATGAGGATGCCGCCCGGCGCGAGCGCACCAAGCAGGTGCGACAGCAAAGGCCGGTGCAGGTAGTTCGTGACCACGATGCCGGCGAAACTGCGCCCGCCATACGGCCAGGGCTTCCCTTCCAGATCGGTCAAGCGCGTCGTGATCCCGCCCTCGCCTGCCAGGATGGCCAGCGCGCCCGCATCGCGGTCCACCGCTTCCACCCGCAATCCGCACGCCGCGAGCAGCCGCGCATGCCGACCACTGCCACATGCCACATCGAGCACTTCCTGACCCGGCTCGAACAGACTGGCCCAGCGCACAACCCACTCGGACGGGCTTTCCAGGCGAGCATGAACATCATTCATACGTTTCCGTACCTGCGCAATTTGACTCTGCGGATTGTAAGCAGGCGAAGCTTTCATTGCGGCTTCAAGCCGGGCACAAAAATGCCGCAAACGTCACGCAGCGGTGCATTAATTGGAGCAGATGCGTGCCGCACCCGGCCCCGGCGAGCGAGTACACTTGCTGACACCGATACTTGGCACATTCCCCAGGCCAGATTATTTTTTTGCAATGCAACATTCGGACAATTTTATGATTTTGAACAACTCTTCCGACATCCAGCCGCCACGGATTGTGCGGCGCATTATAATCTGACCCGAGAATAGCCAATATCAGGGCCGAACAGGCCATAACGACCATGCATGAACATCACTACCTAAAACCGCTGTTTGAGCCGCGTGCAGTTGCGATCATCGGCGCATCGGAACAGGAAGGCACGGCCGGTTGTACGGTCATGCGCAATATGCTCGACGCCTGTTACCAGGGCAAACTTTTCGCAGTCGCGCCGGACGTCGAAACGGTGTTCGGCACGCCTTGCTTCCGCAGCGTCGAAGACATTCCGCAGCGGCTCGACCTGGTTGTCATTACCTCGCCGGCGGCCGAAGTGCCGCGCATCGTCGAATCCTGCGGCCGCGCCGGGGTGAAAACGGCGCTGGTGATGAGCGAAGGTTTCAGCGAAACCGGTTCGCGCGGGGCGGCGCTGGAACGCGCCATGCTGGAAAACGCGCGCCACCATCGCGTGCGCCTGATCGGTCCGCGCTGCCTGGGCGTGCTGCGCCCCTCCATAGGCCTCAACGCCGCCTTCGCCGCCACGCCCACCCACCCCGGCTCGATAGGCTTCATTTCGCAATCCGGCGCCGTCACCAGCGCCGTGCTCGACTGGGCCTACGCGCGCGGGATAGGATTTTCCAGCGTGGTATCCGTCGGCGCTTCATCCGATGTCGATTTCGGCGAAGTGCTGGATTACATGGTGCAGGACCACAAAACCGAAAACATCATCGTATTCGTCGAGCGCATACGCCAGGCGCGCGGCTTCATGAGCGCCCTGCGTGCCGCGGCGCGCTCGAAGCCCGTACTGGTCATGAAAACCGGCCGCCATGCGGCCAGCACTGCGGCGGCACCTACCGCCGGCCCGGGCGGGGCGGCGGCCCCCGTGCATTCCGGCGCGGACGACGTATTCGATGCCGCGCTGCGCCGTGCCGGCGTGGTACGCCTGTATAACCTGGGCCAACTGTTCGCTGTGGCGGGGGCCTTGTTTTCGCACTTCCGTCCGCGAGGCAACCGCCTCGCCATCGTGTCGAACGGGCATGGCCCGGCCGTCATGGCGGCCGACCGCTGCGCCGATCTGGGCATTCCGCTCGCCAAGCTGGGCCAGCCCACCATAGACAAGCTCAATGCCGACCTGCATTCGCCCTGGTCGCACATGAATCCGGTCGATCTGCGCGCGGCCAATCCGGAAAGTTATCGCGTCGCGGTACAGACCTGTCTGGCCGACCCCGGCGTGGATGGCGTGCTGGTGGTATTCGCCCCCTACGCCCAGTCCATGCCGACCGACGTCGCACGCGCCATAAGCGACGCCGTGCGTCAGGGCGACAAGCCGGTGCTGGCCTGCTGGATGGGCGGCGAACAGGTGAAAGAAGCGCGCACCATCACGCACGAAAAGGGCATGCCCACCTTTTCCTCGCCCGAGCCGGCGGTGGAACTGTTCCACAACCTGTCCAGCTTTTTCCGCAATCAGCAATTGCTGCGCCAGGCACCTGGCTCGCTGTCGCATCTGGATCCACCGTCCATTGAATCGGCGCGCCTGGTGATCGAAACCGCACTGTCGGAAAAACGCTACAGCCTCAATGAAATCGAATCCAAGGCCTTGCTCGCCGCATTCCGCATACCGATCGCCCCCACGGTGGTCGCGCGATCGGCAACGGAAGCCATGGTTTACGCCGAAGAACTGGGCTTGCCGGTGGCGATGAAGGTCGATTCGGCCGACATCACGCACAAGAGCGATTCCGGCGGCGTGCGCCTCAACGTGATCAACCTCATGCAGGTGCGCACCGCCTATCAGGACATCATCGAGGACGTGAAGCGTCACCGGCCGGACGCCGCAATCAGCGGCGTGGCCATCGAACCGATGATAGACAAGCCGAACGGGCGCGAACTATTCGTCGGCGTGTTCAACGATGCCGTATTCGGCCCCAGCATCGCCTTCGGCGAGGGCGGCAACCGCGGCGAAGAAGACCGCGACCGCGCTGTCACGCTGCCGCCGCTCAATGGCTACCTGGCGCGCGACATGATCCGCTCGGCGCGCGTATCGCAACTGCTGGGCGAATTCCGCTCCATGCCGCCGATAGACATGGATGCGCTGGAACTGGTGCTGTTGCGCGTATCCGAAATGGTGTGCGAACTGCCCTGGATACGCGAAATGCGCATCAACCCGCTCATCGTCGATGAAAAGGGCGCGGTGGCCGTCGATGCGCGCGTAATCGTGCAGAATATTCCGCCCACGGCGGACCGCTACGACCACATGGCGATCCACCCCTACCCGTCCAATCTGGAATCGACCTGGACGATGCGCGACGGCACCAATGTGACCATACGCCCGATACGCCCGGAAGACGCCGAAATGGAGCGCGAATTCGTGCGCGCCCTGTCGGCCGAAACGCGCTACTACCGCTTCATGAACACCCTGCGCGAAGTGCCCGAACCCATGCTGGCGCGCCTCACCCAGATCGACTACGACCGCGAAATGGCCTATATCGCGACGGTCAAGAAGGACGAGGGCGAAACCGAACTGGGGGTATGCCGCTACGCGGTCAATCCGGACGGGGAAACCTGCGAATTCGCCATCGTGGTACTCGACAATCAGCAAGGTACCGGGCTGGCGCGCAAACTGATGCAGGTGCTGATCGAAACCGCACGCGACCGCCGCCTCAAATTCATGAACGGCATTTTCCTGACGCAGAACGAGCGCATGCTGAAATTCGTGCGCAACCTGGGCTTCGAATTGTCGAAAGACCCGGACGATGCCACGCTGGTGCAAGGCGTGCTGGCGCTGCAGTAAGAAGCACGGTTGGCGCGCCCGGCCAGCCGGGCGCGCGGCTACAATCGGGGCCTTTCCGACGGCGCGCTCCGCATGGCCCGATCCAGCACACAAATTTCCGGCGCGCTTGCCGCAGCGCCGGGCATAGGCCCCAAATCCGCACAAATGCTGGCCACGGCCGGCATCACGGATTTGCGCCAGGTGGCCGAACTGGGAGTGGTGGAAATTTTCCGCCGCTTGCTGGCCGCGAATTTGCAGCCTTCCGTCAAACTTGCCCAGGCTCTCGCAGCCGCGCTCGATGCCGCGCGCGGACAGGGCGTCACGGCCGCATCGCAGGCAGATTTGCTGCTGCAGATCGAAGCCCTGCGCCGCGCCGCGCAGGCTGAGCACCAAGTGCGGTGCGAGTGGTGCTTGAGCACCCCCGAATACGTCGCCTATCACGACCAGGAATGGGGCGTGCCCGAGCGCGACGACCAGCGCCTGTTCGAACTGCTCACGCTGGAGGGCGCCCAGGCCGGTCTGTCCTGGCTTACCGTGCTGCGCAAACGCGAAGGCTACCGGCGCGCCTTTGCGCAATTCGATCCGGCACGGGTGGCCGCCTTCGACCAGACGCAAATCGAATCCATACTGCTCGACCCGGGCGTGGTGCGCCATCGCGGCAAGATCGAATCCACCGTATCGAATGCACGCGCCGTGCTGGCGCTGCAGGCCGAATGTGGCAGCCTTGCGGATTTCGTGTGGTCTTTCGTCGCTGGCCGGCCCATCATCAACGCTTGGCAAACCCTGAGCGACATTCCCGCCAGCACCGACCAATCGGCCGCGCTTTCGCGCGCGCTGGCCAAACGCGGCTTCCGTTTCGTCGGCCCGACCACCTGTTATGCCTTCATGCAGGCGGCCGGCCTGGTGTGCGATCATCTGGTCGGCTGTTACCGCTACCGACAACTTGCCGGCAAGCACCCGCGCGGCGCTGCCGCGCCGGCCTGAACCTGCCGCCACAGTGAATAATCAGGCGCTACGACGCCCATCAACCTCCGCCCTGCCAAGCATGACTGAAGCCCGCATAGACCCCTTGCAGTTTCACGGCCAGCCAGCCCTTTCACTGACCGCCCCGGATGGCGCAAAAGCCGTGATATTGCTGCACGGCGCCCATCTGGTGTCCTGGATTCCGGCCGGCGGCGCGGAACGCCTGTATCTGTCCGAGCGCGCCGTATTCGACGGCAAGAGCGCCGTGCGCGGCGGCGTGCCCATCATATTTCCGCAATTTGCCGAACGCGGCAGCGGGCCGCGCCACGGCTTCGCACGCACCCGCCCGTGGCAAGTCGAACTGACGCGCGGCGGTGTCGATTTTGCATTGGCCAGTTTTACCTTGCGCGCCGACGCTGAGACGCGCAGCCTGTGGCCGCACGACTTCCGCGCCGAATTTACCGTCAGCCTGAGCGGCGCGCGGCTGGATATGGAACTGGATATCGCCAATACCGGCACGCGGCCCTTCCAGTTCAGTTGCGCACTACATAGTTACCTGCGTGTTGCCGACGTGGAAACCGTGCGTCTGGAAGGTCTGCAGGGCGTGCGCTACGAAAGCGCGGGCGCCGCAGTGCGGCGCGACAACGGCCACGCCGTCATCGTGGATGATGAAATCGACCGCATTTATTGCGGCGCGCCCGACACCCTGTTGCTGCGCGAACCGCACCGCGCGCTGGCATTGCAAAGTGAAAATTTTCCCGACGTGGTGGTGTGGAACCCCTGGGAAGTGCAATGCCGGCGCATGGCCGACATGCCCGCGGACGGTTTTCGCCGCATGCTGTGCATAGAAGCCGCGCGCGTGGCGCAGCCGCTGGAGCTTGCCGCCGGCGCGGAATGGTGCGGGCGCCAGTGTCTGGTGGCGGTCTGACCCGGCACAATCTATCCGCCGGCAGCGCAGCGACCCCTACCCCTCAAGCCGCCGCGGCACTGCGTGCGTGGCGCGCGCCTATGCCCAGCGCGCAACTCAGTGCGGCCAGTTGCGCGCAGCCGGCGCCTGCCAGCACCCAGCCGGCATGGCCGTCATCCATGAAATGCCCGAACACCAGCGGCGCCAGGGCAAAGCCCAAATCCAGCCCGGAATACACGAAGCCGTAAATGCGCCCGTAGGCGGCCTGACCGAATCGTCCGGTGGCGGCCTTGCGCACCAGCATGTCACGCGACGGATTGGCGAAGCCGTTGCAGAAGCCCATCACCGCGATCAACGGGGTAATGCTCCAGTTCGCCACGCTGCCGCTGGCCAGCAACAAGGCGATGGCGGCGGCTCCGCTCAGGGTGAGCGCGATCACGCGGTCTTGCCGCTCGGTGCCGGCGACGAAAAAGCCGCCCGCAAACACGCCCGCCGCACCGGCCAGCAGGAACACCGACAAAGCCGTCGTACCGAGCGCCAGCGATAGTCCGTACAAGGCCTGCAGCACGGAGGGGCCGAAATTCTGCAAGCCCGAAATGGCCACCGTGGCGAGCAGGAAAAAACCGAAACACATCCAGATGACCGGCACGCGCAAAAATGCGAGCGGCCCGGCCGGCGTGGCACTCGCGCGCAGCTCGGCCACATCCGCGGCTTCGATGGCGTCGATCAGCGCGGTACGCCGCCAGGCCAGCAGCGCCAGCGCGGCCAGCGCCACCACAGCGGCGGCCGCGGCGGCAAAGCGCCAGCCACCCCAGGCCGCAGCAGCAACCAGAAAAGGCGGCGCCGCGGCCCAACCCAGATTGCCGGACAATCCGTGCACGGAAAACGCGTGCCCCAGCCGCGGCTTGGAAACGCGCCGGTTGAGCAAGGTGAAGTCGGCCGGATGGAACACGCAATTGCCCAGGCCGGCCAGCACGGCCACCGCGAATAGCGCGGCGTAAGAATGCGCCACTGCCAATGCCAGTGCCGCCGCAGCAAATAGCGATATGCCGGCGCACAACACCCGGTACGCACCGAAGCGGTCCACCACAAAACCGGCCAGCGCCTGGCCGCTGCCCGACACCACGAAAAACATGCTCATGAGCGCGCCGGCCTGCGCGAAACTGAGGCCGAATTCGCGCATCAGCCAGGGAAACAGCGGCGGCAGCAAGAGGTGGAAAAAATGCGAAGTACCATGCACGAGGCCGATCAGTGCGATCACTTCGAATTCGCGGCGCGGTGTGCTCAGAGTGGCGGCGGTCATGCATGGCGGGCCGATTCAGGGGTAATCGAATTGTAGCGGCTCGCTCCGGCGCCCTGCCCGCTTTACGGCTTGCCTGGCGCGCACCGCCCGGAGGGGTCGATTCCGGTTCATACTTACGCCCCGGCGCTGCTCGATGCGGCGCCGGCCACCGCGACACGTCAGGTCGCTCAGACGGCGCGGAACCCATCCCGGCGAGGCAGGCAAGCCTGTCTGCACATGGCGGCCGCAAGAAGATGCCGGCGGCCGCCTGGTCGTCGATGCCGAACGCGCCGCAGGCCAAAACCTGGCCCGAACAAGCAAGGAAACTGTCGCACCATGCCCACCCAGCTTGCCGAACAACCCGACCTGGTCGCCGACATAGGCGGCACCAATGCGCGCTTCGCCCTGGTGCATGCCGGCCACGCGCCCCATGCCGAGCGCACCCTGCCCTGCGCCGAATATCCGGACGTACTGAGCGCGGCGCGCGCCTATCTGACGGAGTTCGGCGCCGCGCCGCGGCGCGCCTGTCTGGCCGTGGCGACGCCCATCATCGGCGACCATGTCGCATTTACCAACAGCCCGTGGCAGTTTTCCATCGAAGCCACACGCGATGCGCTGCAACTGGAACGCCTGCTGCTCATCAACGATTTCACCGCCCAGGCCTGGGCCCTGCCTTTGCTCACGGCGGCCGATCTGTACAAGGTGGGCCGCGGCCGCCAGGTGCCCGGCGCGCCCATGGGCGTGGTGGGACCGGGCACCGGCCTGGGCGTATCCGGCCTGGTGGCAAACGGCAAACATTGGGTCGCCCTGCAAGGCGAAGGCGGGCACGCCAGCTTCAGTCCGGCCAATGAATTCGAGGCCAATGTGTTGCGCGCCGTGTGGCGGCAATTTCCGCATGTGTCCTGCGAGCGGCTCATATCCGGCGTGGGGCTGCCCTATCTGTATTCCGCCGTCGCGGCACTCGAAGGCCGGCTGGGCGAAGCACCCACGGCGGCCGCCATTACGGACGCCGCGCTGGCCGGCACAGACCCGCTCTGCCGCACCGTGCTCGACACCTTCTGCGCCATGCTGGGCACGGTGGCCGGCAATCTGGCGCTCATGCTGGGCGCGCGCGGGGGAATCTACATCGCCGGCGGCATCGTGCCGCGCCTGGGCGATTTTTTCGCGCAGTCCCCGTTCCGCGAACGCTTCGAAGCCAAAGGCCGCTACCAGACCTATCTGAGCGAAATTCCAACCTATGTCATCCTCAGCAAGTCATCGGCGCTGCTGGGCGCGGCCTGGGCACTGCACAATGCGGGCCCGCAGCATTGAGCGCCGCCGCCGCTGCCCGCGCCGGCGGGCGCCAGCCATTTTGAGGAGAATCGAGTGCCATCCCTGACTGCCAGTCCCGCCGCCAAGGCGCTGCAGGCCTGTTTCGAGCGCCTGCGCGGCGTATCCATGCGCGAACTGTTTGCCGCCGATGGCGGGCGTTTCGAGCGCTTTTCCTGCAGCGCCGCCGGCATTTTTCTGGACTATTCGAAAAACCGCATCGACGCCGCCACGCTGGATGCCCTCATCGACCTGGCGCGCGAGCGCGGTCTGGTCGAAGCCCGCAGCGCGATGTTCGCCGGCGCCGCCATCAATCGCACGGAACAGCGCGCCGTGCTGCACACGGCGCTGCGCAATCGTTCCGGCAGCGCGGTACTGGTCGATGGCGAAGATGTCATGCCCAAAGTAAATGCGGTGCTGCAGCGCATGGCCGGCTTCGTCGCCGCGGTGCGCGAGGGGCGTTGGACCGGGCATACCGGCGAGCCAATTACGGACGTGGTCAATATCGGCATAGGCGGCTCCGACCTCGGCCCGCTCATGGTGTGCGAAGCCTTGCGCCCTTACGGCCATGCGCGCCTGTGCATGCACTTCGTATCCAACGTGGACGGCGCCCAGATCACCGAAGTATTGCGCCGCGTGCGCCCGCAGAGCACACTATTCATCATCGCCTCGAAAACCTTCACGACGCAGGAAACCATCACTAACGCGCGCAGCGCCCGCGCCTGGCTGCTCGCATCCGGCGCCGCGCCCGAACACGTTGCACAGCATTTCGTGGCGGTATCCACCAATGCCGAAAAAGTCGCCGCCTTCGGTATCGATACCGCCAACATGTTCGGCTTTTGGGACTGGGTGGGCGGGCGTTATTCGCTGTGGTCGGCCATCGGCCTGCCCATCGCGCTCTACACCGGCATGGATAATTTCGAGCGCCTGCTGGACGGCGCGCACGCCATGGACCAACATTTCCGCGCCGCACCGCTGGCGGAAAACCTGCCCGTGCTGCTCGCCATGCTGGGCATCTGGTACGTCAATTTTTTCGGCACCACCAGCCAGGGCGTCGCGCCTTACTGCCAATATTTGCACCGCCTGCCGGCCTACCTGCAGCAACTGGAAATGGAAAGCAACGGCAAATCCGTACAGATGGATGGCACGGCGGTGGACTATCCCACTTGCCCCGTCATTTGGGGCGAACCCGGCACCAACGGCCAGCACGCCTTTTTCCAGTTGCTGCACCAGGGCACGGCGCTGATACCGGTGGATTTCATCGCGCCGCTGCGCGCCCACCACCCACTGAGCGAACACCAGTTATTGCTGCTTTCCAACTGCTACGCGCAGACCGAAGCCCTCATGCGCGGCAAAACTGCGGATGAAGTACGCGCCGAACTAAGCGCCCAAGGCCTCGCCGCAGAACGACTCGAAGCCCTGCTGCCGCATAAACTATTCCCCGGCAACCGGCCCAGCAATACGCTGCTGATGGATGAACTGACGCCGCAAACCCTGGGCGCACTCATCGCACTATACGAGCACAAAACTTTCGTGCAAGGCGTGGTGTGGGGAATCAATTCATTCGACCAATGGGGCGTGGAACTGGGCAAACAACTGGCCGGAAAAATCGAGCGCGAACTACGTTGCGGCCAGATCGGCGAACACGACGCCTCGACCGCCGGATTGATGCGCCGGACTTTGGAAGCCTTGGGCTGAACCAGGCACTCGCGCGTCAGCCGTAACGCTTCGCCGCGGCGGGTTTGGGTTGCGGTGACGGCAGGGAGCCCGGCACCGGGCCGCGTGATCGTGCGCAAAGCGTTGGGGTTCGCAAGCTCGCCCCAACCTGCCGTCCCCACCCATCGCCGGACGGGACATATTGCCCCGTCCGCATCGTTCCGGCGTTTGCGTACACAGCGCGGCGATTGGTCCATCGCACGCCGAAACGCTCGGGACGGGGTACATACCGCGTCCCGCCGGGGGATCTCGTCCGCCATCATCGCCGGACGGGGCATTCTGCCCCGTCCGCATCGTTCCCGCGTTTGCGTGCACAGCGCGGCGACCGGTCGATCGCACGCCGAAACGCTCGGGACGGGGTGCATACCGCGTCCCGCCGGGGAATTTCGCCCATCGCCGGTCGGGGCATTTTGCCCCGTCCGCATCGTTCCGGCGTTTGCGTACACAGCGCGGCGATTGGTCCATCGCACGCCGAAACGCTCGGGATGGGGTACATACCGCGTCCCGCCGGGGAATTTCGCCCATCGCCGGACGGGGCATTTTGCCCCGTCCGCATCGTTCCGGCGTTTGCGTGCACAGCGCGGCGATTGGTCCTTCGCGCGCCGAGACGTTCCGGATGGGGTGCATACCGCGTCCCGCCGGGGGATTTCGTGCGCCATCACTCCTGCGGCAACCGGCATTGCCCGAAGCGCCAGACGCTCCGCAAGGAACGCTGGCTCGCGGCGCGCACGGTAGAGCTGCTGCCGCTGCAGTATGTTCATGTGGTGTTCGCGCTGCCGCTTGAGCTGAACCTTCCCATCCAGGCTAATCCGCGGCAGTTCCATGACCCGCAGTTTGCGGCCGTGTCGGCCACGCTGCTGGAGTTCGGGCTCAATACCCGCTGGCTGGGGGCCGAGATCGTCGCATCCCTGGTGCTGCACACCTGGGGCCAGAATCTGTCCCAGCACGTGCATCTGGACACGCTTGTTGGCGGCGGTGAATTTCCGTTGAAAATTGGCGACGAAAAGCGCTGGTCTGCATGACTGTAAGCGCACAACTGCTGCGCTTACAGCCATGCCCAAGCATACCTTGGTCGTTGCCGTGTCAAGGGTTCGCTTCGCCGGGCTAAAGCCCGCCCTTGACGCGGCAATGACCAAGCAAAACATGCGCCCGATTTTTTGCCGCCGCCGTATTTCGGCGGATTTTGACCGCCGCTGACAACGCTGGAGGCCGGCGGGGGCCTCGCGCCTGACGCCGCTTTCGTGCGCCCCGTCCCGCGCTTTCTGAGATAGTCCATGAACGAAAGCCCGCGAAATTGTTTGAGCAAAACCATTGAGAAAAACCGTGGTCTGTCCCCAATATTCCACCAATATTCCACGGTATTTTCGATCCAATCGTGGTCGATGCCATTGGCAGCGCGACCAACGGGAACTTGGCTTTGGGAAATCGGCGTTTTGGCTCCGACATTGAGCGGGCTCCTGGGCGTCGGGTGGTGGCGGGTGTTTCCGGCCGGCCAAAGAAGATGCCAGAACCGGAGTCGGGGGAATCGATTGAGTAAGAACAGTGAGTAAAAATGGTGTCTGCTCCCGCTTTCCGCCCGTTTTCCGCCCTTGACAGCCACACGCCTGTTTGGCTATAACCCCCTGCCCGCTCCGGATCACTTCATGCATCCCGGCGTGGCGGCGCGGACTGCACGCTCACGTACCGTACAAGCACCAAGCGCAGGCACATGGCCTCATTTTCTGGCGGGAAGTTTCGCGCCTGCCGCGCGATTTACGCATCTCATTCCCGACACTTCCCTTTCATGGAGAATGCATCACAATGAAAATTTCATCCCGTATGGTTGGCGACGTCCAAATACTGGCGCTCTTTGGCAAGCTCACCATCGGCGTGGGCGAAAGCCAGTTGCGCCAGGCGGTGCACGACTGCCTGGAAATGGGCAACAAGAAAATCCTGCTCGACCTGGCCGCCGTCACGACGATCGATTCATCCGGCATGGGCGAACTCGTGGGCGCCTATACCGGGTCGGCAAACCGTGGCGCGCGCGTCAAGCTGGACAAGCTTCCGCCCAAAATTCGGGACGCGCTCACGATTACGCAATTGATCTCGGTTTTCGAAATTTACGACGACGAAGCCGAGGCGCTCGAAAGTTTTGCGTGAAGGGCCCCGGGGCCCACACCTGCAGGACGGAACATATCGCCCCGTCCGCCGCATCTGTCGTGACCGGGCGGCACTCATCGCAGCCCCGGTCTGGCTTCGCAACCGTTCCGGACCGGAATAATTGGGGACATACCACGAATTAAACGGATCTCGGCAGCATGAGTTCGTGCGCCGGCTAACCCAAGTTTGCAGCCAAAGAAAAATAAGGCCTATTTATCAGCAGCTTCGACAAAGAATGCGGCGCGAGTGGCACTACACGATGGGTGCCTGCAGTGGGCGTTGTGTCACATGACGAGCTTTTTCGTACCTCCCGGCAGAGGGGCGATGTTGAGGGCCTTGTACAGGCGCAGCAAGTCAGGTTCGGGCTGAGTGCTCTTACGCACGTGCAAGGTCCGTCCGTCGCGCTGGGCGAAGGTCGCCGTGACACGACGCTGGACGGAAAGAATGTCGCGCAATCCGGACCACGAGGTGTGGATGCCTTGCGCCTTTAGTCGGGTACGCAGCACCTGGACGAACTGATAGGCGAGCACGGAAATGAACAAATGCCCGTCGCTACGCTCCTGCTTGGAATGAAAGATGGGACGCAAACCCAGCTCACTCTTCAGACTGCGAAACACCGCCTCCAGGTCGGTGAG
>JAEUNM010000003.1 GCA_016791105.1 Rhodocyclaceae bacterium | reverse complement strand
CGCTTCCCGCGCATATTCGCGCTACCCGATTGGGATAGACCCTCGTGATTTGTTTACTGTATGCCCGCCGCGGCAGGACCGGGCTCGTCCAACAAACGGTTCAGATCGCGGCTTCGCGCGATCTAACCTTATTCGTTAGGCGTCACTGCGCGCCAAGCCCGCCGGCCGGGGGCGGTGCAACCGCCGGCTGCACTGTACCGGTCTCGGCCTCCGAGGAGGGTGTGGAGGGCTGCTTCTGCTGTCGCTCGCGCTGCTTCTTCTTGAGCTTCTCGATCTCGTCGGTTTCGGCCTCATCTTCTTCTTCAAGCCAGAAGGGCAGCGCGTAGCCGTTGCGCTGCTGAAAACTCGAGCGCCGGGACAGACGAGCGGACCCTTCGAAGCCGGGCGTTCGACTATGCACTTGATGCTCCTTCTTCCTCAACTGCGTCAGGCCAAGCTACAGCGGTTGCACGGTAGCTGTGACGAGCCGCTACAACCCGAACTAGGACGCGATATAGAGATGCCACAGGGTGATCAACTGAGACTAGCTTCTCCTCGGTGAAGGCGAGACCAGGCTCGACCGACTCGATGTTCTCGAAGACTTCGAACGCGCCTTCCGCGATCCAGGTTGGCTCGAAGGCGGCCGGGGAACTTGGCGCTGGAGATGCCCTCGCTACTATGAGTCCAGTCCCTCTGCGGGTGATTCGCACGATGGCTAGCCCAGGATTCTTGACGACCTGGCGGGTATGGAGGAAATATCGTCCTTCGCGTTGGATGAACTTTACGCTCAGTTCCACCTGCAGCCGTGGCACGTGCGTGCGGCCGCGAACGTAGTTCCAGTAGACCCATACTCCTGCCACTGCAATGGCAAGTACCTGAGCGGCCTTAATAGCGAGGTCGGCGAGGCTGGAATCTGGCATAGCACTCTGCTGAGCAGCGGTATCCGGTGACGCCTAACGTTCGCCATAACTGGCGAACAAAAGTGGCGCGAAGCGCCGCTTTTGTGAGTCCGCGTTGATGGCGTTGTTATACCGCATGTGCGTCCTGCGCCTCATAGTTGTGCAATCCAATCTTTGACCATTCTCGTTATCTCGACACTTTTTGCCATGGCGTCCGCGTCAGACTTGAACGCGATGATGCAGCGATCCTTGGCCGCCCATTTCAACAGACCTTGCGGATCATCTAAGTGAAACTGCTTCGGATTGCCTTTCGCTTTAGCGCCCGTATGAAAGATGATCTGAAATATTGATCCTGGGTGAAGCCGAAAAGTCGCGAAGTGGTCTTCAAGGCAAAAACTCGGGGCATTCCATTTCACTTCCTCTCGAATATTGGCGTCGATGCTGAGAATTACTTTGCGAAGAGCCTGGACTCCTTTCTTGTGCGGGTGCTCTAGCGCAGCGAGATAGGCCTCCACTGACTTATCAGCAGATTTTGCGGAGAGATTACCTATTCTTCTGTTGGCCATGGGTCACCTGACAAGGTTGTTCATGCGGTATAACGACCCAAGCTCAGCGACCCGGCGCACGGGACGCCACGATTGCAACCGCGACGCTCACGCCGGGTTCGCTGCAGCGCATGGTTAGGCGGATTCGTTGTCACTCGAATGGCTCTGGTGGTAATGGCTTCGCGGCATCAGCCGCGCCTCTCTCCAAAAACACTACCTTCTTCAATACGCAGCCGGTGTCCGGGTCAACGAGTATACCTGTAAAATCTCCACGCTCGAACGAGACCCCGACCCAATACAAAAGATTGTGCTCCATCTCGCCGTGCGGCGGAGAAATGCCGGGAACGTAATTGACGATGCCGCGTCGCTTCCTGAACCAGCCGCGAATCTCTACTCGGTCGCCGAGGCGCGTATCCGGCTGGCCGCCGTGATACCTCACCGGCCCGTCAGTCTTCTTCCAAGCTGTGTGAATGGTGGCCACGGTGCTATCCGCCTAACGTTCAAGGTGAGCGGCCTCGCGCGGCTTTATGCGCGAGGTCCGCTCGACCGCAGGGTTGGGCATCACGGCTGCCCCTCCATCGGACCGCCCCAAAGCTTACCGGCATGCCGAAACAAAATGTCCGCTCGTTCTTCAATCATCCGTTCATTCCATTCAGGGAGCTTCTCAAAATACCTGTTTAGAGCGAGCACAGATTCACGAAGGTACTGCTTTTTGTCGGGGAAGCTGGCGTTCTTCATGGCGGCATTCAGTGTTTGCGTGACTGCGGTCAAGTTGCCGAAACACTGCACCAAATTGCGCCGTTGCTGTATCAATGGTCGAAGTTGCTCGTAGCGCTCCTTCTCTTCGGGAGTTCGCCCGAAGTACCAATCAGCATTCATTTCTTTTGAAACTGACTTTCCATCGAGCGGATAGTTGTCAGTCCACTGCTGTGGCATGACGTGCTCGATAGAAACATTTGGTATCGGCGTGACTTCCGCCCTCTCTGAGCGGATGGCGGCCTCTAGTTGGCGAAACATCAAGGTGAGTTGCGCCGAGGTGAGCCGACCATAAACGGGTTTCGTCTTCCATGCAGCGGCAAATTCCGAATCCTTGGGGAATCGTCGCGTTTCTCCCTCACCAGAAGATAGGACGTGCTTCAACGCCTGTAGCGACGGGCCAACCTTTCGGAGTCGGGAAATAACCTCGATGAAGAACTTGTTGTATTCCTTTGTTTGAAGGTCACAGACGGCACGACGAACAATGAACCCTTCAATTACGTTCAGGGCGGCGAAAAGTCCTTGCTCTGCGAGGCCACTTTCGACCGCCAAGTAGATTGCCAAAGGAAATACGGTTGTAGTTTCCCATGTGTGCATGCGATGGCCGAAAGCCGATAGAGTGCCATCACTCTTCCCGTTAAGTTGCTCGAAATAGGCTCCGTATGCTACGAAGGTTTTTAGCTCATCCTCTAAGCTTCCGTATGGCTCAGTCGTTTCGATCCATTCGGTGTACGCGGCATGGACGCGCCTGACGTCAATAGGATTGCCGACCTTCGATGACAGGAGGGTGCGGGTAAGGGTATCGAGGCGAGATGATGTTTGGTTCCCTCGGCGGGTTTCCCAGTCCCACCAAGTGTCTTCAAAGCGTGACCAATAGCTTTCATAGAGTTGATCTCGGTCTACGTCCGCTTTCTCAGCCCTCATGAATATGTAGCTGCGGAGTAGATCTGACTGGCTTAAGGGTTTGCCGCGTGCGTTGAGAGAGTTAAATATCTCTTGGGAGTCGTCGTTCTCTCCCAAAATGATTTCGACAACCGTGAAGTCATCACGAAGCACCGAAAGTAATTCGATCAGTAAGTTGTCTGCTGAATCAGTAGACTTGCATGCTGCGCACGCCTTCGTGATCTTCTCGACAAAGAACTCGTAGGCTTCCACGAGCCTTTCACGCGGTTCTGGGTTCTTCTTTCTCCTGCCTGTAGCCGTGGTTCCATACTTGACCGGAAATAGCTCAAGGACTTTCTTCGGAGAGCCGGCGGAGATGATTTGACAGAAGGCGCTTCTATTTACCAGCGTGGGCCAAAGCTTGTACTGCTCCTGCTCCGGTCTTTCCATCAACTCGATGTCAGGGTTCAGCAAGCACCGTTGGGCAGCTCGGGCTACATGCGGGAGATTTCGGGTTGTTGCGATGTCACGCAACGCGACTAACAGAAGTTGGAAGGTGGTGAGCCGTTGCTGGCCGTCGATCACGACGAAGCGACTGACTTGCTTTGTGCTCGTGCGACGCGCCGAATCAAGAATGACGGCTCCAAGAAAATGCGGCGATGTGCGATCGCCTCGCTGCTTTGCATCAAGCTTCTCTTCTACGTCGTTCCACAGGGGCTCCCACTGTTCTCCACGAGACCATACGTAATGGCGCTGGAACATCGGAACGACGTACCGTTGCGTCGGCTCGAAAAGCGCCGTCACTGTTCTTGGATTTGCTTGCACCGTAAGTCCTCAAGAAGTGAGTGTAGTGATGCCCAACGTAGAGGTCACCGGCGCTGCGCGGCTTTATCGCGCAGCGTCCGGTGGACCGCCATGTTATGTCTTTGTGCTAATGTTTAATTGAATTAAAAACAGACTCAATGCCAACGCCTGTCCTATTGCTAAAGAACAGTATGGAAGCTGAATCTGAAAGTGAGAGGCGCGTTCGTATATCGTTTTCAACAGACATGATGTCGTCGCTTTCAAGACTGTCAGAAAATGATTTTGCGATAGAAATTTTCTTTCCCGATCTGGCAATTAAGCGAAAAACATCCTCATCCGAAGAGTGTAGCTTTCCATGAATCACAAAAATAAATGCATCAAAATATCTGAATGGAAAAGACGAAGAAAATACATAAAGAGGGTGTGATGAGGTGTCGTAACCCGGAACGTCTGCAAACACATAGCGTTCATAAACGCTGAGTAAGTTGCAAGCGGTGTCACTAGACCAGTCTGTTGCGTCAGTTTGAGCACCGATAACGGGTAGGGGTTTAACTTTTCCGTTGGTCATCTTTTTGAGCAAAGATGATTTACCCGCCCCGGGCTGGCCGAGAATCGCTATTTTGTATCCAGAATGAGATCGTAGTTGTTCCTCTAAACGCTCAAGATTCAATTCAAGAGTTGTTTTTCTCCGTGGAGATGGCGCTTCATCTTCATCGGTCACCGCATCGTAGATGGCTTTACCAACCAATCCAATAACAGGTATTGCAAGCCACCACATATTTATTCCCCGAGTTTGTTATTTAGTATTTCTTCGGCAAGTTCATGGCAGTCACTGAGGTAGCTATTGCCAACATTGGATGTGATTGCATAGCCGAGACCGGCTGCAATGGCTTGTCCAATAAATGGGATATATTTTGCAAATGTTTTGACTGCCTGCCGACCAGCAAAACTTTTTAGCAAAATTAAGATGCCTTCTTTGGCAGCATATTGAACGACATTATTTGCAAGGCGCCCTACAATAGGAATTGATGACTGCTTGAGGCTAGTCAGGAAGTTGTCGGTTAGTCCGTAATCATCACGGATTTCTTTGAATAGCTTCATGATTATTGAAATATCGACTGCAACATCGACCCCCGGGACCGGGTTAATTCCGTTGGCTGCGGCAGCCGCTGCCGCATAAGAAACATATTTCTCGCAGGCTGATTTTTTTTCTTGCAGGAAACGAGCGCTGTATGCTTTGGCTCCCCGTGCCCAGCGCTCTCGTTTCGCTCCGTCGAGGTTGTTCTGAATTTCAATGCTGAGAGCATCTAAGCCGGTGCCTTTCCTGCAACTAGTAAAGACAACTTTTACAGGCTGACCAACATGCTTTGTTATGTCATTAATCTTTCGTTGTTCTAGTTCTTCAATCGCTATTCCATCTTCCCAAAGCTCATCGTGTTTGTTTACGACGAAAATGCATACTTTTCCGCGCCTTGCTAATTCTTGAAAAAATTCGGTATCGGCTTGATGAAGCTTGCCACTTGTGACGCATAAAAATAGATCAAATTGCTGAATATCAAACTTTTGGAAGTAGGATTCCTTTGGGAAGTTTTTCGTCCCGTATCCTGGCAAATCGACAAACCGCAATCCTTTTGCCTCATACGATGCCGCCGCGACGGTTTTATCTGTTTCAACGCCAACTTCCGCGACTTTTTTCCCAACAATTTTATTGATCAGTGATGATTTGCCTGCGCCGGGTTGGCCGAATAAGGCGACTGACACAGTAGTGCTGTTTTCTTCATCCAGCTTGCGACGAATTTTTTCTGCTTCATCATGAATTGACATAACTTTCTCCTGAGACATAACTTTGGAAGTAGACACCCGAAATGTCGCTTTTTATCGCGACAAAATAGGTGCCCATCTATATAGCAATAAAAAACTTATAATAAAATCAATGGGCGAGCGGAAAATATAACTCCCGAAAGTCGGGAGGCAATTGCCCCACGCGTTGCAACGTCACCGCGATTTTTTCACGTTTTGTGGTCTCTGCCAAGGTCCGCCACATGTGCGGAGCGGCGGTAGCCAATTTGGCACACGGTTGCTTGGTGGCGCCGGGGGCGGACCACATGGAAATGTGGAGGAAACTGGGACAGACACCGTTTTTGCTCCAACAATTCCGGCCGGCGGACCAGCAACACCATCGCAATGCGTGAGGTGCGCGGCCCAAGCTATCATGCTCCACTGCCGCCCGCGGTATTCCGTGGCGCAAGCTTGATATGGAAAATCAAAGACGATGACACGCTCAGCGACGCGCCGCAGCCTTTATGAACAGCTCGACACCCACCAACCGTGATTGCGCACGAACTGGCCGCGTCGACCTGGGAGGCGCGGCTCGATCTATGTTTCGAGCGCCGCGGCGCGCGAACCGTGCTTGCGCGCAATGCGCATTACGGGCCGTTGCGGCTGCAGAAGGCGCTCTACCCGGAGGGCGAGGGCGTCTGCCACGGCATCGTATTGCACCCGCCGGCCGGGGTTGCCGGAGGCGACAGGCTGGAATTGGCGGCGCGGCTCGACTCCGGGGCGCATGCGCTATTGACCACGCCCGGTGCCGGCAAGTGGTATCGCAGCAAGGGGCCGCGCGCGGCGCAAACGCTGGCGTTCGATGTTGCGCCGGGGGCGGTGCTGGAATGGCTTCCGCAGGAAACCATCGTGTTCGACGCCGCGCTGGCGGATTTGAGTTGCCGGGTAAACCTGGGCGGCGACGCGGTATTTTTCGGCATGGACATTCTGTGCCTGGGCCGCACCGGCTCGGGCGAGCGTTTTACGCGCGGCCAGATCGGCATGGAAACGCGCATCGAGCGCGACGGCCGCCCGATCTGGCTGGAGCGCGGCCGGCTCGAAGGCGGCGGCGGGCTGTTGCAATCGCCCTTGGGCCTGGCCGGCAATCCTGTGGCGGGCAGTTTCATCGCGGCGGCAACGGGGCTTACGCGCGCGCACCTGGAAGCCTGCCGCGGCGTGACCGCGCAACAGGGCGAAGGCGCGGTAACCTTGCTGCCGGACTTGCTGATCGCGCGCTATCTGGGCGGCTCCGGCGCGGCGGCGCGCGCCTATTTCACGGCCATTTGGGATATGCTGCGCCTTCCGCTGTGCGGCCGCCGCGCCTCACCCCCGCGAATCTGGAGCACCTGACATGGAACTCACGCCGCGCGAAAAAGACAAGCTGCTCATATTTACCGCCGCCCTGCTGGCCGAACGCCGCCGCGCGCGCGGGCTCAAGCTCAATTATCCCGAGGCGGTGGCCTATGTCACCGCCGCCATCATGGAAGGCGCCCGCGACGGCAAAAGCGTGGCCGAACTGATGAGCTACGGCACCACGCTGCTCACGCGCGATGACGTGATGGAAGGCGTGCCGGAAATGATTCCGGACATCCAGGTGGAAGCCACCTTTCCGGATGGCACCAAGCTCGTGACGGTGCATAACCCCATCGTTTAGCCGTCGCAACGAACTGACGCGAAAACCCACAATCCGGCAATTGCTCGAACATGGGCTCGACAGCCAAATCCCGCCTGGTTTTCATTTCACATTCCGGTGAAGATACGTGGGTAGCGCGCCAGATCGCACGTGAAGTCCAGAGCCGTGGTGCAACACCATTTCTTGACGAAGCCGATACCGAAATCGGTGCCGAATTTGAAGAAGAAATTTTGGCCTTTTTGCAAAAGGCGGATGAACTGCTGGTGTTGATCACCCCCTGGGCTTTCGAACGGCCATACGTATGGGCCGAAATCGGGGCGGCCTGGTTACGCCGCATTCCTATTGTGGTTGTGCTGTACGGTGTTGCCGTACATGATTTTCAGGCGCGCCCCAATGCACCCGTATTTCTCAAGAAGCGCGACATGATCCGCCTAAATGATATCGACCGCTATCTGGATCAGATCGGACCGCGCGCGTTGGCCGAGGAAGGCGACAATGGCTGAGCAACCCGAATTCGATGCATTCATTTCCTACTCCTCGCGCGATGAGGAATGGGCGTCGCGCTTTGCAGCGGCCTTGCAGGACCAGGGCGTACATGCATGGTTCGATCGCGATCAACTCGAACCGGGCGACCATTGGCAGGACAAAATGCAAAATGCGTTGCGCACCAGTCCGGTGTTCATCCTGATCCTGGGCGCGGAAAGTGCCAATAAACCGTGGACTTATTTCGAGTTGGGCGCCGCACTTGCGGGCAGCAAGAAAATCATCCCGGTGTTAACGGGCGAAGTAGATGTTGCCGAACTGCCGCCCTACCTGCAGTCAATTCAGGTACTGCGCGAAAAGTCCCCTGAAGAAGCAGGCCGCAGAGCCGCAATGGCCGTGGAAAAGCGCCCGCTGCCGGCAGCAGGCTGAATCAACCTTGCGAAAGTAATGCTCATGATCCCCGGACAGATCGAAACCCAGGACGGCGACATCGAATTGAATGCCGGCCGTGCCACGCTTACGCTCAGTGTCACCAATACCGGCGACCGGCCGATACAGGTCGGCTCGCATTATCACTTTGCCGAAACCAATACCGCGCTGGCTTTCGATCGCGCGGCGGCGCGCGGTTTCCGGCTCAATATCGCGGCCGGCACGGCGGTGCGCTTCGAGCCCGGCCAGACGCGCGAAGTGGAACTGGTGGCGCTGGACGGCCGCCGCGTGGTGTATGGATTCAATGCCAAGGTGATGGGAGCGCTGTGATGGCGAAAATTTCGCGCCGCGCCTATGCGGAAATGTTCGGCCCCACCACGGGCGATCGGGTGCGGCTGGCCGATACCGAACTATGGGTGGAAGTGGAACGCGATTTCACGATCCCCGGCGAAGAGGTTAAATTCGGCGGCGGCAAGGTGATACGCGACGGCATGGGCCAGGGCCAACTGGCTGCCGCCGAGGTGGCGGACACCGTCATCACCAACGCGCTCATCATAGACCACTGGGGCATAGTCAAAGCCGACGTGGGCATCAAGGGCGGGCGCATACAGTGCATAGGCAAGGCCGGCAACCCGGACATACAGCCCGGCGTGACCATACCGATAGGCGCAGCCACCGAAATTATCGCCGGCGAGGGCATGATACTGACGGCGGGCGGCATCGATACGCACATCCACTTCATCTGCCCGCAGCAGATCGAAGAAGCGCTCATGAGCGGCGTCACCACCATGATAGGCGGCGGCACCGGCCCGGCCACGGGCACTTACGCCACCACCTGCACGCCGGGCCCCTGGCACATACGGCGCATGCTGCAGGCGGCCGAAGCATTCCCCATGAATCTGGGCTTTCTGGGCAAGGGTAATGCCAGCCTGCCGTTGCCGCTGGTGGAACAGGTGGGTGCCGGCGCGATAGGGCTGAAACTGCACGAGGACTGGGGCACCACGCCAGCCGCCATCGATAACTGCCTGTCGGTGGCCGAGGACATGGACGTGCAGGTCGCCATCCATACCGACACGCTAAACGAATCGGGTTTTGTCGAAGCCACCATCGCGGCATTCAAGGACCGCACCATACATAGTTTCCACACCGAAGGCGCGGGCGGCGGCCATGCGCCGGACATCATACGGCTGGCCGGGCTGGGCAATGTGCTGCCCTCCTCCACCAATCCGACGCGGCCATATACGGTAAATACCCTGGACGAGCACCTGGACATGCTCATGGTATGCCACCACCTCGATCCGGCCATCGCAGAAGACGTGGCCTTTGCGGAATCGCGCATACGCCGCGAAACCATCGCGGCGGAAGATATCCTGCACGACCTGGGCGCCCTCTCCATGTATTCGTCCGATTCTCAGGCCATGGGGCGGGTTGGCGAAGTCATCATCCGCTGCTGGCAGACGGCGCACAAAATGAAGGTGCAGCGCGGCGCGCTGGCCGGCGACGGCGCAACTAACGACAATTTCCGCGCGCGCCGCTATGTCGCCAAATACACCATCAACCCCGCGCTGGCGCACGGCATCGCGCATGAAGTGGGTTCGGTGGAAGCCGGCAAACTGGCCGATCTGGTGCTGTGGAAGCCGGCGTTTTTCGGTGTCAAACCCAGTCTTATCCTCAAGGGCGGGATGATCGCGGCGGCCGCCATGGGCGATGCCAATGCGTCCATTCCCACGCCGCAGCCGGTGCACTACCGGCCCATGTTCGGCGCGTTCGGCGCGGCCCTGGCAACCTCCGTTACTTTCGTGTCGCAAGCCGCGCTGGCGGGCGGCGGCCTTGGTGAATTGGGCCTCAGAAAACCCCTGGTCGCGGTGCGCGGCATACGTTCCGTGCGCAAGGCGCACATGGTGCATAACGGCTGGCAACCGCACATCGAGGTGGATCCCGAAACTTACGAAGTGCGTGCCGACGGCCAGTTGCTCACTTGCGAACCGGCCAGCGTGCTGCCCATGGCGCAGCGTTATTTCCTGTTCTGAACGGCGGCATGCTGGTCGTCGAACAACGCTATGCGGGCAGCGCGCCCGCCACCGAAACATTGCGGCTGGATTTCGAACGCCGCAGCAAAAGCCGCTTGCGCGCGCGTCTCGTAAGTGGTGAAGAAATCGGACTATTCCTGCCGCGCGGCACGCTATTGCGCGGTGGCGATTTATTGATCGCCAAGGATGGGCGCGTGGTGGCCGTGGAAGCCGCGCCGGAACAACTGATCGAGGCGCGCTCGGCAGACCCGCGCGAACTTGCGCGCGCCGCCTACCACCTGGGCAATCGCCACGTCGCCGTGGAAATCGGTGACGGCTGGCTGCGCCTGCAGCAAGACCACGTGCTGGCGGAAATGCTGCGCGGCCTGGGCGCAGAAGTCACGCCGCTCAGCGCGCCTTTCGAACCGGAAGCCGGCGCTTATTCGGGCGGCGGCCACAGCCATGGCTGAGGCGCCCGCTGCCGGCCTGGCTCTGGCGCGCCTCTTGCAGCTTGCCAGCCCAGCCTTGCCGGTCGGCGCCTATACCTATTCGCAAGGTCTGGAATGGGCGGTCGAAGCCGGCCGCGTGAGGGACGAAGCCAGCGCTTTAGTCTGGCTGGGCGATGCGCTGCAATACTGCGTGGCAGCCTTCGAGGCGCCCTGGCTCGCGCAACTGATGGCGGCCTGGACAGCCGGCGACGACGCGCAGGTGGCGCGCCTCAACGAATTATTTCTGGCCAGCCGCGAAACTTCCGAATTGCGCGCCGAAACGGCGCAAATGGGTTATTCCTGCGTGCGCCTGCTGACCGATTTGCCGGCCTTCTCCGGCCTGCCCGGCTGGCCGCAGAGGCTGGCGCAACTTGCCGACCCCAGCTTTCCGGCGGCCTGGGGCGCGGCTGCGGCGGCCTGGCAATTGCCGCCCGAGGCGGCGCTTACGGCTTACCTGTGGTCCTGGCTGGAAAACCAGGTGATGGCCGCCATCAAGGCCGTGCCGCTGGGCCAGGCCGCGGGCCAGCGCATCGCCGCCCGGCTCGCCGAGCGGCTGCCCGATCTGGTGGCGGGCGCACTGGCGGCCGGCGAGCAGGATTGCAGCAATTACGCGCCCGGCTTCGCGCTCGCAAGTTGCCGGCACGAAACTCAGTACTCCCGTTTATTCCGCTCCTGACAAGTCCATGAATGCACCTACACAAGCCCTGCGCGTCGGCATAGGCGGCCCGGTCGGTTCCGGCAAAACCGCACTAACGCTGGCGCTGTGCCGCGCGCTGCGCGAGCGTTACAACATCGCCGTCGTCACCAACGACATCTACACCGAAGAGGACGCGCAATTTCTGGTGCGCAATGAAGCCCTGGCGCCGGAGCGCATCATAGGCGTGGAAACCGGCGGCTGCCCGCACACTGCGATACGTGAAGATGCGTCGATGAACCTCGAAGCGGTGGACCGCCTTAATCGCCGCTTTCCGGGCCTGGACGTGATATTCGTCGAATCCGGCGGAGACAATCTTGCCGCCACATTTAGTCCGGAATTATCGGATCTGACGCTATACGTGATAGACGTTGCGGCGGGCGACAAGATACCGCGCAAGGGCGGCCCCGGCATTACCCGCAGCGATCTGCTCGTCATCAACAAGATCGACCTGGCGCCCATGGTGGGCGCCTCGCTCGAAGTAATGGACCGCGACGCGCGCAAAATGCGCGGCGAGCGGCCCTTCGTGTTTTCCAACCTGAAAAGCGGTCAGGGCCTGGACAGCATCATCGCGTTCATAGAACGCCAGGGCATGCTGGGCGCGCACTGAGCGGCGCGCCGCGGATCAGTGCAGACCGAAGCGCGCCAGGAAATCGGCGCGCGCAGCGGCGTGGTCTATATGTTCGGCCATGGCCCGCACCAGCATGGTCTGGTCGGTAAATTGCTGCGCGCCCTTTTTCGCCAGCACCTTGGCAATCGGCCCCAGATGCGGCAACAATGCCGCCACCACGCTATCGACAAACGCCGCATCCACGGCTTTGACCGGCGGCGCATGCAGGGTGGCCGGCCGGCGCGTCATGGTGGGCGCGGTTTTGGTCGCCGCCACCACGTGCGGATGGGTTTGCAGCAGCAGGTCGTGCGCGGCATCCACGAAGCGCTTGCGGTCGCCCTGGTCGTCTATCAGTTTGGCCAGGCGGGTGGTGAATTCGGTCGGGTCATTGGTGGCTTCGGTGATTCGCTGCACCAGCTTGGACGCCACCGGCCCCACACTGCGCGTGAGCATATCGGTAAGCGGCTTCAGATTCACCGTGCCCCAGTCGGTCACGATGGAAGTTTCGGCGCTGCCGGGCTCTTTATGCACGTGCAGCACGATGGTGGTGTCCTCGTCGGCATCCTGCATTTCGCGCGCTTCGAGCAAATCTATGGCGGCGTGCAGGCTGCGCGAAAAGGTGCGCGCATCGACGTAACGATCTTCCGGCGCCTTGGCCAGCGCGCGGTCCATTACCGCATCGATGGCGGGGCCCAGCTGCGGATTGTGGGTGGACGGCGGCCGGTGAATTTCGTTGACGATCTGCAGCGCCAGCGCGGCCGGCGGGCCTTCGAACGGGCGATGGTTGGTCAGCAGTTCGTACAACACCACGCCGGCCGAATAAACGTCGGCACGGCCATCGACCTGGCGCCCCATGAACTGTTCCGGCGCCATATAACTGGGCGTGCCCATCACGGCGCCGATCTGCGTGAGGTGGGAATCGCTCATGTGGGCGATGCCGAAGTCCGTCACCTTCACCATGTCGCTGGGCGTAACCAGCAGATTGGCCGGCTTGATGTCGCGATGCACGATGCCGCGCCCGTGCGCGTATGCCAGCGCATCCAGCACCTGGCTGATGAGCCGCCCGGCTTCGGCCAGACTGAGATGTTGCTTGATGTTGAGATATTCGCGCAGGCCGCAGCCCTCGACATATTCCATCGCGATGAAGGCGGTATCGCCGGTTTCGCCGAAGTCGTACACCTGCACGATATTCGGATGCACCAGCCGCCCGGCGGCGCGCGCCTCCTGGCGAAAACGCGCCAGCGCGTCCTCGACCTGATTGTCGTCCAGCCTGTCCTTCTGGATGGTTTTCAGCGCCACGGGCCGCGCGATCACGCTGTCGAAGGCCTTGTACACGATGCCCATGGCGCCCTTGCCGAGCATACGTTCCAGCCGGTATCTGCCTAGCATTTCCATGTTGCTACCCGCGGTGTCCGATTTACGCCGGCCTTACCGGGCCGCCGAAGCAGCCCGAAGCTGCCATGTTCAGTCGAGCAATTTCATCGCTTCGACCAGGCTTTTTTTCATGCGATTGAAGGACAGGCCCAGCACGCCGATTTCGTCGCTGCCGCCGGTGAAATCGGCCGCATCGAGTTTACCCATGCTGACCTCGTCGGCCAGCTTGGCGAGCTGCATGACCGGCCGCACCACCATGAACGTTATCATCAGATTGAGTCCGATAAATATGACAGCCAGCACGGCGCCCATCGCCAGCATGAAAGTGCGGAATGCGTTGTTGGCCTTCTGTATCGGCAAGGTCATGGGCACGCTCACTACCTGCGCGCCCACCACCTCATTGAATTGCCAGCCGAATCCATTGGCTTCGCCGTAGCGTTTGATCAATGAGCGCGGCGCCGCATCCACCGTGCTGTGGCACACCAGGCAACCCGCATCCTTGATCTGTATCGGGCGCGCGAGATAAAGCGAGGGCCCGCTGGGCGTGTCGCGCTCGCCGATAAGTTCGCTGCTGTCGCTGGTCTGGCGGAAGCGCTGGATGATGTCCGCCTCCCAGTCGGCGGCGCGGTCGCGCGGGTTGGTCGGATTTAGCGTGGCTTCCTTGTAGCCGTATTCCGGATGGTTGGTCCGCAGTTCGTTGAACTGTTCGGTCGCGCCGTAAGCCGGCACGGACTGCGGCAAAAATTCGGTTTCCATGCGGCTCGCCAGCAGCGGCCGGATTTGCTTGCTGGTGTAGCCGCGCGCGGCAAGCGCCGCTTCCATCATGATGCGCGCGTTTTGCAGAACCTCCTGGCGCGCATTTTCGTACAGCAACTTGTGCGCGACGTAGCCCGTGATGCCGAGCCCGATGGCGAACATGACGGCGAACACGAGATTGAATTTCAGGATTAGCTTCATGTTGGGCCACGCGGATCCGTGTCAGTCTGGCGCTTATGGTAGGAATGCTTCGACAGCGCCGTCAATCATACTCAAGATCTAGAACCTTAGCCGATATGCCGCCGCGAATCGCTTGCGGCCGGTGCCGGCTGTGCGCCCGCGCGTCGCGTCAGCGCGGCTCGGCGGCCGTGCCCGCAGCCTTGTGGGCTGTGGCGGCTTCGTGTTCGCGTTCCTGTTCCCGCTTGATGCGCTTGCGCTCGTATTCTTCGCGCCGTCTGGCCGCGCGCTCGGCGCGTTCCTGCGCGGCAGCTTCGGCACCGGCACGCTCGCGCCGCTTTTCCGCCTCATGCGCGGCCTGCGCCGCCGCTTGATCGGGCGCCGCACGCGCGGGTTTTACGGGCGCCGGGGACGCACTATCGGGCGCTTCGCGCGCGGCCGCCTGACGCGCCTTTTCGGCCGCTCTGTCGCGCGCCGCGGCGGCGTCCGCCCGCCGCGCGTCGCGCTGTCGCGTGCGCATTTGGCGTTCGCGGTCGCGCGCCTGCAGTTCCACCGCGCGCGCTTCCACGGTTGCTTCGGCGTGCGCCTTGCGCGCTTCGTCCTGGCAGGCCGACACCAGAATCTTGTTCCAGCACTGCGCCAGTTGCCGCTGCTGTGCGGCGTCCGCCTCGCGCTGCATTTGCTGAGCGCGCTGGTGCAGACCGTCTATTTCGCTTTGCATGGCGGCACGCTCGGCAGCCGGAAACAGCGCCTCGCCGGGGTTATCCTGTGCCCAAGCGGCGCAGGCCGTACCGGCCAGCAGCAGGGCAGACAAAAGCCGTTTCATCGATCAATCTCCTTTTCGCCTGCTATTCTGCGCGCTTCCGCATCACGCTTGCGCCAATAATGTACCCCGCCGCGCGGGCCTACCGAGCAGGATTCCTTACCTCATGATCGTCATGCGCAGCTTGCGGCTGGCGCGCGCCGGGCAGGATTTATTTGCCGGCGCGAGCCTGCAAATCCATCCGGGCTGGAAAGTCGGCGTGGCCGGCGCCAATGGCTGTGGCAAATCCAGCCTGTTCGCACTATTGCTGGGCGAATTGCATGCCGAAGAAGGCGAACTTGGCATGCCGCCCGGCTGGCAGATCGCCCACGTCGCGCAGGAAGTGCCGCCCAAAGGCCGCTGCGCGCTGGATTGCGTGCTGGACGGCGACCGCGAATTGCGCGAGGTGGAAACCGAACTGGCATGCGCCGAAACCAGCGGCGACGGCCTGCGCCTCGCCCACGCGCACGAGCGTTTCGAGCGCATAGGCGGTTACGCGGCACAGGCGCGGGCTTCCACCATATTGCACGGCCTGGGCTTCGCCGACGCGGATTTCCAGCGCCCGGCGGGCGAATTTTCCGGCGGCTGGCGCATGCGGCTCAATCTGGCGCGCGCACTCATGGCGCGCTCCGATCTGCTGTTGCTGGACGAGCCGACCAATCACCTCGATCTGGACGCCATCGTGTGGCTGGAAGACTGGCTGCGCGACTATCCCGGCACCTTGCTGCTGGTTTCGCACGACCGCGAATTTCTCGATCGCACGGTCAATCGCATCCTGCATTTCGAACAGTGCAAACTCACCCTCTATGCCGGCGGATATGACGATTTCGAGCGCACGCGCGCGGCCCGGCTGGCCTGCGACGCGCAAATGGCGGCGCGCCAGCAGCGCGAGGTGGAGCACCTGACGCGCTTCATCGAGCGCTTCCGCGCCAAAGCCACCAAGGCGCGCCAGGCACAAAGCCGCGTCAAGGCGCTGGCGCGCATGCAGCCCATCGTGGCCGGCCATGCCGACACGCCGTTCAGTTTCCGCTTCGCCACGCCGGGGACGGCGCCCGATCCGCTGCTCGACATCGAACGCGCCGCAACCGGCTACGAGGGCCACAGTGTGCTGCAGGACATCATGCTGCAAATCCGCCCGGGCTCGCGCATCGGGCTGTTGGGGCGCAATGGCGCCGGCAAAACCACCCTGGTGCGGCTGATTGCCGGCGAATTGCCGCTCCACGCCGGCACGCGGCTGGAAGGGCGCGGACTGTCCGTCGGCTATTTCGCGCAACATCAGGTCGAACGTCTGCGGCCGGACGAATCCGCATTGCAACATTTGCAGCGCATCGCACCCACTACGCGCGAACAGGATTTGCGCGACTACCTGGGCGGCTTCGATTTCCGCGGCGAGCGCGCCACGACGCCTTGCGGCGTGTTCTCGGGCGGCGAAAAATCGCGCCTGGGCCTGGCCCTAATCGCCTGGACCAAGCCGAATCTGTTGCTGCTGGATGAGCCGACCAACCATCTCGATCTGGAAGTACGCGAGGCGCTCACGCTGGCCCTGGCCGAATACGAAGGCGCGGTGGTGCTGGTATCGCACGATCGCCACCTGTTGCGCACCACGGTGGATGAACTATGGCTGGTGGCCGGCGGCCGCGCCCAGCCCTACAGCGGCGATCTGGACGACTACCGCGACTGGCTCAAGCAGCCGGCCGCGGGCGCAGCCGTGGATGCGACGCTGGCACGCGAAGCGCGCCGCGACAACCGCGCGCGCGAGGCGGCGGAACGTCAGGCCCTGCTCGCGCAGCGGCGCCCCCTGGTCAAAGAAGCCGCCCGCCTGGAACAACGCATGGCCGAACTGACGCAGGAAAAAGACGCGCTCGAACAAGGTCTGCAAAACCCCGCCAGCTTCGCCGGCCAGCGCGAAGCACTGGCCAATGCGCTCAAGCGCCAGGCCGAAGTGGCCGAAGAACTGACAGACACCGAAGAACGCTGGCTGGCGGTGCAGGAACAACTGGAAAGCCTGGCGCAGCCCTGAGCCCGGCGCAAGCGGTAAAATAGCCCACATATTCACGAACTTAGAAGTCCGCATGCAGCCACATCGCCGCTATACCCTGAACGCCTCCTGCCCGGACCGGGTCGGCATCGTCGCCAAAGTCGCCGGGTTTTTCGCCGAGCACCAGGGCTGGATACTGGAAAACGCCAACCATTCGGATTCCAGCGCCGGCCGCTATTTCATGCGCGTGGAAATCCGCGCCGATTCCATCCCTTTCCACCTTGCCGAACTGCGCGCGCGCTTCAAACCTATCGCCGACGAACTGGCGATGAGCTGGCGCATCGTCGATAGCGCCGTCAAAAAGCGCATGGTGATCATGGTGTCCAAGCAGGATCACTGCCTGTACGACCTCCTGTCGCGCTGGAAAAGCGGCGAACTGGAAGTGGAAATTCCCTGCGTCATTTCCAACCACGACAGTTTGCGCGGCTTCGTCGAATGGCACGGCATCACCTTCCACCACGTGCCCGTCAAAGCGGACGACAAAAGCGCCGCCTTCGCGGAAATCGAACGCATCATCGACGAAGTAAGAGCCGATTTCATCGTGCTCGCGCGCTACATGCAGATACTGCCGCCAAACTTATGCAGCCTGCTGCCGGAGCGCATACTGAACATACACCACAGCTTCCTGCCCAGTTTCGTGGGCGCCAAACCCTATCACCAGGCCTATGCGCGCGGGGTCAAGCTGATCGGCGCCACCTGCCACTATGTGACGGCCGAACTGGACGCCGGCCCCATCATAGAACAGGACGTGATCCGCATAGACCATTCGGATTCGGTCGAAGACATGGTGCGCTACGGCCGTGACATCGAAAAAGCCGTGCTGGCGCGCGGCGTGCGCTACCACATGGAAGATCGCGTGCTGGTGCACGGCAACAAGACGGTGGTTTTCCGTTAATGCCTGCGCACCCGGCTGGGGCGCAAGCACTAACGGGAGCGAAATTTACCGCGGCCGAAACTGACTGAAACTTCTCGGCCGCGGCGCGGGCAATTGCCGGCCCGTACTATCGATTATCCTACATTCCCCAGTTGACCGCTTCGATGCGTCGATAACACCCGGAAATAATTAAACTTTCAGAAACTTAAGGGCGTAACTTGTGGGAGCGCCCCGCTACGCACCCGATGGCACGACGGGCGCGCCGCCTGCCGTTGTTGCTCCTCGTTGCAGGGGGCGGCCCTGCCGCCTCGTCGCGCCTAGGCAGGCAACGCGCCCGCCGCACCCTCAGGCGCGTCCAACTGAGGAA
>JAEUNM010000143.1 GCA_016791105.1 Rhodocyclaceae bacterium | reverse complement strand
CAGCCACTTGGAGGAAACGCCCCTGGCCGGCGACCAAACCCTGGACACCCTGCCCGACGGGCGCCTGCGAATTACCGCCGGCGTGCTTCTGACCCAGCAACTGGAATGGTGGCTGCTGGGCTTTGGCGATGCCGTTGAAGTTCTTGCTCCACCGGCATTGCGCGCGCACATGGCGGCGCGCCTGCGCGAAGCGGCACGCCGTTACGACAGCCCGGAAACGGAAAATTGAGCCATGGGACTGGTGCTTTTCCTGCTTGCCGCGTTCGCGCTGATTGCCTGCATAGGCTTGGTCGCCCTGTACGTGGCGGCCATCGTCACCCTCGCCGTCGTGGTCATCGCCTATGGCGGCAGCCTGATGTTCTTTCTGTTCCTGCTCGGCGAAGAGCAATGGGGCTGGGCCATCCTGGCGGCCCTTGTAACTGGAACTTTCATCCTCCATTTAATTGGAGTCAACCTCAACGAGAACAACGACCGCTCATGAGTATGAATCCCCCCTCAAACATGTTTCAGACCATAGGCGAATATCTCGCCGAAGCGGACTGGCATTTCGACTCCGACCCTGATGGCACCCTATTCGCGGGTTCCGTAACCGGCGACCACTGCACCTGGCAGGTCCTGATCACTATCGACGACGACCCCGAGGTGCGGCGGGTCACGGTCGAGTCCCGCCTGCCTGCCAAAGTACCGGCTCCGCGCCGCCTGGCCGCGGCCGAGGCGTTAGCGCGGCTGAATTACGAATTTGCCGCCGGCAGTTTCGTACTCAACATGCGGGACGGCAACATCAGCTTCCGCAGCAGCGTCGATCTGGTGGATGCAGAACTTACTTCGGCCATGTTCGAACGTTTGCTCAACTTGAGCGTGAGCCTCACCGACGAATACTTCCCGGTCATTATGAGCGTCATATACGGTGGTGAGGATGCATCGACCGTCACCGTGACGCGGCACGCCGGGCAGCCCGAAGGCGAGGCGCTGCAATGAGCCCCGTAACGTCCGAGGCCTTGGCCGCGCAGCGGGCGGGACAGAGCGCCGGCGACAAGGCCCGGCAACTTGCCCGCATGCGCTGGTTTGCCACCGGCCTGCTGGTGGCGGTGACCGGGCTTTTCATCCTCGCCCGGGCACAGCACACCACGGGCGCCTGGGGCTGGATTGCTGCGTTCTCGGAAGCGGCAATGGTCGGAGCCCTTGCCGACTGGTTCGCCGTGGTGGCCCTGTTTCGCCACCCGCTGGGCCTGCCGATACCACACACCGCCATCATCCCGAAGAACAAGCACCGTGTTGCCGACAACCTGGCGGAATTTATCCGCGACAACTTCCTCGCTACTGAAACGCTGGTGCAGAAACTGCGCGGCATCAACCCCGCCGCCCGCATCGGCACATGGCTGCAACGCCAGGAAAACGCCGGCCAGCTCGGCGAAAAGCTGACCAACGCGCTGGCCGGAGCGCTGGACTTCATCGCTGACGAGCGCGTGCGCACACTGCTTGCGGATGCAGTCCGAAACCGGCTCCAAACCATAGACATGTCCCGCACCGCGGGCCAACTCCTGGACACCCTGACTGCGGACAACCGCCACCAGGAACTGTTCGACGAAAGCCTGCGCAAAACAGCTCTGTGGCTGGACGGCACGGATGTGCAGAAAACGATCGCGCGCATGATCGTCGAAGTGGCCGGCAAGGAATACCCGCTAATACTGAAAGCTATAGGCTTTGTCGCGGACCCAGCGCAATTCAGCCAGGCAATCGCCACCGCCATCGTGCGCGGCCTGAACGGCTGGATCCACGAAATCGCCGACGACCCGAAGCACCCGCGCCGGCGCGATTTCGACGAAACCGTGGCCGACTTCATCGCCCGCCTGAAGCACGACGCCCGCTTGCAGGAAAAAATTGCCGGCACCAAGCAGGAACTGCTGTCGCACCCCGCGCTGGCGCAATATTTAGGCGAGCTGTGGGAGCACATGAAAACCTGGCTGCACCATGATCTGGCCCACCCGAATTCACGCCTCAAACAGCACATCACCCACGCCGCATCAGCCCTGGGCGACACCCTCGCCAGCAATGCCGCGCTGCGTGCTTCCATCGACGACCACCTCGAATCCACCGTCCGCGCCCTCGCCGGCGACCTGCGCGACGGTATCTCCCGACACATCGCCGGCACCATCCGCGCCTGGAAAGACGAAAACCTGATACGCGAACTGGAACTGAGCGTCGGGAAAGATTTGCAGTTCATCAGATTGAATGGCACATTGGTCGGCGGAATCATTGGGCTTGCAATCTATGGGGCCAGCCTTATCTTATGAGCCGTCTGATTCGTATGGACCTTGCTCCAATTGCACCGGCCATGTTGGGCTTGAGCACAGCGAAGCCCGTCGCCGCGCGGCACCTGGAGGGGCACCACCTTGCGTACGCGGAGCCAAATTCAAGTCGCTCGTGGCAAATGAAGGGTCCAAGTCGCATCATGGCTTTTTCCGAACGGCATCAACCCGTCCACAGATTAAAATTCATCGACCGCGCAGCGCACTAAAATTAGTAATCAACGTGCTGTTACCGAGGATACCATCCTATGGGCATCAAATATCTGGAAGACCCGGACCTACAGTTTCTTGTGCACGCCAAGAACGACGACTTGAAAGTCCTCGTTGGTTACCTGACGAAGGACAAGGACGGTGGTACGAGATGGGCGCAGGAATTGCTCGGAGAGAAGCGGTTTAAGGCTGCTGGCGCAAATTTCGTCGAAGTATGGGATTTGATCGCCGCCGAATTGCAACTGTTCGGCGGTAACTCGATAGTCAACACATGGCGAGGTAATGGCGTACCATACCATGAACTACTGTGTGACGTCTGCTCGCAGCTCGGCGGGAACGTAGATAATTCCATGTCTGCTTATGAGATCGAAAATTTAGTACTTGCAAAGTTGATGGAAAAGACATGGGAAGACATGTCGCCGGAGCAACGTAAGCGCTTTTGCGAGACAATTTGGCTGCCCGACGGCGGAAAACACGGACCGAACTTATATGAAATTATTAAAATCATTAAAACGAGTATGTTTACATCATTCTTAATTTCTGGAGTTGTCGCAGGTAGCTTGGCAACGGAGTTGCTGGGCGGCAGACTAGCCGCGGTTTTCGCGGAATTCGCAGCACTCCATCTCCGTGCTTTGTCGCTGGCATCAAGCGCGGGGATTCTTGGTACCGTGCCTGGTGTCGTCTACGTGGTGGCCGGTCCTGCTTACCGGATTACATTGCCATGCGTTGTTCAGATCGCCTACATGCGCCGCGCCATGATGAATGACGACCGGTATTGAAAGGATAATTAACGATGGAAATCTTGTATCAGATCGACTGGTCGGCTGTTCTCGGCGAAGTTATAGAAGGGCTTAGCAACGGGACCATGCGCGTCTCCTCCGCGAACGGTGTGGTTTATTGGGCGCGAGGTTCGGGGCATACGGGTGCGGTACAGCACCTTCCTTTTGTTCCGGTTAATGTTCATGACGCCAGTAAGCTAATGGAAACTGCGCAGATGCTACAGGCGGCTCAACATGCGCAAATGTTGGCGGTTGGAATATCAACTGGCGTCATCGTCGGTGCGATCGTGATCCAAACGATGTATCTGGCACGAAAGCTGGACAAACTTCAAAAAGCGATCGACCTTGTTTCGGAGGATGTTCATGCCCAGAATATTGTGTTCTACATGAACAAGATCGCTGACTACTTTGGTGCGGTGGAATCCACACGGATGTACCTCCTTGACAGAAATCTGAAAGAGGAGGTCAGGGACATCGCGGCGGCAGCGCTGGTCGACCTGGCCATACGCAGAAACCAGCTCGTTTCGTTCATTGAGAATATTCTGCACTTCGCAAAGAGCGGGGGACCGTCATCACGCCACTACGAACTGATTATCGATTTTGTTTCGCTTGTCCTGGATATGTTACCCAAGGGGATATTTGTCGAGAAAGAGCTATTTGCTTTCGTAGAAAAGTATGGCTTGTGCGATCTACTCCTCGAACGTGCCGGAGCGCAGTACTTGCAACTCGTGGAGACCTACCGTAACTGGTGCAACGATCAGACGAAGCTAGCCATCAAGGGAAACAAGCTGGCGGGTAGCATTCTCAGCCGCGATGCGGCTCTTAAACAGATGTTCTCGTCAGAAGAGAACAAACTACTCATTGGGGTGCGTGTCGCAGTCTGAGCACTTCGGGGGGCAACCCAGCATCAATAGAAAGTATTCATGGCATCCATCCCGGCCGGTTTCGCTTACCCGAAACCACAGGGGAATTCTCACCGAAGACGGAGAGAGGCAAGAAATGGAATGTGTCAATGAAATCGAGACATCTCGATTAGGATTTAAGGAAGAACCTATGCAGGGGTCGTCGGCAGATTAACAACGGGCGGCCGAGATGACAGCCGCCGACCGATCGCAGGCCGGCTTTCATCGGCAATTGCCAATTCATCGCCAGGCGCAAGAATGGCGTGCGGCAGGCGCAGGCGAGGAAGCCGGGAGTCCGAACGGGGCACGACGGACCCGCGCGAAACCGGCTCGCCTTTCGGAATGTTGGCGATATGGCGCCGACGCAGTCCAGAAGCCAAACAAGGCCAGTCGAAAATCTGGCCTAGGTCTTTGATTTTTTTGGTGGTGATGGGGGGACTTGAACCCTCGACCTACGGATTATGAATCCGTCGCTCTAACCGGCTGAGCTACATCACCCCGAGGAAGGGCGCGATTATCGGGAAATGGCCGGCATCTTGTCAAGATGCCGGCCGACAAGCAAAATCCACGGTTTTCCGTTGCCCAGATGAAAACCGACATTCTGATCGTCGGCGGCGGCCTTGCCGGTACCAGTTTGGCCGTGGCTTTGCGCAAGTCGCGCTATTCCGTCGCGCTGGTGGAGGCGCGCGCGCCCGCGCCGGCGGCCGGCGAGTGGGATGCGCGCGTGTATGCGGTGAGCCCGTCCAATGCGGCGTTTCTGGGCGATCTTGGCGTCTGGAAGCACCTTGACGCGGCGCGGCTCACGCGCATCGAGCGCATGCAGGTATTTGGCGACGAAGGCGGCGTGCTGGAATTTTCCGCCTACGCCAGTGGCGTGGGCGAATTGGCCTGGATCGCCGAAAGCAGTCTGGTCGCGCGCGAATTGTGGGAACACGCCAAGCGCCAGCCGAATCTGGAGCTGATTTGCCCGGCGCAGCCGCACAGCCTCAGTTTTGGCCCCGCCGCCGCAACGCTGGATCTCAATGACGGCCGCACGCTGGAAGCCAGCCTGGTGATCGGCGCCGATGGCGTGCAGTCCTGGGTGCGCCAGCAGGCCGGGCTGGCGGCGAATGTCCAGGCGTATGACGAACTGGGCGTGGTGGCCAATTTCGCCACCGAATTGCCGCATGCCGGCACCGCCTGGCAGTGGTTCCGTGCCGACGGCGTGCTGGCCTGGCTGCCCCTGCCGGGCCGGCGCATGTCCATCGTGTGGTCCACGCCGGAGGAACACGGGCGCGAACTGCTGCAATTGGCGCCGGATGAATTTTGCCGCCGCGTGCAGGAAGCCGGCGGCAGCCGGCTCGGGCAATTGCAGCTCATTACGCCGCCGGCCGGTTTTCCGCTGCGTCTGATGCGTCTGCCGCGCACCATCGCGCCGCGCCTCGCGCTGATCGGCGATGCCGCGCACGCAATCCACCCCTTGTCCGGCCATGGCATCAATCTGGGATTTGCCGATGCGCGCGAACTTGCGCGGCTGCTCATGCAGACGCCGGCTTATGCCGATATCGGGGATGAGCGGTGTTTGCGTCCTTATGAGCGGTGCCGGCGCGAGGAGGTCGCAGCCCTACAATGGACCACGGATGCTCTGCAGAAGCTGTTTCGCCCGCGCTCGGCAATTTTGCGCAGCGCGCGCAACGCCGGCTTGAACCTGACCGGGCGCCTGCCTGTCTTACGCGACGCATTGGTACGCTACGCGCTTGGTTGAATAACTTGGTTAAAGTCATTTCGGCCTGGTGCGGCGCGGTTCACGCGCGCACCGAGGACTTGGCAGGTGGTCACCGAGCCGTGGCGCCGCACCCAAAACAGCGCTCTTGCCGGCGCATCTTTCAACTCACGGAGTTCTGCCTGATGGCATCGTCAAAAAATCTGAATTCACGCCTGCGCGGCATCTGCGCGGCACTTTTCCTCTCCGTTTGCGCCACCGCTCAGGCCGCTGACGAAGCCGCCATCAAGGCGGCGGTCGAAGCTTTCGTGGGCGGCAACGGCAGGGTTGAAAGCCTGCGCAAAGCGCCTATCCCCGGCCTGTACGAAGTGGCGCTGTTCAGCGAGCGCGCCGGGCGCGACATTCTGTACGTGGACGAAAAAGTCAGTTTCGTGTTTTCCGGCGATTTGTATGACGTGCGCACGCGCAAAAGCCTGACCCAAACGCGCGTCGACGAATTGTCCGCCATCAAATTTGCCGACCTGCCGCTGGATGCGGCGATCAAAACCGTGCGCGGATCCGGCAAGCGCGTACTGGCCACCTTCGAAGACCCGAATTGCGGCTATTGCAAGAAACTAGCCCAGGATTTGCAGGCGCTCAAGGACGTAACGATTTACACCTTCATGGTGCCCATACTCGGTCCGGATTCCGACGTGAAGGCGCGCGCCATCTGGTGTTCGGCAGATCGTTCGAAAGCCTGGAACGACTGGATGATAAGCGGCGTGCGGCCGAACGGCGCAGGCTGCGACTCCAGCGGCGTAGACAAGGCACGCGCGCTGGGCGCCCGCATCAATGTGCGCGGCACGCCCACCATCATGTTGGCCGACGGCACCCGCATAGGCGGCTACGTGCCGGCCGACCAGCTCGAAATGCGTATCGCGCAGGCGGCAAAATAGGGGGCGGCGCGAGCGTGGCAAATCCCGGCGCAAAGCGGTTTGCAAGTGCTCTGGTCGCTTCGCTGACCTTGCACGCCGCAGGCGCTGCCGCGCTCGCCTATGGTATGCACGCCAGGACGGGGCACGGCATGGCGCCACCCGCCCGCGGTGGGCTTACGGTTGCGCTGGCCGCCGTACCGGCGCCGGCACCAGACTTGGTGGTCGCGCCTGCCGCAGAACATTCCGCGGCGCCCGCCGCGACGGTGCAATCAGTTCCAGTTGCAACCGCCAGCGCCACACTGGCGCTGGCTGAAGCCCCCAAGCCGCCGGTACAGGGAAATATCAGCGCCAGCAAGGCCCGCTCCGGCGCACCCAACGACGCCGCGGCGCAGCCAATCCCCGCCATTCCGATCGCCGAAGTGGCGCCCACCTACCCGCCCGACGCGTACGCGAGCGGTATAGGTGCGGACGTCGAAGTGGAAGTAACCATAGACGAAACCGGCCGCGTCACCGCGGCACGGGTTGTTTCCAGCACAGCCGGCGACCTGTTCGACGAAGCCGCGCGCCAGGCGGCCTATGCCACGCGCTTCATGCCGGCACGGCTGCGCGGCGTGGCGGTTGCTTCCACGCTCACCGCGCTCATGCGCTTCGAAGCGCCGCAGCAGACGGCGCGCTACTGAACGCCCTACTCGATCACGCCCAGCTTGCCGCTGTGCGAGCCCATGTACCAATAGCGGCCGTCGGCGGCGATGATGGCCTTGCGTATGCCGGTGTTGGCGGTCGGCAGGCGTAGTGCGCGAAAGCGCTCGCTGGCGGGGTCGAATATCGCCACCGTATCGGTGTTGATTTCATCCACCCAGACGCGCCCGGCAGCATCCATCGTCACCGCGTAAGGTCCGCTGCCGGCGCCGCCCGGCATGGCGTACGCCTTTTGCAGGCGTGCCGTGCGCGTATCGATTCGCAACAGGCGTCCGTCGCCATAGGCCGTCACCCACAGGCTGCCGTCGCGCGCAACCGCCATGCGACGCGGGCGCGAGCCGCGCCCGGTATCGATTTCATCCATTTTTCCGGTGGCCGGATCGAGCCACCCGACGCGGTCGTCGCCGATGCGGCAGAACCAGATTTTTCCGGCTGCATCAACCGCAATGCCATACGGATTGCCGCTGGTTTGCCACACCTGGATGGCGCCGGAACTGCGCTCGAGGCGGCCCATGCGTTGGCCATGCTGTACGGTAAACCAAAGCGTGCCGACGGCATCGAGCATAATGGTGTGCGGATCGCCGCCGCCCGGTACGGCATATTCCTGGATTTTTCCGCTTTGGGGATCCAGGCGGCCTATCGTTCCATTACCATTTCCCGTGTACCAGACGGCACCTTCGGGGTCCACCACCAGTCCGTGTGGATGGGCACCGGCGGGCAGATTCCATTCGCGAAAGCTCTGCGTGGCAGGGTCGAAACGGGCGATTTTGTCGCCCGACATTACGGTAATGAAAATGCTGCCGTCCGGCGCCGGCGCCGGGTCGCGCGCGAATTTGGGCGTAGGCACCGGCCACTCCGTGACGCGCCCGGCAATTTGCGCACGCCCGCCGGGTTCCACGCCGTAATTGGAACCGCCGGCCCAGGCCGCGAGCGGCAGCAGCAACAATGCGAGGCAAATACGCATGATTCATCCTTTCTGCGATCATTCGTGCCGGTCGACCGCCCGCCGCGGCAAAGGTGCGCAGGCCGATTTCGACACGCAACGCGGTACCGCACCCGCACACGCAAGCCGGCGGCGCGTCTATCATGGCCGTATCGCCCGCACGGAGTGCTTCCAAATGGATTTTTCCGGATTTTTCGATTATCCCGGCGATAGTGATCGCCCGATGCAGACTTCGCTGGTGTTTCTGCCCGAGCACGGCGAAAACACCTGGCGCGTGCTGCTTTCATTTACTGAACGGCGGCCGTTCCGGTCCGGCGATGAAGTGCTGCGCGCGGGCGATACGGGCCGCGCCATTTACATCGTCGGGCGCGGCAGCCTGGAAGTGGTGGTGCCGGATAAAAAGAAGCGCGGCAAGTACATGCATGTGGCCGAACTGGAAGAAGGTTCGGTATTCGGCGAGCAGGCGTTTTTCGATGCGCAGGCCCGTTCGGCGACCGTACGCGCGCTGTCGGACGGCGAAATGCACGTGTTGTCGCTCGACTCGTTCGAGGTACTCGGCGCCCACCATCCGGAACTTGCACGCGAAATATTGTTCGACCTGGGACGCATCCTGTCCTTACGCCTGCGCCACACCACGGCTTTTGCCATGGATGTGCTGCGCTAACACTTCTTCGCAACCGGCGGAACGCTCATGCAAAAGTCGCAGCCTTTCCCGAATTTCATGCAGATGCCCACGCGCGTGCCGCGCAAGGTATGGCATGCGCTACGCGCTCTGTCCGTCACATTTACCTTGGGCGTGGGCGCGCTGCTGATCGTCAATCCCAAGCAGGGGCTTACTTTGTTCTGGGGCGTGCTGGTGCCCAGCCTGCCGCTGGTGTTCTTCATCGTGCCGGGGCTGTGGCGCAATCTCTGCCCGCTCAGCACGATGAACCAGATTCCGCGCCTGTTCGGCTTTACGCGCGGACTCACGCTGACCGGGTGGATGCGCGAATATGCTTACGTGATCGGCATCACGGTGCTGTTTCTGGCCGTGCCGGCACGCCATCTGATTTTCAACAGCAACGGGCCGGCCGCCGCCGGCGTGGTGTTCGGCGCCCTCGCGCTGGCTTTCGTGGGTGGATTCGTATTCAAGGGCAAGAGCGGCTGGTGCAGCAGTTTTTGCCCGTTGCTGCCGGTGCAACGCCTGTATGGCCAGACGCCTTTCGTGGTGGTGCCGAACAGCCATTGCCAGCCCTGCGTGGGCTGCGCAAAAAACTGCTACGACTTCAACCCGCTCGCCGCCTATCTGGCCGACCAATACGACGACGACGTGCATTACCGCGGCTACCGGCGCTTTTTCGCCGGTGCGTTTCCGGGCCTTATCGTCGCCTATTTCACTACCCAGCCGGGTCAGGAAGACTGGCTGCATCTGTACGGCCGCTTTGCCGTCAGCATGGCGGTGAGCATAGGCAGCTTCACGCTGTTCGACACGTTTCTTAAAACCCCACGCTCCAGACTAACCGCCATCTATGCAATCGTGGCGCTCAATCTGTTTTATTGGTGGATAATGCCGCGTCTGGTCATGACCGTCGGCGCGCTCGCCGGGCTGACGCCGTCCGAATTGGTAGCGCCGGCGTTGCAAGGCGCGCTGGTCATCGTGTCGCTGCATTGGCTGTACCGCAGTTTCCGCCACGACCGCATTTTCCTGAAGGCGGCGCTGGCACCGCAGCAGGTAGGCTTGAGCGCCAGCGCCAAGCGCGTCATTGCGGGACAGGACGCAGGCGGCGGCCCGGAAGTCAGTTTCGAGCCGGGCGGCGTGCGCGTCATCGTTGCGCGCGGCCGCACCCTGCTCGAAATTGCCGAGGCCAATAGCGTGCCCATAGAGCCCGGCTGCCGCATGGGCATGTGCGGTGCCGATCCGGTGCATGTTACGGAAAACATGGAAAATCTTTCGCCCATGTCTGACGAAGAGCGCGCCACGCTGTCGCGCCTGGGCCTGGGCGATAACGCGCGGCTCGCCTGCTGCGCGCGCGTGCAGGGCAATGTGTGCGTCAGTCTCAAGGCGGCGCCTGCCAGCGACAAGCCGGCCGTCGCGCCACAACCCGCGCTGGCGGTCGATAAGTCCATCCGCAGTGTGGTCATCATCGGCAACGGCATCGCCGGCATCACGGCGGCGGATCACCTGCGGCGCAACCATCCGGACTGCGAAATTCACGTACTGGCGCGCGAAGCGCATCACCTCTACAACCGCATGGCGATCACCCGCCTCATTTACGGCCGCTCGGCCATGGAAGGGCTGTATCTGCAGCCGGACAAGTGGTACGAAGAGCGCCGCATCACGGTGTGGCTGAACACCCGCGCCGAGAGCATAGACGTGGCCGCGCGGCGCATTACGCTGGGTACGCGCGAAACCCTGGACTATGACCGCCTAATCATCACGGCGGGCAGCCGCAGCCTGGTGCCGCCCATCCAGAATTTCGGTCTGCCGGGTAGTTTCGTGCTGCGCACGGCCGAAGACGCCATGGAAGTGCGCGCCTACGCGCAACAGCACCGTTGCCGCACGGCCATGGTGGGTGGCGGCGGCCTGCTCGGACTGGAAGCCGCCTATGCGCTGCACAAGCTGGGCCTGCAGGTGGCGGTGCTGGAACGTTCCGAACGCCTGTTGCGGCGGCAACTGGACGCGCGTGCGGCGGAATTGCTCACCGGCTATCTGGTCGGCATGGGCCTGCAAATCGTCGCCGAAGCGGAAGCCGACGCGGTGGAAGGCGACGGCCGCGTGCAATCGGTCATGCTCAAGGACGGCCGGCGCATCCGTGTGGATTTGTTCGTATCGGCGGCCGGCATCGATCCTTGCGTGGAAGTGGCGCGCGCCGCCGGCATCACCACCGGCAAGGGCATCACCGTGGACGAACAAATGCGCACCAACGTCCCGGGCATTTATGCCGCCGGCGACGTGGCGGAATACAAGGGCAATCTGTACGGCCTGTGGCCGGCGGCGGTTACGCAGGCGGAAATTGCCGCGGTCAATGCGCTGGGCGGCGAGCGGACTTATTCCGGCACGGTCGCGTCCACCATCCTCAAGGTGGTGGGCGTGGACGTGGCTTCAGTGGGGCGTTTCGAGTCGGGTAAAGAAGGCGACGAAACTTTTGTGCACGAAGATTTGGACAATCACCGCTACCGCAAGCTCATCTGTAACGGCGGCCGCGCGGTGGGCGGCATATTGGTCGGACACCCGCAGGAAAATGCCGCGCTGGCGGCCATGGTGAAAGAAAACCGCGACCTCGCCGGGCAGGTGGAAGCGCTGCGCGCCAATGACTGGAGCTTGCTCTCGGCCTGAGCCGCCAGCGCGACCCTCATTGCGCGGATACGCTATGCTGCGCCGCGCGCGTATGTGTGGCCGGCCTCCCTTGCGCGGCTGCCACATCGCCCTGCCTCAACTCAGCCTTGAAGCCGGGCCGCGCGTCGTGGCATGCACAAAAATCGACGGAGGAATTCCATGAATCTTCAGGATGGCGATCTGCTGCGCGAAACTTGCCTGATAGGCGGACAGTGGTGCGCTGCAGCCGAAGGCGGGCGCATCGCCGTAAATGATCCCGCAAGCGGCGCCCTGCTGGCCCAGGTTCCGGACTGCGGCGCCGCCGAAACGCGCGCCGCAATTGCCGCCGCAGCCGCCGCCTTTCCCGCCTGGATCGCCAAAACCGCGCGCGAACGCTCGCTGGTGCTGCGCCGCTGGTATGAATCCATTATCGCCGCGGCCGACGACCTGGCATTGCTCATGACTTCCGAACAGGGCAAACCGCTCGCCGAAGCGCGCGGCGAAGTGTTGTACGCAGCCAGTTTCATCGAGTGGTTTGCGGAAGAGGCGCGCCGCACTTACGGCGACATCATCCCCTCGCCGGCGCCGGACCGCCGCCTGCTGGTTTTACGCCAGCCCATAGGGGTGTGCGCGGCAATCACGCCGTGGAATTTTCCGGCCGCCATGATCACACGCAAAGTTGCGCCGGCACTGGCGGTTGGCTGCTGCGTGGTGGTGAAGCCGGCGGAACAGACGCCGCTTACCGCGCTGGCCCTGGCACGGCTGGCCGAGCGCGCCGGCTTTCCGCCCGGCGTGTTCAACCTGCTCACCGGTGATCCTGTCGCCATAGGCGGCGAACTGTGCGCCAATCCTGTGGTGCGCAAACTGTCCTTTACCGGCTCGACCGAAATCGGCCGCCTGCTCATGCGCCAGTGCGCGCCCACAGTCAAAAAAATGTCGCTGGAACTGGGCGGCAACGCCCCCTTCATCGTGTTCGACGACGCCGACCTGGATGCCGCGGTGGAAGGGGCGCTGGCCTCGAAATACCGCAATACCGGCCAGACCTGCGTGTGCGCCAACCGGCTGCTGGTACAAAACGGCGTGTATGAGGAGTTCGCTGCCAGACTGGCCGCACGCGTCGCGGCGCTTCCGGTCGGGCCCGGCACCGAGCCGGGCGTGATGCAAGGGCCGCTCATCGACAGCACCGCGCTGGCGAAGGTGGAAGCCCACATCGCCGACGCGGTTGCTCAGGGCGCCCGCATACTTACGGGCGGACAGCGGCACGCGCGGGGTGGCACTTTTTATGAGCCGACCGTGTTGGCCGACGCCACCCCCGGCATGCTGTGCGCGCGCGAAGAAACCTTCGGACCGGTCGCCCCCCTGTTCCGCTTCCACGCCGAAGCCGATGCCATACGCATGGCCAACGATACCGAATTCGGGCTCGCGGCGTACTTCTTCACGCGCGATCTGGCGCGCTCGCTGCGCGTTGCGGAAGCGCTCGAATACGGCATCGTCGGGGTCAACACGGGACTCATATCCAACGAGGTGGCGCCGTTCGGCGGGGTAAAGCAAAGTGGCCTCGGGCGGGAAGGGTCGCGTTACGGCGTGGAAGAATACCTGGAACTAAAATACGTCTGCCTGGGCGGGCTGTGAAACATCGCACAGCTTCCCTGGTGCACTGCGTCATACGACATGCTGCTATGCAATAGTTAAACTTTTCCACTCCAATTTCACGGATCGCGCGACGCGCCTGATGCTAAGATCAGTACAAGACCTCACCTGACGCCGCACCATGAAAACCAAACGCAGCGCCTGCACCACCTGGCTCGAACTTGCCCTGCGGGCGCGTTTCGACGCCGCATCCACTGCCACTCCCGTCGTTCACCTGTTCGATGCCGGCGATCACTGCGTCTGCGCCATCGAATTCGAAGGCCGCATCCTGCTGGCCAGTGACGGTCGCCGCTGTTTGTTCGAAAGCCTGGATGCCGCGGCGCACTTTTTGCGCCGCCTGGGCATGCTGGATTTTGCGCTGGTACGCCATGTGAATGGTCACGGCCTGCCGCGCGGTGCGCACGCGCAGTTATTCGTGCTGCGCCGTAATGGCCTGCGCCCAGCCGGCGAAGAGCAGCACGCGCGCATCACGCAATCCGCCCTGGATGGCGCCGGGGCGCTGTGGGCGGCCACCGCGGCCTCGCTGCGGCCGGCCCAGTAAGCGCGGCCGGCGCGTCTGCGCCGGCTAGCGTTTGAGCAGGTTTTCCAGCCCGCGCCGCAAGTTTTCGCCGGATTGCCGGCGCAAATTTTCCCCCGCACGTTCCACCCGCTCTACCTGTTCCTTTACCCCGGCGCCCAGCGCACTACCCAGGTCCAGATGCCAGGCGAGCTTGTCGAACGGTCCGGTCAGGCGTATCGGTATCGTCAGTCCGGCCAGCTGCGCCAAATCCTTGCCGCCTTCACCGCGACTGGTCGCGACCACACTTGCGCGCACCAGGTAATCCACCGTCTGGGCAGCGAGGTCTATGTCGCCGCTGCCGCGCCCGCGCAGGTATGGCGACTTCAAGTCCAGGTCGTCGTTATGCGCCACGCCATCCTTGATACGGAAACTGGCCGTAAGCGATGCAAATTCGGTTTTGCGGCGGCTATCCGCGGCCTGATCGGCGGCTTTCTGCAAACCCAGTTTTGCCTTGATGTCGCGCAGGGTTTGCGCAATGTCGATGCCGCGCACGGCACCGCGATGCAAAGCGATGGCCGCGCTGCCGGCCAGCGAACGCTTGAATTGCCCAAGCGTGGCACCCTGCCCGCTCACGTCCATGTCGAAGTCGCCGCGGCCTTCCAGTATTTCGCGGCCCAGGGCGTCGCGCAGCAGCGCGTAAGCATCCACACCAGACAGATTTTGCTGCAATGCTGCGCGCTGCCGCGGCGCATCTGCCTCGAGCCGCGCGCTCAGTTTGCCGCCATATAGCCGCGCCGTAACAGGTGCAATTTCCAGCCGCCCGGCACCGGCTTTGAATTGCGCGTTCAGATCGGCCAGTTTGATGCGCTGCACCTGCAATTGCCCCGCGTGCAATTTGCCGGCCAGTGTAAATCCATCCAGTGCAGGAAATTCGATCTTGTCGACCGTGGCGGTACCGCTTCTGGATTGCCCGCCGCCAGCCGGCGCGGCGGCGATACGATAAGCATCCAGATCGAGCTTGTCCGCATCCAGATCGAGCCGCACATCCGGCGCGGAAAAGTTTCTTGCCCAAAAGCGCAGGTCCAGTTGCGATGCATCGAACCTGGCCGTCAAGTTGCTCTCGATGGATTGCGCTGCGAACTGCGCCATCGCGGCGCCCGACACATCGACGCGAACGCCGCCGCTGCGCATGGCCGGGCTTGCCAGTTCCAGCTTGCCGCGCAAATCCGGCAAACGCATGATTTGCTTGGCCTCATCCACCGCCAGCGCGGAAGCCAGTTCGGCCACTAGCCTGTCCGCCCCGCGCGTTGCGTTCACCGCAAGCACCACGGATCGCGCCGCTGTAGCGGGCGACGCCACCGCCGCGCCCGCCAGCGCGAGGCGCAGATTCAGGCGCGCTGCCTCGCCATCCAGTCGAGCGTCCAGGTTCAGCGCGGGTGGCACGATTCCGCCCACGGCGCGCTCGAAATGCGGCAAATCCAGCTTGGCTTCCAGCTTTCCCTGCGCGGTCCGGCCGGCCGCATTCAGCTTCAATCCGTCCAGCGCAAGGCCGCGTTCGGCAGACTTCGCCCCGCTCAGTGTGAGCGTCAGCTTGGCATCGCTCAAACCCGGCAGACTGCCTTTAAGCTCGGCATTGGCATCGTGCAGGGAAAATTTGTCCTCATCGATGGCATAGGCAGAACGAGCGACCACAGCGAATTGCGCCACCGGCAACTTGGACACAATGGCGGCATCGAGCTTCACATTACCGCGCGCGCTACTGCCCAGCGGTCCGGTCGTCAGATTGAGTCTGGATATCTGCAATTCGCGGCCACTGGCGCGATCCGCATAGCTTAAATCGGCGTTTTCCAGCTCGATGCCGGCCAAATCCAGGCGTGGCGAGGACGGCGCCTGTGCCGAAGGCTTGCCGCCAAGGTCGTCGAAATTGAACGTTCCGGATTTGTCGCGCACGACACTGGCTTTCACATCGCGCAGGACGATGGTGCCAATTTTGACCTCGCCGCGCAGCAGGGGCAGCAGAGCGATCGCCACCCTGGCTTCGCCCACCGAGGCGAATTCCGCACCCGATTTGTATTCGGACAAGCCGGCGTCGGTCACGCGTATGGCGAGCGAAGGCCAAAAGCTCAGCGCGAAGTCACCGTCCAGTCGCAAAGTGCGCTGCTGCGTTTCCTGCACGTAACGCACGGCTTGGGCCTTGATGCGGCTTGCATCAAAATTGGCCACCAGAAATACCGCCAGACCCACCGCCAGGGCAGCAACACTCCCGGCCACGAATGCCAGAATGCGCAAGCGACGCCGCACTGCAGTTCTCCCCGCATACCCGCCCGGCCGAAGGGCCGGCGCACAGTTTGTTACACCTTGGTGACGACGGCCGCACGCCAAGCCTCGTCACAGGCATGACGGCGGGCCGCGTTTCCGTCAAAATTGTGCGGTGCGCCGGTCTGCGCACCCGGCGCAAGGCCAGAACCAACCAACACTAAGGAGAAAGCATGAGCTTCATGTCTGAATTTCGAGAGTTCGCGCTCAAAGGCAATGTCGTCGATCTGGCGGTCGGCGTCATTATTGGTGCCGCATTCGGCAAAATCGTCGATTCGGTCGTAGCCGATCTGATCATGCCGGTCATCGGCCGCGCCACCGGCGGGCTCGATTTCGCGAATTATTTCCTCGCGCTGGCGCCCATCCCGGCCGGCACCGCAAGTACGCTGGATGCCGTCCGCAAAGCCGGCGTGCCGGTGCTTGCTTACGGCAACTTCCTCACCATTCTGATCAACTTCATCATTCTGGCGTTCATTATTTTCGTGATGGTGAAGCGCATCAACAGCCTCAAGCGCACGCCGCCCGCGCCGGAACCGGCGCCAGCCGCGCCACCGCCGCCACCGGAAGATATCGTGTTGTTGCGCGAAATTCGCGACGCGCTCAAGAAGTAAGCGCTGTGGACCCGCGCGCCAGCGCGGGCCTGCATGTTCAGCCGCGCGCCGCCTGATAGGCGCGCCAGCCGCCGAAGTGGGTGATATCGCTGGCGTAACTTGCGATCCAGCTTTCGCACACAAACCCCGGCACTTCCGCACCATCGGCAAGTTTCACCTTGCCGATGGCGAGCGGCGCCGGTATGGCGGCGACGAAAGATCCAAACGCTGCGGCCGGCATTTCCCAGATTTCCAGTTCGACGCAGGCGCCGCCGCTATCCACGCGCACCATGCCCGGCCGCTCCGGCGGGCCACCCGGCAGCGCATAAAAGCGGTATTCCGGCGCCGAGCGCGTGCGCGCCACGAGGCGCGCTGCGCGTTCGCGCAACTGCACGTTGAGCGGCAACCCTTCCATGTGCGCGCCGCATACCGCAACCAGCACGCAGCCGGAAGCCACCGCCGAACGTAGCGGCCGCGCCGCCGGCAGCCGATGTGCGGTGGCACCCATGGTTCCGCCCAGGGCTTGCTGCGCCCTGGCCGCGAGCCGCAATAGCGGTAGGTCGCGGTGCGCCGGTGCAAAAATCGTAACGCCCCAGGGCAAGCCGGCGCGTGCCGTGCCAGCCGGCAGGGCGACCGCGCAGTAATCCAGCAGATTCATGAAATTCGTGTAGTAGCCCAGCGCGCTATTGAGGCGTATGGGATCGGCCTCCAGTTCGGCAATCGTGTAAATGCTGCCGGCGGTGGGCGCCAGCATGCAGTCCAGGTTTTCCCACGCCGAATCGCATCGCCGCCTGGCGGCCTTGAGGGCATACATGGCGCGCATGGCGTCGGTGGCCGAAAAACGCCGCGCGCCGGCCACGATTTCGCGCACGGGCGCAATGACGGCGGCTTCGGACTGATCGAAAAATTCGCCTATGGCGGCGTGGCGCTCGGCCACCCAGGGTCCGCCATAGAGCGTGCGGGCGGTTTCCAGAAAGGGCGCGAAATCCACTTCCTGCAGCGTCGCACCCAGCGAGGCGAACAATTCGAGCGCGGCGGCAAAACACTGGCGGGCCGCTTCGTCGCCAAAAAATTCGAGCTGGTCGGCGCGCGGCACACCGACCCGGAACGCCCCGCCGGCCGCAAAATCCGGCCCATGCGGCTCGGCGCGGCGCGCGTACGCGTCTGCGGCGTCGAATCCCAGCGCTGCGGCGTAGACGTCGGCGGCATCTTCGGCGGTCAGCGCGAAAATCGACACGGTGTCCAGCGAGCGGCAGGCCGGCACCACGCCGCGCGCCGACAAGAGGCCACAAGTCGGTTTCAGCCCGATCAGCTTGTTGAATGCCGCCGGCACCCGCCCCGAGCCCGCGGTATCCGTGCCCAGCGCAAAACCCACGCTGCCGGTGGCCACCGCAATCGCCGAGCCGGAGCTGGATCCGCCCGAAATATAGTCGGGATTGAATGGGTTGCGCCCCGGCCCGTAGGGCGAACGGGTGCCGTTCAGTCCGGTCGCGAATTGATCGAGGTTGGTTTTGCCGATAGGTACCGCACCCGCGGCGATCAGTTTTTCCACCACATGGGCATGGCTGCCCGGCGTATAGGCGAATTGCGGGCAAGCTGCCGTGGTCGGCACGCCGGCCAGGTCGATGTTGTCCTTGATCGCGAAGGGCAGACCGTACAGCGGCAAACTATCCGACGCCAGGCGCTCCAGGCGCGCCACATAGGGCTCCAGTTCAGCTTCGCTCAACACGTGGATATAGGCATTGAGCCGGTCCGCGGCGGCGCGGCGGCGCGCCTCGGTAATCAATGCGCGCACGCCGGTCCCTTGCGCATAAGCTTGGCGCACGGCCGTCAGATCGAAACTCGAACGTTCAATATCCATGCCGCATTCGCCTTTACGTAAAGCCACCGGCAGCGCAAGGCCGGCCGCGGGCGGAATCGCCCATGTTTGCCGGCAAGCAAGCGCGATGCCACGCTTGTTTGCCGGGATGACGTGGAATGGGACGGCCACGCCCGCCATAACGCTTGGTGCGCCCGCCAGGCCGTGCGGGCGGGACGCCCGCACCCCCAGAAAAACACGCGGTAGTAATTGTCCCCGCGCGGACATGATGTAGCCGCGCCGCCCGCGGGGGGCGGGCGTCTCGCCCGCCTGCTTTTGCGCTCGCCAAGCCGTGCGGGCGGGACGCCCGCACCCCCAGAAAAACGCGCGGTAGCAAACATTACCGCGACAGCACGGCAAGGTCAGGCGGCGCCTCCGAATCAGCGCAGCCGCTTCGCCCCCGCTCGATTTGCCGGGATCGAGCGCAAATCACCCAGTGCACTTGGATCACCCGGAGTAGCCGCACGCACCGCCCCTGGGGGGGGTGGGCGTCCCGCCCGCCTGCTTTTGCAGTCGCCACGCCGTGCGGGCGGGACGCCCGCACCCCCAGAAAAACGCGCGGTAGCAAACGTTCCCGCAACAGCACGGCAAGGTCAGGCGGCGCCTCCGAATCAGCGCAGCCGTTTCGCCCCCGCTCGATTTGCCGGGATCGAGCGCAAATCACCCAGTGCACTTGGATCAACCGGAGTAGCCGCACGCACCGCCCCTGGGGGGGTGGGCGTCCCGCCCGCCTGCTTTTGCGGTCGCCAAGCCGTGCGGGCGGGACGCCCGCACCCCCAGAAAAACGCGCGGTAGCAAACGTCCCCGCAACGGCACGGCAAGGTTAGGCGGCGCCTCCGAATCAGCGCAGCCGTTTCGCCCCCGCTCGATTTGCCGGGATCGAGCGCAAATCACCCAATGCACGTGGATCAACCGGAGTAGCCGCACGCACCGCCCCTGGGGGGGTGGGCGTCCCGCCCGCCTGCTTTTGCAGTCGCCACGCCGTGCGGGCGGGACGCCCGCACCGCCAGGAACGGCGCTGCGCGCCACGTCCGGCCCCCGATCAATCGAGACGCACCAGGATGAAGCGCCGGCAAGGCCGCGCCCGCACCAGTTCAAGCACCTCGTATGGATGCACCAGCACAGCGACAGCGCCCCGATACCACGCTCGGACTAGACTTGCGGAATCAGCCGCGGTCACCTCGCCCCATGCCACATCGCGCCAGATTTCCTTTCCGCATCCTCGTCGCGGCCCTGCTCGCCCTGCTGCTCGGGGCATGCCGCGGGCCCGAACCGCTGCCGGCCGATGCGACCCCGGAATTTCCGGCCGCCTGGTACGCAGACCGCCATGCGCGCGGCGAGCGCGTGCTGCGCGTGGATAGCGCGCAATCCGTGCTGGCGGTGAGCGTGCGGCGCGGCGGTGCACTGGCGCGGCTGGGCCATGACCATGTGGTTTCCACCCGCAGCCTGGCCGGCAGCGTGGCGCTGGACGCCGGTCGGGCGGACTTTTATCTGGACCCGGAAAAGCTGGAGGTCGACGACCCCACCCTGCGCCGCGAAGCGGGGCTGGACGCCGAGGTGCCGCAGAGCGCCATCGCCGCCACGCGCCGTAACATGCTCGAAAAAGTGCTCGATGCTTCGCGGCACCCACGCGTATTTCTGCATGCCGAGCGCCTTGCGCCGGAGGGCAATTGGGAATTTGCGATCACGCTGCATGGCGTGACGCGCAAGCTGAGTGCCGCCGTGCACATCGAAAACACGCCCAGCGGCGCCGTCGCAAGCGGCGCCTTCGCCCTGCGCCAAAGCGATTTCGGCATCACGCCATTTGCCGTACTGGGCGGCGCGCTGCGCGTCGAGGACGAACTGGCCCTAAGCTTCCGCGTGCTGGCACGCGACTACTGAAAGCGCTGCTTGAACCAGGCGCCCAGGTCGGCAATTTCCTGCGGACACACGGCGTGCGGCATGCGGTAACTGTGCCATTGCGGCGGCGTCCGCAAGCGCGCCACCTGTTCCACCGCGGCCGCGCCAAGTTGCATCGGGACGACCAAATCTTCGCTGCCGTGCGCCGCAAACAGCGGGGTGGCCGCATTGGCCGGGGCAAATTCCGCTTCCAGCAGTTCCGGCGCGGGGACATAAGCCGATAGCGCAACGATGCCGGCAAGTGTTTCGGGGTGGGTCAGGCCAGTGGTGTAGGCCATCGCCCCGCCTTGCGAAAAGCCGGCCAGCACGATGTTGGAACAGGCGATGCCGCGTGCGTTTTCGTGCTCGATCAGGCGCCGCACTGCCTCACGCGAGGCGATGATGCCGTCGACATCTACCTCGCGCGCGAGGCCGTCGATATTGCGTATGTCGTACCAGGCGCGCATTACATAGCCGTAATTGCAGGTCACGGGCATCATCGGTGCGTGCGGAAACACGAAACGCACGGCCAGTTCCTGCGGTAGGCGCAGTTCCGGCACGATAGGTTCGAAATCGTAGCCGTCGGCCCCCAGGCCATGCAGCCAGATCACGGCAAACTTGGGGTCGGGCGCGGTTTCCACGGTTATGCCCGGGAGCAGTTCAGTCATGGTTATCCTTCCTTGGTCATGCGCGGCGCGGCGCAAAAAGTTCGCTAGTTTGGCGGAAATCGGCCCTCTGTGTGGCACGCGATGTGCGTGCCTGGGCTTCGGCATGGCCGCCGAGCAGGGGCAGCATTCGCGCCACGGCATGCGTTAATTCGCGGCCTTATCAGTGCCGGCGCGGCTCGCACAGCAACATTCGGTTCTGCTATCGTGCAGGCTCGAATGGCTTGCCGGGCGGCGCGCCGTTCGGCCCTTACTCCAGTTCCCGAGGATGGTCAGATGTTTTTCAGCCGGCAACTTGTTCTGATTTTTGCACTGAGCCTGCCTGTGGCGGGCGCGATTGCACAGAGCACAAATGAAATCACCCCCACCTACCGCGTGCATATGCTCGCCAAACCCGCCGTGGTGCGCATCGTAGCCGGCTACAAGGGGGTCGTGCAGTTCAAGGACGGCAGCAAATTGCCGCTGGTGCAGGCCGGAACCGGATCGGGATTTTTCATTTCCCCGGACGGCTACATCATGACCAATGCCCATGTCGTCGAGGACATCAAGGCCGGCGAAGCCGAGGCGAAAAAAGCGCTCACCGTGCAATTCGTGCGCATCATCCTGAAGAAAAACAACCTGGCCTTCACCGAGGAAAATATCAAGAAGGTGGCAAATTGGGCCGACCAGAACGGCGCCGACCTGCAGGTCACCGAGCGCCTGAACCGCGTGCTGTTTCAGGACGGCTCGAAACTGCCTTACGAAATCAAGTCCTATGGCGCGCCCATGGGTTCCAAGGGCGATACGCTCACCGGCAAGGACGTCGCCATCATCAAGGTCGAAATGAAGAACGCGCCGACCTTGCGGCTGGGCGATTCGTCGAAAATGAAGGTTGGCGACCGCGTCTATGTGATGGGCTATCCGGGCGCGGCGGATTCGGACATGCTGGATGCCAAATCGTCCGTTGAACCGACCACCAACGACGGCGCCATTTCGGCCATCAAAACCACCGTGGACGGCATTCCCGTGCTGCAGACCAGTACCAGCGCCACGCACGGCAATTCCGGCGGCCCGGTGCTGAATCAGAGCGGCGAAGTGATAGGCATGCTCACCTTCCGCGGCGACACGGTAAATGGCCAGGAGGTGCAGGGATTCAATTTCATCGTGCCGTCGAATACTGCGCGCGAATATCTGGCCCCGGCCGGCACCACCAATGCGGAAGGTCTGGTCGACCGCGCCTGGACGGTAGGCCTGGATGATTTCTGGTCCGGCCGCTACACGCCGGCCAAACAGCATTTCGAGGAAGTGGTCGCCCTGGTTCCTTCGCACAATGAAGCGCGCAAGCTCATTACCGAAGCGCAGGAACACATTTTGCGCGGCGATGAACGCAAGGCGGAAAGCAGTTCCGGCTACCTGATGGGCGGCAGCGCCGCGGTCGCCGTCCTGCTGCTGGGCGGCGGCATATTCGCCGCGCGCAAGCACAAGCGTCCGGCGCCGGCCCAAGCCGCGGCACGCGGTATGGCCGCGCCGGAACCCGCGCGGCCAGTGCCGCAAGCCGCCGCACCGGCGGCGAGCGCCGACGCCACCGTACTTTCGCCTACGCGCGCGGTCGATCTGGTATTCGTGGGCGGGCCGCTCTCGGGCCAGCAGGTACGCATACCCCCCTCCGGCGCCTGGATAGGCCGCGACGCCAATCTGGCGACTATCGTGGTAGCGCACCACATGGTGTCGAAACAGCACGTATGGGTAGGCCAGCGCAATGGCCGTTGGGTATTGCGCGACGAAGCATCGACCAACGGCACTTTCGTGAATGACCCGAATTCCCGCCGCATCACCGAGCACTACGCCCAGGCCGGAGAAACCTACCTGCTGGCCCCGGAAGCCGTCGCCAGTTTCCGCCTGACGATATAGCCAGCCTGCCCGCGCAAGCGCGGCCCCCTCCGGGCCAGCGGCCAGCAAAACCTCTGTCCTCTGTCCTCTGAACCGCGGGCGAGACGCCCGCGCCCCCAGGACGAGCGCCGCGCGGCACCGCCGGGCCATGCGTTTTGAAACCGTCCCGGCACGTAGGCCACCACCCGCGCGGCCCGGACCCGGGCCGCGCCCCACCCTCCTGGCCAGCGGCCAGCAAAACCTCTGTCCTCTGTCTTCAGTCCTCTGTCTTCTGACCCCTGAACCGCGGGCGAGACGCCCGCGCCCCCAGGACTAGCGCCGCGCGGCACCGCCGGGCCATGCGTTTTGAAACCGTCCCGGCGCGCGGGCCGCCACCCGCGCGGCCCGGACCCGGGCCGCGCCCCACCCTCCTGGCCAGCGGCCAGCAAAACCTCTGTCCTCTGTCTTCAGTCCTCTGTCTTCTGTCCTCAGTCCTCTGTCCTCTGAAGTGGAACGAAAACCCACATCCCGCCGCGGCTTTTCATGCGGCCGGCCTGCGCCCCGGCAGCAGCGCCGGTGCCCCAGTAAAAATCGGCACGCACGGCGCCGCGGATCGCGCCGCCCGTATCCTGCGCGGCCATCAAGCGGCGCAGGCGGCCTTCGTTGCCGGGGCCGGGCGCATCCAGCCACACCATGCTGCCCAGCGGTATGGTGCGCGGATCGACCGCCAGGCTGCGCTCGGCACTCAGCGGCACGCCCAGCGCGCCGAGCGGGCCTTCGTCGTCGCGCAGCCCGGTCAGGATGCGAAAAAAGACGAAACTCGGATCGGCCTTTTGCAAATCCGGCAGGCGCGCCGGATTGGAACGCGCCCAGTCGCGTATGCCCTGCATGGACGCCGCATCGGCGCGCAATTCGCCCTGGTCGATGAGCCAGCGCCCGATGGACGCATAGGGCTGGCCGTTCTGGTCGGCATAGCCCACGCGCACGCGGCTGCCGTCCGGCAATTCCACGCGGCCCGAGCCCTGCACCTGCAGAAACACCACGTCCATCGCGTCCTCGGCCCAGAAAAGCGCGCTCTGCGCATATTTTTCCGGCTGTCTGGCGATTTCCGAGCGCGTGAAATAGGGCACCAGACGGCGCCCCTGCAACCTGCCGCGCAGGCGCATGGATTTCAGTTCCGGATGGACATCGGTCAGATCGACCACGATCAAATCATCCGGCACGCCGTAAATCGGGAAACGATAGGCCCCGCCGGGCTTGCGGTCGGCGTGCAGCAGGGGCTCGTAATAGCCGGTGATGAGCCCTTCCGTGCTGCCGTCCGGATTGACCACCTGGGAGGGCTGGAAACGGGCCATGAAGAATTTTTTGATCTCGTCGCGTCCCGCCCCGCGATGCAGTTCGGCTTCCGTACAGACCGCCGTCCAGGCCGGTTTGCGCGCCAGTGCCTGGCAGGACACCAGAAAGGCATCAAGCGCGGCGGACACATCATCTTCTCCCCAGCCGGGCAAATCCGACCACGAGGCTGGTCGCAGCGGTGGCGCCGCCGGTGTCACGAGGGGCGGTTTGATACCGGGACAGGGCGGGCAACTGGCCGGGCGGGCGGCGCCGTCCGGTGCGGGCGGGCCGCCGCTGGTGCAGGCTGCCAATAGCAGGGCGGCAAGCCAGGAACAAGGTATTTGGCGCAAGCTCATCGATTCGGATACAGTTCAAGCCGGCAAGGGCGGCAGTATAGTCCGCCCGGTCGCATGGGCGCCGCGCTGGCAGCCGCGCCGGGGCGGCGAACGCACTGGCCGAATTCGTGCAGGAGGACGGCGCGCCAACGCCGCTATCCGGCCGCTCCGCCTTGCCGCGCCCGTTTTGCAACCTTTCCGCTCCGAGTGACTATGTGGGTCGTATTTCTTGAAGCCGGCGTCGCGCTGGCACTGTTGTTGATCATCGTCTGGGCGACCTGGCCGAGAAATTCGGACAAGGACGAACAAGCGGGCGAAGACAAGTCATGATTGCCGGCGAAGAAGCATTGAGCGCTTTGCTCGCGCGCGCCGAAGCCGTGCTGGAACGGCTGGAGCGCATGTTGCCGGCGCCGCCCGGCCCGCCCGACTGGAACGCCGCCACGGCTTTCCGCTGGCGTAAATCGAATGGGCCGGGCCGCCTGCTGCCGGTCGCCAAACTGCCGCGCATACGGCTTGCCGACCTGCTCGACGTGGAGGTGCAAAAACAGCGCCTGGACGCCAACACGCGGCAATTTTTGCGCGGCCTGCCGGCCAATAACGCGCTGCTGACCGGCGCACGCGGCACCGGCAAATCGTCGCTCGTGAAAGCGCTGCTGAACGAGTACCACGAACAAGGCCTGCGCCTGATCGAAATGGACAAGAACGACATGGCCGATCTGCCCGACGTGGTGGATTTGGTGTCGCGCCGCGAAGAACGGTTCATCGTGTATTGCGACGATCTGTCCTTCGAAGCCGGCGAGCCGGGCTACAAGGCGCTAAAAAGCGTGCTGGACGGATCGGTGGCTGCCATGTCGGACAATCTGCTCATTTACGCGACTTCGAACCGCCGCCACCTGATGCCCGAATATCACGCCGAAAACCTGGAAACGCGCCATGTCGGCGGCGAAATCCATCCCGGCGAGGCGGTCGAGGAAAAGGTGTCGCTGTCGGATCGCTTCGGGCTCTGGCTGTCGTTTTATCCGTTCGACCAGAACGCCTATCTGGACATCGTGAACCACTGGCTGCGCCACTATGGCGTGCCCGCCGAGCGCATCGCCGCAGCGCAGCCGGCCGCGCTGCAATGGGCCCTGCTGCGCGGCTCGCGCAGCGGCCGCGTGGCCTCGCAGTTTGCGCTGGATTGGGCCGGCCACGCCGGGCCGAACTGATTGCCGCAGCCGCCGCTCAGTCGCGGTAGCCGGGGTTTTTGCGATCCAGCTTGCGCAACAGCGCCGGCCAGGCTAGGCCGCCGCCGGCGCCGTGCGTCACCGCCTGCCACTGCCGCTCGGCGCCCGCGACGATCTCCGCGCCGATATGCCGCAGCAGCACACCGCCGGACTGGGCGCGCACCTGCATCATGCAGCTGGCTTCGAAAAAATACATGGCGACGAAGGCCTCGGCCACCGAACGCCCCACCGTGAGCAGGCCGTGGTTACGCAGCATCAGGAAGCGCTTGTCGCCGAGATCGCGCACCAGGCGCGGCTTTTCGTCGGCTTCCAGCGCCACGCCTTCGTAGTCGTGATAAGCCAGCGAAGCGAGCACGAAAATCGAATGCTGCGACAGCGGCAGCAAGCCCTGTTCCTGCGCCGACACGGCCACGCCATTGACGCTATGCACGTGCAGCACGCAGGCCGCGTCGCGCCGCGCAGCGTGTACCGCGCTATGTATCGTGAATCCGGCCGGATTGATGTCGGCGGCGGAACTATCCAGCTTGTTGCCTTGCAGGTCCACCTTGACCAGACTGGACGCCGTGATTTCATCGAACATCATTCCATACGGATTGATCAGGAAATGATGTTCCGGCCCCGGCAGGCGCGCCGATATATGCGTGAAAATCAGGTCATCCCAGCCGAATAGCGCCACCAGCCGGTAACAGGCCGCCAGATCAATACGCAATTGTCGTTCGGTTTGGTCCATGCTCCACCCTCCACTGCTATCAAGTTAAGCAGGTGTGAAGCGATTGCGCTGCGGCGGCGATCGCGTTTGCGTGCGGGTGTCGCGCGCAAAATTTGCTGCCCGCGAAAGTGCTTGCGGCGCGCCGACGGCGTTGCTGCCGTGCTGCGGGAGCCGGACTTCTGCCGGCCTGCTGGTGCCCAGGAAGGGACTCGAACCCCCACGCCTTGCGGCGCCAGAACCTAAATCTGGTGCGTCTACCAATTTCGCCACCTGGGCCAGGGGCACGATTTTACCCGCAAATGCCGCGGCCATCGTGCGGCGCGCGGCGGCGCGGCTAAAATCGCGGCGTTCCGCGCATGCGGGCACTGTGCGCCGTTCCGTCATGCCGGTCGATCATTACGAAAATTTCCCCGTCGCGTCCTGGTTGTTGCCGGCCCACCTGCGCGAGCCGGTGGCCGCCGTGTATTGGTTTGCGCGACGGGCCGACGACGCCGCCGACGAAGGCGACGCCACGCCGGCCCAACGTCTGGCCGCGCTGGGCGCCATGCGCGCCCAGCTTGACCTGATCGCGGCCGGCCGCCAGCCCGACGATGCGGTGGCGGCACGCCTCGCGCGCGCGCTGGCCACCCATGCCCTGCCCTTGCCGGCCTGTTACGACCTGCTCGACGCTTTTGCGCAGGATGTGGTCAAAACCCGCTATGCCGATTTCGCGGAATTGCGCGATTACTGCCGCCGTTCCGCCGACCCGGTGGGACGCCTCATGCTGGCTTTGTATCGCGCCGCGACGCCGCAACACCTGGCCTGGTCGGACGCCATTTGCACCAGCCTGCAACTCATCAACCACTGGCAGGATGTGGCCGTGGACTGGCACAAAAACCCGCCCGAAGGCCGCGTCTATCTGCCGCTGGATGAAATGCAGCGCTACGGCGTGAGTTTGGCCCACCTCGCCGAGGCACGCTGCGATGATGCCTGGCGCGCCCTGATGCGCTTTCAGGTGGAGCGCGCGCGTGGCCTCATGGTGTCGGGGGCGCCGCTGGCGCGTCGCCTGCCGGGCCGCATAGGTCTGGAATTGCGCGCCGTGGTGGCGGGCGGATTGCGCATCCTGGAAAAGATCGAAGCGGTCGATTACGACGTATTTCGCCGCCGCCCCAAGCTGGGGCGGGCCGACGCGCCGCGGCTCGTGTGGCGGGCTTTGTTCGGCTAAGTGCTGCGCTTCATAGGGCCGACTGGAGGGCGCAAGCCCAGTCCCTATACAATCACGCCCTGACCGCGCATTGCATGCGCCCTCCTGCCGTCCGGCCCATGGATTTCGACGCCTACTGCCAGCAACGTGCCGCCCAGAGCGGTTCGTCCTTTTACTACAGCTTTCTGCTGCTGCCGCCGGAGCGGCGCCAGGCCATCAATGCGCTCTACACCTTCTGCCGCGAGGTGGATGACGTGGTGGACGAATGTCACGATCCGCAGATCGCGCACACCAAAATCGCCTGGTGGCGCACCGAAGTGAAGCGCATATTCGACGGCGGCGCCAGCCATCCGGCCGCCCAGGCCCTGGTTCCGGCGGTCGCACGTTTCCAGTTGCCGGCCGAATATTTCATGGAAATTCTGGACGGCATGGAAATGGACCTGACGCAAAGCCGCTATCTGGATTTCAAGGCTTTGTCGCTGTACTGCCATCGCGTCGCCGGGGTGGTGGGCCTGCTGTCCGCAGAAATTTTCGGCTATACCGATCGCGGCACGCAGAAATACGCGCACGAACTGGGCATGGCGTTTCAGCTCACCAACATCATTCGCGACGTGGGCGAAGACGCGCGGCGCAACCGCATCTATCTGCCGGTCGATGAATTGCAGCGCTTCGGCGTCAAAGCCGCGGACATCCGGCAGGCGCGCTATAGCGACGAATTTCGCGCGCTCATGCAGTTTCAGATCGAACGCGCGGAACAGTATTACGAACGCGCCTTCGCGCAATTGCCGGCGGCGGATCGCAAAGCCCAGCGGCCGGGCCTGGTGATGGCCAAAATTTACCGCACGCTGCTAGAGGAAATTCGCCGCGACGGCTGTCTGGTGCTGGACCGCCGCACCTCGCTCACGCCGCTGCGCAAACTTTGGCTGGCCTGGACCACCTGGGCATTCGCCTAAGTCCCGCATTCCATGCAAGCAGGCAACCCGGGCGGCAGCCGCCGGCCCCACCGCATCGCCGTGATCGGCGCCGGCTACGCCGGCTTGGCCTGCGCTGTGGAATTGGCCGCGGCGGGTCGCGCCGTCACGGTGTTCGAATCTTCCAAAGTGCTGGGCGGGCGCGCCCGCGTGCTGGAATGGGACGGACTGCGGCTGGATAACGGCCAGCACCTGCTGTCCGGCGCCTATGCCGAATTGCTGCGCCTGATGCGCCTGGTGGATCCGCACTCCGACAGCCTGTTCCGCCGCCTGCCGCTGGATTTACGCTTCGTGCAGGGCTTCCGCCTGCGCGTGCCGCGCCTGCCGGCGCCCCTGCATCTGGCCGCAGCGCTGGTCGCCGCGCGCGGTCCGGGCTGGCGCGAACGCCTGGCCGCCGTGTGTTTCATGCGCGCGCTCAAAAAAGGCCGCTACCGGCTGGCGCAGGATACCGACGTAGCCAGCCTGCTCGCGCAGCACGGACAGGGCGAAAAACTGCGCCGCTACCTGTGGGATCCGCTCTGCCTCGCGGCCCTCAACACGCCACCCGAACGCGCCAGCGCCGCCGTGTTCTGCAACGTGTTGCGCGACGCCCTGGGCGGCAACCGCAAAGCCAGCGATCTGCTGTTCCCGGCGGTCGATCTGTCCATCCTGTTCCCCGAACCGGCCAGCGACTGGCTGCTCGGGAAAGGGGCGCAAATCGTGCGCGGCAATGCGATACGCCGGATCGAACTGAGCGATCACGCGGTGCGCGTGGATGGCGGCGACTTCAGCCACGCGGTGCTGGCGGTCGGCCCCTATGCCGTGCCTGCCCTATTGCCGCCGGAAGCGGCTTTCGACCCGCTGCGCGCCGCGCTGCAGAACATGGCTCACGAGCCCATCGCCACCGCCTATTTCCGCTTCGCGCCGGAAGTACGCCTGCCCGGACCCATGCTGGGCAGCGCCAGCGGGCTGATTCAGTGGGTATTCGACCGCGGCCGCATCGACGGCCACCACGGCGTGCTGGCGGTGGTCATTTCCGCCTCCGGCCCGCACCTGGACCTTGCGCGCGACGAACTGCTGGACCAACTTGCGGCCGAACTGGCGAAACTATTTCCGCGCTTGCCGGCGCCGCACGCACGCCAGCTCGTGATCGAACGGCGCGCCACCTTCGCCTGCGCGCCCGGACTGGCCCGCCCGCGCAATGCCACGCCGCACACCCGGCTGTGGCTGGCGGGCGATTACACGGCCGGCGATTACCCCGCCACGCTGGAAGCCGCCGTAAGAAGCGGCGTGCGCGCCGCGCGCGGCGTGCTCATGCCGGTTTAGATCGGCGCAAACCCGCGGGCGGCTCGCCGTCCAGACATCCCGGCCGGGACGGGGTATCCCGGGGCAGGACGGGGTATTTACCCCGTCCTGAACATTTCGGCAACGCGCAAGGCAAAACACCGCACCTTACCCAGCGGCTCCAATTAACGCGGACGGGACAGCATGCCGCGTCCGGCAGTTAGGGCAGTATGGCGGATAACCCAAAGGCGCAATCCACCGCATGGTGAGCCTGGTCTGCTACGCACGTTTGGTGGGGAATGAACCGCCCCATACGGCGGAATGCGCTGCGCTTTTCCGCCCTACGAGGGCCGTGCCTCACACGCGCCTCGCGTAGGTTGGCGGTGAGCTTGCGAACCCCAACATCAATCGCTGGTTGTACGCGGGAACCCTTGCAGTTCGCAGGCCCGTAGGGCGGATAAGCCAAAGGCGCAATCCGCCGTATGGTGAGCTTGGTCCGCTTCCCACGTTTGGTGGGCCATGAACCGCCCCATACGGCGGAATGCGCTACGCTTTTCCACCCTACGAGGGCCGTGCCTCACGCGCGCCTCGCGTAGGTTGGCGGTGAGCTTGCGAACCCCAACATCAACCGCTCGTTGTACGCCGGAACCCTTGCAGTTCGCAGGCCCGTAGGGCGGATAAGCCAAAGGCGCAATCCGCCGTACGGTGAGCTTGGTCTGCTACGCACGTTTGGTGGGCCATGAACCGCCCCATACGGCGGAATGCGCTACGCTTTTCCGCCCTACGAGGGCCGTGCCTCACGCGCGCCTCGCGTAGGTTGGTGGTGAGCTTGCGAACCCCAACATCAACCGCTCGTTGTACGCGGGAACCCTTGGAGTTCGCAGGCCCGTAGGGCGGATAAGCCCAAGGCGCAATCCGCCGCATGGTGAGCTTGGTCTGCTACGCACGTTTGGTGGGCCATGAGCCGCCCCATACGGCGGAATGCGCTACGCTTTTCCGCCCTACGAGGGCCGTGCCTCACGCACGCCTCGCGTAGGTTGGCGGTGAGCTTGCGAACCCCAACATCAATCGCTGGTTGTACGCCGGAACCCTTGCAGTTCGCAGGCCCGTAGGGCGGATAAGCCAAAGGCGCAATCCGCCGCATGGTGAGCTTGGTCTGCTACGCACGTTTGGTGGGGCATGAGCCACGGGAGGGGTAATCGGGGTCTAGGGAAATCGGGGTCAGTAGGGAAATCGGGGGCAGAGCGACCTAATTTCCCTGCGGTCCGTCAATGGCCGCTTGGCATGCACCGTGCGACGCAATTTTGATCAGCGCAAATCCGCCGGCAATTCGTAGTCGGGAAAATCGCGTTTGAAGCGGTCCAGTTCGATGCGCGCTTCGTCCAGGCGGCCGGCGGCGCGCAGTTCGCGTATGCGGGTAATGCGCGCGAGAGGATCGGTGGCGGCTTGATCCTTGCGTTTTTGTTCTTCCAGTTTGCCGTCCTGCACGGCCTGCGTATCGCGCAGGTGGTCGGACGCCGCGGGGGCCACCGCCGCGTTAGCGGGCGCTGACGGGGCCGCCGGGGCCATGGCCGGTTTGGTGGGGGCTGCGGGCTGCACTTTGGCCGCAGCGGCCGGCGCAGCGATCGCCTGCTCGGCCGTCTCACGCGCGGTTGGCGAGGCGGCGGCTGCTGGCTGGGCGGGCGGGGCGAAAGTCCTGGTACGCGTGTCTTCCTTGTTCCATGCGCTGGCTGCGGCGGCAGCGCCTGGCGCGGCGGGCGCGGCGGGCGCGGGTCGAACCACAGAGGAATCGCCGGCAAAACTCCGGACTTCCGCCTCGGCCGGGGCGGCGCGTGCGGGCTGGTCTGCCGCGGGTAGCCTGGGCGGGGGTGACGACGGCCTGGGCGCAGGCGGCGCAGCACGCGGCGCGGATAGTTCGGGAAATGCCTGTGGCAGCGGCGTCGCTGCCGCGGGCGCTTCGTCGCGGCGCTGCGGCTCGGCGGCCTGGCCGCTGGCAGCGGCGGCCGGCGCGCCGGCAGAGGAATTTTGCGGCGGCGGAGCAAGGCTTTTGCGCGGCGCGGCATCCGCGCTCCTGGCTTGGCGCGGCGGAGCGGCTTGTTCATTGGCCACCGGCGGGGTTTTTTGGCGCGCTTCCACGGGCTCGCCCGCGGCGGCCGAATCCGCCGCGGCTGCCGGTGCTGGCGCGGAAGTGGGGGCCGGGGCAGCAGCGGGAGTTGGAGCCGGCGCCGCAGCCGGGCGCGGTGGCGGCAACTGTCCGTCCGGCCCCATCTCGTGCCAGGTCTGCAAGGACAGGGATACCGTCAACACCAAAGTGGAAAACACCGCGACCGGCACCATCCAGCGTCGCCAGGCGGGTTTGGCCCGGCGCGGCTGCAGGCCGGCGCGCGCGGCGGCGAGTATCTGCGCGTCAAGTTCGGCCGGCGGCTCTTCTTGCGCGGCGGCGCGGTATAGCCTGGATAGCGCGGCGTCGCGCAGGTCGTCGGGCGAAGTCATGATTGAAATTCCGCCAGCGCCGCGCGCAATTTGCCGAGCGCGTAGCGCAGGCGGCTTTTCAGTGTTTCGCGGCCTACGCCGGCCACACGCGCGGCGTCTTCCAGACTGAGATCGCCTTCTTCGACAAGCAGGAAAGCTTCGCGCTGCGGCGCCGGCAACGCATCCAGCGCGGCCAGCAGGCCGGCGCGCAGTTCGGCAGTGTGGGCCTGCCGCTGCGGCTCCAGCACTTCCGGCCCGGCAAAAGTGTCGAGCGGATCGCCTTGGTCGTCTTCATCCTGCCACAGCGCGGTGTCCGTCGGGCGCGCGCTGCTGCGGCGGTAATGGTCGATCAGGCGGCGATGCGCGATCGTGAATAGCCAGGTGGAAAATTTGGCGTGAATTTCGTAGTGCTCCCGCGCGGCGATCAGTTTGGTCCAGATTTCCTGGTACAGATCTTCCGCCAATCCGCGCTCGCCGCATTGATGCAGCAAGTAGCGGTACAGGCGGCTGCGCCACCGCGCGTACAGCACTTCGAATGCCGCGGCGTCGCCGTCGCGGTAAGCCAGCATGAGCGCTTCGTCGCTGCGGGCGTCCGTCATCGCGGTAGTGTGTGGACGTAAACGGCGCGCCCCGCGCCGGCGGGGTTAAATGCGGCGGCGGCGCAGGCAAAGTGCCGCCAGCCCACCAGCGATCAGGCTGGCGCTGCCGGGCAGCGGCACATTGACCGGCGGTGTGAAGCTCAGCCGCCAGATGGTGTCGGTACTTTGTTCGGCGATGTAGAGGTCGCCATTCAGCGGGTCGAACGCCAGGCCCTGCAGCGTGGTGAATCCTTCCGCGATCAGGTCGAAGCTGCCGTCGGCAGACATGGCGAACAGGCGCGCGGGGTTGCCATTCTGCGGGTCTTCGCCGATGTAGAGGCGGCCGTCCGGGCCGAACACGATATTGTCCGGGCCATTCAGCACCCCGGCCGCGCCGATTGCGGTAATGCCGCCGCCGGCGTCGATACGCACGATGCGGCTATTCGAGGTAGTCGCGGCGTACAGGGCGGCGCTCGCAGCGCCGCCGAAATCGCCAAACGCCATCCCTTCCGGCCGCGGCAGTGCGGCGGCCGTCCCCACCAGTTCGGCCACGGTGGCGGTGGTCGCAGCGGGCGTCACGCGCAGGATGCGGCCGCCGCTACGGTCTTCGGCAACCAGCAGATCGCCGGCCGCACCGTAAGCGTTCGAGCCATCCAGCAGCACCAGGCCCTCGGGGAAATTGAGCCGGGTCGGACCGGTAACGAGATTGGTCGCGGCCGCTGCAGTGGGATGCTGCGAGGCGTCGTAGGTCAAGCTCAGGCGATACAGATTGGGCGTGGCGAACGTAAATGAGCCGACGGTAAAGGTGGCCGGCGCCTCGGCCGATAACAGCATTTGTCCGCCCGGGGTGAACACCATATGGTCAGCGCCTGGCAGGTTCGATACCAGACTGAGCGCGGCGCCGGTCGATTTGTTCACCCAGGACACACCGTCGGACAGCGCAGCTTGCTGGCGCGTGGCGTACAGATTGCCAAAGCCGTCGAATGCAAGCGCATTGACGCCGGCAAGTGCGACCGGATCGGTGGCAACCGCCTGCAGGGTGCCGATGGCTGGATCGGTCAGCACCGGGGCAGCCTGAACGGCGCTACCCGCAAGGCAGGCCACTATGCAGAGGACCCGTTTGAACATGCCGCGCATTGGTTTTCTCCCTTTCTGGCACCCGGCGAGGGCACTCCGAGCATTGGCTCCGGATGTTAACACGGGCCTTCCGCGGCGACGCGGCGCAGCCGCGCGAAGGCCGGGAATCGCAGCCCCAGCGTGCGATTGTTCCGCAGGCGGAAGCGGCCCATCCGGCGCCTTTTGCCATAAAGTCACCGCCGGCGGGTGGCCGGAGAACCTTCCTGCGCGCAAGCGATGGCGCAGCGGCCGCGCCTTCGCGCGTATATGATGCAGGGACTACGAGCCCAGCCCGGCGCCCGCCGGGCACCGTTGCAACTCGTCGCAGCGCGAACCTGACCCGACGCGCGAACGGCAAACGGGCCACATTCAGCGAGGGGGGAGCATGAGTTTCATAGCATCCATGACCAGCTTGCGCGTGCGCCTGATGGTGCTGGTTCTGATCGCGCTCCTGCCCTGTGTCGGATTCGTGTTCTGGGAACTGGACGCGCAACGGGAATTGGTGCGCGGTCAGGCGCTTGGCGAGGCCAAGCGCGACTTGTCGGCGGTCGTCGATCAGCACGAACAGGTTATCGAAGGCATGCGCCAGACCTTGCAACTGCTGGTGGAAATGCCCGCCTTGCAGACGCGCGGCGGCGCCGACTGCAACAATTTTCTGGCCGCCCGGCAGGCCAATGGCGCACAAATCACCCTGCTCGCGACGGTGGCGCTGGACGGCCACATCCTCTGCAGTTCAAAACCCGTCCCGCCGGGTACCAACCTGGCCGATCGCAATTACTTCCGGCGTGCGCTGGAAGCGGGCGACTTTTCCATCAGCGCCTATCAGGTCGAGCGCATCACCGGCAAGCCCGCCATCAATTTCGCCCTGCCGGTACGCGATGCCGCGGGCAACACCACGGCGATTGCCATCGCCGCACTGAATATCGCCTGGCTGGATCATTTCGTGCGCACCCTCAGTTTGCCGGCCGAAGCGGAAGTGATCGTGCTCGATGCGCAAGGCACGGTGCTCGCGCACAGCCGCGACGCCAGTCTCACCGGCAGCCAGCTGGCGGCAGACTCGCTGCTCGAGCAACTGCGTTCCGATCCGTCCGGCGGGATGTCCGAGGCGGTCGGCGATGACGGTGTGGCGCGCCTGTATGCCTTCACCTCGTTGGCACTGCATAATCAGTCCGCAGGCATCGTTGCGGTCGGCTTGCCCATGGGGGCACGCTATGCGGCGGTTGAACGCGGCCAGCGCCAGGCATTGATAGCACTGGCGACATTGGTACTGATGACCTTCGCGCTCGCCTGGCTCACCAGCGACGTGTTCGTGCTGACGCAGGTACGGGCGCTACTCGCCGCCATGCACAAAGTGGCAGCCGGCGACCTCACCGCGCGCAGCGGCGTAAAGCATGCACCGGGCGAAATCAATCAGCTTGCGCAAGCATTCGACGACATGGCGGATGCGCTGGCGCGGCGCGAACGTGAATTGCTGCGCCACTCGGAGGAAATTCGCCTGTTGCAGTCGCTCACGGTAGCCGTGAGCACGGCGCGCAACCTGGACGAGGCCTTGACCGCCGCCATGCGCATGGTGTGCGAAGCGACGCACTGGCATTTCGCCCAGGCCTGGGTGCCGGCCGCAGACGGCAGCCGGCTCGAATTGTCGAATGCCTGGCATGCAGTCGCCCCCGACCTGACGCGGTTTCGCGACTACAGCAAAAATTTCAGCTTCGAGCGCGGCGTGGGCCTGCCTGGCCGCGCCTGGAGCATGGGCACGCCGGCATGGATAGACGACGTGACGCAGGACGGCAACTTTCCGCGCGCCCCGCTCGCGCGCGAACTCGGCATACGCGCCGGCATGGCAGTACCCGTGCTGGTTGGCGAAGAAATCGTCGCGGTGGTGGAATTTTTCCTGCTCGAACGGCTCGAGCGCGACCACCGGCTGCTGGCCACCGCGAGCGCACTGGCGTCGCAACTGGGCACCGTAATCCGCCGCAAGCGCGCCGAAGACGACGTGCACCGTCTGGCCTACTATTCCGCGCTCACCAACCTGCCCAACCGCAGCCGCCTGGAAGATTTGATCAGCGCCGCGCTGGCGGAAGGGACGCGCTTTGCAGTGGCCACCATCGTGCTGCAGCGTTTCGTGGAGGTGAATTACACGCTGGGGCAATCTTACGGCGACAGCGTACTGCGCCAGATCGGCCCGCGGCTGGCAAGCTGCCTCATGGAAACCGACGTGGTGGCGCATTTCGCCGGCCGCAATTTTGCCCTGCTGCTGCCCGGCCGCGACGAAAACGCCGTGCGTGCCATAGGCCGCCGCTTGTTGCACGCCATGGAATCGCCATTCCAGGTGGGCGGAATTTCGGTCGAAATCGAGGCCGTCATGGGCGTGGCATTTTTCCCCGAGCACGGCGATAGCGCCGACCTGCTGATACGCCGCGCCGACGTGGCGCTCTATATCGCCCAGCAGCACCAGCGGGAATTCGAAATTTACAGCCCCGAACACGACCCCTACAGCCCGCGCCGGCTGGCCTTGATGGCGGAACTGCGCCACGCGCTCAAGGACAACCAGTTCCAACTGTATTGCCAGCCCAAAACCAATCTGAAAACCGGCCGCGTGGTGGCGGTGGAAACCTTGTTGCGCTGGCACCACCCGGTGTACGGCATGGTGCCGCCGTCGGAATTCATTCCGCTCGCCGAAACGTCGGGCCTCATGCGCGCCCTGACGCGCTGGGTGCTGGACGCCACGCTGCAACAGTGCGACGAGTGGGAGCACGAGGGTATACGCGTGCCGGCTGCCGTGAATCTATCCACGCGCAACCTGGCCGACCCGGAACTGATGGGCCATGTGCGGCGCGCCATGCGGGCCTGGAATGCCAAGCCGGACTGGATAGAGTTCGAAATCACCGAAAGCCTCATGATGAGCGATTCGAGAGCCTCGCTGGCGGCGCTCGACCAGTTGCGGGCGGACGGCCATAAACTCATGATCGACGACTATGGTCAAGGCTATGCCTCGCTGTCCTACCTGCGCAACATGCCGGTGGACGCGGTCAAGATCGACCAGGAATTCGTGCGCGGCCTGCCGGACGACGATAACGACGCCGCCATCGTGCGCTCCACCGTGGATGTGGCGCACCAACTGGGCTACAAAGTGATCGCCGAAGGGGTGGAACTGGAAACCGTGTGGGACAAGCTCATCACCCTGGGTTGCGACGAGGCGCAGGGCTATTTCATCGCGCGGCCCATGCCGGTCGGGCATTTTGCGAAGTGGCTCGCCGAATGGAACGAGCGCTGGGCAAAAAACGAAGCCGATCGCGCCATACGCGCGGCCGGCGCGGAATGAATATCGCGCGCCGGCTGGGCCGCGCGACGCGGCTTTGCGTCGTTCTGATGACGTATTTTTGGGCCGGTTTGACCTTGGCCGCGCCGCCCATCGAAAAACTGCGCCTGCCGCCGGGATTTCGCATCGAGTTGTGGGCCGAGGTAGACAACGCCCGCGCCCTGACGCGTGGCGCCGGCCGCACGGTATTCGTGGGTTCTTTCAATGCCGGCCGCGTCGTGGCACTGACCTACGACGAAAATTACCGCGTGCGCCAGCAGTACCAGATTGCGCGCGGGCTGGCGCGGCCGGTCGGCGTCGCCTTCCGCGACGGCGCGCTGTATGTGTCGGCCATCGACCGCATTTTGCGTTTCGACGCCATCGAACAACACCTGGAACATCCGCCCGAAGCACAGACAGTCACCGACAAACTGCCTTCGGAAACCCACCACGGCTGGAAATTCATCGCCTTCGGCCCGGATGGCAAGCTGTACGTGCCGGTCGGAGCACCCTGCAATATTTGCGAGCCGGATGCGGATCGCTACGCCCTCATCCTGCGCATGAATCGCGACGGCAGCGGGCGCGAAGTGGTGGCACGCGGGGTGCGCAATTCGGTCGGCTTCGACTGGCACCCCGACAGCGGCGAACTTTGGTTTTCCGACAATGGCCGCGATTACCTCGGCGACGACGCGCCGCCTTGCGAGATCAACCGCGTGGCGCGCACCGGCAGCCACTTCGGCTATCCATACTGCCACGGCGGCACGATCGCCGATCCGGAATTCGGCAAATTGCACGCCTGCAGCGAATTCGAGCCGCCGGCCTGGAATCTGGGCGCACACGTGGCGCCGCTGGGCCTGCGCTTTTATCGCGGCAACATGTTCCCCGCGCCTTACCGCAAGGCCTTGCTGGTAGCCCAGCATGGCTCCTGGAACCGTTCGCGCAAAGCCGGTTACAGCGTGCTGGCACTCAGGCTGGAAGGCAACAAGGTGGTGGCGGCCGAGCCTTTCGTGGAGGGCTGGCTGCAGCCGGGCGAAAAAGTATGGGGCCGGCCGGCGGACCTGCTGGAATTGCCCGATGGATCGCTGCTCATTTCCGACGACACGGCGGGCGCCATTTACCGGCTTAGTTTCTCGGGGCCGTCACGTTGAGATGCCTGGAGACGCGCAGTTGTATTGGAAGGGCGAGGTGTAACCCGCCTACCGATCCGCGGGCGGGGCCGTGCGGGCGGGACGCCCGCACCCCCAGTGTCGCGCCGCGCGAACCGGCGGGCCGTTCGATCGAGGTCTGTCTGCCGGGCCGGGCAGCGCGCGGCGGTTCAATTCACGCCGGGTCCAGCCAGATCAGGCTGGCCATGCGCCCGGTGCGGCCGTCGCGGCGATACGAGTAGTAATGCGGCACATCGGCGTAGGTGCAGGCGCCGCCGCCATACACGGCGCTGAGGCCGGCCGCGGCCAGACGCAGCCGTGCGAGTGCGTACAAATCGGCCAGATATTTCCCTGGCGCGGCGGCGGCAGCGAAGGCCGTAGCGGCGGCCGGCATGGGATCCACGAAGGCAGCGCGCACCTCGGCGCCGACTTCGAAGTGCTGCGGGCCTATGGCCGGCCCCAGCCAGGCCATCAACTGGTCCGGCGGCACACGCATCGCCGCCAGTGTGGCTTCCAGCACGCCGGCGGCCAGGCCCCGCCAGCCGGCATGAGCCGCCGCAACCACACTGCCGGCACGGTCGCAAAACAATACCGGCAGGCAATCCGCGGTCATGATGACGCATACACTGCCGGCCTGCCGCGCCACCGCGGCATCGGCCAATGTTTCCACAGCGCAGGTATCGGCGTCAGCCACGGCCGTGCCATGCACTTGCTGCAACCACTTCGGCTCGGACGGCAGAAGCAGGGCCAACAAGGCGCGGTTGGCGGCGACGGCGGCCGGCTCATCCCCAACGTGGGTCGCAAGGTTGAAGCCCGCATAGGGCGCACTGCTTGCGCCGCTGCGGCGGGTCGTGATCAGGCTGCGCACTGAGGCCGGCGCGGGCCAGTCGGCGGGCGCGCCAAATGCGGGTGCGCCCGTGTTGCTCGTGTCGGTTTTATTCATATCGAGTTGCCATGAGCAGATTTCACACGGATTTAGTGTCGCGTTCCGCACGCAGCCGCTGCAACAGCGCCGCCATGTCGTCCGGCAGCGGCAATTCCCAGTGCATGGGCAGGCCGCTGCGCGGGTGCAGCAATTCGAGCCGGCAGGCATGCAGGGCCTGGCGCCCGAAACGCGCCGCTGTGGCGCGCTCGGCATATAACTGATCGCCCAGCAGCGGATGGCCCAAGCTCGCCATGTGCACACGTATCTGATGCGTGCGGCCGGTATCCAGTTCGCAGCGCAGCAAACTTGCCGCGGGCAGATATTCGAGCACGCTGTAATGGGTGCGCGCTGGTTTGCCGCCCTGCACGACCGCCATGCGTGTGCGCTGTTGCGGATGCCGGCCGATAGGCGCATCCACCGTACCGGCCGCCGCAACGCGGCCGCTCGCCAGCGCCAGGTAATGCCGTTTCACACTGCGTGCGGCGAGCTGGCGAACCAGATCGGTCTGTGCCGCCAGCGTTTTGGCCACCACCATGAGCCCGCTGGTATCCTTGTCCAGCCTATGCACGATGCCGGCACGCGGCAGCTCGCGCGCCTGCGGCAGGTAATGCAACAAGCCATTGAGCAAGGTGCCGCTCCAGTTGCCGCTGCCCGGATGCACGACCAGCCCGGCCGGTTTGGCCAGGATCAGGATGTCGGCGTCTTCGTGGCGCAGGTCGAGCGGAATGGCCTCCGCCTGCAGCGCACTTTGTTGCGCCCCGGGCTGTTCCACCACTTCCAGGATTTCGCCGGCCCAAACCTTGCGGCGCACCTCGCGGCAGGTGTCGCCGGCAACACTGACATGGCCGTCGCGCACCCAGTCCTGCAGGCGGCTGCGCGAATGCTGCGGCCAAAGCCGCGCCAGCACCTGGTCCAGACGCAGGCCGGATAGCTCGGTCGGCACGCAATTGCGGCTTGAGGCGGCAGCTTCGCTATAATCCGCCTCTTCATCGGGCCACGACTCGAGCCCTTCACATTCCGGAATTCCCATGACGCGTAGTGTAGCGACGCTATTCACCCTGCTGTGGCTGGGCTTGCTCAGTGGTTGCGGTTTGCTCGGCGAAGCGCCGGACAAAACTGCCGGTTGGTCGGCGCAAAGGCTGTATGCCGAAGCCAAGGCCGAATTGAGCGACGGCAATTACGAAAACGCGATCAAGCTTTACGAAAAACTGGAATCGCGCTACCCCTATGGGCGCTATGCGCAACAGGCGCAGATGGAAATTGCCTATGCCTATTTCCGTCAGAACGAAATCGAAAACGCGCTCGCTGCCTGCGACCGTTTCATCAAGCTGCACCCCAACCACCCGAACGTGGATTACATGTACTACCTGAAAGGGGTGGCAAATTTCAACGAAGATTTGGGCCTGTTGGCCGCGGTGTCGCGGCAGGATCCGACCGAGCGCGACCCCAAGGCCGCCAAGGATTCGTTCAACGCCTTCCGCGACCTGGTGACGCGCTATCCGGACAGCAAGTACACGCCGGATGCCATGAAGCGCCTGGCTTATCTGGTGAATGCACTGGCCGCGCTGGAAGTGCATGTGGCGCGCTATTACTACAAGCGCGGCGCCTATGTTGCGGCGGCCAACCGCGCCACGGTGGTGGTCACCACCTACCAGACCTCGCCCGCCCTCGAAGAGGCGCTGGGCTTACAGGTACTGGCCTACGACAAGCTTGGCCTGGCGCAATTGCGGGACGACGCGATGCGCGTGATGAAACTCAATTTTCCCGATTCGCGCTACGCGCAGGGTATCGTCGAACCGAAACAGCCGTGGTGGAAGCTCTGGTAGACGCCGCCTGAGGCGCGCCGCGCGCTCACGCGGCCGCCGCATCAGCCGGGCAGCGACACCTTAACTTTGCGGCGCCTTTTCCATCGCGATCAGAATGCTGCAGGGGGCTGCTTCGAGCAAAGACTGGCCGATCGAACCTTTCCACCAGCGCTCCAGGAAAGACTGGTGGCGGCGATGGCCGACGACCACCAGGTCGGCATTGATGGTTTTCGCCAGGCGGCAAATTTCATCCACCGGCTCGCCCGTCACCAGGTGCCCTTCGGCCTGAAAGCCCTGTGCGGCAAGTTGGGCCAAACCTTCGTCGAGAATTTCCCGGAAGCGCCGGTTCTCCGCCTCTTGCAGCGAATCGGGCAGCACGCCTTCGGTCAGATACAAGCCCACCGCGAGCGGCGCAACCGCCAGCAGGTGTACTTGTGCGTGCAGGATCCCATTCAGATTTGCACATTCCAGCAGGCCGCGGCGCCCGGAATCGGTACCGTCGAAGGCCAGCAATACGGTTTTGTAACACTTGCCCATGAATCTCTATCGACCTCGCAATGCATGACGAAGGCGCAGGCACGGTTTGCCGCTTGCCCGCTGATATACTGGGCCGCAGTATAGCGCGAGGAGAACTACACATGGGCGCGGCGCGAATAGATGCGGACTTGTTGCTGGGCATTGCGGGCTGCGGCGTGATGGGCCGCAGCATCGCCCAGATAGCGCTCCAGTCCGGCGTACGCGTGCGTATGTACGACGCCCGCGCCGGCGCGGCGCGCGAGGCGGAAGCCGCCCTGGCAGGCTATTTCGAGCGCATGGTACAGCGCGGCCGGATGGCCGCCGACGCCGCGCGCGCCTGCCGCGAGAGGCTGCAGGCGGTGGCGGAACTGACCGAACTCGCGCCCTGCACCCTCATCATCGAAGCCATCACCGAACAGCTCGACGCCAAGTGCGCCTTGTTCGCTGCACTGGAGCCGCTGGTCGCGCCGAACTGCGTATTTGCCAGCAATACCTCGTCGCTTTCCATCACCACCATCGCCTCTGCCAGCCGTCTGCACGAGCGCCTGGGCGGCCTGCATTTTTTCAACCCGATCGCGCAATCGAAGCTGGTCGAAGTGGTGTCCGGCCTGCACACCAGTGCAAACACCTCGGACAGCCTGGTGGCATTCGGCGAGCGCCTGGGCCTGCGCGCCGTGCGCGCCAAGGATGCGCCCGGATTTATCGTGAACCACGCCGGCCGCGCCTATCTGACCGAAGCGTTGCGCTGCCTCGATGAAAGTATCGCGGACTATCAGACCTTGGACCGCATTCTGCGCGAAGGCGCAGGTTTCCGCCTGGGTCCGTTCGAAACCCTGGATCAGACCGGGCTGGATGTTGCCCAAGGCCTGACCGAATCGATTTACCGCCAGTTTTACGAGGACCCGCGCCTGCGCCCCTCGCAAACCGCCGCACAGCGCGTCGCAGCCGGACTGACCGGGCGCAAGGCCGGGCGCGGCTTCTACGACTACAGCGTGAATGCCAGTCCGCTACTGGAGCCGGAGCCGCCCGTTCCCACCGAACTGCCGTCGAAAGTCTGGGTAAGCCTGGACGACGCCTATCTCGGCACGGCCTGCCGCGAACTGGTGCTGCAATTGGGAGGTAAGCTCGATCCTGGCCTCTATCCCGCCAATGACGCGCTTTGCGTCGTCACCCCCCTGGGCGAGGACGTCACCACCTGCGCACTGCGCCAACGTCTGCCGGGGCCGCACACGGTGGCGCTGGACATGTTGTTCGGGCCGACCAAGCGCCGCACCCTGATGGCCTCGCCGGCCACCACGCCGGCCATGCGCCGCGCCGCGCATGGGCTGTTCGGAGCGGATGGCGTGCCGGTGGCGCTGATACGCGACAGCGCCGGATTCGTGGCCCAGCGCGTGGTGGCCTGCATCGTCAATACCGCCAGCGATATCGCCCAGCGCGGCATCGCCGAACCGGCCGACATCGACGACGCCGTGCGCCTGGCGCTGGGCTATCCGCGCGGACCACTGGCCTGGGGCGACGAACTGGGTCCCATGGTGGTGCTGCGCATACTCGAAAACCTGCAGGCCGTGCTGGGCGATCCGCGCTATCGCCCAAGTCCGTGGTTGCGCCGGCGCGCGCGGCTGGGCCTGTCCTTGCTGGCGCGGGAGGACTGAGCCGATGCGCCTCGAGCCCGCATTGAGGCAGCACGGTGGCTAGCCGCCTGGACGAATTGCAGGCCGCCGGTGCCGTCGATGCCGTGCTGCGCTCGCTCGCGCGCTGGCCCAACGTACCCGATTGTTATGGCTGGCTGTTTCTGGACCGGCGCGGCGGCTGGCGCCTGGGTGCGGAACGCGAACCGATACGGCACCCGGGCCTGTCGGCGGCCATCGCGGCCAGCTATTTCGGTTGCGAATCCGGCTGGTTTTTTCAGAACGGCCCGCAGCGGGTGTGGGTGGAACTGGAACAGACGCCCTATGTACTGCAGCTTGCCGATAGCGCCGGTGAGCGCTTCCGCACCCATACCGGCATGGCGGTGCAGTCATTGCAAGGCGGCTGGCTGGATGCGCAGGGCAACCTCGGTTTGCTCACCGAACACGGCGCGGCCATCGTCGATGACCGCGATCTGGCCCGGCTGGGCGAGCGCCTGTGCGATGCCGGCGGGGCGCCGCTGGCCGCCCTGCCCGACCCCGGCACGCCGCTGTGGCTGCAACTGGAAAGCCAGCGCCTGGCGCTGGAATTTCTGCCGGCCGGCAGGACGCCGGCCGCCCATTACGGCTTTGTCGCCCAGCCGCGCGCGGCGGATTTGTAGCCGCAGCGCGCAGGGGATTCAACCGCGCCCGTAGTGGTCCTCGAAGCGCACGATGTCGTCTTCGCCCAGGTAGGTGCCGGACTGCACCTCTATCATTTCCAGCGGCACCTTGCCGGGGTTTTCCAGCCGGTGCGTGGTGCCGAGCGGAATATAGGTGGATTGGTTTTCGCTCAGCAGCAGGGATTCGCTGCCGCGCGTGACGCGCGCCGTGCCGCGCACGACGATCCAGTGTTCCGCGCGGTGGTAATGCATCTGCAGTGACAGCGAGGCGCCCGGATTGACCACGATGCGCTTGACCTGAAAGCGCTCGCCGCCGTCGATGGAATCGTAATAGCCCCAGGGCCGGTACACCTTGCGATGGTTGTCGGCTTGCTGGCGCTGTTCGCGCTTGAGCTTGGCGACGATTTTCTTGACGTCCTGGGTGCTGTCCTTGGCCGCCACCATGACTGCATCGGCGGTTTCGACCACCACCACGTTATCGACGCCCAGGCAGCTCACCATGCGGCTTTCGGCAAATATCAGACTATCCCGCGTGTCGTGCAGCACCACGTCGCCGCGCGTCACATTGCCGTCGCCATCCTTGTTGGCGATGGCCCACAGCGAATCCCAGGCGCCGACGTCGGACCAACCGGCGCTCATGGGCACCACCACCGCCGCTACGGGACGCTCGGCTTCGCCGGTAAGCGGCTCCATCAAGGCGTAGTCGATCGAATCGGACGGGCAGGATTCGAACGCCTGACGGCCGACGCGGAAAAAATCCGCATCCGACTTGCCTTCCGCCAGCGCGCGCGAACAGGCCTCGTCCATGGCCGGCTGATAGCGCTGCAACAGCGCCAGCCACACCGAGGCCTTGCCCATGAAAATGCCGCTGTTCCACAAATATTCGCCCGATGCCACATAGCTTTCCGCGGTCGCCAGATCGGGCTTTTCGACGAAGCGCTGCAAGCTTTTTACCGGCCCGGCACCGGCCACGGATTCGCCCGTGCGCAGATAGCCGTAGCCGGTTTCCGCGCGGTCCGGCACGATGCCGAAGGTGACCACCGCACCATCTGCCGCCTGGCGCGCGCCGGCACTGATGGCATCGCGGAAGGCAGCGAGATTTTCCACCACGTGGTCCGCCGGCATGACGAGCAGCAGCGGGTCGGCACCGCCACGGCTGCCGGCCAGCGCCGCCAGCGCCAGCGCCGGAGCGGTATTGCGCCCGACCGGCTCGAGCAGCATGAGGCTGGGCGGCCGGCCTACCTGACGCAATTGTTCGGCCGTAATAAAGCGATATTCCTCATTGCACACCACGACCGGATTGGCGGCCACTTCGATGTCGGCCGCGGCAGCATCCAGACGCAGCGCGGTTTCCTGCAGCAGGGTGCGCTCGGTGGTGAGATTGAGCAATTGTTTCGGATAGCGTTCGCGCGACAAGGGCCAAAGACGCGTACCGGAACCGCCGGACAGAATGACGGGCAAAATTTGCATGGGAAAGGGGATGCGCAAGCGCGAAAGAGGTGGTGAATCGGCGCGATTTTACCGGCTCTGCGCCGCGCCCGCAGTTGCATTTCTAACGGCAGAGCGCGCCTGCTTGCCGCACCGGGCGCCTGAATATATGATCGGCGCCGCCGGCACGGCTTGTGGCGAGTCCTGTTGCGGCAATGTAAGGCTACACATACGCGGTGCTGGCAATCCGTGCGACAAACTGCGCCTCCGCCCGGCTGCGGAGCGCGGCACAAGCAAGCGCGGCGCGCCTGCCCTGCGTGCGGGTGCGGCAGGGGGAAAACATTGAGCAGCCTTATTCAGAGGACAGGCGGCACGAGCATGCCCGCAGATTTTTTGCCCGATGACGGCGCCTCGCGCCTGAGCCGCGATCACCAGCCGGCCTGGGACGCCCTGACCGCGCTCACCCTATCCAGTTGCGCTGCCGAGGCTGTTTGGCTCATGCGCAGCGATGGCACGCATTGGCATTGTCTGTCTTGCGCCGGCACCGGTGTGGCGGCCGACGCGCCGGCGCTGGCGCCGATCTTGTCGCGCGTGCTGGCAGAGGACACCTGCCTGCTGCTTGAAGCAGGCGACACGGCGCGGCTGTTCCCGCAATACGCACACCGCACCGCTTACATCGCCGGCCTGCCCCTGCGCACCGTCGGGCCGACGCTGCGCAGCGTGCTGTTGTGCGCACGGGCACAGGCATTCGACGCCGCAACGACGGCACGCCTGCACCAGATCGGCACCCTGGGCGAACAAAATATCGCCGCCGAGCGCGCCGACATGCTGGCGCAACTGGGCAGCGTGGTGGAAAGCTCGTCCGGCGAAATTTACATGCTGGACGCGCAAAGCCTGCGCGTGCTGCACGCCAATGCCGCCGCGCTGGAAAAGCTGGGCCGCCGCGCGGATGAATTGCAGGATCTGACCCCGGCCCATCTGGGCGTGCATTATTCGCCCGAAGAAGCGTTTTTACGCCTGGCGCCGCTCTATAGCGGCGAGCGCCGCGAACTGCGCTTCGAAATGGATCGCAGCATGCCCGACGGCAGCCGCGCGCCGACGGAAATTCGCCTGCAGATGTCGCGCGCCGGCAGCCTGCCGGTGCTGTTCGCGCACGTGCGCGACATCAGCCGTCGCAAGGCTACCACCCAGGCGCTGGAGCGCCTGCGCGCGGCCGTAGACAGCAGCCCGGACGCCATCGCCATTTTCGAAAGCGTGCGCGACGCGGCGCACGACATCGTGGATTTCCGCTGTGTATTTGCCAATGCGCGGGCGCGCCGGGTGTTTCAGCATTTGGTGCCGGAGCTGGAAGGCAATCTGATCTGCCAACTGTTTCCCGAGTTGCGCGGCGCCGGGGCGTTTGCGAATTACGTGCGCACCGTGCTGACTGGCGATACCGCAGAAGAAGAATTCGCTTTCCCGCGCCAGGATGGCAGCGTGAAATGGATACGCCAGCAGGTGGTACGCATCGGCGACGGGCTTGCCATCACCTCGCGCGACATCACGCGCTTCAAGGAAGCCGGGCTCGCCTTGCAGCGCAGCCGCGAACAACTGCGCCTGATTACCGACAACGTGCCGGTATTGATCGCCTACGTCGATGCCGGCATGCGCTACCAGTTCAACAACCGGACTTACGAACAGTGGTTCGGCATTTCCGTGCGCGCCCTGCACGGTCGCCCCATGCGCGAAGTGCTGGACGCGGCGCAATGGGAACAGATGCGCCCGCACGTCGAAGCGGCGCTGGCCGGCACGCCGGTCAGCTTCACGGAACAGATCGCCACCCGCGACGGGACGCGCATCGTGCATTCGTCCTACGTGCCGCACGTCGTAGAGGCCGGCCAGGTGCTCGGCTTCTACCTGCTGGCCACCGACGTGACGGAAGCCAAGACGGCCGAAGAAGCCCTGCGCGGCGCCAAAGAAGCGGCCGAACTGGCGAGCCGCGCGAAGAGCGAATTTCTCGCCAACATGAGCCACGAAATCCGCACGCCCATGAACGGCATCATAGGCATGACGGAACTGACACTGGACACCGACCTGACCGCGGAACAGAGCCGTTATCTGGGTGTGGTGCGCTCGTCCGCGGAATCACTGCTGGCGCTCATCAACGACATACTGGATTTTTCCAAGATCGAAGCCGGCCGGCTGGACATGGAAAGCCTCACCTTCGGATTGCGCGAAAGCCTCGCCGAAATGATGAAGGCGCTGGCGCTGCGGGCCGATCAGAAATCGCTGGAACTGATTTACGACGTGGACCCGGACGTGCCCGACATGGTAGTGGGCGACCCCAACCGGCTGCGCCAGGTGATCGTGAATCTGGTCGGCAACGCGATCAAATTCACGCAGGAAGGTGAAGTCGCACTGTTCGTCACGCAAACGCGGCGCGATGCCGAAGAAATGGAACTTATGTTCCGCATCCGCGACACCGGCATAGGCATCGCGCCGGACAAGCAGCAAGCCGTATTCGGCGCATTCACGCAGGCCGACACCTCGATGACGCGGCGTTTCGGCGGCACCGGGCTGGGGCTGGCCATCGCCGCCAAACTGGTGGAATTGATGCGCGGCACGATAGGCGTGGAAAGCCAGCCGGGCCAGGGCAGCACCTTCCATTTCACGGCGCGTTTCGGCGTATCGAAACAGCAGCCGGACGCGCTGCCACGCCGCATCGTCAATCTGGAAGGATTGCGCGTGCTGGTGGTCGATGACAATGCCACCAATCGACAGGTTCTGACCACCATGCTGCGCAACTGGCGCATGGCGCCGGTGGCGGTGGAGGACGGCATCGAGGCGCTGGTGCATGTGCGCGAAGCGAAAACCCAGGGCAAGCCTTTTCCGCTCATGCTGCTCGACGCCATGATGCCCGACCTGGACGGTTTTACGGTGGCCGAGCGCATACGCAAAAACCGCGACCTGAGCGACACCGACATCATCATGCTGTCCTCGGCCGGCCGCCGCGGTGACGCCGCCCTGTGCCGCGAAATCGGCATCGCCGCCTATCTGACCAAGCCGGTACATCAGTCCGAACTGCTCGACGCGATTTTGCTGCTGTTTGCGCAGGCGGCGGAAATCGAAACCGAATCCCCGCCGGAACATGCTGCCCCGCGCCCGCTGGTGACACGGCACAGCATGCGCGAAGGCCGCGGCAGCTTGCGCGTGCTGGTGGCCGAAGACAATGAAGTGAATCAGATGCTGGTGCAGCGCATGCTGGAAAATCGCGGCCATTACGTCAGAATTGCGCAAAATGGCCGGGAAGCGCTGGATATGCTGGAGCGGCAGAACTTCGAACTGATACTGATGGACGTGCAGATGCCCGAAATGGACGGCCTGGAAGCCACGCGCCGCATACGCCGGCGCGAGGCGGAACACGGCGGCCGTGTCCCCATCATCGCGCTCACCGCGCACGCCATGAAAGGCGACCGCGAACTATGTCTGGCGGCCGGCATGGACGCCTATGTATCCAAGCCGCTGCGCGCGAGCGAACTGCTGGAAGCCATGGACGTGCTGCTGCCTGCGGCCGCCGGTCTGGTGCTGCCGGAAGAACATGAACCAAGCGCCGCCACCACGGAGCCGGAAATTCTGGTCGATCGCCAGGCCCTGCTGGAACGCACCGAGCACGATATCGAATTCATGGTCGAACTGATCCACGCATTCCGCCGCAAGCACCCGGGGCAGGTGCAGGACTTGAAGCGCGCGCTGGATGCTTCGGACGCATCCACCTTGCGCCTGGTGGCGCACGCCCTGGCCGGCTCGCTGGCGAATCTTGCCGCGCGCCCGGCCGAACTGGCGGCGCGCAGCCTGGAAGAGCAGGCGCGCCATGGCGACTTGAAACAAGCCGCCACGGCGCTGGCCGAGCTTGAAGTCGCGTTGCAGAAGCTCGACCCGGCCCTGGCCGAACTGGCGGCCCAGCCATGAGCCCCTACGAGCGCGCTGGCGCACGCGACGGCACGCCTTTTCGGGTGCTGGCCGTGGACGACCAGGACGACAACCTGATGCTCATCCGGCGCTATTTGCGCACCCTGCAGGTGGACATCACCACCGCCGCGAATGGCGACGAGGCGCTGGCCGCGGTCGCGGAACAGCCGCCGGATTTGATTTTGCTCGACGTGATCATGCCGGGCCGATCGGGATTCGAGGTGTGCCGGCAGCTCAAATCGGACCCGGCCACCATGCTCATTCCGGTGGTGTTGGTCACCGCGCTGGATAGCCGCGAGGACCGCGTCAAAGGCATAGAGTGCGGCGCCGACGACTTTCTATCCAAACCTGTCAATCGCGAAGAGCTGCTGGCGCGCAGCAAATCTTTGCTCAGCCTCAACCAGGCACGCAAGGAACTGGAAGCCGCGCGGCTGGCCGGGGAAGTGCGCCACCGCCAGACGCTGCGCGACGCGTTTACGCGCTACGTGGCACCGGCGCTGGTGGACCAGATATTGGCCGCACCCGACCCACTCGCGCTGCTCGAACAGCATGCGCGGCGCCATGCCGTGGTGCTGTTCGCCGACATACGCGGCTTCACCCGCATCGCCGAATCATTGCAACCGGGCGCAGTGGTGGCCTTGCTGAACGAATTTTTCGCGCTGCTGACGGAAATTGCCTACGCCCACCGCGGCACCATATTCAACATGGCCGGCGATTGTCTGATGGTCGGCTTCGGGGTGCCCATCGAAACCCCTGGCGCGAGCGCTTCGGCCTACCGCGCCGGCTGCACCATGCTGGCCGAATTTCAGCACATCGCGCGGCGCTGGAAACAGGATTTCGGCATAGACGCCGGCCTGGGCGTGGGCATGCACGCCGGCGAGGTGGTGGTGGGCAACGTGGGTTCACCCAGCTATATGAATTTCACGATCATCGGCGATACGGTGAATACCGCCTCGCGCCTGACCGATTGCGCACGCCCCGGCGAAATTCTGATGAGCGGCGCGCTGGTGTCCGAGTTGCGCGCGCTGGGCGTGGCGCTGGAGATACAAACCCTCGCGCCCATGTTCGTCAAAGGCAAGGCCGAGCCCATAGACGTATTCAGCGCGCGCATCAGTGGCTGAACGGGCAGTGAGCGGCCCGAGTTGCGGCAATCTGTACGCCGCCCTGCCCGAAGTCGGTTCCGCGGCGGAATTATTCACGACACTGCTCGATCTGCCCGGCGTGCGCGTGGAACGCATCGTGTCCACCGGTCAGGCCAGCCCGCCCGGCTTCTGGTACGACCAGACCGAACACGAATGGGTGGTCGTGATTTGCGGGGCGGCAGTGCTTGTGCTGGAAGGCGAACCGGCGCCGCGCCGCCTCGGTCCCGGCGACTACCTGCACATTCCGCCGCATTGCCGCCACCGTGTCGAATGGACGGACCCGACGCAAGCCACGATATGGATTGCGGTATTCGCGGCCGGCTTGCCCGCGTAATTGATGCCCGGCGTGTTCGCGCCCGCGCGATTTGCGCTCCGCCTGTTCCCGCGGGCGGGACGCCCGCGCTCCCAGCGGCTGGTGTAATCCAGCCCATCGCGTCGTCGCGCACACCCCTGGGGGCGTGGGCGTCTCGCCCGCGCGATTCGCGCCCGGCGTGTTCCCGCGGGCGGGACGCCCGCGCCCCCAGCGTCTGGCGCAATCCAGCCCATCGCCTCGTCGCGCACACCCCTGGGAGCGTGGGCGTCTCGCCCGCGCAATATGCGCCCGGCGTGTTCCCGCGGGCGGGAGGCCCGCGCCCCCAGCGGCTGGGGTAATGCAGCCCATCGCCTCGTCGCGCACACCCCTGGGGGCGTGGGCGTCTCGCCCGCGCAATATGCGCCCGGCCTGTTCCCGCGGGCGGGAGGCCCGCGCCCCCAGCGGCTGGTGTAATACAGCCCATCGCGTCGTCGCGCACACCCCTGGGGGCGTGGGCGTCTCGCCCGCGCGATTCGCGCCCGGCGTTGTGCCCGCGGGCGGGAGGCCCGCGCCCCCAGCGGCCGGTGTAATTCCGCCCAGCGCCACGTC
>JAEUNM010000016.1 GCA_016791105.1 Rhodocyclaceae bacterium | reverse complement strand
TGCGGCCAAGAGCGCGGTAGCGCATCCGTGGGAGAGGAAGTTTCTGGGCTACAGCCTGACGTGGCACAAGGCCCCGAAACTGAAGATTGCGCCGACCAGCCTGAAACGGCTGGAAGACAAGATCCGCGAAGTGCTCAAAGGCGCGAGAGGGCGTAGCGTGCGCAAGGTCATCGAAGAGCTTAACCCGATCTTGCGTGGCTGGATGGCCTATTTCCGGCTGACCGAAACCAAACGGGCGCTGGAAGAATTGGATGGCTGGATCAGGCGCAAGCTGCGCTGCATTCTGTGGCGACAGTGGAAACGCCCCTATACTCGTGCCAAGAACCTGATGCAGGCGGGATTGACGGAAGAACGGGCGTTTCGCTCGGCCTTCAACCAACGGGGGCCGTGGTGGAACAGTGGCGCGAGCCACATGAACCAAGCTTTTCGGAAATCATTCTTTGATCGTTTAGGTCTGGTGTCGCTGCTCGATACGATGCGACGATTCCAGTGTGTTCAATGAACCGCCGGATGCGGAACCGCACGTCCGGTGGTGTGGGAGGACGGTAGGGGCAACCCTACCTCCTACCCGATGCCTGTGTGCCTTACTGCTTGCGGTAAATTTCCCCGCCCTGGCGCACGAACTCGACCGATTTGGCCTGCATGCCGCGCTCCAGCGCTGCCGCTTCATCGACCCCTTCACGCGCGGCATATTCGCGCACGTCCTGGGTGATTTTCATGGAGCAGAAATGTGGCCCGCACATGGAGCAAAAGTGCGCCAGCTTGGCGCCTTCCTGCGGCAGGGTGGCGTCGTGAAAGTCGCGCGCGGTGTCCGGATCCAGCCCCAGATTGAATTGGTCCGCCCAGCGGAATTCGAAACGCGCTTTCGATAGGGCGTTGTCGCGTATCTGGGCGCCCGGATGGCCCTTCGCCAGATCGGCCGCGTGAGCGGCAATCTTGTAGGCGATGATGCCGTCCTTGACGTCCTTTTTGTCCGGCAGACCCAGGTGCTCCTTGGGCGTTACGTAGCACAGCATGGCGGTGCCGTACCAGCCGATCTGGGCGGCGCCGATGGCGCTGGTGATGTGATCGTAGCCGGGCGCGATGTCGGTGGTGAGCGGCCCCAAGGTGTAGAAAGGGGCTTCGTCGCACCAGTCGAGCTGCAGATCCATGTTTTCCTTGATGAGCTGCATGGGCACGTGGCCAGGCCCTTCTATCATGACCTGGCAGTCGTGCTTCCAGGCTACCTGGGTAAGTTCGCCCAGCGTTTTCAGTTCGGCCAGTTGCGCTTCGTCGTTGGCGTCCCAGATGCTGCCCGGTCGCAGGCCGTCACCCAGGCTGAACGACACGTCGTAGGCGCGCATGATTTCGCAAATGTCCTCGAAGTGCGTATAGAGGAAACTTTCCTTGTGGTGGGCCAGGCACCATTTGGCAATGATGGAGCCGCCGCGCGACACGATGCCGGTCATGCGGCCGGCGGTGAGCGGAATGTAGGCAAGCCGCACGCCGGCGTGGATGGTGAAATAATCCACCCCTTGCTCGGCCTGCTCGATCAGGGTGTCGCGGAAAATTTCCCAGGTCAGTTCTTCGGCGCGGCCATCCACCTTTTCCAGCGCCTGGTATATGGGTACCGTACCGATCGGCACCGGGCTGTTGCGCAGAATCCATTCGCGCGTTTCGTGTATGTGCTTGCCCGTGGATAAGTCCATCACCGTATCGCCACCCCAGCGTATGGCCCAGGTCATTTTGTCTACTTCTTCCTGTATGCCCGAGGTGACGGCGGAATTGCCGATGTTGCAGTTGATTTTGACGAGGAAATTGCGCCCTATGATCATGGGCTCGGATTCCGGGTGATTGATATTGGCCGGAATGATCGCCCGCCCGCGCGCCACTTCGTCACGCACGAATTCCGGCGTGATGTGGGCCGGAATGGCGGCGCCAAACGATTCGCCGCGGTGCTGGCGCGCCAGCAGTTTTGCCAGGTGCGCGCCGCGCGCTCCGCTGGCCTGTAATTGCTCCAGATAGGCAGCCCGGTTGCAGTTTTCGCGTAGGGCGATGTACTCCATTTCCGGCGTAATGATGCCGGCCCGTGCGTAATGCATTTGCGTCACGCAACGCCCATCCAGTGCCCGCAGCGGATGGCGCTGCAGGCCGGCATGGCGCAGTCCGGCAAGCTGCGGATCCTCGGCGCGCTTGCGCCCGAACGCGCTGCTGAGGGCGGACAGGGTTTCCGTATCCGCGCGCTCGGCTATCCAGCCCGCGCGCAGGGCCGGCAAGCCCTGGCGTATGTCTATACGTGCAGCCGGGTCGGTGTAGGGGCCGGAGCAGTCGTACACGTACACGGGCGGGTTGCTTTCCCCGCCCAGCGCCGTGGGCGTGGCTGCCTGGGTAATTTCGCGCATCGGAACCAGCAGGTCCGGACGGCTGCCGGCAATATGGATTTTGCGCGAATTGGGCAATGGCTCGACCGCAGCGCCATCCACGCGGGCTGCGTCGGCTTTGAATTTTTCGGGGGCGTTCATCTGTGCTCCTTGCCGGCATGGCGGCAGGGGGCACCGGGGGCGGCGGTACCGTTTCCCTACGCCGGCATGATCCGGATCAGGTTTTGAGGGTATTTTCTCAGTCTGCCATCTTGGCGCGGCAGACACCCCTAAGGTTCCGGCACGGTAATCAAAATCCGCCTTTCGTGCAAGGCCGACGTTCAAGTATCGAGCGCCACAGCCGAAATTTCTGCAAGTCGATCTTCGATCATGGACTTTGCAAGGGAAATTCTATGTGGCGCGTTGCACTTTTCAGTTTGCTGGCGTTGGCCGGCATGGCCGTACATGCGTCCGAGTGGGTGGAAGTTGCGTCCGAGCGCGGCAAAACCATAGAAATCGACCGCGCCAGCGTGCTGCGTGCCGACGCCGGCAAACTGATCGCCTGGGGACGGCTCACCCTGCCCGACGCCGAAGCCGAAAAAGCCGGCTACGTGGCGGTGCAGGCGCTCAATCGTTATGACTGCCAATACCTCAGGTTCGTGACCTTGAAGCGCGTCTATTTCGACGCAGACATGAATATCGTGCGCGAAGAGCGTCTTGCGGGCGATCACGAAATCGCCCTCTTGCCGGGTACTCTGGACGAGCGTCTGTTCCGCGAAGTGTGCAAACCGCCCAGCATGAAAGGCTTGAGCCAGGTAGCGGAACAGGCCGAAAAAGCCGGCGCCCGCATCGCTGGCGCGGCGAGCCGCAAGGCCGTAACCGAAACGCGCCCGGTCGCCAGCGCTCGCCTCGTCGCCGACAGCGGCCACGGCCGCGAAGCCAAAGCTGGCGGGGAGGCGCACGGCGCCGCAGCCCCCAAGGCCGAAGCCAAGCCGCCGGTGGATAGCAAACCGCCCGCCGATGCGCATGCTCAATCCGAGCACAAATCCATCGTCCCGCCGCTGCCTGGCTTGCTGCCGCGTCCGCAGCCGCAAGCGCGCCCGGAGGCGCACAGCGAAATTCCCCTGCCGCGGCCGGCTCCGCCGCCACCGCGGCGTGTCCAGCTGGCGCATGCCGCACCGCGTGCGGCGACGCCCAAAGTGCCGGACATGGCGGCGCCACCACCGCCACCGCATCACGTGCACTGGACCTACGACGGCGAATCCGGCCCCGCGAAATGGGGCAGTCTGAAGCCGGAATGGTCCCAATGCGATGCCGGCAAACGCCAAAGCCCGATAGACATACGTGAAGGCATACGGGTCGACCTGACCCCGATCAAATTCGACTACAAGTCATCCTACGTGGCGATCATAGACAATGGCCACACGGTGCAAGTGAACGTCGGGGCCGGCAGCACCATCAACGTGTCCGGGCAAACTTACGAACTGCAGCAGTTTCATTTCCACAAGCCGTCGGAAGAGCGCGTCAATGGGCGTGCGTACGACATGGTGGCGCACCTCGTCCATAAGGATATCGACGGCCGCCTCGCCGTGGTCGCGGTGCTGATGGAAAAAGGCCTCGAAAATCCGTTCGTGCAAGTACTGTGGAACAACCTGCCGCTCGAGCGCGATGTCGAAATGCGGCCCGAAACCGGGCTGGACCTGAGTCAGTTACTACCGGCCAAGCGCGAATATTTCACCTACATGGGCTCGCTCACCACGCCCCCCTGCAGCGAAGGCGTGCTGTGGATGGTGATCAAAGAACCCGTGCAATTGTCGCAGGAGCAACTTGGCATTTTTGCGCGCCTGTACCGCAACAATGCGCGCCCGATCCAGTCTGCCAACAGCCGCCTCATCAAGGAATCCCGCTAGCCGCCGGCGTGGCGGCGTCGCCCAGCACACAGCTTGTGGCCCCGTTACGCTTGGGCCAGCCAAAGTTCGTGGCCCAAACGGCCAGTCTCGATTAAAATTGCGTGCTTCCCTGCCGACGTTTATTAGTAGATACTAATATAAGAGGATACGATGGATTTCGAAAAAGCTCGGTTCAATATGGTTGCCCAGCAGATCCGTACCTGGGATGTACTCGACCACGGCATTCTGGACGCCCTGTCTGTCGTCAAGCGCGAAGAATTCGTTCCTCCGGCATACCGCGCGCTGGCATTTGCCGAAGTTGAAATTCCGCTCGGCGAGGGCGCGAGCATGCTGCCGCCCCTGGTCGATGCCCGCCTGCTGCAGGCGGCAAGGGTCAAAAAAACTGATTACGTGCTTGACGTCGGTACCGGCTCGGGCTATTCCGCCGCACTGCTCGGCGCCATGGCCGAAAAAGTCGTGAGTGTGGAAATTTCCCCGGTGCTGGCCGAACAGGCGCGCGCCAACCTGGCCCGTGCCGGCGTGCAGAACGTAACGGTCGAAGTCGGCGATGCCGCGCACGGCTGGCCACAACGCGGTCTGTACGACGTCATTTATGTGGGCGGCGCGCTACCCCAACTGCCGGACGACATGATCGAACAGTTGAAGCCCGGTGGCCGCCTCATCGCGGTGGTCGGCAAACGCCCGGCCATGACGGTCATGTCCGTCACCTGCCAGACGCACGGGGTGTACCACACCGAAGGCCTGTTCGAAACAGTGGTGGCCCCGCTTGCCAATGCGGCGGCGCCGAAAGCTTTTGTATTCTGATTTTTCGTAGTCAAGGGGTGACCATGCGGCAATTGTCTGCGCGTGCGCTGGCCGAGTGGCTGGCCGACGGTGAGCGATCCAAGCCCCTACTGCTCGATGTGCGCGAAGCGCACGAATGGAACATCGGCCATTTAGCCGGCGCGCAACACATGCCCATGCACAGCGTGCCCGGCCGCATGGGCGAACTTGCGCGTGACGCCGACATCGTGTGCATCTGCCATCACGGCGGCCGCAGCGCGCAAGTTGCCATGTTCCTGAAGCAACAGGGATACTCAAAAATTTACAACCTCGCCGGCGGCGTGGACGCTTGGGCCTGCGAAATAGATCCGGCCATGCCGCGCTATTGAGCGCATACCGGTAGTGGTAGCGAACCCTGAATTGCCGCGCTGAGCACGGTCGGAATGAAGCGGATGCAACGAGCAGGGAGCGAGCAGATGAGCAAGCATGCGGGTGGCACAGGTAGTGGGGTTTCCCGTCATTTCGGGGTGCGTGGGGTAACTCGGCGCCTGCTGGCCGCCGGAATGGTCGCGGCGGCGTCTGCCAGCCTACCGGCCGCGGCTGCGGATTTGCTCGCCACCTGGCGTGACGCAGTGCAGAGCGACGCGCAGTTCGCTTCCGCACGCGCCCAGCGCAGCGCTGTCGACGAGCGCATTCCGCAGGCGCGCGCGGGCCTCCTGCCCACGCTTTCCGCAAGCGCGAATACCACCTACAACAACCAGGACGTGCACTACCGTACGCCGACACTTTTCCCGGAAGGCAAGCAGCGCTACAACAGTAACGGCTGGAATGTGACGCTATCGCAGCCGCTGTTCCGCTGGCAAAACTGGGTCGCATACAAGCAAAGCGAATTGCAGGTGGCGCAAGCCGAAGCGCAACTTGGCCAGGCGCGCCAGGAACTGGCCTTGCGCACCTCGCAAGCCTATTTCGACGTGCTGTATGCCCAGGACGTGCTGGCTTCCATACAGGCGCAAAAAGACGCCACGGCGCAGCAACTCGAACTGGCCAAGCGCAGTTTCGATGTCGGCACGGTCACCATTACCGACGTGCACGAAGCGCAATCGCGCTACGACCTCGCTTCGGCGCAGGAAATCGCGTCGCGCGCCGATCTGGACGTGAAACGCGACAATTTGCGGCAAATCATCGGGCATGACCCCGAGGTTCTGAAGCGCCTGCGCGGGGACGTCACGCTGGGCGCGCCGTCGCCCGACGACGTGCAGCAGTGGGTATCCAGTGCCGAAACCGGCGCCTTGACGGTGCAGGCCCAGATTGCAGCGCAGGAAATTGCCTCGCGCGAGGTGGAGCGGGCCCGTTCCGGCCATTTGCCGACCCTGGACGTGGTTGCCAGCTATGGCCAGAACGGCCAGGGCGGTTCCATCACCGGCCAGGGTAGTGACATCAAGCAAAGCACCATAGGGCTGCAACTCGCCGTGCCCTTGTTTGCGGGCGGAAGCGTCAATTCGCGCATGCGCGAAGCGCAGGCATTGCGCCAGAAAGCCGACGCGGACCTCGATTTCGCGCGCCGCGGCGCAGCGTTTGCGGCACGCCAGGCGTATCTGGGCGTATCGGCTGGCCGGGCGCAGGTCAAAGCGCTCGAAGCCGCGCTGGTTTCGTCGCAATCGTCCCTCGATGCCAACAAGTTGGGCTACGAAGTCGGCGTGCGCATCAATATCGACGTGCTCAATGCGCAACAGCAGCTGTACGTGACGCGGCGCGACCTCGCCAAAGCGCGTTACGACACCTTGATGGCTCAGTTGAAACTGAAAGCCGCTGCGGGCAGCCTGGGCGAAGACGATCTGGCGGCCGTGAACGCTCTGCTCGAATAAGCACCGCCGGCGTCCGGCGCAAAAAATCGGGGGCGCGGGTCGCCCTCGAATTCATTTGGCCTTGTCGGCGCCTCCGGAGTCGCCCTGCGTCCGGGCACTGCCCAGCGCCGCTTCGATCAATGCCAACGTGCGCTTGGTTGCGCCGCGATGCGCAGCCGCGAATTGTTCGCCAGCCCCTTGCATGGCGGAACACCGCGCTCTGTCCGCAAGCAATTCCAGCGCTGCGGCAATTCCCGCCGCCGCATCGCGCGCGCGTAGTGCCGCGCCGGCTTCGATCGCCAGTTCGGCCGCTTGCGCAAAATTGAACGTATGTGGGCCCAGCACCACCGGCGTGCCCACCGCGCAGGCTTCGATCAAATTTTGCCCGCCATGCGGCAACCAGCTCCCGCCTATCAGGGCGACGTCCGCTGCCGCGTAATAGGCATACATTTCACCCATGCTGTCGCCCAGCAGCACGCGCGTCGCCGGCGCCAGCGGCGCATGTTCGCTACGGCGCTGCATGGACAGGCTGCGCGCGCCAATCAAGGCGGCGACCTCATCGAAACGCTGCGGATGGCGCGGCACCAGCACCAGCAGAACTTCCTCGGCCGCCTGACTGGCAAAAGCGTCGAGCAGCGCGGCTTCTTCGCCTTCGCGCGTACTTGCTGCCAGCACCACCGGACGCTTGCCCCAAGTGGCACGCAGGTTTTTGCCCAGCTCGACCATGTGTGGTGGCGGCAGGGCGTCGAATTTCAGATTGCCGGTGATGCTGACCGGATGTGCGCCCAGTTGGGTGAGGCGCGCCGCGTCCTCCGCATGTTGCGCACCGACGGCCGCATAAGCCGCAACGGCCGCGCGCGCCAGGCCGCCGAACTTTTTGTAGCGTGCCGCCGAGCGTGCCGATAGCCGAGCATTGACCAGCAGCAGCGGGACTCCACGGGCGCTGCAGGCGGCATTCAGATTGGGCCAGATTTCCGTTTCCAGGACTATGCCCAGGCGCGGCCGGAAATGTTTCAAGAAGCGCCGCACCAGCAGCGGGTGATCGTAGGGCAGATAGGCGCGCTCGGCGCGTGCGCCGAGCAATTGCTGCGAGGTGGCGCGGCCGGTCGGGGTGCCGTGCGTAATCAGCAAGGGGATGTCAGGGTAGCGCTGTGCCAGCGCCTCGGCCAGCACCGCGGCGGCGCGGGTTTCGCCGACCGACACCGCGTGCAGCCAGATGGGTGCGATGAGGGGCGCGGCCTGCCGGTAAATGCCGTAACGTTCGCCCACATGCTGTAAATATTCGGGTTGGCGGCGCGCGCGCCAGGCCAGATAGGCGGGCGCCAGCGGCAGAAGCGCACTGGTCGCGAGGGTGTAGAAGGTGCGTCCGCCCATGGCTAGGTTTCGACCTGCACCGCGCTGCCCGCCGCTTCCATCAGATCGAATAGCATGGCCGCCACTTCCTGAGCGTCCGGCAATTGGCCCAGGCGGCCCAGATTGACCGCCCGCGCGCCTGCATGCACACCGGTGAGCATGGGGTCGGTGGCGCCGAATACCGCCACCGTCGGGCGGTCCAGCGCGGCGGCCAAGTGCGTCAGGCCGGTATCCACGCCGACTATACCGGCTGCCCCGGCAAGCAAATCCGCAAGCTGGCTCAGGTTGGATGGCGGGGCGCACTGGGCGCGGCGCATGTTTTGCACCAGCCGTTCGGCCCGAGCCCGCTCGACCGGCGAACCAGCCGGCAGCACGCAGTCGTAGCCCTGCAGGTTCAGCAACTGCGCCAGCGCCAGCCACTGTACGTCGGGCCAATTCTTGTCGGCCCGGCTGGTCGCCGTGAGCAGCACGCAATACGGATTGCCGCGGCTCGGGCTCTGCGCCGCGATGCCATAGCGTAGTGGCAGATCGGGCGGATATTCGAGCGCCGCGGCAACCAGCCAGCGGTTGCGCTCGACCGCGTGCAGGTTGCGCGGAATGGCAAATTCGCGGTCGTAGAAGCGCGCTGCAATGGGCTCGCGCGCCGCTTCGGCGCAATAGCCGCAACGCAACCCGTGCGCCTGCCAGGTAATCCAGGCGCTTTTGAGCAGACCTTGGGTATCCACCACGTAGTCGTACTGGCAACTGCGCAATTGCTGGCGAAAGGCGGAAATTTCCCGCCAGGTGGCTGACCGGAACAACTGGCGGCGCCAGCGCCGTATTGCCACCTTGATGATATGGGTGACGCCCGGGTGCAGGCGCGGCAATTCCGCGAACGATTCTTCCACGACCCAATCCACCCGCGCGCGCGGGAAGCGGGCGTGAATGTCGCTGACCACGGGCAGATTGTGCACGACGTCGCCGAGCGAAGACGTTTTGACGAGAAGGATGGCTGTCATGGGGGCAAGGCGCGATTATAGCGGCGCCTGTTGCGCCGCATCAGAGTGCGTCCCGGTCCCGGTTTGGCCCTGTATTCGGGGCACGGAAGCGGGCAGCGTTGCCCTGGATCATCCAATGCGCGCGGGAAAGTCCCGGATTCTGGGTTAAATTCGCGCTATCGCGGTTCCGCGCCAACACATTTTTCCATGCACCCACCCTATATGCGGCGTAATTGCCGCCCGGTTGCGCCATGAGCGGCCGCGCGCCGGTGTCGGCCGTCATCATCGGGATGAATTGTGCGCATCTGCTGGAGCCCTGTTTGCAGAGCCTTCGGTTTTGCGACGAAATTCTGCTCGTGGACAGCGGCTCCACCGACCACAGCGTACAAGTTGCTGAGCGTCACGGCGCCCGGGTGCTGCACCAGGACTGGCTGGGTTTCGGGCCGCAAAAGCAGTTTGCCGTGGCGGCGGCACGCCATGACTGGGTGTTGTGCGTCGATTCGGATGAGCGGGTAACACAGGAATTGGCTGGCGCCATCACGGCAGCACTGGCCGCGCCGGCGGCTGGTGCCTATCGCTTCGCCCGCACCAACCGCTTCATGGGACGATACCTGCGTCACGGCGAAGGCTATCCGGACTGGAGTTTGCGTCTGTTCGACCGCCGCCAGGCGCGCTGGTCCGACGACGCCGTGCACGAAAAAGTGCTCTACCCGGGCGAGCCCGCAACGCTGCCGGGCGACCTCTTGCATGACACCGAAGATACGCTCGAATCCTATATCGCCAAACAGAACCGCTATACCACCCTGGCCGCGCGCCAGGCCGTCGCGGCCGGCAAGCGTGCCGGCGCGCTGCGCCTGGTGGCCAGCCCGCTGCTACGTTTCGTAAAGTTCTATTTCGTGCGGCGCGGCTTTCTGGATGGCCTGCCGGGCCTGGTGCATATTTCCATAGGCTGTTTTAACAGCTTTCTGAAATATGCAAAAATTCAAGCTTTTAGGCGCGAATCGGCGCCTCGCGACGGATCATGAAAGTACTTGTAACCGGCGCTGCCGGGTTTATCGGCATGCACTGCGCCCAGCGCCTGCTGGCGCGTGGCGATACGGTGGTCGGGCTGGATAATCTGAATGATTATTACGATCCGGCCCTCAAACACGCGCGCCTCGCGACACTGCGGCCGGCGCCGCAATTTCGCTTCGAGCGCATGGACGTCGCCGACGGGGCGGCACTGGCCGCGCTGTTCGCACGCGAAAAATTCGACTGCGTGGTGCATCTGGCGGCCCAGGCCGGTGTGCGCTATTCGCTGGAAAATCCCCATGCCTACGTGCAAAGCAATCTGGTGGGTTTTACCAACGTGCTGGAGTGCTGCCGCCATCAAGGCTGCGCGCATCTAGTGTATGCCAGCAGTTCCAGCGTATATGGTGGCAACCGGCGCCTGCCGTTTTCCGAACACGACGGCGTCGATCATCCGGTCAGCCTGTACGCCGCCAGCAAAAAAGCCAACGAACTGATGGCGCATACCTATAGCCATCTGTTCGACCTGCCCACGACCGGCCTGCGCTTTTTTACCGTGTATGGCCCCTGGGGCCGGCCGGACATGGCGCTGTTCAAATTTACGCGCGCCATCCTGGCCGGCGAACCGATAGAGGTTTATGGCCAGGGCGCGATGCAGCGCGATTTCACTTATATCGACGACATCGTGGAAGGCGTGCTGCGGGTGCTTGACCGCGCACCGGCAGCAGATGCCGAATTCGATAAGCTAAACCCGGACGCGGCAAAAAGCTGGGCGCCCTACCGCGTATTCAATATCGGCAATCATTCCCCGGTCGGGTTGATGGACTTCATTGCCGCGCTGGAAACCGCCATCGGGCGCAAAGCCGAAATGCGCATGTTGCCCATGCAGCCAGGCGATGTGCAGGCCACCTATGCCGACATCGGCGAATTGCAGTCCTGGTGCGGATTCGCGCCGAATACCCCGGTCGAGCAGGGGGTGGCGTGCTTCGTCGCCTGGTACCGCGATTACTTCGGTATTCGCTGAACGCTGCCGCGCAGGCTCTTTTCAGTACAGCTCGGCCTGCGCGAATGATGTGCCCTGGGCGTCTTTCGGTGACAGGGTGGGTGCTTCCGTGAGTGGCCAGCTTATGCCTAGCGCGGGATCGTTCCAGGCGATGCAGCGCTCGTGCGGCGGAGACCAATAGTCCGTGGTTTTGTACAAAAACTCGGCGCTGTCGGACAACACCATGAAGCCGTGCGCAAAACCTGGCGGAATGAAAATCTGGCGCTTGTTGTCGGCCGACAATTCCACGCCTACCCAACGCCCCAGCGTTGGCGAATCACGCCGTATATCTACTGCCACGTCGAATACCGCGCCCTGCACGACGCGCACCAGTTTGCCCTGCGCTTTGGGCGCGATCTGGTAGTGCAGGCCGCGCAGTACGCCGCGCACCGAGCGGGAATGGTTGTCCTGCACGAATTCATAATGCGCCCCGGCAGCAGCGTCGAACGCGGACTGGTTGAAACTTTCAAAAAAGAAGCCGCGCGCATCGCCGAATACTTTCGGCTCCATGAGCACCAGACCGGGAATTTCAAGCGCTGTCACGTGCATGTCAACCCCGCGCCTTGTCCGCGAGCATGCGCAGCAAATATGCCCCATAGGCGTTTTTCGACAGCGGAGCGGCCAGCCGCTCCAGCGCGGCATCGTCTATCCAGCCCTGGCGCCAGGCCAGTTCCTCGACGCAGGCGATTTTCAGCCCCTGGCGTTTTTCTATGGTCTGGATGAACTGGGATGCCTCCAGCAGCGAGTCGTGCGTGCCGGTATCCAGCCAGGCGTAGCCGCGCCCCATGATTTCCACATTAAGTTCGCCGGATTCGAGATAAAGCCGGTTGAGGTCGGTAATTTCCAGTTCTCCGCGCGCAGAAGGCTTGATGGTTTTTGCGCGTTCGCAGACGCCGGAATCGTAAAAATATAGTCCGGTCACGGCGTAATTCGATTTCGGCTGGCGCGGCTTTTCTTCCAGACTGACGGCGCGTCCGGCGGCGTCGAATTCGACCACGCCATAGCGTTCCGGGTCCAGCACGTGGTAGGCGAATACCGTTGCGCCGCGCTCGCGCCCGCCCGCGCGGGCCAGCAGCCGGTGGAATTTATCTCCGTAAAAAATATTGTCGCCAAGCACCAGCGCCGACGGCGCCCCGGCAAGAAAGCGCTCGCCGATCAGAAAAGCTTGTGCCAGCCCATCCGGCGAGGGCTGCACCGCATACTGTATGTCCATGCCCCAGCGGCTGCCGTCGCCCAGCAACTGCTGGAAGCGCGGCGTATCCTGCGGCGTGGAAATGACCAGCACCTCGCGCATGCCGGCCAGCATGAGGGCGGACAGCGGGTAATACACCATAGGCTTGTCGAACACCGGCAGCAGTTGTTTGGAAACCACCAAGGTTGCCGGGTGCAGACGGGTGCCGGCGCCGCCGGCAAGTATGATGCCTTTACGGTTCATGCGGATATCCTCATAGAGGCGCAACCAGTTCATCGACCAGGCGCGCCACCTGGGTTTCCCAGGCCGGCGCGTAAATGCCGAAAATGCTGCCGATTTTGCTGCAATCCAGCCGCGAATTGGCCGGACGCCGAGCCGGCGTGGGGTAATCCGCTGTGGCGATGGGCAGCACGCGCGCCGGCTCTACCTTGATCGGGGCACCGGCCGCACGAGCGCGCTCGATCACGAAGCGCGCATAGTCGTACCAGCTCACCGCGCCGCCACCGCTCAGGTGGTAGATGCCGCTCGCGTGGGCGGCGAGGCCGGCATCGTGGGCCAGGCGATACAGCATGAGCGCGGTGGCGTCGGCGATAAATTCCGCCCCGGTCGGGGCGCCGATCTGGTCGGCCACCACTTTCAGTTCGTCGCGCTCGCGCGCCAGACGCAACATGGTTTTGGCGAAATTTGCGCCGCGTGCCGCAAATACCCAACTGGTGCGCAGGATGAGGTGGCGGCAGGCGGAAGCGGCGATGGCGCGTTCGCCTTCCAGTTTGGTGGCGCCATATACGCTGGCTGGGCCGGTCGGGTCGGTTTCCACATAGGGCGCCGGCTTGTTGCCGTCGAATACGTAATCGGTCGAATAATGTACCAGCCAGGCGCCCAGGCGTGCTGCCGCGGCGGCGAGCACGGCAGGCGCTTCGGCATTGACGCAGCGCGCCCGCGCCACGTCGCCTTCGGCGCGATCCACGGCCGTATAGGCGGCCGCATTCACAATGGCGTCCGGCCGATGACGCGCTACAACCTCGGCCAGGCTGTCCGGCCGTTCAAAATTTGCGCCGCTGCGGTCCAGCGCGGTCAGTGCGCCCAGCGGCGCCAGGGCGCGCCGCAGCTCCCACCCCACCTGCCCATTCGCGCCCAGCAGCAGGATATTCATGCGCCGCGGCCGTAATGGCGATCCACCCAGTTGCGATAGCTGCCGCTGGTCACGCCTTCCACCCAGGCGGAATTGGCCAGGTACCAGCGTACCGTGGTCAAAATTCCGGTGACGAAAGTTTCGGCCGGCTTCCAGCCCAGTTCGTCGGCGATTTTGCCGGCGTCGATGGCATAGCGGCGATCGTGGCCGGGACGGTCCTTCACGTAGGTGATCTGCTCGCGATAGGACTTGCCGTCCGCGCGCGCGCGCTCCGCATCGAGTATGTCGCAAATGGTGTGCACCACCTCGATATTCTGCATTTCGTTATTGCCGCCGATGTTATAGGTTTCGCCACAGCGGCCAGCTTCGAGCACGCGCGCGATGGCGCGGCAGTGGTCGGTGACGAACAGCCAGTCGCGCACGTTTTTGCCGTCGCCGTAGATGGGCAGCGCACGGTTACCCAGCGCGTTGTGAATGATGAGCGGAATGAGCTTTTCCGGAAACTGATAGGGGCCGTAATTGTTCGAGCAATTGGTGGTGAGAACCGGCAGGCCGTAGGTATGGTGATAGGCCCGCACGAGGTGGTCGGACGCCGCCTTGGAGGCCGAATAAGGGCTGTTCGGTTCGTAGGCGTTGCTTTCGCGGAAGGGCGGATCGGATTCATCCAGCGAGCCGTACACCTCGTCGGTGGATACATGCAGGAAGCGGAATGCTTCTTTCTGCCCGGCCGGCAATTCGCCCCAGTAGGCGCGCGCCGCTTCGAGCAGGCGGAAAGTTCCCATGATATTGGTCTGAATGAAATCTTCCGGCCCGTGTATGGAGCGGTCCACGTGGGATTCGGCCGCGAAATTGATGACTGCGCGCGGGCGGTGCTGCAGCAGCAGGGCGTGCACCGCGGCAAAATCGCCGATGTCGCCGCGCACGAAACTGTAGCGCACGTCGTCGGCCACGCTGGCGAGGTTTTCCAGGTTGCCGGCGTAAGTCAGCCGGTCAAGATTGACCACCGGCTCTTGCGTATTCGCCAGCCAGTCAAGGGTGAAATTGGAACCGATGAAGCCTGCACCGCCGGTCACGAGCACTGTCATGTCAAATGTTCCGGGTTATCGACGCGGGAAACGCTGTCGCCCGGCGCCGGGGTGGTTATTGTGGCGGGCAGGGTGCTGCTACGCCTTGTCGCGGCGGCGCGCCAGTCCCCTGTTGCCGGCTTTTTCGCGGCGCGGTGGCGACCCGTGGGTGCGCGACCGCGTTCGCGGCTATTATAGGGCGCCATGCGCCCCCCTGGTGCGACAGTTCCGTTCCACTCCTTCAGCCGCCTGACTAATTCGCCATGCCAGACTACGCCGTGGGCGATTTGCAGGGATGTTTCGACCCCTTGCGGCGCCTGTTGGACCGCGTCGCGTTCGATCCGACCAAAGATCGCCTGTATTGCGTCGGCGATCTGGTCAATCGCGGCCCTCAGTCGCTGGAAGTGCTGCGCTTCCTGCGCGGCCTGGGCGATGCGGCACATGGCGTGCTGGGCAACCACGATCTGACGCTCATCATGGCCCACTACGGCCACGGCAAGCGCAGCAAGTCGGACACTTTCCACCATGTGCTGGACGCCCCTGACGGCGGCGAACTCATAGATTGGTTGCGCGGCCTGCCCATGCTCATCGTGCACGGGCGCCACGTGATCGTGCATGCCGGGCTGCTGCCGCAATGGAGCGTGGCGCAGGCGCGCGAGCTGGCGGGCGAAGTGGAGTGCGCCCTGCAGGGGCCGCAGTGCGAACAATTCCTGCGCCACATGTGGGGCGGCACGCCGACCGCCTGGCAGGACGATCTGAGCGGCTGGGACCGCCTGCGCGTGATCGTGAATGCCATGACGCGCATGCGTTTCTGCACGCCCGAGGGGCACATGGAATTTCATGCCAAAGGCCCGCCCGAGCGAGCGCCGGCCGGTCACGCGGCCTGGTTCGATTTGCCCCATGCAGCCTGGCGCACGCATACCGTGGTGTGCGGCCACTGGTCTGCGGCGGGATTGCGCGTGGCGCCGCAGCTCATCGCGCTCGATACCGGCTGCCTGTGGGGCGGCTGCCTGAGCGCGTTGCGCCTGGGCGACGGCGCGATTTTCCAGCAGCAATGCCGCAAGTTCGCGACCGGCGCCGAGTGAGTCCGCGCCTTACCCACGGCCGCGCCGGCTGTGCGCGCAGGCCGTAAAATTGCGGCATGGACAGTTTGCTCGTATTTACCACCGTACCGGACGAAAGCACGGCCCGCGAAATTGCCCGCGCGCTGGTCGAACTGCGGCTTGCCGCCTGCGTGAGCATACAGGCGCCCTGCACCTCCACCTATCGCTGGCAGGGGGCGGTCGAATCCGCGCAAGAAATTCCGCTGCTCATCAAAACCACGCGTGCGCGCTACGCCGCGCTCGAAACTGCGCTCTGCGCACGACATCCTTACGAACTGCCGGAAATACTCGCGGTCCCAGTCGTGGCCGGGCTGCCCGACTATGTCGCCTGGGTGGCCGATGAAACGTCCGAATCATGATGCTATTACGCCGCTTGTCGTTTTTACTGCCGCTGCTGGCCGCCCTCGTCCTTTCGCGCGCTGTATACGGTGCCGGCGAACCGCTGGAACCGGAAAAAGCATTCCGCATGTCGGCCAGCGTGGTCGCGCCGGGGAGCGTGCAGGTGGTTTTCGAGATCGAACCGGGTTATTACCTGTACCGCGACAAATTCCGCTTTGAAGCGCCGCCGCCGGCGCAGATCGGGTCGGCCGACATTCCGCGCGGCGAAAAAAAGCATGACGTGAATTTCGGTGAGGTCGAAACCCACCGCGGCCGGCTGGTGATCGCACTGCCCGTACAGGGGGGCGGCAAGGATCAGTTCGATCTGACCGTGGTGTCGCAAGGCTGCGCCGATCTGGGCGTGTGCTATCCGCCCACGCCGCAAACCGTGCGGCTCGATCTGTCCCGCATCAGCCCGCCGCCGCCTGCGGCCGCATCCGGCGACGAATCCGGCCGCATTGCCGGTCTGCTCAAAAATACCGGCCTGTGGGGCGTTCTGGCTTTCTTTTTCACGGCGGGGCTGCTGCTGGCATTCACGCCCTGCATGTTCCCCATGATTCCCATCCTGTCCTCCATCATCGTCGGCCACGGCCACGCCATCACGCGCGCACGCGCCCTGGTGCTGTCCGGCGCCTACGTGTTCGGCATGGCGGTCACCTATGCACTGGCGGGCGTGGCGGCCGGATTGTCCGGCACTTTGCTGGCTGGGGCGCTGCAGAATGCCTGGGTGTTGGGCAGCTTCGCGGCGATATTCGTGCTGCTGTCCTTCGCCATGTTCGGCTTTTACGATCTGCAGTTGCCCGGCGCGCTGCAGTCGCGCATGGCCGACAGCGCCAATGCCCGCGGCGGCTCGCTGGCTGGCGTGCTGGTGATGGGCGTGCTGTCGGCACTCATCGTCGGGCCCTGTGTGGCGGCGCCGCTGGCCGGCGCGCTGCTCTATATCGCCCAGACCGGCAATGCCGTACAGGGCGGGCTGGCGCTATTCGTGATGGCGCTGGGCATGGGCCTGCCGCTGGTGGCGGTGGGTCTGGCTTCGCGCACCCTGCTGCCCAAGTCCGGCCCCTGGATGGAAGCGGTCAAAAAATCTTTCGGCGTGCTGCTGCTGGCGGTGGCGTTGTGGATGGTGGCGCCGCTGTTGCCGGCGCAAATCCTCATGTTTGCCTGGGCCGTGCTGTTCATCGTGCCGGCCATTTATCTGCACGCCCTCGATCCGCTGCCTGCCCATGCCGGCGGCTGGCACAAGTTCTGGAAAGGCGTGGGCGTGATTGCGCTACTGGCCGGCGCAAGTTTGCTGGTCGGGGCACTGGCCGGTTCGCGCGATCCGCTGCAGCCCCTCGGCGTGCTGCGTGGCGTTGCCGCCGCCGGTGCGGAACAGCCGGCGGCGCTCGCGCCGCAGCCGGGTGTGAAATTCGAGCGGGTCGCCTCGGTGGAAGAACTGGAACAGCGCCTGGCCAGTACAGACCGGCCGGTGATGCTCGATTTTTATGCCGATTGGTGTGTGAGTTGCAAGGAAATGGAGCGCTTTACCTTTGCCGATCCGAAAGTGGCGGGGCGCATGGCAAACATGCTCGTCCTGCAGGCGGATGTGACGGCGAACAATGCGCAGGACCGCGCCCTGCTGCGCCGCTTTGCGCTGTTCGGTCCGCCCGGCATCGTGTTTTTCGACCGCGGCGGACGCGAAATTGGCGATTTGCGCGTGGTCGGCTTTCAGGACGCCGCGCAGTTTTCCGCCGTGCTCGACCGGGCGCTTGCATCCTGAGGTCGCGCCCAGCGGGCTCGTATCAAAGCCCGCTCAGGCCGCGGCAGCGGCAAGCGGAAATCTGATTTCCACCAGCAAACCTTGTGGTTGCGCCTGTCCCAACACCAGTTCGGCGCCGTGCGCACGCGCGATGCGATCCACGATGGCCAGCCCCAGTCCACAGGCCCCTTCGGTCTGGCGCTCGGAATGCAGTTGCACGAAAGCTTCGAGCGCGCGTGCGCGCTGGTCCGGGGGAATGCCGGGGCCGTGGTCGCGCACCGCAAGTTCCAGGCATTCGCCGCGCTGCCGCACCGCCAGTTCCACCGGCGGTGCGCCGTGTGTCGTGCCGTTGGCGATCAGGTTGTCGAGCAGGCGCGCCAGTGCCGCGCGGTCGCCCAGGATGTCGCCGTCCTCGGCGTCGACGATGCGCACCTCGCTGCCGGCCGCGGCATAGCGTGCCACGCTTTCCCGTACCAGATGCGCCAGATTCAGCCTTTGCATGTTCAGTGCGCCGGATTGCAGGCCGCGCAGGTAGGCGACGAACTGTGTCGCCAGATGCTCGATGGCGGCGCAATCGCGGGTGAGGCCGTCGCGCGCCTCGGCATCGTCCAGCATGGCCAGGCGCAATTTCATGCGCGCCAGCGGGGCACGCAAATCGTGCGGCAAGCCGGCCAGCATGACGGCGCGCTCGCGCTCATTGGTCTGCAACTGTTCCAGCATGGCGTTGAAATTGAGCGCCACGGTGCGTACTTCTGCCGGGCCGGCCGGCTGCACCGGGCGCGGCCGCCCTTCACCCAGCGAGCGCGTGGCATCCGCCAGCGCGCGCAGGGGGCGTGCCACGTGGCGGGCGTAAAGTGCGGCCAGAAGAGCGATCAGCGCCGTCACCCCGCCCAGCAGGGCAAGCGCGCGCCAGGGCGGGACCGGTTCCAGGCGCGGCCCCGGCATGACCAGCCACCAGCGCTCGCCGGCCGCGATGAAACCCACCCACAGCGCACGCGAAGGCGGCGGCTCCAGGCGTATGGGCGTGTCCTCGCCCAGGCGCTCGCGCACGAAGCGCGCGATTTCCCGGCCGACGTGGCGTTGCGGTTCGCGCAGCGGCGGACGCGCCTGCGGCGGCTGCAGGCCTGGCCCTTCGCCCGCATTGCGCACCATGCGCAGGCGCTCGGCCGGCGGCGCGACTTCCAGCGCAAGCCGGCTCATTTCGACCGCATTGGCGATCAGGTCGGCCACCTGTTGCACATGGCCTTCGCGGCGCACGTGGAACAGCAAGGTGCTGGATGCAATTTCCGCCAGCAGCACGGCAGCGAACACCAGTAGCACGGTGCGGCCGGTCAGCGTGGCGGGGCGCAGCGTCATGTGCCGCGCTCGGTGCGTAAATTGCCGTCCGGCACGAACACATAGCCCAGGCCGCGCACGGTCTGCAAATAGCGCGGTTGCGCCGGATCGGGTTCGATGAGTTTGCGCAGGCGATGTACCTGCACGTCTATGGCGCGATCGAAGGTTTCGGCGTCGTTTTCGTGCGTCAATTCCAGCAGGCGTTCGCGCTTTTGCGGCCGGTTGGCATTTTTCACGAGCACGTGCAGCAGGGCGAATTCCCCCGAGGTGAGCGCCACGGTGCTGCCGCCCACCTTGAGCGTGCGCGCGGCGAGGTCGAATTTGCGCGGGTCTTCGGCCGGACCGAAACAGATCACTTCCGCGCCCGCCACCGGCACCGCGGGCGGCGCGCCGCGCCGCCGCAACACGGCTTCTATGCGCGCGACCAGTTCGCGCGGGTCGAACGGCTTGCCGACATAATCGTCGGCGCCCATTTCCAGGCCGACGATGCGATCTATCGTGTCGTCGCGCGCGGTGAGCATGATGATGGGAATATCTTCGCCGCGCCCGCGCAGGCGGCGGCAAACGGCCAGGCCGTCTTCTTTTGGCAGCATGAGGTCGAGTACCAGCAGGTGCGGCGAGTGCCGCGTCAGCATGGCTTCGATATTGGACGCATCCGGCGCCTGCAGCGCGTCGTAACCCTGGCGGACCAGATAGTTCGACAGCAATTGGCGCAATTCGGGATCGTCGTCGACGATCAGGATTTTTTTCAGCATGGGGGCATTGTATGGGCGCGTGTTACAGGGGCAAAGCGTGCGAAACAGATCGAAACAGGCCGGGGCGCGTCCGCAATGCGCCGGAAAAGGCAAGCTTGCAAAATGCCAACACGCCAAGCGCGGCCGTTTGCGGCACACTGCGGAAGTGCGCTTGGCAACCTGGATGCCGTTAAACGGCGCAATTCGATCTGGAGATGAACATGAAAAAATTCAGCTTACGCAAACTGGGCGCCGGCGTGCTGTTGGCCGCGCTGGTCGGTACCGGTGCGGTGGCAGCGCAATACCACCGTCACGGCATGGAAGGCCACCACGGCTTCCCCATGCAGCACATGCAGCGCGAAATGCACGCCCTGCACGACAAACTGGCACTGAACAGCGAACAGCAATTGCTTTGGGACCGTGCCGAGGCCATGACCAAAGACGCCATGCAGGCCGGCATGGAACGCCACCGGCAGATGCACGAAATGATGAAGTCGGCCGTCGGCGCGGCGAATTTCGATCCGCGCGCGTTGGCCGCCAAAGCCGACGACATGGCGGACCAGGACATGGCGGCGCGGCGCGCGGTGCGTTCGCGCTGGCTGGATGTGTATGACAAGCTCGATGCGAAACAGAAAGCCACGGCACAGGCCTTCCTGAAAGAGCATTTCGCGCGCTTTGACCGCATGCGCGAACATTTCCGCGAGCACATGCAGGAGCGCAAGGACGACCGCATGCAGGAACGCATGCAGGAACGCATGCAGGAACGCATGCACGAGCACGGCGAACGCCGGCCGGGCTGATGCACAGGGCGGCGGCCGGGGGCGCGCCCCGCCCCGCCGCTGTGGCCCCGAATGGCCCCGAATTGGGGTATCTTAGGCACATGCGCCGCCGTGTTGCCATCGTAGAAGACGACCCCTCCATTCGTGCCAATTACGCCGAGGCGATGGCACGCGTCGGCTACGAGGTACTTGCCTACGGCACCCGCAAAGAAGCGCTGGAAGCGTGCCGGGTGCGTCTGCCCGATCTGGCCATCATCGACATCGGACTGGCCGACGAACCGGAAGGCGGCTTCGCGCTGTGCGCCGATTTACGCCGCATGTCCGAGCGCCTGCCGATATTGTTTCTGTCTGCACGCGACAGCGATTTCGACATCGTGTCCGGCCTGCGCCTGGGCGCTGACGATTACCTGACCAAGGACGTAAGCCTGCCCCACCTGCTGGCGCGCATCGCTGCGCTATTTCGGCGCATCGAAGCATTGAGCGCACCGGCGGCGCAGGAAGAAGTGCTGGAGCGCGGCGATCTGCGGCTGGATCTGAAGCGCTTCGTCGCCACCTGGCAAGGCCAGGAGGTCGAACTGACGCTCACGGAATTCTGGATGGTGCACACGCTGGTGAAATTTCCCGGCCACGTGAAAGACCGCGACCAACTCATGGCGGACGCCAAACTGGTCGTGGATGAAGGCACCATCACTTCGCACATCAAGCGCATACGGCGCAAATTCTGCGCGCTCGATGCGTCGTTCGACCGTATCGATACCGTGTACGGCATGGGCTACCGCTGGCGCGCCTAGCGGCCTGGCGCGTGTCCGTCCTTTCTGCCGCCATGCCGTTCCGCATTTCCCTGCGCGCCAAGCTCGCGTTCGTGGCTTTGCTGTTGCTCGCCCTGCCCTGGGCGGGCTATCGCTACGTGCTCGAAATGGAGCGCTATCTGCTCGAAGGGCAGCGCCAGGCGCTGGTTGCCACGGCGCGCGCGGTAGCGACCGCGCTGCACGAGCGCACCCAACTCATGTTGCTGGAAAAGCCCTTGCCCGCGGCGCCGGCCGGAGCGCCCAAAGCACCGCCTGAAGCGGCGGTCGTCACGCTGCCGGATGTTGCTGCCGCCGCGCCCACAAGCGAAACGCCAGCCGCCCCGCCTGAGGCAGATGTCGTCCCGCGCGAGACCGGGGAGGCCGCCGCGCAGCGCGACCCGGCCGCGGCCGAGGCAGCGGCCGCGCCGGTCGTGGCGACGCCGCCCGCCGTTTCCGCGCCGCCGCCCCTTGCGCCGCGCCGCCCGCCGCCTGCGGCCAGTTTTCCCGTCAGCGAACCGGCCATACTCAAGGCGCCGCCAGCCGCCGGTACCCATGCCGGCCACGCCGGGCGCGGCAGCAGCCAGGAAATTGCCGCCATTCTGCGCGGCCTGGAACGTTCGAGCGGACGCATCTGGGTGGTGAACCGCGAATGGCGCGTGGTGGCGGTGGCCGGCAAACTGCAGGCCGAGCCTAACGACGACGACAGCGACGCCTGGTGGCGGCCCCTGATCGGTTGGCTCATCAAGCGGCCGGCGGAAGATTTCGACGACCCCATCAATCTGGATTTGCTCGCCAATGGTCCGGAAGTGTCGTCGGCATTGCTGGGCGGGCCGGCTTCGCGCGTGCGCAACACACCGGATGGGCGCGCCGTGGTGGTATCCGCGGCGCATCCGATCTGGGCCGGCGACAACGTGATCGGCGCGGTGGTGGTGGAAGAAACCACCAATCCCATACTTTCGGTACGCAACCGCGCGCTGGAGCGCCTTTTGGTACTTACGCTCACGGTATTTGCGCTGGCACCGCTGGCCATACTGTGGTTTGCGATGCGCCTGTCCAGCCGCATACGCCGCCTGCGCGACGAGGCCGAAAGCGCGCTGGATGTGCGCGGGCGGATCAGCGCTGAATTTTCCACCAGCCGCGCCGGGGACGAAATCGGCGATTTGTCGCGCAGCTTTTCCGACCTGTTGCGCAGGCTGTCGCAGCACCACAATTACATGCAAAGTCTGGCCTCGCGGCTGGGCCACGAATTGCGCACGCCGGTTGCGGTCATTCGTTCTTCGCTGGAAAACCTGCAACTGCAGTCCTTGCCGGATGCCAGCCAGGTCTATATCGAGCGCGCCGAAGGCGGCCTCACACGGCTGTCGCGCATCCTCACCCGCATGGGGGAGGCGACGCGGCTGGAACAAAGCCTGCAAGGCACGGAACAAGAACCTTACGATCTGGTCGCGGTGGTGCGCGACTGTGTGTCCGGCTATGCCCAGGCCTACGCACAGCAGCGCTTCGATCTGCAACTTCCGCCCCAGTCGCTGACAGTGCGCGGCCAGCCCGATCTGGCCGCGCAGCTATTGGACAAACTGGTTTCCAATGCGATGGATTTTGCGCGGCCCGGAACCGCCGTTCAGATCGCCGTGACGCGCGGCGTGTATTTCGCCGAATTGAGCGTCACCAATTACGGTCCGCCCCTGCCCGACGCGCTGCGCGACCGCCTGTTCGATTCCATGGTGTCGCTGCGCAGCGGCGGCAGCGACGGCGAGCCGCATTTGGGGCTGGGTCTGTACATCGCGCGCCTGATCGCCGAATTTCACGATGGCGCCATACGCGCGGACAGTTTGCCCGGCGGCGAAGGCGTGGCGGTGACGGTGGGGCTGCGCCTGGCTTAGGCCGGGCATGTGCTTTCGGTCCGCCGCGCCGAAAAAATTGCCGGGCATTGTTGCCCGAATTGATGGTCCAAATCTGGTTTCCGCAAGCGGGGCAGAACATGAATGGTCATTGCGGCAAAGTCGTCTTTACGGTGTTGCTTGCGGCGCTGCTCGCCGGCTGTGCCGTGTTCCAGAACATTCAGCCTGGCCGCGATACTGGCGCCGACATCCGGACACGCTTCGGGCCTCCCGCCATGGAATGGCAGGAGGCCGACGGTGCCACAAACCTCGTTTATCCATTTGGGCCGAATGGCCTGGAAACCTGGATGGTGAAACTTGACGCCAGCGGGCGTGTGGCTGCGGTCGAACAGGTGCTGCAGATGTCCACCGGCTTCAAGCGCATCCAGCCGGGGATGAATCGCGAACAGGTTACGCGAGTGCTGGGCCCGCATTTTTACGAGACGGATTTTGCGCGCCGTGCGGAAATTGTTTGGGACTATCGCTATCGTGACGATTGGCTGCAGATCGGGCGCTTCCACGTCGTGTTCGACGCGCAGGGCGTGGTGAAGCAAACGCTTACCACGCGCGAATTTTTGAATCCCGGCCGCGGCTTCTGATCGCCGCGCGGCGTTCAACCCGAATCGGTCGCGGCCGCCGAGCGCGCCTGCAGCAACATGATGAAAGGCAGCGCGACAAACGGCCAAAGTGCCGCGGCAAGTCGCGTGGCGCCATTGAAATTGAGGAAATTTCCTGCCCGCCAGGCGCGTACCGTGCTGGCCAGATAGGGACTTTCTGGCGCAAGGTTGATGAGCGCGGTGGCCGCCATGAGCGCGATGGCGGCCAGCGGCAGGCGCAGCGAGGCCATTTCGCGGCGCGACAGCACCAAGGCGCAGACCACCACGCCCGCGGCGGCACCGGCCAGCGCGCCCGGCGTGAGCCACTGCGTCCATGCAGCGCCGCGTACCAGCAGGGCGCCGGACAGGCATTTCACACCCATGCCCAGGCCGAAAACCGCCAGCAGTGGCCACGGCGAAGGCCTGCGCATGCTTTGCCAGCCCAGCAAACCGACCGCCAGCACAGTCGCGCCGGCGACCGCGGCTTCGATGGATGCAAACCGCTGCGCCGTGAAATCGACCGGTGCCGGCAAACCCAGCAAACCACGCAAATCCCCCTGGCTGAAAAGCTGGGTTTCGGGATCGAGCTGGCCGAACAGCCAGGCCAGCAGCAAGGCGATCGCGGCGTCACCGACGCGGCCGCGCACGATGCGGCGCACGCGCCAGCGGTGCAGCTTGCCGCCGAGCGTAAGTGCATTGCCATAGAACAGCCCGCACGCCGCGCCGGCCAGGCTGCCGGCCGAATTGGTGAGCAAATCGAGCTTTGATGCCACTCGCGTCGGCAAATAGGTTTGCAAGCTTTCCATGCACAGCGACAGTGCGCAGCCCATCAGCGCGGCCGCAACTGCCGCCCAGCCGGGTTTGAGGCGCGGCTGCAACGCCGGCACCAGCAGGTAACCGAGCGGCACATAGGCCAGCAGGTTGGTAATCAGGTCGAACGTGGTGAAGAAACGCGGCCACGCACCGAGCAGGAATTGCCAGGGCGGGACCTGCGGGTCGCGCCAGCCGGTAAATGGATTGGTGCTCGCCAGGATGATGAGCGCGGCGTAGGCCAGCACCAGCAGGCGGGCCGGGTTAGGTGCGTCCGGGCCGCGCTGCGGCGTTGCAGCGGCGGGCGAACCGGCTGGCGGCCCGCCGCTCATGTCAGTGCCGGTGCGGCGGTGTGCCGACGTGGTGGCTCGCCGCAGCGGGATGGTGTGCGTGCAGCGCTTCGTGGGTATGCACGGGCGGCAGGCCGGTGGTAATGAATTGCGGGATGAGCGAACCCACCAGCATGCCGAAAACAGCCGCCAGCAAGCCGGCGAACTGTGCCGGCAGGAAAGGATCTGCCGGGCCGAAAGCGAGTAACAGAATCCATACCGCCATGCCAAAAAACATCGAATAAATGGCGCCCTGATTGGTCGCGCGCTTCCAGAACAAGCCCGCCGTGAGCGGCACGAAAGCGCCGACCAGCGTCACCTGGTAGGCGTTTTCCACCATCTGGAAGATGGAATCTTTGGAATTCATCGCATACAAGGTCACCAACACGGTAAAGATCAAGGTGACGCTGCGCATGGCCTTGAGCAGTTGCCGGTCGTTCATGTCGGGCATGAGCGGGCGCAGAATGTTCTCGGTGAAGGTCACCGAAGGTGCAAGAAGTGTCGCACTGGCGCAGCTTTTGATGGCCGACAACAGCGCGCCGAAAAACATGATTTGCGCGAACAGCGGGGCTTTCTGCAGGATGAGGCTGGGCAGGATTTTTTGCGGGTCGCTATCTATCAGATCGGCCACCAACTGCGGCTCAAGAAGCGTGGCCGAATAGGCCAGGAACATGGGCACGAAGGCGAAAACGAAATACAGGCTGGCGCCCAGCACGGTGGCCCACACCGCAATACGTTCGGTGCGCGAGGAAGTCACGCGCTGAAATACGTCCTGCTGCGGAATCGAACCGAACATCATGGTCATCCAGGCGGCGGCGAAGGCGATCACTTCTTTCGCGTCGAATGCCGGCCAGAACTCGAATTTGCCGGCGGCGGTGGCGTGGGCGACCACCGCGGATACGCCGCCGGCCATGCCGGCGACCTCATTGCCTATGTACAGCATGCCCACCGCGATCACGATCATCTGTATGAAATCGGTTACCGCGACTGCCCACATGCCGCCGAAAAACGTATAGACAAGTATCGTGATGGAACCTATCCACATGCCCGCCAGCTTGCTGATCTGGCCGTCCGACACCACGTTGAATACCAGACCTAATGCGGAAATTTGTGCGCCCACCCAGCCCAGATAGGAAATCACGATGGCGATCGTGGTGACCACTTCCACCGTGCGGCCGTAGCGGCGCCGATAGTAATCGCCTATCGTGAGCATGTTCATGCGATACAGCGGGGCGGCGAAAAACAGCCCGACCAGAATCAGGCACATGGACGACCCGAATGGATCCGCCACCACGCCGCGCAGCCCGTCCTTGAGGAAAGTGGCGGGGATGCCCAGCACGGTTTCGGAGCCGAACCAGGTGGCGAACACGGTAGCCGTAACCATGTAGAACGGCAGGTGGCGGCCGGCGATCGCAAAATCTTTCGTGTTATGTACGCGCATGGCAGCGTACAGGCCGATGGCGACCGAAATGACCCAGTAGCCGATGACAAACCAGAGCAACATCAACAAACACTCCGAAGGGTGGAGAAAATACGGCGCACGCGGACCAGGCTGCCGTGGTGTGAGTGCCGAAGTAGCTGCGGCGGTACCCGGCAGAGCCGGCATTTTACCGCGCGGGCCTTGATTGCCAGGCAATTCCCTTACGGCTTTAAACGCCGTGTCGCCGGCCGTTCAGGTGTGGCCGTGCGGGTGCACCTCGCCGTCGCGCAAGAAGTGCACCACCTCGTCGGCGGGCAGTGCGCGGCTCACCAGAAAGCCCTGCAACTGGTCGCAGTGAAATACACGCAACTGGTCGGCCTGATTTTGCGTTTCGACGCCCTCGGCGATCACCGCCAGCCCAAGCGACTGAGCGAGCGAAATGATGGTCGACACAATGGTCCGGCTGACCGGGTTCTGGTCCATCGCGTAGATGAAACTGCTGTCGATCTTGAGCGCATTGACGGGCAGCCGGGCGAGATAGCTGAGCGAAGAATAGCCGGTGCCGAAATCGTCGATGGCGATATGTACGCCCAGCTCGCGCAGTGCGTTCAACTGCAGGATGGTGCGTTCGGCATCGCCCATCAGCATGCTTTCGGTAATTTCGAGGTCCAGCAGGGGCTCGATCTGGCCGTCGCCCGCTTGCAGCGCGCTACCCACCGCGGCGACGAAATTCGGGTTCTGCAACTGCATGATGGATACGTTGACGGCCACGCGCGGCGGCAGCAAGCCGGCGCCGCGCCACTCGCGTATGTCGGCCGCGGCGCGGCGCAGCGCCCAGGCGCCCACCGGGACGATGAGGCCGGTCTGCTCCAGCAAGGGAATGAAATTGACCGGCGACACCAGGCCGTGGCCGGGTTCATTCCAGCGTATCAGGGCCTCCAGGCCGACGACGTTGCCCGTACTGGTATCCACCTTGGGCTGATAGTGCAGCACGAATTCTTCGCGCTCCAGCGCACGCCGCAATTTGTGCTCGAGCGCCAGGGTTTTCGCGACGTGCGCATTCATGACCGGCTGGTAGAACGCGCAGGCGCCGGAACCCCGCGCCGAACGCAAGGCGGCTTCGGCATTGCGCAGCAAGCTTTCGGCATCTGCGCCGTCGCCGGGGAACATGGCGATGCCGGCGGATAACGACAGCGTTACGCTGCGCTCATCCACCGTGACCGGGGTTGCGCACACGGTTTCGGCGCAGGCGTCGAAGGCGCGCAACAGGTAGGTCAGATCGGGGGCGTCCGTTATGACCGCGGCAAAGCGGTCCGGTCCGACGTGCGCAACGGCGTAAGCAAGTGGCCAGCTTTCCTGGAAGCGGCGCGCGGTTTCGCGCAGCACTTCGTCGCCGATCTGGCGCCCGAAACTGTCGTTGATGTAGGCGAAGCGGTCCAGTCGCGCAATCATGACACCCAGCAGGTGGTCCGGCTGCTGTTGCGCGGCGTGCAGCGCGTGCGTAAGTTGCTCGACCAGGCTCGCGCGGTTGGGCAGGCCGGTCAGCGCATCGTGCAGGGCAAGGTAGGACAGGCGATCTTTTTTGTCGATAAATTCCAGTGCGAACGACAGGTCGGACGCCAGTTCGCGCAGCAGGTCCAGTTCTGCGTCGTTGAAAAAATCGGCTTCGCGCGCGTACAGCACCATTACCGCGACCACCTCGTGTTCCACCGCCAGGGGCAAAGCCAGCAAGGAACGATAGCCGCGCTGCAAGGCTTCTTCGCCACGCCCGCCGGGCAGATCAGCCGCCGCAATGGCGTGCGAACAAATCGGCTTGCCGCTCTGCACGGCCTGCAGGATGCGGCTTTGGCCGTCCATGTCGGCGTCGGCGGCATCGATGCGTATCGCGCCCAGATCGTCCGCCATGCCGGCCCAGGCGAGCGGCCGCAAGGCCGGGCCGGGACGTACTTCACCTATCCAGGCGATGCCGAAACCGCCCGCCTCGGACGCAATGCGGCAGGCTTCGCGGAACAAGGCCACGCGCTCGTGCGTGCGCACGATGGCGGCATTGATGCCGCTTTGTACCGCGCGCACGCGAGCCAGGCGCGCGATGCGCTGTTGCTGGTCATTGCGTTCGAAAAACTGGCCGATCTGCACCGCCATGGCCTGTAGCGGTTCGATCAGGCCCTGCGCTTCGCGCCTTTGTTCCGTGCTGAATACTTCCAGCGCGCCTACGGCTTTACCGCCGGCAATGATGGGTACGGCGCCGCCGCTGCGGAAACCGGCCGCCAGCGCTTCGAGCGCGCGACCATCGCTACCGGCGAGATCCAGTTCGTCCAGCCAGTTCGGCTGCATGTCGGCCCAGGCGCGGCCGGCCGCAGACTGACCGGGCGCCAGCGTGACGGCATCGCTGGCCGCCAGAAAGCCGTGCGCCGTCAAGGCGCCGCACCACAGGCCCAGGCATTGCAAGCGTGCTTCGTCGGGATGACGGCGCCACAATACCGCGGCGGAAAAACCCAGCCCGACCGCCACGCACTGTGCCAGGTCGGCCACGATGTCGGCACCCGGCGCGACCTGTGCGATCAGTTGTGAAAGGGCGTATTGGGCGCCCAGTTTGCGATTCGTGTCTTCAAGCTCGAGCACCTTCTCCGACAACTTGTCGGTAAGCAACTGGCGGTGGTCGCGTTCGAACTGTTCTTCGCGCGGCAGCGTCGGGATGGGGACGTCCGTGTCGAGCGCGCGCGCGACGGCGGCCAGAATTTCCTCGGGCTCGCAGGGCTTGGCAAGTATTTCCGATACCCCACAGGCGCGTGCCAGCTTGCCGGCTTCTTGTTCCAGGTAGTGCGCGCTGCAGAAAATGACCGGCAGGTGGGCGAGCAGCGCATCGGCACGCACGGCGCGGACAAATTCGTAACCATCCATGACAGGCATCAGGATGTCGCAAATCACCAGGTCGGGCAGGTCGCGCCTGACCACGTCCAGCGCCTGGGCGCCGTCCTCGGCGCTCAGGGTGCGATGGCCGAACGCATTCAGTACCGTTTCCAGCAGCTCGCGATTCCACGGATTGTCATCGACGATGGCGACGGTGGCCACGATCACTCCTTTTCCGCGCTACGGCCCGGGCAAAATTTACGGCACCGCGGCGCAAAAGTTTGGGCGCGCCCGGAAACGATCGAGCGCGGCGAAGCTCAGGGTGTTGCGGCGTTCATGCCGCGCAAATGCGGCGGCAAATGGGCGGCAAGATCCGCCACGAAGGTTTCCGGGTCTATCGGTTTTGCAAAATACGCATTGAAGCCGGCGGCGATTACGCGCTCGCGGTCGCCCGGCATCGAATAGGCCGTCACGGCCAGCACCGGAATGGCCGCCAGGCGGACATCGTCGCGCAGCGCGCGCAATACGCCATACCCATCCATGCCCGGCATTTGCACGTCGCACACGATCAGGTCGGGGGAATAGTCGCGCGCCGCCTGTACCGCGGCGATGCCGTCATCCACCCAGCGCACCTCATGGCCTGCCATTTCGAGCAGATAGACCAATAGTTCGCGGCTGGCAGGATGGTCTTCAGCGATCAGTATGCGTGCCGCCATGTGTCCGCTCCTCGCTCAGCAGCAGCGTGAATACGCTGCCGCGACCCAATTCACTGCGGCATTCCAGCTCGCCTCCCAGCGCCCGGGCCATTTTCCGGCTCAGGTGCAGGCCCAGGCCGGTCCCCTCGATGCCGCGGCGCTGGTGGTCCTTGCCGCGGCCAAAAGCTTCGAACAGCACTTCACGTTCGTCCGGGCGCAGGCCCGGGCCGCTGTCCTCGACTTGCAAAACCACTTTGGCCGGGGCTTTGCCGCGATCGATCAGGAGCCGCAGCGTGACGCGGCCACTCTCGGTGAATTTGACGGCGTTGCCGGCGATATTGGTGATAATTTGACGCAGCGCGCGGCGATCGGTGTGAAACGTGACTTCTTCGCCGGGCAATTCGGTTTCCAGCAGCAGGCGTTTGGATTCCGCCTGTGGTCGCAAGGATTCCGCCACCTCGCGCAGCAGCGCAGCGCAGTCGACATCCTCGCAGTTTATTTCAAGCTTCCCGGCATCGATTTTGGCCAGATTCAGCAAATCGTTGATGAGCGAGAGCAGGTGCCGTGCGTTGGTGCGCACGATGTGCAACTGATGCTCCTGTGCCGTGGTGAGCGGGCCCGGCAACTTCATGAGCAGGGTGCCGACGAAGCCGATCACGGCGTTCAGCGGTGTGCGCAATTCGTGGCTCATGCTGGCGAGGAAGCGATCTTTGGCGCGGTTGGCTTCTTCCAGTTCGGAGTTCTTTTCGTGCAGTGCGCGCTCGACGCGCTTGCGCTCGGTAATGTCGCGGATCGCGGCCGATACCAGCATGCCTTCTTCCGTTTCGAGCGGACTCAAGCTGATTTCAACGGGAAATTCCGTGCCGTCGGCGCGCAAGCCGAATAATTCCAGGCCCATGCCCATGGGACGCACGCGCGGGTCTGCGAAAAACGCCGCGCGATGCGCCGGGTGGGTGGCGCGAAACCGTTCGGGCAGCAAAATTTGCACAGGCTGTCCGAGCAGGTCCGCGCGGCCACGGCCAAACAGGCGTTCGGCCTGCGAATTGACCAGCACGATATTGCCGCTGGCGTCGACGATTACCATGGCGTCGGGGGCGGCTTCGAGCAGGCCGCGGAATTTGCGTTCCGCGCCTTTGCGGTCGGTAATGTCGCGTATGGCGCCCATCACCACTACGCCATCTTCGGTTTCCAAGGGGCTTAAACTGATTTCCACGGGAAATTCCGCGCCGTCGCGGCGCAGGCCGTACAGTTCCAGCCCGGCACCCATGGCCCGCACGCGCGGGGTCGACACGAAATAGCGGCTGCGGTGACCGACGTGCGAACCGCGCAGGTGCTGCGGCAGCAAAATTTCCACCAGTTCGCCGCGCAGGCTGCCCGGTTCGTAGCCGAACATCAATTCGGCCTGCCGGTTGGCGATTACGATATGGCCGGTCGGATTGACCATCACGATGCCATCCGGCGTGGAATCGAGCAGATTGCGGAAGCGCGCTTCCATGAGCTTGGCCGTGCGTTCCACCTTCAGGCGGGTGACGTCTTTTTCGACGAACACCAGCGTGGCCGGCGTGCCTTTCGTGGCCGGTAAAAGTTGTCCGCTTACGGCTACGTAGAGCAGGGTGCCGTTCTTGCGCCGGCGCGTGGTTTCGAACGTATGCGTGCCGGCGGTGACGGCGTTCTTGAAGCTGGCCTGTTGATCGGAGTGCAATTCGGCCGGAACGATCAATCGTTCCAGCCGGGTACCGACGGCTTCTTCGCGCGTATAGCCATACATGTCGCGGGCCCGCCCGCGCCATTCAAGTACCTGGCCATCGGTTGAACATACGATCAGTGCGTCGGGGAGGACGTCCGTCCAGGCCTGCATGAATTGGTTTCCAGAGCAGTTTGCGTCAACGCACCTGCACGCGGTCTGGGCAGCGGCAGCGTGCCGGATATGATGGCGCCGGTCTGACGGTGGGATGATATGAGTTGCGTTTGATCAAGCGCTTGCGAATTCCTGTCCAGTCTACCGTATCCACGCGTGGTGCAGTGCAAAATATGTCGCGCCTGCTTTGCATCGGATGTGCTGCGCGGCAAGCCTTTATCGGTGCCGGCCACACGCCGAATGCTTGCGTCCAGGCTGGCGCAAGGAGCCATATTCCCGCCCGCAAGTGGCACCGGACAGGCGCCCTGGCGGTGTGCGGTTTCAGCGCGGCGGCGCATGTTGCAATGCGCCAGCATCCGGTTTCGAGGACTCGGTCCGCGGCGCGAGTGCAGTCGGGTGCAAATACTGCCAGCGTGCGTTCAGATCCACGCCCAGACCGCTGCCGGCATCCCTGCCGGCAGCGACGGCCGGCGTGCCGGCGCGCGGCCGGTAGTCGTAGCCGGCAGGTTGGAACAGGATGTCGTGGCTCGCGCGTACATTGCTTCCATCCATTTGAATCTGCGGCAGATCGCCGCGGCCGATGAACAGGTTGTTGACCAGGTGGACTTTTTGCGCGCCGGGTGCGGCATGCACAAAGATGCTGGCACCCAGTCCGTCATTCACCGCTGTGTTGTGGACGAAAAAAAGCGCGTTGTCCGCATATTTGTAGCCTTCTTCGCCGTAGGCAACGACGGTCGGCGTTTCTGCGTTGGGTCCTTTTTCCAGCAGGTTGCCGATTACATAGGCGACGCCGCCATCGGGTAAATCGAGCACATAGCTGGATTTGCCGTCAGCCTCGTCCATGATGCGGTTGTACAGGATGTAGCTCGTTTTTGCGCGGCTTTTGAGGTTGTGGCCCACGCGCGCGTGGTGCAGGTAACTTGCGCGCAGCGTGAAGCGGGCGATACGGCCGATATAGATGCCGTGTGGGTTGCGGCTGGCACCGCCGCTGCGCGCGAATTCGCTGTACTCCACCAGCACCTCGTTGGCGGGATCGTCGTTGGTCAGTATGCCGGTTTCGTTGTCGTGAAAATAACAGTAGCGGACATTCAGACGCAGGCCATCCAGGCGTATCCCGGCGCCATTGGCGTCGGGCACGCGGGCGCCGGAAAATTCGATATTTTCAACGGTGGTGTCGTTGCCCTTGATGACCCAGATGCCTTTATTGGCGGCCGCCCGCCCATCGGCACGCATGTGCGCGCGGCCGCCCACGCCGCGCAGGGTAAGGCCGTTCTGCGTCCACACGGCAACATCGCCGGCATAGGTTCCGGCCGTGATCGCAATGGTCTGGCCGTCGCGCGCAACGCGCGCGGCATCACTCGGGCGCTGTAAGGAATAGGCCGGGCCGACGCATAGATCCGCGCCGCAGGGGGGCGCGGCTGCAGCGGCGGCAACGGGGAACAGGATTGTGGCGATCAGCAGCGGTGGTCGCATGAAGTCGCGTTGCACGGGGTTGCCGCGCGGCAGGAAAACCAGCTTGGTCATTCTACCCTAGCCGGGGCGCTCGACGGCGCCCGCGGATTCGTTCGTGGAATGACCCAAATGCCGGTTAATCGAGCACCAAGCCTGTTTTTCTCGGCACACGGGGCAAGCTGTATGCCGTGCCGGTTGTAGCATGTCCCGTCGGGTGGCATACCTCCCTGTGGCGTGCCCGCCTCGCCGGGGCCGCGGCGCAGCACGGGCACACCGGGTGGCGTTCAGGGTTTTTCCGCGTTAGGGAAGAACAATTGCTGCCCGTCTATCTTGTAGTCGGCGATGACTTGCTGACCGGTGGGCGAAATCATCCAGTCGATGAAGGCCTGTCCGGCATCCTTTTTGACGTACGGATGTTTGGCCGGATTCACCAGCATCACGCCATACTGGTTGAACAGCCGTTTGTCGCCTTCCACCACGATGTGCAGGTCGCGCCGGTTCTTGAACGACAGCCAGGTGCCGCGGTCGGCCAGGATGTAGGCGCCGGTCGCCGCCGCGGTATTGAGTGCCGGCCCCATGCCGGACCCGGTATCGCGGTACCAGGGGCCCTTGGCGGCGTCCAGGTCGACGCCGGCCGCCTTCCAGTAGCGCAACTCGGCGGCGTGCGTGCCGCTTTTGTCGCCGCGCGACACGAAAGCCGCCCGGCTGTCTTTAATCTTGCGCAGGGCTTCGAGTATGTCCTTGCTGCCCGCGATTTTGGCCGGATCATCCTTGGGGCCGATCAACACGAAATCGTTGTACATGACGTCGTGCCGTTGTACCACATAGCCTTCGTCGAGAAATTTTTGTTCCGCGGCTTTGTCGTGCACGAACACTACGTCGGCGTCACCGCGCCGTGCCAGGTCCAGGGCCTGGCCGGTTCCCAGGGCCACGACGCGCACCTGGATGCCGCGCGCTTTGGTGAATTGCGGCAGCAGGTGGCTGAACAGGCCGGATTGTTCGGTGGAGGTGGTGGACGCGACGGTAATGTAGGGATCCTCCGCGCGCACGCCAGTGGCAACAAACAGCGAGCACGCGGCGATCAGTGCGAATAGGCCGCGCCGGGTAATGGATAGGCTCAACGCCATGGCAGTTCCCCTTCGATGAATGCGGCGGCATGGGCCGACCGTGGTTGGCGAAAAAATTCCGCCGCCGCGGTGCTTTCTTCGATGCGGCCGGCCTGCAGGTAAAGAATTTCGTCGGCCAGGCGGCGCGCCTGACCGAGGTTGTGGGTGCTCATGACGATTTTTGTGCCGGCTGCATGGATGGCGTCGATGATGGCCTCGACTTCGCGCGCGGCACCGGGGTCCAGGCTGGCGGTTGGCTCGTCGAGGAACAACACCTGCGGTTCTAGCGCCCAGGCGCGCGCCAGCGCGAGGCGCTGCTGTTCGCCGCCGGACAGCACGCGCGCCGGGTTGTGCGCGATTGTCTCCAGGCCCACCCGCGCCAGCGCGGCCATGGCACGTTCGGCGCGCTGGCCCGCCGGCACCCCGGCCAGCTTGAGGGCGTATTCGATGTTTGCGCGCGCGGAGCGTCGCAACATGACCGGGCGCTGGAACACCATGGCCTGTTCGCGCGGGCGTGCTTCCGGTACGTTCCAGCGGATTTGTCCGCCGGTAGGTTCGAGCAAACCGTGAGCAAGCCGCATGAGTACACTTTTGCCGGCGCCGTTGGGGCCCAGGATGACGGTGCGCGTGCCTGTGCGTATGCTCAGATCGATGCGGTCGATGAGCGTACGGCCATTGATGCGGTACGACACCTCGCTCATTTGCAGCGGCAGTAATCGGCGCGGCTCAGCCATGACGTCGCTGCGCAGTCTGGCGGATCAGGAACGCGCCGGTGTTGAGCGCCAGCACCAGGCCGATCAGGATGAAGCCCAGGGCCAGGGCGAGCGGCAAATCGCCCTTGCTGGTTTCCAGCGCGATGGTGGTGGTCATGACGCGCGTGACGCCGTCGATATTGCCGCCGACGATCATGACCGCGCCGACTTCCGCGAGCGCGCGTCCCAGGCCGGCCAGCAGCACGGTCACGAGCGAAAACCGGGTATCCCAGAGCAGCGTGCGTATCGATTGCGTCAGGCCCGCGCCTAGCGATTTGAGCTGTTCGGCATAGTCGTGCCAGGCGTCGGCGACGATTTGCCGGGATAGCGCGGCGATGATGGGGGTAATCAGCACGACCTGTGCGATCACCATGGCGGCGGGCGTGAACAGCAGGCCCAACGGCCCCAAGGGGCCAGCGCGTGACAGCAACAGATAGACGAACAGGCCCACCACTACCGGTGGCAGTCCCATGAATGCGTTCAGAACGACGGTGAGCGGCAGTTGCCCGGCGAAGCGCCCCACCGCAAGCGCGGCACCCAGCGGCAAGCCGATCAGTGCCGCGATGAAGACCGCGCCCAGGCTTACGCGCAAACTCAGAACGATGATGGCCAGCAGTTTGCTGTCGCCGCTGGCGACCAGGTCTGCAGCGGCGATCAGGGCCTGCGTAATTTCTGGCATGTCGAGGACCGTAAGGGCGGATGGCAGGCAGTGTTGCCTGCCATCCCGATCAGGTAAGATAATGGAAATTCAACATCCATTAAATATGTAATGAAATGCATATTTGGCCCACATGGTGACGGTCAATTTGAGCTGTGACTGGCGCATTGCCGATGGCGCGGGGCGCCAGGCCGATGCGCGCATGTTTGCCGCGCTGGCAGCGCTGGCGGAAACCGGCTCGCTACAGGGCGCTGCGCGCCAGCTCGGGGTGAGCTACCGGCACCTGTGGGGGCGTTTGCAGGAGTGGAGTGCGCTACTGGGCGCACCTTTGGCCAGGCTGGAAAAAGGCCGCGGTGCGCGCCTCACGCCCTACGCCGAAAATATCCTGGCGCTGGAGCGGCGCGTGGCGCAGGAGTTGAACCCGCGTCTGGCGGCGCTGGCGCTGGAACTCAATCACCAACTGCAATCTTTGGCGCCGGGTGGGCTGCCCGTGCTGAACCTGGCGGCGAGCCATGACCTGGTACTCACAAGGCTGCGCGAAGTGGCCTGCGCGGCCGACGGCTTTCAGCTCGACGTGCACTTCCGCGGCAGTTCCGACGCCTTGCGCGAATTGGCAGCCGGCCAGTGCGATTTCGCCGGCTTCCACGTGCCCGGCGGCAGCCTCGCCCATTACGCATCGGGCATGCTGCGCGGCGTGCTGTCGCGCCCGCACCATCGCGTGGTCGAACTCATGCAGCGCGAACAAGGGCTCATGCTGACCGCCGACAATCCTTTGCAAGTGAGCGGCTTACGCGATCTTGCCGCGCGTCCGATCAAATTCGTCAATCGGCAGCAAGGCTCGGGCACGCGCCTGCTGCTGGACGGCTTGCTGCGCGACGAAGGAATCGACGCGACCCGGGTGGCCGGATACGAGGACGAAGAATTTACCCACGTCGCCGTCGCCGCAACCGTGGCAAGCGGTATGGCACAGGCGGGATTCGGCCTGCGCGCGGCGGCCGACCAGTTCAACCTGCACTTCATTCCGCTCGCCCATGACCGCTATTTTCTCGCCGCCGCGGCGAGTACCTGGGAATCCGCGCCCGGGCTGGCGTTGTTGAAACTGCTTGGGAGCACGCGCGTGCGCGAACTGATAGACGGCGTGAGCGGATATCGCGCGGTGACTGGAATTACCCCGCAGGTGCCCGAGCCCGCACTGTTTGTCGGCAACGTGCGTCTCGATTCATAAACTGCTCGAGGAAACGAGCATGAAAATCAGTGCCCGCAATGTGTTGTCCGGAACCGTCACTTCCATTACGCCGGGAGCGGTCGATACCGAAGTGGTGGTTGAAATCGCACCGGGAAAATCGATCGCGTCCATCATCACGCAGCAGTCGGTGGCGAAACTGGGGCTCAAGGTGGGTGACGAAGCCTATGCGATCATCAAGGCGCACAGCGTCATGATCGGTAAGGACTGAAGGCTGGACGCGACCTGCGCCGCCGTCCAGCCCATGGAATCGAAACCGGCGTAAATCCGAGTTGCAACTCGAGTTGTCATTTGCCTGGTCGCCGCCCGGAACCGAGCGGGTAAGCATAGGCAAAGAATTGTTCGAAGCGCTGGCGTCGAGACGCCGCAGCGGCTCGATCGGCGCCACGGCGGAAGAACTCGACTGTTCTTACCGTCACCTGTGGGGCCGGCTGCACGATTGGGAGCAGGCCCTCGGCCGGCCCATCGTGGCGCGCGCAAAAGGCCGTGGCGTTACTCTCACCGAATACGGCAGCAAATTGCTCGATGCGCGTAGCCGGGCACTCGCGCGCATGGCACCCAGCCTGGATAACATCGCGGCGGAACTGGAAGCGGAACTGAACCGTGCCGCCGCAAGTTTCTCGCTGGTGCGCCTGCAGGCCAGTCACGACCTCGCGCTGGCACGGCTGCAGTTCGATCAGTCGCTGGCGCGCGAGCGCTACTTTTTGCTATGCCCCATCGAACTGACCGAAACCGGGCCGCTGCGCGATTTATGCAGCTTCCTGGCGGGCACCGAATTCGCCAACATTCTGGCCGGCCTGCCCGGCTACGCGCCGTGGCAAAGCGGCGCTATCATGCCGCTCGAACAGGGGCTGCCCTGGTAACGCAGTTTGCCGGGTATCACGTTCAATGCGCAAAAAGCACAAGCCGGACAACGCCTGCCCGTGCGGCAGCGGGATGGACTACGCAGACTGCTGCGGCCGATATATCGACGGCGAACAGTCCGCGCCGACTGCCCTGGCGCTCATGAAGAGCCGCTACACGGCCTATGCGCGCGGCGCGCAGGCGTACTTGCTGGCGACCTGGCACGCCGGGACGCGGCCGCAGGACCTCGACTTGGCGGCAGCGCCGCGCCCGGTCTGGCTGGGGCTCGAAATCATCGCTGCACCGCCGGCCGCGGGAGACGGCGCTAGCGTGGAGTTCGTCGCCCGCTACAAGCTGTGCGGCCGTGCCCATCGCCTGCATGAAACCAGCCGCTTCGTATTTGAACAGGGACGCTGGTTTTATCTGGACGGTGACGTGCACCCAGCACGCAAACCGGCTGCCTGACGTAAGCAGTCAGCCATTTCTACTCGCTCGCCGACACGGCGCTGACACGCGATCCAGCATGGGCGATTGCGTGCCAAATCGGTGCCATACTTGCTGTGGGTGGCGGCCGTTGCGCGGCCCTCCCTCCACCAACCCGGACGTCCGACCATGAGCCACAAGCACGCATCCTTGCTGCGCACGCTGTTTCGCGACCCGATCAGCGCAAATATCCATTGGCGCGACATCGAATCCTTGCTGCGCCACCTGGGGGCCAGCGTGGAACCGGCGCACGGCGCGCGCTTTCGCATCTTGTTGAATGGGCGCGAAGGGTTTTTCCATCAGCCGCACCACGGCAATGCCTGCAATCCACAGTCCATACGCGAATTGCGCGAGTACCTCGCGCATGCCGGCGTGAGCCCGGCGCGCTACGAAATGGACGACGCAAACCGCCGCGCCGGCGAGGATTGACCCCGGCCTCCGCATGCCGCGCCCAGGGTGGAGCAGGACGCAAGGCTTGCTGCCGGCAGAGCCGTCGCGGCTGTCGCGTGTTTCCTACGCCGGGCCTGGCGCCCCGTCTCGAGAAAACGGCAAACGCTGTGACATGCGATGTGCTGCCGCAATGCCAGTCGGTCACCCGGTGGGCAGACATTTGTCAATGATTTAGCGCTGCGACGAAGCCTGGCGCAAATGGCGACAAAGGCCTCTTGGCGCATGTGAAGCCCTCATTTTTACTCTGCCCAGGGATAAGTTGTGCGCGCATCAAAGTATCGCTAAGACGCGCTGCCGCGCCGTCGCGACAGGCGGCAGTGATGCGACTATCATGTCCGTGCCGGGCCTTTCGGCCCTGAGCGCAGGTATCGGCTGCTGCCAGGCCGAGCAGGTCAAAAAAATCCTGTAGTGGCCGTAAATTGTCTTGCTGCGCAATCCGAGGGGCGCGCTTGGGAGGCTTCATAATGACTGGATCGGCAAACGTCCTGCAACCGGACGCATTGCTGTTAAGACGCAAGGTTTATCCGCTGCTGGTGGGGGCGTGTTACGCCTTGCTCGCTTGCGTCTGTCTGGCGCTCGGCTATTGGGCGCAATTGCGCACCGACGAAAATCTTGCCACCAATGCGCGCGGGCGCGGCGAATCACTGTTCCGTCTGATCGAACTGACGCGCGACTGGAATGCCGCACACGGCGGCGTCTATGTGCCGGTCACGGCCGCCACGCCGCCCAACCCCTACCTGGCGGCGGAGGGGCGCGACCTGCGTACCGTCGACGGCAAACTGCTTACGCTCGTCAACCCCGCCTACATGACGCGACAGATCGGCGAACTGGCAGAGCGCGTGGAGGGAATACGCCTGCACATCACCAGTCTCAAGCCGCTGCGGCCGGCCAATGCGCCGGATGCCTGGGAAGCCGAAGCGCTGGCCACTTTTGAGCAGGGTGCCCGAGCGGCGGCGCAATTGGTCGAAACCGGAGACGCGCCTTACTATCGCTACATGGCGCCGCTACACGTCAAGGCGGCCTGCCTCAACTGCCACCTGAAGCAAGGCTACAAGGAAGGCGACGTGCGCGGCGGCATATCGGTCACCATTCCTGCCGCCGATTATCTGGCCACACGCCAGGCGCAGCGCACGCAGGCGTGGACCATGCTGGCCGGCAGTTTTTCCGCCCTGGCCCTGCTGTTGCACTACCTGCTCGCGCGCACGCGGCAGCACTTTCGCGCCATGCGCGAAGTTCATGCCTGCCAGGACCGGCTGATCGAACAGCGTACCGCTGCGCTCGCCGCGGCCAATCTGGAACTGCACCGCGAAATCGGCGAACGTCACATCGCCGCTGTGGTGTTTGAAAGCGCCGCCGAGGGCATTATCGTGACCGATGGGGAAAACCGCATCGTGCGCGTCAATCCGGCGTTTTCCGCGATTACCGGCTATACCCCCAGCGAAGTGCTGGGGCGCAACCCCCGCCTATTGCAGTCCGGACGCCAGGATCGCGCGTTTTATACCGAACTGTGGCGCAGCCTGCAGGAAACCGGGCGCTGGGACGGCGAAATCTGGAATCGGCGCAAGGACGGCAGTTGTTACGTGCAATGGATGTCCGTTTCGGTGCTGCCGGAAGGTGGCGGGGCGCGCTACGTGGCGACGTTCAGCGACATCACGGTACGCAAACAGGCGGAAGAAACTTACCGCCATCGCGCGCATCACGACCACCTGACGGAATTGCCCAATCGCAGCATGTTCGAGCAACATTTGCAGGCGGCCATCGCGGCCGGGCGCCGTTATGGCCGTCCGTTCGCGCTGTTGTACGTCGATCTGGACCATTTCAAGGAAGTCAATGACCAGTACGGCCATGCTGCCGGAGACAAGGTGCTGATCGAAGCGGCCCGCCGTCTGAGCGCCGCCGTGCGCGAATCCGATCTGGTCGCGCGCCTGGGCGGGGACGAATTCGTGGTCATCCTGAGCCAGATAGACGGCCGGCACGAGGCCGAGGAAGTGGCGTTACGCATACGGGTTGCCATGGAGCAGAAATTTCAACTGGATGGCGGTAGCGCCTACCTTTCCGCCAGCATAGGGGTGGCTTTGTCGCCCGAGCACGGCGCCGACGCGGAAACCTTGATACGCAACGCCGATGCGGCGCTGTACGGAGCCAAGCGGGCCGACCGCAATACCTATCGCGTGTTTGAACCTACTTTCCCCAGTTGACCGCTTCGATGCGTCGATAACGCCCGGAAATAATTAAACTTTCAGCAACTTAAGGTCGTACCTTGTGGGTGCGCCCCGCTACGCACCCGATGGCACGACGGGCGCGCCGCCTGCCGTTGTTGCTCCTCGTTGCAGGGGGCGGCCCTGCCGCCTCGTCGCGCCTAGGCAGGCAACGCGCCCGCCGCACCCTCAGGCGC